>JASFMY010000001.1:0-174551 GCA_050117315.1 Ignavibacteria bacterium
ATTTGTTTCAATCCTCTCCGGTGCGCCTACCTTGGAAGATTTGTTTCAATCCTCCCCGGTGCGCCTACCTTGGAAGATTTGTTCCATCCTTCTCCGGTGCGCCTCCCTTGGAAGATTTGTTTCATCCTTCTCCGGTGCGCCTACCTTGGAAGATTTGTTCCATCCTTCTCCGGTGTATTTTTGTCCGGGACGTATGTTTATGTGTGAAAAAAGATTTCCCGCCAAAAAGATACGCCAAAGGCGCACAGACGGCGGACAGACTCACCCAAAAAACGCTCGACAATTTTTTGCAGAAACTTTAATTTATATAAAAGTTTTTTTTCGTTTGCGGGAAATATAATTTTATCGTTTGTACCTGAAATTTCCTTTTTAGTAATGTTTAGATTAGCAAAAAGGTTTATGCCTTATATCTACATAATTTCACTTGTAAGTTAATTAAATTTTAACCAGTGTACAATAAAATAAAGGAAACATTCTTAAAATGCTTCCTTGGCATAATTTCAAATCTTAATACTAATTAACCCGTTGTGTGAAATAGAAAAATTATTTTTATAGAATCCTTCCATTATCTACTATTTGGAATTGTATAGAAATGACAAGGGGGGTTGTCATAATTGAATTACCTCTTTGAAGTCCGCTAGGACTTCCATTATGATAGAAAACTGCCGGTATTAAATAATGAAACACCTACGGTGTTTTTCCTTTTTTGGGGGAATATCCTTCTTAACACCAGGAAGATATACAGACTGAAGCAAATCTTCAAATTGGTCAGTTTCATTTAATAATTCGAAAGGAATTTCTAAATATATGTTTATATCATCTAAGTATATCGACTCACCATTTATTTTATTATCATTCCACTTTATTACATATGAATTAGTATAGTCATAAGTTGGGGCAATTCTTCCATAAGGAAAGCCAGCAACATATTTATAGGTCTCAATATCAGGAGGACAGTCTTGTGCAGAAAATTTACTTGAAATTATAATTATGAACAGAATCAAAAACCTTTTCATTGTAATATCTCCCTAATTTTCAATTAAAAATTTTTTAGCTTTCTCAAAGTCCTCATCACTTATAGTGTTACTGAGTTTGCTTAATTTCTGTTCTTTCTCGTTAGGTGTTATTTTTTTACCAAGGTAAAAAGTGAGTCAACGCTTTTTTCTTGAATATTTTGAGAATGTACAATAGTTACAAATAAAAAAACAAGAAGCAAAAAAATAATATGTTTCGTTGCTTTCATTAACTTCACTTTTTAACTTTTCCAAAAATAAATCCAAACTCGATGTAAAAACCGAGTTTGGATTTCATAATATCTGATCAACATTATTACTTCAACAATAACATCTTTCTTGATTGAACAAAATTTTTCCCGTTCCCGTCAAGTGCTATTGCTTCCATTCTGTAAATATAAATACCGCTTGCAAGAGTCGTATTATTTTCATTTCTACCGTTCCACTCAACCTGAGTATATCCTGCCGGTTGAGCATGACAGCTAAATGATTTTACCAACTTTCCAAGTATGTCGTATATACAAATCTTAACGTTGGATTCAACCGGTAACGAATAGCTAATTGTTGTAGAAGGGTTGAAGGGATTCGGATAATTACCTAATAAACCGTATTCTTCAGGTATTTCAGCTTCTTCTGTGTAATATTTTTTTAGGCTGGAAAAATCCGGCATAGTTTTCCCATGAACTAAGGCATAGGCTTCAATGGCGTTTTCAACATCGGAGATATCCGAACTAATTAATGATTTTGAAGATGTTCTAAATGTCAATGTATTGCTAAACATCTCAACCGCTTCATCAAAATTATTTTCGTTATATAAAGCAATGTATATATTATTCATTTTTGCTCTCTCAACCAGCGACATATCCGAACTTTCATATATTATGCTGTTGTTTACTTGTTTAGCGACTTGTATATCTTCCTCCTTTAGATACAAATAGGAGAGAAACAATTTATTGTCCTCTATTGCTCCATCTGGTAAGGTAGTAAAATATTTTATAAGATCGCTTGCAGTTTCTTTACTATAACAATGATAAAGTTCTGCATAAGCTTGCTGATTTTCAGGATACTTTTCCAAATATGACATAAAAAACTCTTTTGCTTCTTTATACTTTTTATTCGTCCTAAGAATAATTCCATTGAATATATCATCCGGATCCTCGGAAGGCTGAATATTAGGTTGCTCTAGTTCTACTGCCGCTATTTCCCCAGTTGCGCTTGCTTTTGCCAATGATGTCCAAGGATCATCAGCTAGAAAAGGAGAATAGTAGAAGAATGCCTCCGATCCCACAGAAAACAGGGATGTATTTGGCGGATAGCTACCCCACCAGTTATTATAAGCATATAACCCGCTCGCATATCCTGAGTAGGCTATACCTACCTTTGCATTGGCAGTATTGTCATATATACTATTGTTATCATAGCCATCAGTATTCTGATATCCAAATACCGGATAGCTCTGTCTGTACACATTTAACCCTATTGTACAATCTGTTATTTTGTTATTCGGGGCAGAATAAAATGATAGAGGCGAAGAACCCCAAATTGCTCCGATACCCCAAAAACAATAAGAGATTTTATTGCCCCCAACACAACCGCCTGATCCTCCGCCATATTGTATGCCGGAACCTCTGTTTTGTCCTGACCCGGTTTTTGTGATTACATTACGATAGCAGTTTACTGTAGAATTATCCAGCTGTATTGAATGTCCTATACTGCTGCTTGTTAAACTGTTATCCGAAATTGTTCCGCTTGACCCGGATACATACATCGATATATAATTATCGACAAAATTACAATTAGATATTTCAAAACTCGGAACATTTATAACTCGAACTTCATACCCGTACTTTATCTTTGCATAACTTATAACCGAACCTGAGGCACCGCTTCCATTCAATTCAATACTTCCCCAACTGCTTGGAGCTGTACTGCTTGCTGAGGCAAATGTTATCATATCGCCGGATTCTCCTAAAGCATTCAGGTCGCCGTTCACTATTAATGAAGTCCCGCTGGAAAAAAACACATATGTATTAGGCGAAATGGTAAGCGTTGCTCCGTTACTTACCGTAACATCTCCAACAACTTTATAATATCCGTTCCATGTAGTATTGCTTGAGATAGTTCCTGAAACATTTTGAAATGGTGTACTAAAAGAAATAACCTTTGAATCCGGTGAAGCACTTGAGCCTGCTACACTTACCGTCAAAATAATTTCAGCAGCAATATCACCATCAGTATTTAAAGTCCAATTATAGCCCGTAGGCAAAGATGGAGTATTTAGTGTCCACGAACATGAGTACCAGTATGAACTGCCTGAAAAAGTTTCATTTACATACTCATAAGTTCCGTCGTCATGATATAGGTTTATTATCCAATTCCATGACAAAACATGCGCCGTAGGTTCCTCAGAGCTTTGATAGAACTCTGCGCTTAGTGAGTATTGTTGATTCTCATCTATTTGGGCTGGATATGATGTAATAGCTATTTCATTCGAAAAACCGGTCACATCGTCATACAAGGCTTGATAATGATAGGAAGCATTATAAATATCACATGTCGTTAGTGTAGGAATAACTGAGGATGGATCACATTGTCTATCCATTACTCTAGGTGAACCAAGGATATAATTTGAATGCCCTAGGCTCAGGACGTGTCCCATCTCATGCAATATTACAGTACCTAACATCATTTTACCAGCTACTGGTGTAGTTGATGTCGTCCATTCATAATTATAAGTATTAATATATGAGAACCCTTCATAATAATAACTATCACAATCATATGGATCCAATATTTCAGAAAATTCATACTGACCAGTTGTCAAATTCCATTTGATTGGGATTTGAGTCCAAGCTTCACCGACTGTACCGCTACTGGGATCTGTAAAAAAATCCTCGTCATCATAAAAACCAAAAAGAATGTAGTCTTCATTGTCATCAATTTCCATTTGTATAGAATACTGATTGTTCCAAGATGTAATCATTTGAGAAAAAAGATTATTTATTTCATTCTCATAACCAATGAGTTCAAAAGGCAGATAATTTTCTGTATCAAAGCTGCCCAAATAAATTGGTGTACCATTTAACTTTGTTTCATTCCATCTGACAAGATAAGGACTATCAAAATTCTGATTCGCTTGGACCGCCATACCTTCTCTCGAATAAGAATATATAACAGATGTAATATCATCCAGACAATCTTGCCCTTTTATATACTGAAAAAACAATAGAAAGTATGCAAATATTATTACCTTTTTCATAAGTCCCCCTATTTCTCACTTAAATATTTTTTTTTAAAATCATCCCTAAAATCGTTCCACGGCATGTCTATATGTTTTTCAGGGGTCAATGGAGTGGTAATCATATCATTGTTGTCTACTTTGTAAAGAGTATGAAGCCCATTCAATTTAAGCATCAACTCCTTATAATTTGCAAATTCCGGTCTAGACCAATGTTTTAACGGAAACGCATATATGTTGTTAATCTCAAATACCGGTAAAGACGTTTCAGAAAACCAATGAGGCAAATAACTGATTGTTATTTTATCACTCTCGGAATAAACCTCGGCTCCCTTAACAACGTCTAGGATTTCAACTTTTAAATCAATTTTAGGAACTTTAATGTTCCTTCTCGGCCTATTCATATTATATGTTGAAGTAGTGATTTCCAAAACCTTTACTTTCATAAAATACGGTGTCTCCAGAAATCTCACATACTCTTCTCCATACTTTTCTTCTAAACATTCTTTTAATTTTTGAAGACGGATATTGGGCTTCATAACTTGGGAAGCATTTTGTCTTTGGGATACATCTTCCTTCCAATTCTGTACCCAATTATGTAACTTTTCCTCTAATTCGATTGGTGCATGTGCATAGGAGTAATAAAGAAGTTCTTTGGCTTGCTCCAACTCTTCATCAGTTAAAGATAGCTTATCCGAATATGCATCCGTTAACTGCGAAGGTGTTATTTTTTTTACCAAGGTAAAAAGTGAGTCAACGCTTTTTTCTTTTTCTTGAATATTTTGAGAATGTAAATCTGTTACAAACAAAAATAACAACAAGAAAAAAACAATCTGTTTTGTTGTTTTCATACTATTCTCCTTATATAGTTTTAGTTATAGTGTAGCATTGAAATATCTTTATACCTCAATTACTAATGAATTACAGCAATTTCTTTATATGCAAAATCTAATTTTACAAATATGTAAATATTTACATAGAAATTCTCTATATTATAAATTAATAATATAGAGAATTAATTTGGAAACAATTGCAATTTTTAGTTATGGCATTCGCACAGCTGACATATCGTGAAAGTTTGCGAGATATAGAAACATGTCTTCGGGCAATGCAAAACAAACTCTATCACATTGGTATAAGAAGTAATATCTCGCTGTCTACGTTAGCTCAGATAAACGAATGACGAGAGTGGAGAATATGCATGCATACCTACTTATCAAACAAGCCAAAGAACTTTATCGTGATGAAAATCTTTTCGAAGAACTAGATGAAACCGTTTATGCCCTTGATTCAACAACTATCGACTTGCCTGTCCGGCAGGCAGGTTTATGCCTTTCACTTTTTCCTTGGGCAAAGTTTCGCTCGAAAAAAAGCGCTATCAAAATGCATACGTTACTAAATCTAGAAAACAACATTCCAGCCTTTATTAGCATTACTGACGCTCTGTCCACGATGTCAATATTCTTGACGAACTAATAACAGAAACCGGTGCTTTCTACATCATCGATAGAGGTTATATCGACTTCGAAAGACTTTACAGATTGACTACCGGTAATGCTTACTTTGTAACAAGAGCAAAATCAAACCTTCAGTTTCAAAGACTATATTCTCATCACGTAGATAAATCCCAAGGATTAATCTGTGATCAATCTGTTTTTCTTAAAACTTTTTATCCATTAAAATCTTATCCGGTATCAAGAAAAAATTAAAAATCAAGTGCTCTCTCTACACTTTTTTACAAGTAGTAAGTATTACAATATTTGAGAAAACACCCATTTTTTCAATCTTTTCTGATAACAATTACACAAATTTTTCTACCCCAGATGATAAACAATTGTCTTTATTCAACTTATATCCGGACAGTAGTGAAAAAGAATATACTTTAACGTAAGTAGTGCTAACAAAAATGAAGTAACATACTGTAGAGATTCCATCGCGGATGCGGGATAGAATCTCTTATAATTATTTTAACACAGTAGCCTTTACAACCCTAGTGTCCTGTCAATTCTGTATTGTCCGATAATCCCCGTATTAATACATTACGGGGCAGGCTTTATGCCGGAATCTACAAATAACTTATACTATGTCATTCCTGCACGTATTAAGCGGGAATCTAATTTATAAAAATGGATCCCCGATAAAAGCATTCGGGAATGACACGACACTTCATTGTTGACATAACACTAGCTTATTCATATTTTCTTCTTCGTATTTACTGTCTTCAGCCGGGTATCTCAAAATGTCGTCATACTTCTCGGATTCCTTTGCGATACTCCAGACTATACTTTCACCGGCTGGAATTATTGCATGCTGATGATTATAAATCTCATCGGTTAGCGTTTCTTTTGCGTTTATAAAATTCCAGCCTTCCTTCTTAAATTCAGCAATCAAATCTCCGAGGAACAATGCCGACGTTAAATTGTGATGGAGCAGCAGACTGTGTTTAATTCTCCTCCCGGTTAATTCATAAGCAAGATCATCATAAAACTTTGCTCTCTCCATTAAATGTGCAATGTAGCACTTTTTATATCCTTCGATACTTTCACCGGGATTTGCTTTCATAAATTTTATCAGTTTGGTATTAACAAACCAATCCGAAGCGTCAATTGTTACATAACCGTTTTTATAATTAATATTTTTGAGGAAATTAATTAAAGAGTCTCTCTTCGCTACTGTTTCTCCCCTTTTAAGGTAAGGCGCCCTGAAAAATTTAACATAATGTTCATACGAGTTTATTAAAGAGTCACAACGGAGAATGCTCTTTTCATATTTCTCGAAAGTCATCTTGGAACTGTTATAATTGAGATGGCCGTAAGTATGGTTGGCAATTAAATGACCTGCACTATCCCATGTTTCTAAAATAGCTTTTCCTTCAGGGCTGTCTAAATTTTTGCCGGCAACATAAAGTATGGATTTTAAGTTATGATTTTCCAAATGCTGAAGAATCATTTTATTCCAAACTTCATTTTTATAGTTTACAAAATCTTTTGTACTGCCGTCATCAAAGGTTATACAAAGTGTTGTTTTTTCATCTTGTTTTTCTTGAGATCCAACGAAACTAAATAACACTATGATTAATAAAAAAAACGAAATTACTTTGTTCATTATTTCGACTCCATACCTTCCTTCTATAAATATATTTTTCCAGGTAGCAGATTTTAATCATGCCTCCTATTGCGCAATGCTAGGGGAGTAAGTTTTAAGGATTATAAATATTCTCAATAGTGCTCCAAAATAAGTGCTTACATTTATCGCAGCAATATTCGTAATCATGAAAAGGGATTGGCGAAGCAATTAAAGCTCTTCGTGATCTTTCAATCTTTTTTCTTTGACCTGTTTTTTTGCAGCCCTTATTTCCACATTTAGGACAGGTTAAAGCTTTCTTTTTAGCAAATAAAATTTTCTGTTTATCCGAACTAAAATCCATTCTCCAAAAACTTCTCAAAGTTGTTTCCTGCATTCTTCCAAATTTCCCGCATTTGATATCACTCCGTCAAAACCGGAAATAGCTCTGTAGTAAGAATTGTCATCATTTAAAATCTCATAAACTGCTTTTTTCATTACGGAGTTTATGTAATTGAGTAACATGATTTATCCAACAGTTTTCAAAAAATTATATCATAATATTATTAAAAACAACATTCCGTTAAACTAATCGACTTTCCAATTACCAATTCTTAAATCTGGAATACGCTTAAAATGTTTCACATTGTTTGTAATAAGTATCATATCATTTTCAATGGCTATTCCTGCAATTAGCAAATCAATATCATCGATAATTTCGCCCTTTCTTTTCAACCTTGAGTAAAGCTCTGCAGATATTTTACATGATTTCTCCGTCAATGGAACTACCATATTTTGATTTACAAAATCATCAAAAATAGTTAACAATTTAGTTGCATCTTTGGCAAGCAAACCATTTACAATTTCATAATAAGTTATGATGCTTATTTCTATTATGTGGAATTTATTAAGGTAGTTTTTTACGTGTTTAATTACGGCGGAATCACCTTTTAAAAAATAGGATAAAATATCAGTATCAAGTAATGCCCTGTTATTCAAATCTGCGTTTATTTGTTTTACGTTTAGAAATTAATTCTTCTGTAAACCCGCTAAAGAGTGAATCATCAATATCTCCCCAGGAACCGGCAAAAGACAGTGTTTCGGATTTATTGATTGAAGGTTGGTCAAGTTTATCAACGAATTTCTTAAGTTCATTTAGTTTATTTTCTGGTAACCGCTGAATTCTTCTTAAAATACTATTTCTTATTGATGTATCTGTCGGCATTTCTTTTTCGTCAAATTTACAAAATTATATTGATTACATCAAAGCTATAAATCTAACCTTTTGCCATTCTTTTCTCTTTTCTTTTCCGCAAGATATGCAAAGAAAAAATCAATTGATTATTTTTTATTGTTTGGTGAATATTTAATCATCGGTGAGAAAATAAAAAAGATAGATTACAAAAAAGAGTATAAAAATCTTTACAAACCTTCTGCAAAAAAATGCGAAATAGTTGATGTACCTGAATTCCAATTTTTAATGATTGACGGGAAAGGTAATCCTAACATTTCTCAGGAATATAAAAACGCAGTTGAAGCTTTGTTCTCGGTTTCCTACACGTTGAAATTCATGATAAAGAAAAGTAAAAAAGAAATTGACTATGCAGTTATGCCAATGCAGGGTCTCTGGTGGGCTGAAGATATGAAGGCTTTCAATCAAGGGAGAAAAGATGAATGGCTCTGGACAATGATGATAATGCAGCCTGATTTCATTACTGAAGATGATATAAATTCCGCAATTGAAGCCGCTAAAAGGAAAAAGGATTTACCTTTAATTGACAAGCTCTATTTTAAAAAATTAAAAGAAGGTAAAGCTGCCCAGGTAATGCACATCGGCCCTTTCAGTGAAGAAGGGTCCACCATAGAAAAACTGCACAGCTTTATAGAAGAATCAGGTTACGACAGAACAGGCAACCACCACGAAATATATTTAAGCGATATCAGGAAAGCCGCTCCTTCAAAATGGAAAACGGTTCTAAGACAGCCTATCATAAAAGAATAATTTTTTACCGTATTCCGTTAAATTTATCCTCTAATAACCGATAATACTTTTAGTAACATATTTTACAGATTATAATTATGATTTTTGAGCAAAACGGATTAAGAACTCCTAATCTCCGCCCAAAGATTCCTAATTATATTTTCAATAGATTCAATGAAAAAATACTTTTACTTGTAAAAATAAATAATCCGGAGGTATAATGGCTCTAATAGTATGGGGTGACAACTTCAGTGTAAAAAATTCACTTATAGACTACCAGCATAAAAGACTGGTCAACCTGGTAAATGAGTTACACAATTCAATGAAAGAAGGCAAAGGCAAAGATGCTCTGGGTAAAACATTTTACGAATTAATAAATTACACTAAGGAACATTTTGATACCGAGGAAAAATTAATGCAAAAAGCAAATTTCCCCGATTATGCCGCTCACAAGAAAGAGCACGATACTTTAACAAAAGAAGTACTAAATTTAAAGGAAAAGTTTGATGCAGGCAAAGCCATGATAAGCATCGAGGTTCTCAACTTCCTCAAAAACTGGCTCACTGTTCACATCCTGGATACCGACAAACAATATACCGACTATATTTAATTAACATTTAATCCGGCTAACTTTTATATTATAAAACCGTCAAAAAAATATTAAAATTAGGTTATAATGGTTAGCCGGATGATTTTGTTGATTTCACAACTTGTTTTTTTTGCAATAATAAACCACTTTACTTTAACTAAATTTTCACCTTTCACAATTTTGTTTATTAAAAAATAAAAGAGAGAAAAATTGCCCGAACAAAATCCTATTAAAAAGCTGTTTAATTTATATACCAGCGACCTGAGTTATAACGAGATGGAAAAGCTTTTGAAAAGGGAAGCTACCGAAGTTTACGAATTTTTTGCTTCGGAGATACCCAAGGATGAAAATAAATCGAGAAATAAGTTTGTAAGAGCATTACTATTTTTAAGAAGCCTTTTTAATGCATTCCTATTAAAAATGTCTGCGGGCAGAAGAATTTTTTATCTTGCAGCCGTTCTTATTTTTTTAATCGGATTTATAAAGTTAAACCTTATCTACTTTTTAATTGCTTTCTTAATAATCAATGCCCTCCTTGCATTCGAGCTGGCTGATAAACTCACCGCAAAAGATGAATTGTCTCTGGCAAGAAAAATCCAGGCTGATCTGATGCCTAAAGTTCCACCCGAAAATGAGTACTTTAATATTTCTGCTTATTATGAATCCGCAAGAGAAGTAAGCGGTGACTATTACGATTTTGTCAAAAGCCCCAAGGATGATTGTAAAACCTATTTAGTCATTGGAGATATTTCGGGGAAGGGAATTGCCGCAGCGCTTTATATGGTAAGGGTTCAAGCTATAATTAATTATCTTATAAAACAAATAGACAGCCCAAAGGATTTAATTATTAATCTCAAAAAACATTTTGCCGAAAAATTATTGCCCGAATATTTTCTTACTATTATTGCCGGGTGCATTGATAATGAAGGAAAAATAAGATTCTGCAGGGCCGGACATACTCCGTTACTTATCTATAGAAATACTACAAAAGAGTTTGAAGAGATAAATCCCAAGGGTATGGGTATTGGGCTTAATGATAAAGGCATTTTCGAAAAAACTATTGAAGAAGAAAGCGTAGAAACTTCAGCCGGTGATATCGTGTGCTTTTATACAGACGGGATCACGGAAACAATGAATAATCATAAAAAAGAGTTCGGTATTGAAAATTTAAAAAGTGTTATAAAAAATAATTCACATTTGGAAGTTGATAAAATTAAACAAGGAGTTATTTCTGCTGTAAATCAATTCAGGGGAAATACTGCTTCCCACGACGACCTGACTATTATTTTAATGAAGGCAAAATAATTACTCTTCAAAAATAACAAACTCCGTTTCATCCGGCCTTAAATCATCATACATTTTTTTGAGCGAATTCCATGCCGCCTCATTGCCTCTTGCTGCCGCCTGCCTGTATAGTTGTGAGGCTTTGGCTTTATCCGTTGCTACGCCTAATCCTTTTTCATAACAATAAGCCAAAACAGCCTGGGCAAGAACAGAACCTTCGTCAGCATACTTTTCCAAAACATTTATCTCGTCATCCAGGTTGTCATATTCTTCAATATTATTAATCTTGTCAAATATAATTCTTATTTCTGCTTCCTTGCTTCCAAGCTTTACCGCTTTTTCCCAGTACTCAATTGACTTTTCTTTATCTTGCTCTACGAGTGTACCGTTGTAATAACAAAGTCCCTTTTCAATAATTGAAGGAACGTGGTCTTCTTCAACTGCATCCTCCAGCAGTTCCACTGCTTGTTCGTCCGTTAACCTGTAATCAAATCCCAGTGCAATCAATCCTGCCCATGCATACATTGCTTCGGGGTTTCCGTCATCAACCTCTTCTTTTAATTCATCAAAAACACTCTGGTCTCTTGTTAACTTTAGAGTATATTCCGCGGCCTTCCTTGAACCAAGCCTGAAAGCTCTTATATAATTTGCAAGTGCCTTAATCCTGTTCTTTTTATTTACCAAACCGGCTTCATAGTTTCTGCCTTTAATCATTAAGGCTTCGGGGCTTCCGTTGTCGGCAGCATAATTGATAATTTGAATTGCATTTGTAGTATCTACAAGATTTAGTGTATCCTTTATTTCCTTTACTCCAAGCGTATTTTTCAGATCGGGAATGTTTTCACTAAACAGATTCAATATATTTTCGTTCACTTTTTTCTCATCAAGTGAATCATCAAAGCTGAATAAATCTAATTCCCAGTCCTGGTTTAACAGGGCAAATGATTCTTCAGGGTTTTGTTGATTGATCGTCGAGTCAGTAGAGCTTTCATCAAACTTCATCCCCATTTTTTCAAATTGTTTTAATGCATCTTCAGCAGGCTCAAAACCCATTTCCGCCGAATTTTTTATCCATTTATAGGCTTCGGAATAATTTCTATTTACAATTAGGTTTTCAGTAAGCAATACGCCGTAAGCATACTTACCTTGAGCTAAATTATTAAATGCAGATTTTTTAAAAAGTCTATAAGCTTCAAATGGATTCCACTCGAAACCAATCCCGTTAAAGTAAAGAATGGCATAATTATAAATTGCCTGCGGTAACTCCTGGTCTACTGCTTTTTTTAACCAACTTATTGCTTTTACTGTATCAGGCTGAAAACCTTTTCCTATTAAGTACCTCGAACCTAATTCCTGCTGTGCAAACGGGTCACCTTCATTTGCTTCTTTTACTAGAATAAAACCGTTTAATAACTGGTACGAAGGATATTTTGCTTTAATAATTTTTTTCTTTCTTACTGGCTGGTTGTCTTTAAGCACAACACTCTTAGTTGAGTCTTGTGCAAATGCCACGGTTAATAATAGAATAAAAATTATGAATTGTTTCAAAATTAAATACAGTAAATAGTTATTAAATTTTTGCTCTCATTAAAAAAGTATTTTTACCATTTTCTGAGGTATATTTTGTTTCATGCATCAGATTGTCAATTATAAACAGACCCATTCCTCCCTCGGGCAGGTTTTCAATATCTTCGGGATCAAATTCCAGTGTCGGCCTTTCAAAATTTGTTCTCGCTATTCCGTAATCATGAATATATATATCGATAGTGTCGGTTTCAATTATTATGTCTATTTCAATTTGATTATTTTCTTTAGATTCATACGAATGTTTAATTACATTATTCAAAGCTTCAATCAAGCATAATTCTATTTCCATAATTTTTTCATGTTTTATACTATGTTCTAAACAAAAAGTTCTTATAGAAGTACTTAAGACAACTACGTTTTCATATTTGCTTTCTATTTTGAACTTTTTACTAGGCATGACTGCGGTATAAATTAAAGATTATACTTTTTTTTCATCCATTCATAAGCTTCGTTTATTCTTTTGGTCTTAGTCTCGGCTATTTTTTTGAATTCGCCTCCGAGCCTTTCAACTTTATCAGGATGGTATTTGGCAACAAGCTCTAAATATTTTTTTCTAATATACGACTTTGTTACTATTCCTTTCAGCTCTAATATTGAACCGAAATATTTTGCTTTTTCGTTTTCGGTTGCTTTTGAAGATTGGAATTCATCGTTATCATATTTATTGTAACTCTCATATTTTTCATATCTCTCGTATTTTTCATATTTCTCATATCGTTCATATTTTTCGTAATTCTTGTGGGTTCTTTTTTTGTTTTTATCTTCTCTCGAATAATCAGTGCCAACAATTTTTCTTAATTCTTTGTATAGAACATTTTTTTGTTCTTTCATTAAGTCAAGATAATTTAACAACATTGTATTGATCGTATTCCAGTCAGTTATTCTGAGCTTTTCGGAATGTTCAATTATGTTTTGGATAACTTTATCTTCTGTAATGTTAGCTCTTATTTTTTTTAGTTTATTATCAATAATTTGCGGTGACATTGTTTTTAAAATTTCGCTTACCCAGTTTCCGTTGCCGCTTAGCAGAACCAACTGCTGCAAAAGATAAAATTCATTCAATGTAATATTTAAAGAACTCTTCTCATACATTCTTGAGTTTATTAAAGATACCAGTTTCCCGTTTAATGCAAACGTAAATTCGTTAAGTGTTTGATCCTCATCAAGTTGAAACCACTTAAAAAAAACCGTGTTGGTTACAGAAGAGGTATATTTATTTTTAAATTCAATTGAAGTCATTAAATTATTTGACAAATATTCCCTACCGAATTCCAGCAGACCGTTGCTTATATAGGATACAGCAGACCATACTTTCCTATATATATCGTCATAAACAGAATAAGCATGTTCATATTCCCTGTTCTCATATAGATAATCAGCCGACTTTCTTAAACTTTCCAAACTGCTCATAAACAACCTACCAGTACATTATTTATTAGCAAAAGAAAATAATAAAAAGAATATAGTAATAAAATATAAACAAAAGATATTGTACTGATTCGTAATTATTTAACAAAATAAAATTATTATCGATTATGAGTCCATAATCTTAATTTGGGAAAAATTTTCCTGAATAACGAAAACTAAATAAATTATTAAATGTGGAATTAGTCACCAAATATTCATGGTCTTTCTATTATTTTCGAACACAATAAATTATTTATAACCAATAATATTTTTGATGAGAGTAAAATGAAAATTATTAACTATCTCTATATAAGTTTTATAACACTTTTTGTAATCTCGTGTATTGACCCTCCCGAGGATTTTGTAGCACCTATTTGGAATGTGGAATTTAATGCTCCTTTAACTTCAAGGTCTTATACTCTTGAAGAAGCAATAGAAACCGATACTTCAATTACGTGGATTACAAGTTCGGATAATACTGACAACATAGGTTTGCTTGTTTTCGCGGACACTAACGAATTGGAAAATATAAAAATCGAAGATAATCTAACTTTAGATGATTTTTCTTCACAAAGCTCGGAAGTAATAGGCTCGATAAAAATCAATGATGTTGACCCCTTTAACTCTTTTGTGACTGTAGAAGAGTTTGTTGGTATTCCTGCAGGTACCAGCTCAACTTTTCCTGAAAATAGAAGCAACATTCAAAACGAATTTTCCGAGATTGACGAATTTGTATCCGTAGACATGTCGGGAGGAACAATAAACTTAAACTTTGTTAATAAACTTCCCGTAGAATTACAGTTTGAAAGAGTCCAAATAAAAAGGTTGAGTACCAATGAACTATTATTGGAAATAACCGATAATTTGCCCCTTGTTGTGGCCAAAAACTCTCAAGGTGATATGCAACTTGATTTAAGTGGAGTAGTTTTTTATGAAGATATGATGGTAGATTTAACAGTTTATACTTCCGGCAGCAACGGGGAAATTGTTACAATAGAAGATGATGCCGGCTTTGATGTTGTGTCTTCAATTTCAAATCTGGAAATTTCAAGAACAACCGCTGTTTTACCGGAACAAGATCCTTTCACAGAAATAAATACTTCAACTATGGACGACTCAACTTTTGTGGAAACAGCAACGTTTAATAATGGCTCGTTTGAAATAATGATAGACAACTTTATGGATCTTGCAATGGATGTTGAAATTAATATTGAAAATTTATTCGATCCGTCAGGGAATTCTTTTAGTAGAGATGTAAGTCTCTCAAGAAAGGAGACAAATAAAACCATAAGTGTCGGTGATTTGAACGGTTGGAAAATTAAAACTACAAACCCGGGTAACCCGACAAACGAAATTGAGTATAAAGCAATATTTACTGTTCAAGAATCGGATGATGCCCGGGAACTAAGTGAAAACGACAGCGTTAGCGTGGAAGTAAAATTTGAAAATTCAGACTTCTCATTTATTGAAGGTAAATTTAAACCGACTTCTTTTGATATTAACGAAACAAACTTTGACTTCGATTTTGGTAATTTTAATGACCGGTTTACCACGGAAACCATAGAATTTGCTCAGCCAAGCATATACCTAAATTTAACTTCAACAGCTAATATTGATATAGACTTAAATGCAGAGTTGATCGGGACTAACGGAACTCAATCGGAATCATTATTCCTTAATAATGTTAGAGTATACGGTGCAACAAAAACAAAAATAGATTTAAACGACTATGGCCTGACAGATTTTTTAAATAGCTTTACCGGAAAATTGCCGAACCAATTTTATATGACCGGAACTGCAATAGCCAACCCGAATTATATCTATGGAAGCGCTTCAAGTGAAGATTTTGTAGAAGGTTTCACTGAAGTTGAGATCCCTTTATATATCGGGATAAACGGAGGTTCAATTAAGGATACGGTTGATATTGATCTGGGAGACCTTGATGAAAATGATCTCGAAAATATCAACGACGCAGATTTAACAATCGAAGTAACAAACGGAATAGCTGCAACTGCAAAGCTTACTGCATTTGTACTTGATGACTCAGGAAACATAACATTATATATACCGCCGTCTCAAAATTCGGTTGATTATATCTCTATTAAAGCTCCATCAATAGACTCTGACGGCAATGTAACTTCCAAGGCCAGTAATACTGAAGTATTCAATTTATCCGGTGACGACATAAAAAAAATAATCTACGGGAAAAAGATGGGTGTAAACATAGAATTAGATACAAGGTCTACAGGTTCAACCGATCCGGTCAAATTTAAGAATACCGACGAAATAAGTTTCAGAGTATCTGTAACCGGTAATTACAAAACAGATTTCGATAACGAGGATTAATATGAAAAAATATTATATAATTACTTTCTTATTTATCTCTACAATTTTAACTGCCCAAGGTGGATCGGCTTTAATCAGCAACGCAAGGTCTGTTGCTTTAGGAAATAATTATACCGCCGTAGTTAGAGGTATAAATGCAATAGGAACAAACCCTGCCAACCTTGCTTTACAGGAAAGGTTTACAACCGAGTTCACTTTATCCTTACCGATTCCAAATGTTAGTTTTTCTCTAGGAAACGACTTCTTAAGTATTGATGATTACAATAGATTTTTCTCAGGAGAAAAAGGTGATTTTGATTCGCCCGGTAAATTCCTTGACGACAATGAAAAGGAAGAATTTAGAGGCCTATTCAGTGATGTTTCAAAACTATCTTCAAATGCGTCCGCTTCTTTAATTGCATTCAAAACATATTTAAGGAAAACAGAGACCGCATTTGCATTCGCAATAAACGACAGGTTTGCGTTTAACTCCGATATCCCCTTAGAGGTTGTCAATTTTTTACTTGATGGAAATGAACTTGAAAAAACTTTTGATTTCAGCGATACGGATTTAAAGTCGTGGTACCTGCGCGACATATCATTCAGCTTTGCACAGAAGATGGATTTTTTCAATTCAAAATCAGCATCAGTTGGTGTTAGTTTAAAGATTATCCAAGGGTACTTTTACTCCGGCGTTGAAAAAATAAATACCACTATTACAACCTTGGAAGATAAATCAATTGAGGTTAGCAGTGATTTATTATTCAAAATTGCTGCTTCACCGTCGTTCGGGATTGAATATGATTTTGAAGGTGACACGACAAAATCTTCAAATGTCGGTTTATTCCCGGAATCTGCCGGTACAGGTGTCGGGTTTGATTTTGGTTTTGCTGCAGAATTAAATGACCGCTGGGCAATTGGCCTTTCTCTAACAGACATAGGAAGCGTTAGCTGGAAGAAAGAAACCGTTGAATATAAAGCCGAAGGCGTTTTTACCTTAACAGATATTACCGAAGAAGATCAAGTGGACTCCCTTAAAGATGCATTAAAAGGTGAAGGGAACTATTCTGATGAATTTAGTACAAGCCTTGCAACATCATTAAATATGGGCTGTACATTCAGACCGGGTGAGAGCAAAAAATTATTATTAGCTTTTGACTACAGGCAGGGTTTTAACAACCAACCCGGAAATACAACAACCCCAAGGGTTGCTATTGGAGCAGAATTCAGAACTATAGATTGGATTTTAATAAGAAGCGGTTTTTCATTTGGAGGTATTGATAAATTCAATTGGGGATTCGGTGTTGGAATAGGGTCAGGGTTGTTTGAGTTCAATATTGCAACAACAGACCTGCATTACCTTTTTGCAGGTAATTCGGCAAAGAGAATCGGAGTATCTCTCGGTTCAAGGTGGAGAATTTAATTTTTTTTGTAGGGAAATTACCATTTTTCTTCAAAAATTATTTTGTTAACGCTATAAAAAACTTTTATAACAATTTGGTTCGCAGCGTCATCCGCTGAAACAGTTAATTGTATGCCCGGTATTACTTTGTTATACGAAGTGTTGCTGATTTTATACCTATTGGAATTTTCGGTTCTTTAATATGCATTCAGCATATTAACCATTTCCATAAATCCAGTTTCTTGTGCTGTAAACAGAGAAAAAATAATCGATTCACTCCGATGGCTTTCGGGTTTTAGAGACAGAATAAAAAACCGGGGTTTTGTTTAACATTCCTCTGAAGAACTACCTTCTTTTTAATATGAAAATAAGACTACTTGAAAAACAACTGATATACTTGTTGCAAATTGGTTTTGGGATTTTGCCATAAAATCCTCCCCGCCGTACGAGACTCTGGGAGGCGGGGAGGATTAGGTGAGTTCTAAATAAAAACTAAATCCCAAAACCAATTTGGCTTGTGTATACTAATAATTTTATTTTCACCTGATCACTCTCCTATTTATAAATTCTCGGGACTCTTGTGTTGATATTTGTTAATATCTCATAAGGAATAGTACCTGCCCATTGGGCAAGTTCTTCACAAGTAATTGAAACATTTCCATCTGTTCCCAGTAATAAAACTTCATCGTTATTATAAGCGCTGTCGTTTTCAATATTAATAACTATCTGATCCATAGATATTGAACCAACGACAGGGTAACGTTTACCTCTTATTATTACTTCGGCTTTGTGCGACATGCTTCTAAAATAACCGTCACCATAACCGACCGGAACAGTAACTGCCCTCGTGTTATGATCGGTTTGCCACGTAGAACCGTATCCAACCGGGTGTTCAGGTTTAATTACCTTAAAATAAACTACTCTTGATTTCCAATCCATTGCGGGTTTTACAATAACAGTTTTTTTAATTGATTGCGAAGGATAAACTCCAAACAGGATTAAGCCGGGTCTAACCATGTCATAATTTGCATCCGGGTGCCGCAGTATAGCACCTGAATTCGAGATATGCTTAATTTCAATTTCATAATCATTCTTGTTTATAAAATCTATTATATTATTAAATCGCTTTATCTGGAGTTGTGTGTACTTTGTATCGGAAGATTCGGAGCTTGCAAAATGTGAATAAACTCCTTCTATCGTCACATTCTCCAACTTAACAGCTTCTTCAATAAACCTTTCGGCATTGTAATAATGAACGCCTATTCTCTCAAGTCCCGTATCAATTTTTAAATGGACTGTTGCTTTTTTCTTCAACAAGGATGCCGCTTCGTTTATTTGATTCAACTTGCTGATGGATGAAGCAGTAATAGTTAAATCATGTTTTATAAATAAAGGGACCTGGTTCCCTAAAATTCCCCCCATTACCATAATAGGAAGAGTTATGCCGGACTCTCTTAAAAGAATTGCTTCTTCCAGCACGGCAACCCCTATGTAGTCGGCATTTATTTCCTGCATTAATTTTGCAACTCTTACTAAACCATGGCCGTAAGCGTTTGCTTTTAAAACAGCCATTACTTTTGCCGGTTTTACATGCTCTTTAATTACATAATAATTAGTTCTAATATTTTGCAGATATATTTCAAGGTGAGTTGGACGTAAAACTTCGCTTGTACTGATTTGTAACTGGTCGGCTATATTCACAAAAAATCTCTATTTAGTTAATAACATATAACAAATTTATTAATCGAAAACAAATAATAACAGCACCAAATAACTCTTATTAAAGCTGAAAAAGTAGTTGATTCCTATTATAAAAAGGCCGGCATTTGAAACAGTTGTTTTTCCAGTAAATTATACAGAAAACCAAAATCCAACATGATTTCATTTATATATATAATTATAAAATAATTATGAACTACTCCTCTAATAAAATAATTGTAAATTATTTGAATAGTTTTCAGTTCTTTGTATAGTACAGAATTAAGTCGAAATTATATTTCTGTGGTGCTGCTTTTAATAACTATTGTTTATTTCACCATTTTTCACGATAAATCAATCTTTTTAAATCAAAGAAAAAACACAAAATGTATTTTTATAGTTTCCATTTAAACTGTAATTATAATTATGAATGGGATTTTCTTATTGCCTAATTATAAAATTTCATTTATTTTATAATTCAATTAATCATTCATCTACCATTAATAAATTAACCTTTAGGAGGGCATATGAAATTCAATCTTTCTAATTTCAAATTACTTAATCCTTTCCTTATATTTATTTTATTCATTGGTGTAACTTTATTACTTACTTTCTGTAATAAAGAATCAGTGACAGAACCCTGGAATACAGAAAGTCCACAGCAGGAACAGGTGTTCGACAAAAATAATCCTGCAGTTCAAAAAGTTTTTTCCATCCAGAAAAAGTATACTGAAGAATTCATGAAAAATGAAAATATTATCGGGACTGCAACCGGTTTAACTGAAGATGGAAAATTAACTTTACTGGTTTTAAGCAAAGAGGACATTAGCCTGGATGTTTTATCCAAAAGTAAAAATCCAATACCAGCCGTGGTTGATAATATCCCGGTTGAGGTCTATTACACCGGGGAAATAAAAGCATTGAGGGCTGCACCCATAGACCACCAGGTAATACAAACACCTCCTATTGAATTAGGTACATCCGGGGGGTGGAAATATGACTTAGCAAACGGTTACTGCTGCGGCGGTACACTGGGTTCATTAATCCAGATCAATACAGAAAAATATATACTTAGCAATTATCATGTTTTATCTGCCGATATTGTATCGGGAGATAACAACCGGGTTGCTCAGATAGGCGACCCTATAATTCAAACGGGTTTAATCGATGTTAGCTGTGATTCAAGCCAGGCACAAGACGTGGCAACTTTAGCCTCTGTAAATGTATTGCCAAATGCTAATGTTGATGCAGCAATTGCTAAAATTATTCCCGGCATGGTAGACACTACGGGTGCTATTCTTGAAATAGGTACCTTATCCTCCCAAACTGTTGCCGCGTCGATTAGGCAACGGGTTAAAAAGAGCGGTAGAACAACCGGCTTAACAACCAGCAGAGTATCAGGGTTAAATGCAACCGTCAACGTTACATATGATGACGAATGTGCAGGGAGTACTGCATTTACAAAAACATTCACCGGGCAAATCCTAATTAGAAATATAGGAAGCAGCTTCCTTAACAGCGGCGACTCAGGCTCGTTAATGGTAGAGAATGTAGCTACAAATCCACGTGCAGTAGGTTTACTTTATGCCGGAAGCAGCACAATTGCAGTTGCTAACCCGATTAATGATGTTTTAAATTATTTTGGTGCAACTATGGTTGGCAATTAAAACTTTTTATAGAGATTGTCTGATGTAACACTAATTGTTAGTCTGTGTTACATTAGACAACCTCTTTTTGTAAGTTAATTATCAATAAAAAATGATACGTGTTAAACAAAAAATTTGTTTCTTAACACTAACATTATTTGCACATATTGTTTTTTTCAATGGTTGTGCATCAAACACAGAGAATAGTAACAAATGGGAATCGCAAAATAAAATTATGCTTTCCGTTAAAGAGGTTATTGAAAAACATTCCGATGCTATTATGAAAATTGAGGGAGTGGTTGGAATTTATGAGGGCATGCTGGATGATAATTCACCGGTTATTACAATAATGGTAATTAAAAAAAGTGAAGCTCTTTTAAAAAAATTACCAACAAGCATGGAAGGTTATCCTGTTACTGTTGATGAAACCGGTGAAATAAAACCCCTGTAATTTTTATAATAAAGGCATTTTAAGAACTTTATAGAAAATAAAAATTGGAAGTGGAATTCATAACAACTAACTTGCTTTAGCCAGTTTTTGTTTTATTTCGGAAGGGTAAATAAACTCACCTTCTTTTTCTCTTTCCACAAATTTTTCGTAAAGCTTATTGTATTCGTACATTATCAATGAATAAAGCAGTGCCAGGTCTATATAATTCTGATGGTTTTTGTACGCATACTTAAACAGCATCCAGAAGTACTTACACTCACTGTTGAGTATTCCCATAAACAGCACTATTCTTAAGAAAGAAACTATATCACTAAAGTGAATTTTTCTCCTTAACGGGTTCTTTACTTTGAATTTCTTTTTCATTTTAAAGTGTACTATTGAACGTTCAAAAACATTCTTGGCTGAGTAAGCTTCTCCCAGCACAAACTTATAACCGTAATGAAGTGTTTCCGGGTCCATTTTGGGAATTATATTTGTTTTGTCTTCGTCAAACTTAAAATTTTCCAGCAACCGCTCTTCCCTTTTCATCCTTTCATATAATTCAGTACCCGGCGGCGCTTTCAAAACATTTATTACTACTAATACAATACCACTGTCCTGTATAAACTTAGCTACATTCTCGAACACTGATTCTTTATCGTCATCCAAGCCAACTATAAATGTCCCGATAATTATAAAACCTTTTTCCTGAAGTTTTTTTAAGTTTTCAAGCAGATCGCGTCTCGTATTCTGCTTTTTCCTCATATTAGCCAGAGCCTCTTCATCAATAGATTCAATCCCTATTAAAATATGCCTAAAGCCGGCCTCCAGCAACAACTGGATAAGTTCATCATCGTCGGCTAAATTTATTGTAAGCTGTGTTGCAAAAGTAGGAGCATATTTGTTTCTTGACCTCCATTCAATTAGCGCAGGCAATAATTCTTTCTTTAAAACATTTTTATTCCCGATCAAATTATCATCAGCGAAAAAGATCATTTCGTTTCGGCCTGATTTTACTAAAATGTCAAGTTCATTAATAATCTGCCCAGGCGATTTTACTCTCGGGACTCTTCCAAACAGTGCTGTTACATCGCAGAAATCACATAAGTAAGGACAACCTCTCGAATATTGGACTATCGAATAAATATAGTTATCCAAATCCAGCAATTCCCAAAGCGGAGCAGGAGTTTCAATAACATTTGCAAATTGTGATGATTTATAAATGTGCTTTGCATTACCGTTTCCCAGATCCTTTAAAAATTCCGGCAAAGTTATTTCAGCTTCGTTAAGAACAAAGTGATCTACCCCTTCAAACTTTTCATACTCATGGGTAAATAAGGGACCGCCTGCTACTACTTTAACCTTTTCATCGTTACAAATTTTTATTATTTCAAACACGCTTTTAGCCTGGACATTCATAGCACTTAGGAAAACATAATCTGCCCACTTGAGATCTTTCTGAGTCAGTTTCTTACAATTGGTATCAACCAATTTTTTATTCCAGTCTGCCGGAAGCATAGCGGCAACAGTCAAAAGACCTATGGGAGGAAAGGCTGACTTTCGACCGGTTAATTTTAGAAATTGTTTAAACTTACCTATGGTGTCGGGCATTTCCGGGTAGACCAATAAAATATTCATAGGAAAAGCCTTTTATCTTTAAAATGGATAAATAATACAAACAATGCAAATTATTTAAAGTAAACCGGAATCATCGTTTTAAAGATTGTATCCAAATCCGAATATTTAGATTTCCAATCAAGCAGTTCATTTGCCAATTTAGAGCTGGCAACTAAACTACCGGGGTCTCCCGCTCTTCTTCCAACAATATCAAAATTAATTTCTTTGCCGGTTTGCTTTCTTGCTGCATTTATAACTTCGAGTACACTGCTACCGTTTTCGGAACCTAAGTTTACAACCAGGTTTTCATCTTTTGCGATTATGTAATTCATAGCCAAAACATGAGCTTCGGCCAAATCGGAAACATGAATGTAATCACGGATACATGTACCGTCTGGCGTATTGTAGTCGTTACCAAAAACCTTCATTCGTTCTCTTATGCCGCAAGCAACTTCCATAACAATAGGGGAAAGGTTCGCGGTATCGGCTTCTCTTGTTTTTATCTTGCTGTTTATATCATATCCCGTTGCATTAAAGTAACGCAATGCTGAATACTTAATCCCTTTTAATTTGCTGAACCATTCTAGGTTCTGTTCAATTGCTAATTTTGTATAGCCATAATAATTGGTTGGATCCTTAGGATGTTTCTCATCAATAGGAAGATATTCGGGATTACCGTAAACTGCAGCAGATGATGAGAAGACAAAATACTTTATATTATTTGCTATTGTTTTGTTTAACAAATTGAGCGTGCCTATCAAATTATTATCGGAATATTTTACAGGCTTTTCCATTGATTCACCCGCCGCTTTTGAGGCTGCAAAGTGAAACACAACATCAATATTTTTACTTAAGACTTTCTGCAGGTCATTATCACTTCTAATATCACCTTCAACAATTTCATCAACTCTTTCATCAATGTTTTCATGAAATCCTGTTGAGAAATTATCAAACACCATTACTTTATAATTTTTATCACAAAGCAACTGCACTATGTGGCTACCAATATAACCGGCACCGCCAACGACTAAAATATTTTTATCCATAAGAGCCAGGTTTTTGATAAGAAAATATAATTAATTGAGGAGCTAATTTATATTAAACTAAAGATAAGAGCAAGCCCGGCGTAACCAACCTAAATTTAATTACAGTGGATAAACATTTGGCGAAGTACTGCGGATAGGAGAAATTAGATTAAGGCTATATTCTATTTTTGCTTTATATATATGAAACTAAAGCCCTTCATAGGAAGGGTTTTACAAAACAATAAAATATAAAACTAATTCCACTTTAATCTAAACAGTAATCTATTCTTAGATTTTAATATTAGATTTTTTGTTAAAGGTATCGACCACAAACTGGTTCTACTTGTAATAGCTTTTGTCTGTGAAGCAATTCTGAAATAACGTCTTCCTTAAACGGGGTTTTGATTTCAGCATCTTTGCATCCGAATCCTTTATAGTATGTATACTTGTTGCAAATTGGTTTTGGTATTTTGTTTTTTTTAGAACTCACCTATATCCTCTCTTAAAAAGAGAGGATTTTACGGCAAAATACCAAAACCAATTTGGCTTGTGTATATATGCGGTGTACCTCCAAGGATACCATCCGTAAACAATCTTCTTAAGTATGAGCTTGTTATATATTTTATTTCTTTCCTTCAACAACCCCAACCGCACCGACAATACCGAATGCCGTATAATCACCAATTGTCTCGAACATAAGGTTATCAAGCTTTGTCGCTTTGCTTAAATCTAATTCTATTACATTCATTAAACATGATTCGGTTTCAACCGGAATGCTTGACGACCAGTATTTTGATTCCGGGAATTCCGGCGGTTTTCCTTCTGTCCAATCGGATTGTTCCGGTTTCAATAAAGGCAACAAACCAAATCTATCCGGCCGGGGTTCGCGGAATGTAGCAAATGATGTTGGGTTTGCATCCGGGACCCAATAATCAATGTCGCCGGGATAATGTAAAACTCTTTCATAAACAATCGCATCTTCCGAGTAAGCTGTTATACGTGCAGTCTCCGTAAAGATGTTATGGTTATCTACAAACGGTAAAACCAGAAGATAAATTTTTGTGTAAGTCTTGGATTTCAAATCAAGCACAAAAGAAGTTTTACCGGATTCGTATGAAACCGGTATCATTTTTCTTTTGGGAATTTCAAAAGTTAGTCCGGGTATTTCAGGGATGCTAATTGTAGAAATATCTTCCAACGCCCACATTGGTTCAGGCCACCCATATTTCGAGAATGTAAAGAAGATATGCGGGAAGCCGGGCATTATTCTTAATTCTTTCCAATCCTTATCCGGTATCATTTTGTCCTCCGGTAAGGGCAAGGTAATTAATGAACTTGAGTTTAGAGTTTCATTGCTCGAATTAGCAGTTAATACAACAGGAATCAATCCATTATTTTTTATACATACATAAGCGTTGTTATCACCTGGTGATAATGTGTTTGCAATTTCTTTTGTAAGCGGAACATCAACATTTATTTCCGAACGGGCTTTAACATTTATATTAAATTTGATTTCTTGTTCATTGATACTAAGCGTTACATCTTCGGAATAATCCTTGTTTGTATTGTTTCTAATTACAAGTTGGGCAAAATTATTATCATCATTAAGGTTGATTTCTTTTACCGAGACAGATTCAAATCGCGGTAATATTGTTAGATCAATCGGGAACCACAAAGATAAACCATCAGTCGTTTTCCCACGTATAAAAAATGTCCTTCTTGAAAAGTTAAGCTGACCCAAACGGCCATATTCATTATATGATTGTAATAAATTTCTATTAATAACAGCAGTCATTGTTTCAGCATCATCCGAACATTTCCAAGAACTTATGACACCACATCTATCATCTATTTCTTCTACTTCAATTCCATCCAAATTTATTTTTAGAGTATCCTCTTCCGCTATTGAATAAGAATAGGATAAATCATATTCAACCGGTTCATATTCAATTACAATTTCTGTTTCTTTTGTTGAGGGGATTTCAACAAAAAGTTCAATACTATTTACAAAAGTTTGCAAAGTATAATCAACTTCTCTACCGTTAATAGTACAACTCTTTATTTCACATACCGGTAACTTCCAACTTATCTTTCTCTTTAAAGACTGTTTAGTTTCCAAATTGTATATAAGGATGTTACCATCACGTTTAAAATCAACAGTATACTCCGGGAGATAGAGTTTAGCTTCCGGCCATTCGTCAGGAAAAGAAGGAGAAATTTTTATTGCATTATTTGTTGCATCCATCTTCAAACCGAAAAGAGCTTCTATAGTTGCAGCAAGATAAAGTCCTGCCGGTGGAGTAAAATAAAAGGCATATGGTGAATATGCCATTTCCGACCAGGCTCCTCTATGGTTTTGATTCATTGCCCAGCCGGCCATTACCTTTAATGGAAGCCAAGTCATGTTATTCAATCCAAATTTAGAAAAGCCCCATGCAGCCCAAGGTTGTTGAGCTTCACATGCCTGCATACCCCAAGTTCCTATTGAATGCCATGAAAAATTATTCGAACAGAAAACTGCGCCGTCATTTCTTGTAAGCCTATCAAGTAAATGTCGCAAACCCGTGTATTGATCGCGGGTATCGCCAATATCCCAAATAAGAGGATAAAGATATGTTTCATATTGTCCCTCCAGCCTAATGTTACCGGTAAGATCTTTGAAATATGCAAATCGACCTAAATCATTAAGCCATAATACATCGTAAAGTTGTTGTATTGTATAGTCAGCTTTTTCATTCCACAAATCGGCATCATCTTTTTCGCCAACCATTTCTGCTAATTCAGCCCGAGTGCGATACATATTCACTATTTCTATAGTCGGAGTAGTAGCATCACCGGGATGTGCTATAAAATCTTCTTGATTACCGATTTGCAATCCCCATGAAAATAACATATTACCATTCTTATCAAGTTCTTCTGTTGTTTTTGCAATAACACTATCCAAATAAGGAATTATTTCTCTTGCAAATTCTTCGTCGTTTGTAGAATTAACATAATGTCTAACCTGCCATACCCAATATTGATTGGAACCACCAAAGTCGCGTTTTAAAACTCCGTTTGCATAAAACTGCGGTACATTTCCACCATCCATTAAATTGTGAGCTTGCTTCAAAATACATGCTTTAGCTCTATCGAGTTGATTCATCCATTCTGCTGCAGGAGTAATTTGTTGTTGAAACAAAGAGGGCCAATGATGAAGGCATTCAATCCAGCCGTAAGGTTCCAGCCATGTATACTCAAGGTTATAAATTGCCGAACGAAATGCGTCATTCATATTCTTATCGGGTGTTTCTATACGGGATGAATTAAGTAGTTCAGCATAATACTCATCAACTTCTTCTCTTGCGATTTTATAATCTATTTTACCTAATTCATAAATTCGTTTAGGATCATTTGAAAAACCAATAAATAACTGTCCCGATCCCGAAGGCATTAATACAGTAGTAGAGCTTTGATTGCCTGATCCCGTCGAGTTTTCTTCAATAGTTCCTGAACTTTTTAGGAGAACGGGAATATCTTCTACATAACTTTTATACTCCAAAGTATGTTCATCAATAATTCCCGGAGTATTTAGAGGTTCAAGAGTATTTCTCTCCACATCCGCGTTATAGCTATCATTTGGAATTACCGTTATTGTTTTGCCACCGCCCAAATTAATCACGACAGGTACACTGGGCTCTGTTTTAATTTCATATAAAACCGCACCTTCCCAACCAGATGTTTCTCTTCCGACTAAAAGAGGTGTAATAGTAGTTTCAACATTGATATCATCTATTTTGAAGTTAGCAATTACTCCTCCTGGGAAATCTTCTACTGTAATATTTTTCGCTTCGTTTGTCGAATATATTTTCCCTTCTATTTCCAAAGCGGGTATTATCTTAAGCAAATAATTATAATCAATATGATGGGCTCCTTCTTGAAAATAAGTCATAACACAAGAATTAGGAGCCTTTTCATTCGTAAGAACTACAGTTTTACAAAAACCCGCCATCCGTTCAGTGTAAACACGTTCCTTCGTTTCAATGCCAAACAAAAAACTATAATAAAGGTGCAGAAATATTACCAGCATGATTAGTTTTGTTCTGATCATAATTACCTCTAAATTTTAATAATAGAGTTTCTGCAAAATTAGATATCTAAACGTTTTGTCATTTCGACCGGAGGGAGAAATCTTTGAAATTGTACTCTAATTGAAAGATTTCTCTCCCTAGGAGTCCTATGGACACCCATAAAACGGATTACCGACAGTCTTTTTATTTTGCAGAAACTCTTTTCAAATTAATGGCGGGTCGCTTAAATAAATAATCAGTTATTTAAGGAGCAACATTTTCTTTGATTGAACGAAATCATTTGATTTTAGCGAGTAAATGTATACTCCTGATGCTGCTCTACTACCAAAATCATTCTTCCCGTCCCATACGATACTATAACTTCCGGCATTCTGAACGTTGTCTACCAGGTGTTTAACAACCTGGCCCAGCAGATTATAGATTTTAATTTCAACAAGCCCGGTCTTTGGAATATCATACTGTATAGTTGTGGTCGGATTAAAAGGATTAGGATAGTTCTGCATCAAAGCATATTTGGTAGGCAGCTCTTCATTTGTGCTGCTTGTCCCGGTTGTTATGCTTGAAGAAAAGTTGTAATTAAAACGCCTGTCAGGTGCGGAATCTCCATTTAAGAAAAATTCCGTTATATCATTAAGTTCCTGAATATTATCCGCCCAGTGGAAATAGAAAGATACTTCACTATCAGTCTGTGCGATTAATGTTCTTGGCACCTGAATTTCCAACTGGCTGCCGGAATATTTGTATGATATATCGGAAACTGCTGTCCATGAACTGTCACTGCTGTTCCATTCACTTATTGTTGTAACCGAATCGGATTTAACATTAAAGTTAACAACATAATCATAACCTTCCCATCCGGTTGTTTTTGATTTATCCGTATCGATAAATAACAGCATCCAGTTTGTATCTGTTGGAGCAGTAAGGTCGGAAGCGGTTTGTGCATAGAAATAAATATTGTCGTTATCATAAGTAGCTTTTGATACAATAACATCGTTACGCCCTGTATTATTTACATAAGTTTCCTGCTTATCATAGCGATAGTAATTTCTATGATAAGTATCTCCTCCCGGATCAGTAAATTCAGGAGTTACATCAGACCATTCGGAAAAATTACCATCCATGCTGACGGTCTTACTCATACCGGACTGCGGCTCTGTTATACCTTTAAACTTACGTATATTTTGTACCAGCTGATAATAATGGTTATCTGTATAACCGCCTTTCATTGGCTCAATATCCCTGTTAAATTCGGCATTATAATTATCAACAAAATACGTACTGCCTTCGCCTAGTGTTTCTCCTAAAAAGGTCATAGTCTCACCGCTCCCAACAACAAATCTTTGCATAACCCATTCATTAAACTGGGTAACCATTACAATTGCAGGATCAACCTCAAACGCCCTGCTCCATTGTTGAGCAAATTGTCGACCCCGGCCGCGGTATATTCAGTAAGTTTATATTCATCCAATTGAGGTTCAACACCATCTTTGCAGCTTTCACCTATATTGTTAATTGGATGTGATGCTACCGAAACAGGAATCTGCTCAGGAGTATCAGCATTTTCATGCCAGCCATAGTCCTGGGGATAAATATCGATCCACTGCCAGTAATCTTGCACAGACTCAGTCCATGCCCAGCTAAAGCGGAATGTAAAGAAATCTTTGGCTTCCGATGATATATCAGCATCTGACCCGTCAGCCAGCATTAAAGGTTTGCCCTGCCAAATAAACCACAGGGGAGAATATTCATATTTTGAATAAAATGATTCATATAAACTGTTAACCACAGTACCTGCTGAAGTATGAGTTAAAAATGCAATATATGGAGTTTTAATTCCATCTTTACGCATTTCCAAGGATATATCGCATAAGGTGTTAATTGTACTTAAATAAGTAAATGCATTACTAACATCAAGATAGATGAAGTCAACACCGGCATTAGCAAGCATCTGTAAATTACGGCGTATTACCCACGGATCATCAGCACGGTAATAGCCCGCTTCAGGTTCACCCCACCAGTGGAAAGTACCAACCGGTCCGTATTCAGGATTATCGGGATTCTCCGCTAAAAGCTTAGAAACATCGTATATCTCCGCAGCGTTATGATGCCCATGCCATACATAATAAAAAACACCGGCATATTTACCGCTCCTGGGTGAACCTACTTCCGAATAATCAGGTAAAGTTCTGCCTAATCCGTCTGTTGCAACCCATGAAGAATTCTTGATAACTATTGGTGAAACTTCCGCAAAGTCGGACAACTTATTCTTTTTACCGATAAGATCAAGCATCAAACGTCCGTCCCAGTTTGCAAGGCTGTCTCCATCTGTGTTTGCACAACCGATCCAGATTGACTTTACACTATCTGCATGCTTCCAGCCGGCTACATCGAGAGCAAAGAAATTCCAGTCCTCTTTTGTAATCGTTGTAATTGCATCTGCACTGTCACCCGATGCAGAGTAAAGCCTGACGGCTAATGAATAATTCTCAGCATTGGACCCTGCGCCTTCGGTTAAAACTGCGCCAACTAAAACAGATTCGGTTAAGTCAATTGTTGTATCCATAGTTACTTCCGCTGAACGATAATCACCGAGTAGTTGTGTTGAAGAATTCGGATATACAACAAGCATTCCGTTTCCTTCATAAGGGAGATATGAACTGTATTCCGATTTTGAGTTTACACTATCAATAGTGGTATTACCGGGGATCCAACTTTGCTCACCGCTTTCAAACGTATAGAATGAAGCACTTGTGTAAAGGGTTTCTCCGGTACTTTCCATTCATGTTATAGACAGCGTTCCTTTATAAGCCGGAATTATAGTACTTCCTCCTTCAAGTTTTGATTCAAGAGCAATTTCATCAAATGCGCACTTTCCGGTCCAAGCAGTCGGCAATGAACTAGCAGTATCGCTATTTGCAATACCAATCCATAATTTTGTAACACTACTTGCGTATTCCCAGTCACTGAGATTAAGTCTAAAGAAATACCAATTATCTGCATGTATCAAAGCTGTAGCAGACATAGTATCTGCATCTGTCGGGCCCCATACTTTCACCTTTAAAGTGAAGTTATTGGGTTCTGCAATACCCCATGTATACGCTGCGCCGACAAGATAGTTGTTTGACAAATCGAGACCATCTGTTGTAATCTGTGCTGCACGGTAATCAGAGGGAGCATTTGTAGCGTTTGTTTCAAGGAACAAATAATTTTCGCTAAAAGCGGCTATGGAACTTCCGGATGATGTAGCATATACTCCTTCCACATTTGAACCGGCTGGTTCCCACTCACCTACTCCATCTTTAAAATCATATAACATTTCCGAATAAGAAATGCTGTCACCCGCTGCATAGTTACCGGTAATAGACAGCTCAAGGTCTTTTTGTAATAAACCGATCTCATCGATTGCACATTTACCTATCCATAAGGATGGTAATGTAACGGGGTATCCCTGTTAGCTATGCCTATCCATATTTTTGTAACATTATTTGCGTATTTCCAATTCCCCAAATCAAGTGAAAAGAAATACCAATCATCTGCATGAATTGTATCAACAGCGGAAATTGTATCTGCTTCGGTTGGACCCCATAATTTAACTTTAACTATAAAGTTATTTGTAGAGGATATGCCCCATGTACGAGCAGCGCCGACAAGTTTGTAATTTGTTAAATCCAATCCGTCTGTCTCAACTTTAGCTGCCCTGAAATCTTGGGGTGCGTTAGTTGAATTGGTTTCATAGAACAAATAATCGCCGTTGTATGAAGTGATCGCTTCTCCGGTTGATGTCGAATAAACTGCATCCAGGTTTGATCCGTCCTTGGTCCATCCCTGCGAACCACCTTCAAAGTCATATAAAATATTGCTGTAATTTAATGTATCTCCTGTCGAAGTGTTCCCCGTGATTGTCATCTCAACATCCTGGGCAAAAGAGTTCATACTAGAAAAAAACAAAATAGTTAAGACCATGCAAAATGATCTTTTTATTATTTCCCAATAATCAGTTCCGTTTTTAATCAATTTAACCTCCGTATTAATTTAATATAGTTACATCCTCTCAGAGAGAAATTTGTTTAGTTTTTAATTATTCCAGATTATATGTGGAATATGATTTGCCGTAATTCTTTTTGTGGGATCTATCAGTATTAATTAGTTTGCCGTAATTTATCTTATATGTTCTAAATTCATTACAGAAAGCTGTACGAACACAATTCAACTACATTCCCCGTTAAATCAGAATTTAGCTTTCGCTTACTGGTTCGCCGATCTTCTAACTCTCTCCTTTTTTTAATTCCCGTATTTTATCCCGTCCACGTGAATCATTGCTCGGGGGATAGATATTGTTTGTACATTTAGATTTTGCCCATCTTTTTCGACGGCCTTTGTATGTTTGTATTTTACTCCATCGAGATCCGGGCAGCATTTGTACGTTTGTATTTTACTCCACCGCTCTTCCGGGCAGCATTTGTACATTTGTATTTTGCCCATCTCTTCCGGCAGTCTTTGTACGTTTGTATTTTATCCATTTCTTCCAGGCAATGTACATTATAAACTCTTAATGTAACAATTGTAGGTGACCTACGGCGGGTTGTATCCCTTACAACCGGAATTGTACTACCGTCACTGCCTCCATTCTCTGCGATCCTAATTTGGCTACATAAACCATCCTTAACTTTTTATTTCGAACAATGCGTTAATTGATAACGTATTTCGGGAGCAGAATCCTCTTTTTAATATGATGAAAAGTTTTTAATTAAAAGTAATTTTTAGAGAATCTTATTTAAGAAGAACCATCTTCTTGGTTATTGAATAGCTTCCTGCTTTCAGTCGATATAAATAAACTCCGCTCGCCAAGTTAGAAGCATCAAAATTCATTTCATATTGCCCTGCATTTAATTTACCTGAGATTAACGTACTTATTTCTTGTCCCATTAAGTCATATACTTTCAATGTAACGTAATTATCTTCGGGAATACTATAACTTATAGTGGTAGTTGGATTAAAAGGGTTTGGATAATTCTGATTAAGTATATATTCTTTAGGTATTTCTTCCCCGGATAATTTTTTACATGTATTAGCAGATGCTTTATACATACCATGGCTTATATGTACATAATCAATTTTGAAAGAGCCGCTTCCCGAACCTCCGTTACACGGATCAATGCGTAATTGCGAAAGCGTCCCGTCCCATGTAGAAACCGAAGACATATCAATTGTATAAGTCGTGAAGTCTGAGTTTGCTTCAATAGTAAAACCAATCTGCTTCTCGGAATTCCACGCATTATCACTCGTTGTAATAAAATAAATTTGACCGGCGGTTTGTGATGAATTATTTAACAAACTAAGAGTGATGTATTTATTAGTAGTAATATTTATATCGACATTAGTATTTGAAAAAATGTAAGCATCTGGACCTGTAATAGTTCCTCCGATATATCCACCGGTTTCCCATCCAAAATTCGATATATTATTTCCTGCAGTCCAACTTTCAACACTGGATGTAAATTCCCAAACCACACCGCTAATGCGTATATAATCAATTTGAAATGTTCCGGTACCGGAGCCACCTGTTGTTGGATCTATTCGCAATTGAGAAAGAGTGCCCGTCCATCCCGAAAGACTCGACATATCGATGTAATATGTAATGAAATCCGAATTTGCATCAATAGTAAAATCAATATGTTTAGCTTCATTCCAAACATTATCCGAATTAGTAATAAAGTAAACTTGACCAGTTGTCATTGATGATGAATTCTTCATTCTAATGGTTAGATAATCACTATTAGTTACATCAATTGCAAGATTACCATTTGATTTGAAATATGGATCTGTTCCGCCTATAGTTCCCCCAATATATCCGCCGGTTTGCCAACCAAAATCCGTTATTTGATTTTCTGCTTCCCATCCTTCGACGTCGGAATCAAATTCCCAATCAGGAATACCGGCTCTTTTAAACTCCCCGATTTTTTCTTTCATTAAATTATAATATGTATCTCCATGACCGCCATACATAGGCTCAATATCTGCGCTGTATTCTTCACCCCACATATCGACAAATATTGGAGTAGTTTCTGTTCCAAAGTTTTGCGCAGTCCATTCGTTCCAAGAATGAATGAACAAGAAAGTAGGTTGAGTTGATTTTGCTGCCTCTATATATGTGTTGAAATAATTCCCGGAATCTCTCCCGTATGCTCCCGAAGCAGCATTAATTCCATCTGTTGTCATATAAGTGGATTGTGTAGCGACAGGCGCGCACATTTGTTCCGGTGAGCCGTTATAGTAATAAGCCGGAGGCGGTGTATTGCTGTTATTTTTGAAACACCAGTACTGACCATTAACTCCGGATAATCCCCAGCAGTGCCTTGCAGTATGATTTGCAAATAAACCGGATGTTGGAACAGCAGGTTGGTTTGAATCGCCTTGGCCCAAACTGGTATCCGGCTGAGCAACAAGAAGTAATTTTTTGCCTAAGTAATTGAAAAAGATCGAGCCGTCAAATTCATCAAAAATTTCATCTTCAACAACCGACAGACAATCTTCATCCTTTACCCAAAAACATACAAGAGGAATATCATCACCGTTTAGCATTCGTTCTTCAAAACGAGTACACAATGCTATTGCACCGTTAATTATTTTTTCCTGTGTCCCGTTAGTCAAATCAAGTGTTATAAAATCAACTCCGGCTTCGGTTAACAATTCAGCGTGGTAATCAAATAAACTATCGTTAGGTTGGGTAGGATCATTATTAAAATACATTAGATAGTTGTTCTTAATTGTTCCGTCACCATGTTCAGCAGCATAAGCCGGTTTTCCCCACCAATTGAAACACGGGTACGGACTATAACCAGAAGTATCATTCATTATATAGACATCATCTCCATACTGGCTGCTCTCCATTGCCAAATTTGCCCATACACTGTAAAAGATTGTTACATATCTTTCTGTTTGTGCGTTTAGGTTATATTGGAATAACATTGCACCTAGAAGACAAAACGACAAAATAAACCGTGTACTACTAGTTTTCATTTTCATAACAGCTCCTTTGTTAATGATGAAAAAAGTGATGAGTGATTTATTATTGAGTGTAAGCACCCTCATAAAGATTCTGGATAAGTCGTTTTAGTTAAGAATAGTAATTAGCAGAAGGCTAATTGTGTATACTTACTTTTAGAGAAATGATTATGGTTCTTATGAAAGGCCTTTTACATATATCATTCACGAAAACCTTTAAGGAGAATTTAAAAAATTTTTTGTCCCCCAATTAAGAGTGTATTACATTGTAAATCTAGTATATCTTCCAATAATCAATAAAGAAAAACCTCAACATTATAATTGCCTTTTCTATCAACTAACTTATATAAACCATCTTCCGCAGATTTAATTTCTTTACCGTTAACAGTTACTTTTTTAATATTACTTCCATCACCCTGCCATGAAAAATTGTAAACTGCATCTCGCCACTTAAAATTATTAAGTTCTGTCAGCGGCACTCCTTCTATTTTTGCCGGCGAAGTTATTAATATGCCGTCTTTGCTTTTCTCCAACCCATAAATTCCGCACACAAGCATGTGAAAGAAATTACCGTTATCCCAAGAACGTCCGGCACCTCCTGTAAGGTAACCCCAAACTCCAATTCCTTCGGAAAAAGGAATTCCACCGGCATCATAGGCATGTTTTATTAATAGCTCATAAATCTTAGCTTTATTTTTTGAGTGACCCGTTTTACTTCTTAAATAAATATCAAGGAATGCCAACCATGTTACACTCGAAAAATCAACTTCTGTTTTTTCATTATGAACAACAGGCGCACAATACATTGGACCGTAAGGCAGGTCGTAATATTTTTTAAAATCACTATCCAGGTGTTTGAATATCGCTTCATTTTGTTTTTCACTTGTCATTCCCAAAAATATCGGGATAAGATTTTCGAAAGGAATAAAATTGTCCTTTATTTGATTTATATTTTTTATACGCCATGCACAGCATTCTTCGGGAGTGCAGATATTATTAAACATTGCTTCGTTTTGTTTAGGTGTTTCATCCGATGTATATCTTCTCATATAAACATAATAACCACCAAGTTCATCATCTTTCCACAAACCGCCTTCTTCTATATTTTTATTCATCGTCTCTTTAATTTCATTTGCCAATTCATCAAGTTCATCAGCATAATTATTTTCATTTAGTAGTCTTGCTAATTCCGCCACACAACTATAAGCTTTACTTGTCTTTGCACACATTAAAGGTTCTTCAGTATCCATACTAATCCATGAATAATCGTAAGTTCCCTGTAATGCATCGGGCAGCGAATTTCTATTAGTATCCAGCAATTGCAATGTTTCAGTTATGTATTTTATTTCATTCCATATTGATTCAATAAAATCAATATCACCACTTAGCTGCCAGTAATTATAAGCCATCAAAAGAAAGTCGGCTTGAGATTCGGAACACCAGGGCCAAGCATAATATGACGGTTTAATTCCTTTATCAAAAGCTTGGGGTATATAAAAACGTCCGTCATTTAATGGCCAAACTTCATTTTCACCTATTGCTTGATTTTTATTTTTAGCAACAAGCATTAACTGAAGAGATGATTTCATAACCTCGAGTACAGAATCATCACCAGCTTGCGACCAACCTAAGAAACCCCAATAAAGATCACGCATCCACAAAGAGAATCTCTCTTGACTGTTTCCCACATAAACATTGTTAGAAGCACTTTGGATATGAATTGCTTTATAAGTTTTGTTATTAAAATTTTCGTGAACAATGTTTATAGTATAGCCGAATGAAAATGCCGAATCAACTATACTAATATCATTTGTCCGAACATGTTCGATCGTTGAAACTTTATTACCAGATTCTAGTTGTAAGTTCTGCCCATAAATATTTCCTTCAGCCAGGAAATGCATAAAAAACATTACTGCAATAATTCTTGCAATTCTGTTTGTCATTATTTTACCCCTATATAATAATCGGATTGTTTTTCAGAATAGATAAAATTGAAACGACCTCCGGGAGCCGTATCACCATTGACGTAAAAATCCATGATGTTCCCATTCTCCTGCATATTGTCGTTCCATTTAAATTCAATATCAATACTTTTACCATCCAAGTTCAGTACGTCCCTGCGAATCTCCAGTTCCAGCTTATTGTTAATGACAGCATATTTGGTTTCAGCCACTTGCTTCCATTCCCAACGATTTCCTACATTCTTTTCTACAATTGCTTTCTTCTTTGGATTGACACGGTTTATAATGTAATCATAACCATTCCAGCCGGTTGATTTATCGCGATCGCTATCTATAAAAAGCATCATCCAGTTGCGATCGGTTTTGGGTGTTAGTGATTCATCAGCCTCCACATAGAAATAAAGGCTTCCTGTATCACGAGCTACTTTGGCCCCGACAATATCGTTACGTCCGGTATTGTTTTTATAATACTGATCGTAACGTCCCCGGTGGTTACGGTGTATTGTATTCCCTTTGTAATGTGCAAAGTATGGAGTAACATCTTCCCAATCATCAGCCTTCCCGATATTGATAGTCTTCGGTTTCGATATTTTTTGCGGAGGTGTCATTCCTTTGAATCTTCGCACATAATCAACCAATTGAAGGTAATACACATCGCCCTTGTCACCCCAGCCCTTGTTGGGTTCAATGTCGCGGCTATGTTCCCAGTCATACTGGTCGACAAATGAAAACGGATCACCGGTCCATCCATCCTTTGGTAACCATTGTCCGGCGATGTATTCATTCCACCCGGTTACAAAAACAAGTTCAGGATCAAGTTCAAACGCACGCTCCCATTGCTCCTGAAAATTCCATCCGTAAAGATATCCATCCACCCGAGGATCAAAGCCATTTCTTTTACTAAAACTTCTACCTTGCGCCCCCGGTAAATTAAAAGCACTACAATGCCCATCGGTTGCCGGACAAGCATTTTGAGCAATACCGACAGTAACTTGTTCAAATTTTCCATTAGGACCTTTTACATAACCATGCTGTGGATAATTTTCGAGCCACCCCCACTGATCATTACGCGTAGGACCATTCACATAGTCGGGTTGACCCGGTCGGAAAGTGAAAAAATCGGCTATTTCACGATCTACTTCCGAATCCGTGAGTAAATCAGGATATGCCATAATACAGGGTTTCCCTTTCCACATAAACCACAAATTTTTATAATGACCGGGTTTATACACATCACGATAAAGCTGACGCAAAGATGCCAGCCCGTTCGGAACTGGTCCAAACGGAAGCATATAAGCAATTTTCGGAACATTCACACCATCTTTCTGTGCCTGGTCCCAGGTTTTTAGCAAGGCTTCATACGAATCTTTCCAGGTAATATCGCCATTGGTACAATCGAAGAAGACCGCATCCACCCCGGCATCGGCCAGCATTTCGGCATGTTTACGCAGCACCCACGGATCGGTGGTTTTGTAGTAGCCAAGTAAGGGTTGTTCCCAGTAAAAAAATCCAGGTTGTTTAGTTCCCCAGGCCGGATGATGGTAATCTTTCACGGCTTCGGGATATTTACTGACGATCTCTGTGATGTTCCTGACCTGATAGGTCGTGTCATCATTTCCCTGGTGCCAGGTCCAGTAAAAAATAGCAACAAACTTCTCTTTCTTTTTAGCTCCGGCTTCGTCGTAATCGCATACATTACGACCAAGCGCGTCAGTTGCCGCCCACTGGTTGCTATTCACAATTTGTGCTACTGATTGCACTGTAAAAAAGCAAACAAACAATAGAAAGGCATTCCATTTTAGCAACTTCATATTATGGTACTCCATATTTGTTCGGGTTTGATTATTATTGACTCTGCTTAAAAAGTATTTGTTTTCGGTATCCTGATTCCTTACAAACTATGGAATCCATCAGGGGACTTCAGTTTCAAAATCCACCGCACCAAAATGAAGTATGATATTTTTCACCTTTCCAATTTTTAGGAATTTCAAAATATCTTCTGTACCGCAACTTATTTTCTTCACCTACTTTTTTTTACCACCACCCGAAAGTGGCGATTCAATTGGATAAGGTACAAGTATTTTACCGGTATAGTCCTGATTGTTTAGGTACAATCGCATAATCCCATAGCCCATTAAGATTTTGCCATTCTTCTCGTACTCATTGCGGACGAGGGTAATTCATTAAGAGGCTTTTCAGAATTAACATCCATTGCCCAGCGTGTCAAGATATCTTCATCAACAGGCTCCCACTGCTCTTCATTACTGCAACCAAACAAAAAAGTAATGTCGCAAAAATTATTATTACTGAGTAAATGTTTGTTTTTCTCATAGTGATTTGCCTAATTCTGAATAGTTTTATGTATTAGTCTGCTTTCTTTTCAATAAAATCTCCAACTGGTTCAAGTACAATTGCATCCACAAACAAGTATCCCGGTGTGTTTGGATAAGAGGTGCCTTTGTAAACCGCTTTTATCTTGTGAACACCTTTTTTCAGTCTATGCATGTTCCCTAATTTAATATCGGTAACAAAGTGGTGTTCCTCCCAAAGGTCCTTCCCTTTTAGCATTAGTTGATCGTCGAAATAAAAATCATAAATACCGGCATCCCCTCTAGGCCACGCACGTATAAATACCAGGTAATTGCCACTTCCCGGAACATCGAAAGGAATAGTAAATGCTTCATTAATATGATCAGGTATGAATTGTATGCCTTTTCGGTTGGTATAATCATTGCTTTCATGGATCACCACATGATGAGGTAATGCATTTGCCATTGTCTCGTCCACTTGGATAATTTTACATGGAGCCATTCTTTCATCAGCGGGTGGCATGTCTGAAAAATGTTTCGCTTTACCTTGTTGGTACCAGAATGCGACTGAAGAATAAAAATCGGGACGTTTGTCACTAAAAGCATCAACCAGCGTATAATCCTCATGAAAGGTGTTTCCTTTGTGCTCAATTGTAAATTTCAGTGATTTCTCAAAGAACACCGGATCGTTAACATGCCAACGATAAGCGGTAATCCGGCTACCGGTGTTCATTCCTTCCCAGATTGATACTCCGTAATATGGACGGTTTACAACCCTAAAGGCCCAAGCATCGTTGATATAGTCTTCGGATCCTGTACCGTGAATCGTCGGAACGGTATCGCCATCAACATAGAATCGGTCATCTCCTTCGCCAAACCATCCCGGCTGACTGGACCTTACAGAAAGAACTGTGCCTATATAATGACCCATGCCTTCTAAATCGGCAATTAAATAGTCGTTTCCCGGCTGAACCGGATTTTCCTGGCGGTATTGTGCATGAAAATAGGGAACATCCTTTGGAACCGCTCTTTTTTCCCAATCGATATACCAGTATAGATTCAAGTTCTCATTTTCTGAATCATTAGTAACGGTGATACGAGCTGAACTACGGAACGGCATTTTCCAATAGCAATTGTATGCCCGGCCAAAAGATGAGGTTGCCACCATGGAACTGTTCACACTAACCTGCATTCCATGACCCGCAGCGAAAAAATCTCCCAGAGGAGCTTCTACTGCAGGTTCATCATCTCCATCCCAGTATATCCTTATAACCACGGAACGAGGAAAGCCCCTTTGGGCATCATTTGCAGCCAGCCAGATATGGGTGATCCTGCCAGGTCCCTCCAATTCCGCAATAACCTTGGCTTCGCCCGGATCAATCATGCACCCGTCCGAATTACTGTTCTCCCAGTCAGTAGTATCATAACTTGATGCTCTTTGGGTGACTGCTCTTTCGGGATATTCTAGACTATTCTTGGGATAGTTATCAACAGACTTCCACTGATTTTTGTTACTACAGCTAAATAGAATAATTGAAATCGCAATAATTGGAAAAGCTATTAACTCGGAATAAACACTATTTCTTCGCATACTTCTCCCATTTTAAAAATAAATTTTACTCTTATTCATTTTCATTATTGTGAGCGGTTTTACATTAATCCTTTTTGTACTTGCTTGATAACATTTCATGACAATTTGGAAATAAAAAACAATGTAGAAAATATCTTTTCTAGTTCATTTAACACAACTCTATAAAATTGTTCATTATTCTTCTTCAATAAAAACTTTTTTCACAGCATTCGGATATCCGTAACCGTACATGGTTGTAAATAGCTGGTTCCAGTCCATTCATTCCAAACTATTTATAGTAATAAGCGGAACCTGGTTAGCATGAGAATCTGCAAAATCTTTTGCTTTGCGAAGAGCTTTCTCAAAATTTCCCGGAGTGTTGTTTTTAACTATTCCCTCTCTGAACATTTCAAAACGTGGATTATTGTCCCATCCGATCGAGACATGAGGATAACATGGAATATCATATTCACTATCGATTGAGTTCCAGTCCTTTACTACATCATCAATTAGCTCCTCGTAAGCACGATTAATATTTGTTAAAGTGTATCCTAACATTGCCCAAAAGAAGACAGGCTCTTTCAGCTTCAATTTTGGAAAAAGCATTAAGCGGACCGCCCGCTCCCTGAGATGTCGACTTCATCTATACTGCCGTTTTCATTAAATGAGATTGGTAAGGCTTTATTGTGCTTAACTATTTCTTTTCTTCATGGTCCAAGATTGCATAGATATTGTCTACAATTACTGTTGGAGGAATAAACATACCGCCGTAATTTCCGGTTGTGCTGTTATGTGTATCGGGATAACAATAGTCATAATCACCATTCTTATAACCTTCCAATGTTTCCGGTATGTTATGAGGTCTCCACTTGTTTTCAGTATGAATATTAATCCATCTTATACCGGCATTTGTTATACCTTTATGATAAGTAAGCCAGTCTATTTCCGTATCAATCTCATCCCAGTATATACCTTTTGAACAAGAGGTAGCAAACACATTCAGAACTTCCCATTGAACATGATCTCTTACCCAATTAGCAAAGTACCAGTCGCTGGAACAAAGACATGGTTTTGTATTATAGAGCATTTTCACTTCATTTTCCCAAAGATGTGTAAAAGGTAAAACTGATCTTATCCAGTAAATGGCTTTCTTTTTATATTTATCGTCTTTGAAAGCTCTATAACCTTCATAGTACGCAATAGCGGCGTGTCCGGCAGCAAAGAGATTAGGCGCATGTAATGGAGTTTCCCAAAAATCACCGGCTTCAGGTCTTTGCATATCCATACAATAATCAAGAGCCTTACGGAATGCTTCCAAATACTTTTTATCACCGGTGGATTTATAAATATCATATAATTCTGTTGCAGGTAAAACTGTAATATCAACAGCTGTGTCATCTGCTAATCCCATCGGTTCGATATAAGAAGTAGCAACTATAAAATCATCTTTCCTGTAATGATATCCGTGCGGATCAAAATAGAATGATCCGTCTTCTCTTTGCAGACTTAATAAAAAATCACCACGTTCTTTTTCAGCTTTCTTCCTGTCTGATTCGTTTCGTTTAGGAACTTGTTCTTGACTATGGCACCATTCGATTTTCTTGCTTAATTCCTTAGCTAGTTCTGTTCCTTTATTTTCATTAACATATCTTTGCAAAAATGATGGGACTCCGTAATTCAATTTATCTTCAGGTTTCTGTTTATGACCAAAGCCTTCTCCTTCATGCCAAAGGTTTGTGTTATATGCGTTAGCAACTCTATCAAGTGTTTCTTTATATGACCATCTCGGTTCTCCCGGATCAGGCAAACCGTGATACTTTACCCAATCGGTTACTACATCCAAACTGTTTCCTTTGGAAAGCCATATTTCCGAATCAAAATTTATTTTTTGTCCTATTTTCAATTCAAACGGATTTTCGGCAACAACTTCGTTTTCATGGTTCTCAACCGAAGCATCAGGTATCATTATTCCCATAAGACTATTGTTCATTCTTTCTACAAAATTAGGAGTTGCAAACACAGGTTGCGGATGTTGTGCTCTGTAGTTAAACCATCGCGAAGCAACTTGATTAGGATTCCATGATAATCCAATGCCGTCCCCTTCATAACTAACCGCCATTAAAGGTATTGAAACTTTGTTCGGATGCGGAACATTTTTTAATGCCCACGGATCTTTGAACCAATCTTGACCGCTTGACCATTCATTATTAATTGTCCATTCAACACCAGGGAAAATCGAATCATCTTTTTTAACTCCAAAAGAACCTTCTCCGACCTCCAACCACGGTCCTCTTATATAAGTAGCATAATAATTACCTGTCGCAGTTAAATCATAACTCAAATAAACTCTCGGATCATTTTTATCAAGGGTAATAGTTACTTTACCGGTCAAACAAGGCTCTGAGAAAGGATAATACATCCAGTTCTCAAACGATGTCCCTTCTAATTTTTCTTTAACAACCAGGGAGCTTACATTAAAGATTATCGATTCTCCTTTATCACTTGTAGATAATTCATAATCATCAGATTCCAAACGCATTGGGATATCTTGATCTCTAATCATAATTTCTCCAAGATGATCGAGAACTCCCATTAATTTATCATCGCTTGTATAAATTTCGCCCCATGCCCAACCACATATTCTTTTAAAGAATACAATTTTCATTTGATCGTTTTTTAATTCAACTGATTCACCAACATAACTTGCTCTTTTGTAGCGTGGTTCTACTTCATCTTCATCATTATAACTAAATGAAAAAGCTGAAATTACATTTGCCAGAGCCAGCATTACAACAAGGATAAAGCAGTAGTACTTTTTCTTCTTAAAATATTCCATGTTCACTCCTTTATTTGATTAGTTTTTTATAAAGTAAATCCGTTGTTCGAAATAAAAATTTCCCTACAAGATCTGTCTTCCTACTTACATAGACTTAGGTTTCTACCCTTATATGAGTGGGTTCACTAGAGATATATGAGTTTGCTTCCTACTCTTACATGACCTTGTTACCGACTCTATCCCAAACTTAGACTCGTACTTAATTGAATAACACTAAAAAATCAGCATAGAATACACAAATCGGTATGTTTGCGGGAACATACGCACACAGTTTAGAAAATCCGTACTATATTCGTAACCCAGATTTTCTAGTCTGCGGGTATCTTTATTTCGAACAACGGGAAAAGTAAACAACTACCTTTTCTAAAATCACTTAGTATTGGATGTTTTTAGAAAGCTTATTTTCTATTCAATTACACCATAGATTGATGTTTGGAAGTCAACAGAGCTGTTATAAACTCCTTTAAACCAAACTACACATGTTTCAAAATTATGGTTGCGGGGAATAATCGGACGGAGATTATCAACATCTTTATCAAATGTTATCTGCTTCCATGACCAACTGGTTCCTTCGTTAAGTGTCTCACCTCGATATATTTGGTAATGCCCTGTTGCATTAGTTTTCCCAGTTACAGGATCAACATCTGTTGAGATAAATACAACATTGGTATTTGTGGGATCAATTGTAATTCCACCGGCAAAATGATTTTCCGGTACGTATAAATTTGTTCCGGCGTATGCTATTTCTTTTTCTTCCCATTTTAATGATGCTTCATTCCATTTAGCGTATCTGTATCTTAAATCAGTTCCAACTTCACCATCGGCAGAGGATATATAAGCGGCAACCGGATTCCCATCGGAATCGTATTCAATATCCCAAACCCAAGCCGGCCCATCCAAACGTCCATCATAGACTAATGTTCCTTCTTCAGGTGATATAGGGTTATTAAATGAGTCCTCCAATTTCCTAATGAACTTTCCATCTGTTCTGTAAAACTCCTCCTTTTTATAATAAATATGATAAATACTGTTTTTAGGTTCATTACGCGGGTGACCATCGGTATAAAGAATATCAATTCTATCTTTTCCATTATCACAATATTTCATATAAGGACTACTGCCTTGTTCGCCCTGTTTCATGAACTTGTAATCAACACCCCAATTATCACCTGTACTATCCGAAATTATTACAGTCGGACTTTCCTTAAAGTTAGCGAAGAACTCGAATACTTTATTATCTTCGTCACTTAAACTCATAACATTGTTATAAGAAATCGGGTAATTCAGCTCAACTCGTTTTTCTTCACTCCATTTTAGTCTTTGTTTATCACTACCTTCGTTTACAATATCTGCTATTCTATAATTCATCTTGTTAGAGAAACTTTTTGAATAAACAGCTAGTAACTTGCCAGTACTTAACTTTAATAACGACGGATAATTATGATCATCTTTTGCTGCCCAAGAACCAAGTGGGTATTTCTGATATTTATCTTTTTCGTTGGCAACATTAAATAAATATATATCCATTCTTGAAACACCGTTAGAGCCTTCACTGCCTATATATATTGCATTATCATCTACCAAAATATTTTGATCATTAAACCAAAGCCATGCGCCATCATCAACTAACTTTATTTCATCACAATCACTTTTATTCGAACAACTGGTAAATAAGCAAAGAGACACAAAAATAGTTGCAACAATACTATAATATTTTTTGTTTTTCGTTTTCATCCTAACATTTCCACATGTATGGGGACCAATTGTATTAACATTCTTTTTCTTATTCATTAAATAAATAGTTTGATCTTCTTTCCGGTGCGTTATCACCGTTCATAAAGAACTCTGTTATATCACCCATCTTTTGAATGTTATCAGCCCAATGGAATTCAAAAGATGTTTTCCCGGTTATTCCAATCACTTCTTTAGGAACAGATAGCATTACTTTATTACCGGATACTTTTAACGGACAGATGATTTCTTTACTTGTTTTTCCTTTCGAGTTAAGTTTACTAATTGTAGTTGTTTCGGAATCGATTACATTCTTATTAATTACATAATCATATCCTTCCCAACCGGTTTCTTTATTTCTATCAACATCAATAAATAGAAGCATCCAATTTTCATCTGTGTAACTTGTTACATCAGAAACAGTTTCTGCATAGAAGTAGATGTTATTATCGTCACGGGCAACTTTAGAGGTCATGATATCGTTTCTTCCGGTATTATTAATATAAGGACCGGCTTGGCCATCACCCTCACTGTTACGATGAGCAACATCACCTATATGATCGTAATAAACGGATTGTACATCTTCCCATTGATCAAAACTTCCTTTTATATCAATATAGAATTCTTCCCCAGTTTCTGCCGGTTTTGAAATTCCTTTATATTTTCTAACATTAGCGATAAGCTGATAATAATAATTATCAGTATGTCCGTCTTTCATCGGTTCAATATCGCGACTATATTCTTGGTTATACTGATCTATAAAATATTTATCGCCTGTTTTAAGTTCTTCTCCAACTTTGCCTAGATGAGCACCGGGATAAAACTTCCAGTACTGTAATTGTTCATTGATGTTTTCTCCCATAACTTGCTTGCCGGCCGACCATTCATTCCACCCGGTTACGAAAACAAATTTGGGATCAACATCCAAAGCACGGTTCCATTGTTCTTGGAAACATAATCCTTCATCTGTGTACTCCGTTAGATCATAAATATCATTTTCTGGTTGATGAAAATTGTGGAAGCTTCTTCCGATATTTGATAAAGGATGTTGAGCAACAGCCACAGGAACCATTTCTTTTTCATCAGGAGAATCATGCCAGCCCATGGCTTGAGGGTAGTGATCAACCCACGGCCACTTATCTTTCCCGGTGGGGCAACTGTAATACCACGGAAGAGTTGTCCAAGCCCAACTGTGTCTGATACTAAAAAACTTTGTAATCTCATCATGGAATACTACATCATTCATTTTATTTCTTTGCGGTACTTCATGCTGTCCGAATAGTATTAAAGGTTTTCCTTTCCAATAAAACCAAAGATCGGGATACATTCCTTTTTTATAGAACTCATCCCACAATTTGTTTATTGATATTTCACTTCCAAGAAATGTTATATCGGGAGTTCGTTCACCTTCACTTCTCATTCGGCGATAGACTTTACAAACATTTAGATATACTTCGGGAAAAGTTATGTCGTTAGTGACATCAAAAATGATTACATCAACTCCGGCGTCGGATAATTGATATGCGTGTCTTCGTACAGCCCATTCTTCTTGGTTCAAATAATAACCAATCTCCGGTTCACCCCAATAATGACTCCCGTCACCCCATTGCGGGTCTTCAGGATTTTCTTTAACAATTTTTGTTACATCAAAGGGACCATTACCACCATGTTGTATATGAGTCATGAAATAAAACATCCCGACAAAACGATCGTCTTTAATTGATCCGCATTCATCATAACCGGGAAGCTTTCTACCTAAAGCATCTGTTGCAACCCATGTATCGCTTTTAATATCTCTAAAAGAATTACGTTTTTTGTTTTGATCGATTTCTCCCAAGTAATTAACTTCATCCCAATCATTAATACCGATTAGTTCTTTGTATTGATTAAAAACTTCATCTTCATTTTCCCTACCCGCTGCTTGATAAACAAACCACACAGGTTTTCTTCCACCGGGATCAGTCTCGTCATCAGGGAAACGACGAAGCCCGATTCTTAATCCGCCTTCGCCACGATTATCAATCCAGTTGTGCCATTGAAAACCATCAATACCATCAAGGTCTTTCATCTTTTTCCAAGTGTATGCAAATCCGGCAGCTTGTTCTTTTAAACATTTCTCGGAATAATCTCTTGAGTTTGTTCCATTCTCCGACAACCACAAAGTTCTTTTATATTTTCCTTTGTATAAAGCTTCGGGCTTTTTAATCCATGCGTTAAGTACTTCCAAATTTTTGAATGTTATCAAATCGGTGTTAAAGTCATAACTCACATGTTGATCCAACCAGGTTTTAGGTTCGAATAAATCTTCCGGATAAGGATGCTGCGCCAACGCCCATTGGAAATCACCTTCTTTGTTGCAATAGTCAATTAATATTTCCAACAAGTTTTTTGAAAGATAAAACTTAGGGTGTGTTGTCCAGTTCCAATAATGAGTTAATGTAACGAATACTTCGGAATGGGGATTGTAACTGCGAGCAATGTTATAACACATCCGCATTGATTTTATATAAGTATCCATAAAAACAAGTTCGGTTTTATCACCGGCATTTGTCCATACCCAGCCGGCATCTACTTCGTTGTGCATTATCCAATGATGAATGCGACCATATTTTTTGTCAGCTCTACTATAACGACTTGCCAAAAAATCCAACGCTGCGGCGTAACACTCAACACTTTCAGGATTTGTCATATTCGGCATACTATAAATTCCGGCAGGATCACAATCTGGATGCTGCAGCATTCTTCCGATTTCGGGATCGGAACATTGTTCAGCTTTGCTAACCAATAGTATTGCGGCAACAATTATATTCTTACTTGCGGTTAAGCGAAATGTTGAGTCAAAATCAGCTATTACTTTTTCATCGAAGTAATATTCTTTACCGTTATAATTATGAGATATTCGTCCCGGAACAGGTTTGGTATACATAAATCCTGTAAACCATATATTAACCGTTGCGCTTGTAATATCAAGATCATCAAGATCGGAAACAAATCTACCCGCATGGAAACCGCCCAATCCCTTTCTGCTTGCAGGTTTTTCATCCGGCAAATTGTATTTGGCATCTATTTGATCGGCATATCTTGCGTGAGATTTTAGTTTATAAGTATCTCCGTCCTTTTCAGCGACAACCCATTTTGAAAGAATTCGATCATAGTTTATTCCGTCTTTAGTTATGCGCCTGTCAACTTCTATTTCGAAATTTTCATTTTCTATTTTGATTGGTGAATCAAATTTTTCTACTTCGGTTACATCTTGATATGGTGTCACTTCACAAAGATAGATGTCGAAAGTACTCTCAATTTGTCCGGTAATTTTAACTCTATTCTCACTTACGGAAACAGAATTAACAAAAGAATTAAAATCACTGCTTAAATAATTTTTAAGATTTTCTTCAAGAATAGCTTCAGCCTTTTTCTTTTCTTCATATTGAGCTTCAAGTTCCAATTCCCTTTTTGTTTTCGCTCTGAGTTTCATGTTACGAATTTGAATCTCGACGTCAGAAATACTTCCAAGATCAACGCGCAGATAATCTCCTTTATTTCCCCAATTTTTTACTTCAGAAGTAAGATCAATCGAATATTCCACCCATCCTTCCGATGATCCGACATTGCTTGCAAGCTTTGAATGAGCAATATCGAACGGAGGACAGAAATAAATCTCAATATGATCAAGTCCTTTCGGACAGAAGTATTTAAATGAGAGAACATTATTTTTTCTTTCGAGATTTTCAGTAAGTGGTAAAGTATAAATATACGGATCGTTTCCCGTGATTTTTATTTCACAAAAATCTTCTGTTTTCTTTACAAACTCCATATCATTATAATCATCAGAAAATGATATTGATTGTGAAGTCGATGTTGGTTTATCTTCACCAAAAATCGAAGTTGGGAAAAATATAAGTGTTAAAATACAAAGCAGAATAGCTCTGGATATAGTTCTCATGAATTGCCTCTTTATGTTCTATCGAAAGGAGTACAAATAGTTATTCTGTGCAGTAATACTTGGGGAATTTGTTTTTTATGATAATGACTAGGATACTGATTTTTTAGCGACCGAATGATTGCCCAAACAAAATGGCGGCCTCTAAATTTATTGAGCTTTCCCAAGGTCTATAGCGTGTACCCTTAGGTTTTCCGTCTTTATAATATTCAACCCACGCACCGGATTCATCTAAAACCGACATCATTTTTTTATAGATTTCTATTTTTTCCGAGTAATTCAACTTCACCAAATTATAAAGTAATAGTCCATAATCGTAACCGACGGTAATATCTCCGCCGGGACGAGATGGGAATTTATGAGTGACTTTATAATAATTAATAATCCCATCAACCATCTCTTTCAATTCTTTTTCGGAAAAGAGATATGAGTTAATATATAAAGGCATTAGACTCACCGACTGTAGGTAATACTTTTGTGGAACAACCTCCGGCAAAGACAAAGAAACATAGCAAACAGGACAAAGATATCTATTCGTTTCTGTTTTTTGTGTCCAACAAAAAAACTCACATGATTCACCACCGCCTTCACAAACGCCGTGTCTAAATTGAGGTAATTCCAAACCTTCTTCTCTTGAAGGATTGTTTGTCGCAAGTTCATTGTTGTCAAAAAAGTTTTCGCGATATGAGTTTACTGTTTCTTCCAATACCTTTTTATTATTTGCTAAAGTTTGTTTGTCAAGTAAGTTGTTCTCTTCTGCAAAAGAGAGATACTGTTTACCTCCGGTTATAAACAACATTGTAGCTTCAGCCGATCCGTTATTTAACGCATCGCGTGGATATACTCCTCCGGCAATGTAAGTTTCATCACCGTTAAAAGGAAGCATACCTTTAACAAGATTCTTTTCTTGAGAATTCCACGCCCACGTAAGCATCGGAAATATTTCTTTTACGAATTGAACGTCATTACTTTTCTTCAGATAGTCGAAGGATTGTATAATTAAGGAACCGGTAATTTCCACTTCATCATTTTCGTGAACATGAAATGCATCAATCCCCAATCCTTGCGCATTATGTAACTTCCCTTTTTGCTTCCAGATATTCCAATAGTATGATAAAAGAGTTTTTGCCTCTTTAAAATAACCGAGAGCTAATAGGCACCTTGCTACGCCATATTGGTCACGGATATACCCCATGTGATAATTGTGTCCGGCAAGCACACCGCCCTCAACTGCTTGCTGTGTTTTAATGTTTATAGCAACATCATCAATTGTCTGCAATAATTTTTCTCTTTCCGGCAGTGATGATGAAAGAGTTTTGCTAAAATCAATTCTTCTTGATGTAAAATCATTCCACCATTTACTTGTACGAGATAGTAAAATTTCATAGGAAGTCTCAATAATTGCAGCTTTACTGTTTGTAATACATTCGGGATAAAGAGGGCCACCAACAAAGTATAAGTAACTTTCCCCTAAATTAATTTTAACTTGATAAGATTTGGAATCTTTCTCCAAGATTTCAGCGTTACCTTTAGCAGCGATCTGTAGATACTGTTTAAATGTCATCGGATAATCGTTATAAAAAGGAATACCGCGAGGCGATTCTATTAACAATACATCATACATATTTTCATTTTTATAAAGGCTACTGTTATCAATAACATTAACTTTTTCGTTCAGCGAAAGTGAAAATTCTATTTCTTTTTTCAAATCGAATTTTCTAATTAGACAAGGAAGTTTAGAATCAACAAAGTCTGTAATGCTTCCAATTACTTCTTCTTCTTGCCGCAATGTGTGAATCCATATAGCAGTACCGGGTTCTCTATTCGATTCAACTGTAATATCATTGTTCTTTAATTGCATTTGTAAAAGAGAAGGAGAGGAATACGGAGGGCCAAACAACTGTATCATATCTGCACCGGACTCATAAGCTGCCATGCGTCCGTTGCCGAGACAAAATATATTATCAACATCTACTTGTGGTATTACTTCACTTTGCAAAAAACAGGATACAATTATATGTAGGAAAACATTGAATCTTTTCATTAGATATATTCCCCGTTTGATTTGTTTTATTCTATAATTGCTTGATAAACAAGATTAATAAATTTGCTACGTATTTCGTTGTATTTGTTTGGACTCATTTGCAAAACAAGCTGCGCTACAATTTGTTTTGCCGGATCAATCCAATATAACGAACCGAAAGTTCCACCCCAGCCATATGTCCCTACCGACAACGGTATTTGGCGATTCCCTTCTTCTGTTATTATTTCAAATCCAAGACCAAACTTCCCTTCGCCGCTAGGTATATACAAAGTACCTGAAATTAAATCTCCAATTTGATTTTTAGTCATCATTTCTATTGTTGTCGGGCTTAAATATCTTTTACCGTTATATTCCCCGCCATTAGCCAGCATTTGCAAAAAGACAGAATAATCATATGCGGTTGAAACCAAGCCGGCGCCGCCGGAATAATACGAACAATCTTCCTTAGGGAAATTGGACATGGTACCATCTACCTTTAGTAAATTTTGATCTTCATCTTCTCCGTAAAGTTCTGCTAATCTTTCATACTTGTTTTTGGGCAAATAAAAGTATGTATCTTGCATACCGAGCGGTTCAAAAATATGCTCATTAAAGAATTGATTAAGATCAACTCCAGAGACGACTTCAACTAGATATCCTAAAACATCAACGCTTAAGCCGTATGTAAATTTTTCACCGGGTTGGTGTGATAATGGAAGTTTTCCAAGTACAGTCATCTGCTCCTTCAAAGTTATCTTCTTATCGGTAATTCCCATAATAATTTCATTCTTTTCAAAAATATAATTCATCCCTTCCGATTGACTTCCCGGATAACCAAGACCAGATGTATGAGTCAGTAATTCTCTTATTGTCACTTGGTGCTCTACGGGTGTTGTCGTGTATGAGGAATCTTCTTCATTAAAACTATCAATAACACATTGGTTCTTAAATTCCGGTAAATATTTAGAAACCGGGTCATCAAGTAGAAATTTTCCTTCTTCATATAACATCATAACAGCAACGCTTGTAATTGCTTTTGTCTGTGATGCAATTCTAAAAACAGCATCCTTTTCAAATGGTGTTTTGGTTTCAATGTCGTTATAACCAAATCCTTCGTAATAGACTATTGTGCCTTTTCTTGCTATCAGGGCAACACCACCGGGGCACCACCCTTTCGCAATATATTCTTCAAAGAAATTATCAATGCGTTCTAATCTTGAAGACGAGAAACCTACCGACTCGGGAGTCCCCGGCTTCAAAATATTTTCTTTTTGCAAAGGATTTTGTGCCAGAACACCGACTTCTATAACCGCAATCAATAAACAAAAAATTATTTTCATTGTCTTCCCAAAATGATTTAAATAGTAATAATTATTTTTTAATAATTGACTTGTTCTATTATTACAGGACCAATTAAACCTGAAGACTGCAACGAACTTTGAGAATTATAAATATCAATTGGGGCCCATGTTATACGTTTATCTTTCGGTAGTTTGCTGTCACCGATTAACCTGTTCATCCAATTATTTACTACCGATATTTCTACTTTATTCTTGCCCGTCTTCACAGCCTTCGTTATAGCAATCTTCCAAGGAGCTGTCCATATTCCGCCTACTTCTTGTCCGTTTACTTTTATTTTTGCTATTCCCGTTAACTTACCTATGTTTAGATAAATCTCTTTTCCTTCTTCAATGTTTTCTACATCCACCTCTGTTATATAAACGGCCTTCCCTGAGTAATATTTTATAGCGTCGTTATTCGAGCTTGTCCAATCAATTAACTTGTTGAATGTAACTGTTTCTCGTGGTCCGCCGAACTGGGGCTCAAACTGCACTTTCCATGGGCCTTCTATGGTTAAAAGTTCCTGTGCTTTCGGGTAATTTGAACCGGTTGTTTTTTGTACTGCTTGTTCATTAACAAATACTATAAACGCACTTTCAAGTGCATCCAAGTTTAACGGAACAACAGTTGTTTTTTCTTTCGATGTATATTCCGGTAAATCTCGTACTGTACCGGTTACCGGATTCCATAACCGTGGTACTTTTCCGGTTACTCTAAATTCCGGTTTAATTGTTATCGCTTCTTCCGATTGATTTGATACAAAATATATTTCTCCATCCGCTACTTTTCTGTGAATAAACAACAATGGATCTTCTTCTTTAACTTTACAATCAGGTATTACTTCAAGCATGTCAAATACTTCTTCCATGCTCATTCCACTCATTATCATTCCATTACCGACTTTTCTATACTTTATCGATTTGCCGTCTACTCCGCCCCATAGTTCCTTCGATAGTTCTTTTACTTTAATATCTGCTTGCGGATAGTTTTCTAAACTAGGTGACTTCTCCGGTGCCGGACCTAATACGACCAACCCTTCTTTTACCATTTCTAATATTTTTGTCAACAATTCCGGGCGCACGGTTTCTTGTTTTGGCAATACCAATACTCTATAACTCATACCGCTTTTTAATTTCAACCTACCATCTTCAACACTACTTTCTTCTCTTAATATCTCCCCGTTTATATAATCAAACGAATACCCTTTAGGTAACGGCGGATCACATACTCCGGTCATCTTCGGCGCGTCCTCCCCTATAAAATAAGCTGCATCCGCTACATACTTTCCTTGTTGAAGTACATAGTTACATCGTTTTAGATAATCCACAAATATATCCATATCATAAAACCATGTGTTCTTACGATTAAATTCATTACCGAACCATGCATTCATCCCTGGATTTTTGTCTTCATAAGGTTGTTGAATATACACATGCAATAGCGTATTATTAATTCCTTCGGTAAAGAATCTATCACCACGTTGCTTCATTACCGCGGGATAACGTGAAAACGGAGCCCCCGCACATGTAAACGATTCTGCCGATACTTTGCTCTTTCCATATATGTGTGCACATGAGGAAGCAGCTCGATTCTCTATGTTTCCTAAATCCCCTTCACTCCAAAACTCTCCGCCTATTTCATCCGATTGACCGCCGTACTGTAAAAACTCTCCAGGGAATCCCCAGTGTCCGTAGTTTTCCAACCACGTCGTTAAACCGTGTTTATTACTTACTTCTTTCAATCCACCTACATAATCATAAGCTACTTTGTCTGCAACTATACGGCGTAAGTCCCAAAGGAATCTATCCGATACTTCTCTGCTTTTTACCACTTCACCTCTGAGCACCGGAATAAACGGAACCGGACTGTAACCATATGTTTGTTCAAATTCTTTAATAAATCCGTCAGTCCAATTTTGACCGCCTTTTTCATAACTGTCTTCTACAACTACTTTCCATGTCTTTCTATCTTCTGCCGGAATTCTTCTCAGTATCTCACCTAGAAATTGATCGAAATGATACGCCACATGTTCTTTACTCATCTTGTCTACTTCTAATCCGGTTGCTTCCGGTGTTGCCGGTTCATTTACAACTCCGGTTGTTAACATCCCGGTTCTTTCAATCACCCATTTGCCTTCCGGCACATCCCAGCTAAGTGTACCGTCTTTCGACATATATGATGATATATCAATTATCTTTTCCGGATCTATTACCATATTAGCTTTTTCGTCTTCCGGCTGGTCTTCCCACATATATATATCCCAATATGGTAATGGTGTTTGATACATCTTTGCTAGTGTTTTCTCAACATATCTTTCTACTTTTACTCTTGATGATAATTCTATCTCTGCTATTCCACTATTATCCAAGACTTCACTAAATATTATTCGATATGACTTTGATACAGTTTTCGGAACAGATATTACTATCGGGCCATAGGGATCGAATCCAACAGTTATACTCGGATTCGTTCTATCGATTTCAAATTTCTTTAGTGAATTATACTTATTACCTTTTTTAACAAATAGTTCCGCCCGGGCTTTTGTTGGGCTGTGAGATGTATAAACAGTGATGCTTCTTACTGTTTGTGCTTCTTCACTTTTAAAATCCACTGTTAATTTTGAAGGTAAGGTTATATCTGTTGATTGTGATCCGTCTGCTATATTTTTGATATTACCTAGCCACGGAGTTGATTTTATTTCTGAACTACTTACACTGATTACTTCCTCTAGTTTATCTATTGCCGGATATGCAATGATTTTTACATCTTGAAAATCTTCGCCCGGTGTTTCAAGCTTTGTCTCAATTTTATTTGGACCTTCTACTATTATCTTTGACGAAGTTAGATAACGCATTGACTGACTTGGTTTGATCCACGGACCGCCCGACTGGCTCCATCCCGGTGAGTTGAATATGCCGATCTCTATCCCCAATTCTCCTGCACGTTTTAATGCTGCGTGTAATATGCCCCACCATTCGCCACTGAATATCTTAACCTTTCCATAAGGCGGTTCGCCGGGTCCTAAGCCTATATTACCTATAAATGCACGGTTAATCCCTACTGATTCCATTGCTTCAATATCTTTTATAACACCTTCTTTACTTATATTATCCGATATCCAATACCAGTACACACTTGTTTGGATTGTATCCGGGACCTCCTTAAAATCTTTTTCGACTTGTGATATCTTTTTCTCTACTTCATGATTTGTACAATTTGAGAATAAGAATAGTGCAAAAGCAAACAAACCATAATACTTAAGATATTTTTTCATTTTTTATCCTATTTTATCTAAATATTTTTTGGAAGATCAATATTACTATATAAGACTGAATAATAGCACGAAACTATAATTTATCGTTCACAAAATTATATAGTGTTCTTGACTAAAACCGCTTTTTTTACCATTTATATAACTCACAATTATCATCTTCCCAATAATGAATTAGCTTCCAATCACCTAATTGATGAAGGATCGCCGCCTTGGTTACCGTAATGAGGATAGTGCCAATAGAGAGGCCTTTCAGCTATTTCATTGCCTTTTAATAATGGAACTAAGCTTACACCGTCAACATGTTCTTCCGGTAAAAGATTCACACCTATAAGATCTAATATAGTTGGGTAAAAATCTGTACCGGTAACAGGTGTGTTACAAGATTTCACATCATTATCGAGCCAAGGAACATATATAAAATAAGGTTCTCTAATACCGGCTTCCCATTGATAACCTTTGCCTCCGCGGTACGGTAAATTTGAAGTAGCATAATCATCCCCGGAAGAAACGCCACCATTATCAGATGTGAAAATAACAATTGTGTTATCTGCTATACCATTATCTTCAAGACACTTTAATACTATTCCCACAGCATCGTCCATACTTTCAACCAAACCGGCATAGTTCGGATTATCCTGAATCCGTCTTATCGGCATCCGCTTTTCCATCTTAAAACCTTTCTCCGGCAAATCCATTCCAGCTGCTTTGTTACTATATTTCTCCCATTTCTCTTTGGAAGTTTGTATTGGACAATGAACAGCATAAAAAGATAAAAAAGCGAAGAAGGTTGAGTCCTTATTATTATCTATAAAATTTTCAACTTCACTCGCCAAACGCATCTGAAGATTTTCACCTTCAGGCCCATCTTCTAATGTCGGAATATAATAAGGAGAGAAAAAGCTTCTAACCATTCCCGAAAAAAAGCCGCCGATATTATAATCAAATCCATGATCTTCCGGATACGAACCTATATCACCCAAATGCCATTTGCCGGCTAAAAATGTTTTATAACCGTTTTGTTTTAATGCTTCCGGTAATGTTGTTAGCTCACTTTTTAATTCAGGTTGATAACCGGCAGGAAGAAGTTTTGTGTGTCTTCCGTTTTCTCTCCATGTTTCTCCGAATTTTGCTCCAAGGTAATCTGTTATGCCGTGGCGAGCTGTAAATTGTCCGCTCATTATACTTGCTCGAGACGGACTGCATACAGGAGCTGCAGCGTAACCGTTTGTAAATACAACTGATTTATCGTGAAGTTTATCAATGTTTGGAGTTTCATAGAAATCACTTCCGGAACATCCCAAATCTTTTAGACCAAGATCATCAACTAATATAAACAATACATTAGGCTTTTGTTTTACTTTTTCACTTTTATAACACCCACATCCTAAATTGATTAGTATGGCAAGAATCAGCACCCTAAATAATTTCATTTTTTTGCTCTCCTAGGCTTTTCTATAAGTTTTATTTAGCCGATTCCTTTAGTCTTCTATACTTTCCACGGTACTTATTAAGAATTGAATCATATTTTGTATCTAGAGCAAGATTATTTCTTTCATCCGGATCATCTTCAATATTAAACAACCATTCATATTTCGGTTCACTTTCAGTAAATACCATGTATTTGTAAGGCGGAGAAACAATACCTTCCGATTTGGGAATAGTAGGAATTTCAACCGTATGTTCGTAGAAAAATTCCTTGCGCCATTCGTCGGCATCATTTAACAAATTCAATAAATTTTTACCATGCATTTGTTTTGGTATACTAATACCCGCTAAAGCGAGAATAGTCGGCGCAATATCAATATTCAATGAAATATTAGGGAACCTTTTACCTCGTTTGCTCTTTGGTAAACGAGGATCATAAATAAACAAGGGTGTTCTGATTGATGGTTCATGTCCGTACCATTTTCCAGCCATTTGGTGTTCACCAAGATACATTCCGTTATCACCGGTAAAAACAATTATAGTATTGTCGGCAATATTAAGTTCTTTCAATTGTTTCATCATACTGCCCAGAACATCGTCAACACCGGTTATTAAACGGTAATAATTTTTCATTGATATTTGAAATAATTCGGGTGTTGCAAATCTTTTCTTCCAACGAATTCTTGATTCATTATTTTCTTTGAAGAATTCAGGGAAAGATTCCCAATCACTGTCTTCTGAATTTATAGGCTCATCAAATTCAACATCTTCATACAAATCTTCATAACGAAATTGATAAATAAACTCTTCTCCGGGAGGATTTCCATCTTGACAATGCGGAGCTTTGAAGCTAACCGAAAGACAAAAGGGTTCTTCTTTGCCGAATTCATTAATAAAGTATTCAATTTGTTTTTTGCATCTATCCGTATCATGAATAATATTGCCGTCGACATCCTCGTTCAAATAGTCCGGTTGATGGCCTTCGGCAATTCCCCAGTAATCGAAATATTCTTTAGGTTGGTTTTCTATTCCCACTCCATACTTACCGGCAAAACCTATTTTATATCCGGCCTTTTTTAGCAGTAACGGGTATGTATACTGTAATGCCTCATCGCTTAAGGACGAATTAAAATCATTAATTTTATGACGGGATGTATATTGACCCGTAAGAATACTTGCCCGGCTTGCGCAACATATTGAAGTAGTAACATAATTGTTGGTAAATAGTAATCCGTTATTAGCCAAATAATCCATGTTAGGTGTTTGAATAATTTTATTCCCCATTACACCCATTGTATCCCAACGTTGATCATCCGTTACAATAAAAATTATATTAGGCTTACTTTTAATATCTTGTGCCTTGATAACAGATTGAAGTAAACCAGGCATAGCCATACTAGCTACACCTACTGTTTTTACAAAGTCTCTTCTTGTAATCGTGTTTTTCATTTAACTATCCTAAAACCTCATTAAAATTTACAGGTGATTTTTTAAATCTAACAAAGAAAGATTAACAGACCTTTACAATGAATAAAAAAGACATTGCTCTATTGCAGTATGAGTTGAGTAAAACTGAATGCCCCGGCATTAACCTGTATCGAATCTTCCAGTTCTAAGCCGGATAATGTTTGGGTTTGCTTATTAATAGATTCAGGTAATTCCATAGTATTCATAGCATGAGAATCGGCACTCATTACAATCTTATCAACAGAATTAAACGTCTTACCCAATTGACTAATATCTATATTTACTACCTTATCTTCCAACGTACGGTTTAGCACATAAAGTACCAACCGTGATTTATTTTTCGACCAGACAGCCTGCACGACATATTCCGAGTTGCCCCTTGGTTTGTAATCTTTTATAACCAACGGCCAGGCAGCAGGTGAATTTGACAATAGATGAAGAGCCTCGCCGGCAGCAGATATAAACGCTCCTTCTTTTGGTGTATTGATTGCACACTGGTTATGAGTGTTAGCCAAATTATTAAAATTCACATACCAAACATTACCTCCTCTTCGCTGAAAAGCCAAATAATCTTTCAATACATTCATTGCATAAAACCATTTACTAAATTGAAAAGATTTATTTGTACCACGTTCAGCCGAGTTATCACTAAAGTTTATCTTACCATCCATAAAAAGTTTTTCAGTATTGCAGTAAGCAATAAAGCGGCCGGTTTTATTTTCATATTCACGAAGTTTTCTTAGCATTTCATCAAGTCCTTCGTCAGTATCTCTTCGATCAGCAAGAAAATCAATATCTTCACCGCAAATTTTGAGCATTTGGGGTAAAACAGAACCATACTCATCTCCACTTGGACGCTTACCATATGTTACCATACCAATCTTAATAGTAGGATCTACAGCCTTCATTGCCTCTGAATAGACTTTAACGGCTTCGGCATACTCTTCTGGCGAAAACCAACGATAAACTTCATTGTCTAACTCCCAGTAACGAATACCGAAAGGCTGAGTATAACCATGTTCATGTCTTAAATTAGCCATAGGATGAGTTCCTACAGGAAGGTTGCAATATGCTACTAAGTCAGCAGCTTCTTTAGCTCCTTTTTCAATATCAGTAAATTGTGGGAATTCGAATCCCATCTTCCAACCTGTTCCATCATCCCAACGGTGATCCCATTCTTCTTTTAAAGGATGATAAACATTAACACAATACATCATTTCCGAACCAACCGATTTACAAAGCTGAACATATTCAGCTACACCAACATCATTATAATTAAGCCCGCCCCAAAAATATGACGGCTGAGGTTTTCTTTCGTCGTATGGGCCAATTCCATCTTTCCAATCGTAAAAAGAAGCGAAGCATCCTCCAGGGAAACGAATAACACCAGGTTTTATATAATCCGTAACGGCAACAGCTTCGGGACGCCATCCTCCAATAGTATTCTTTGGCATAAACGATAAAGCATCCATCTCAACTTTTGTTCCGCCTGGTATCCATAGTGAAAATGTGGCGCGTCCCGTATATTTTTTATTGTAAAAGATAAACTCGTTTACTTGAAATGAATCTTTAGAATCTACTTGAAAAGGAACCGTAACAAGAGGCGTATTCCATTCTCCTTCTTTATACATGCGCAATTCAACATTAGCCGGCGCATCACTTGTTTTGAAATGTCCTCTGAACATATAACTACTTCTTGCGTTTAGAAATTTACCTTCTTGAGCAACTGCCGCGGGAGAACTTCCTTTATTTTCAATTAACAAGTAATGATCTCCATGAATACCGCCTTTGTCTTGACTTAAATAAACAGAACTTTTGGGAGTTTCTGTTATAAAGAAAGTACTATTATCATCAATCGGAAGGTTCCCTATTTTGCCGGGACCGGGAAACCATGCATTGTGTTCGTAACCGCTATGATGCCACTCCTCCAAAGTCCAGTCTGTTTTATAACCTTTGTCCCAATCTTTATCATCATAATAAAGATCAAACCAAGAAATATTTATTTTCTTATACGGAACGAATTTTTCAAAACTTCTATTCCATAACATCTCTCCCCATATGGATTCAACCTGTATTCCGTAACCTAATTCTATAAAATTACTATACAGCAGCGGACTGATTGGTTTTTCTACACCAATTTCATTTGTAACAACAAAATTATCTGTCTCTTGTGCATATAGTCTATAAATATTTAATAAGCATAATATGGTAACAAGGTATACGTACTTACTCATTATTTGCCTCTAATTTTATTGAAGATATACCATAAATTACTCGGTAAATCCTATTACTCTGAAACATTTTAAATAATATTTAAGAATAGACAGCTCCAAGCTAGGCGTTGGAATTAAATATCAACAAAAAGTTTTGTTTTCCTTCATTCATAAACACGTAAGCAGTCCAATGCAATTCTTCCATTCTTAGCTTTAATTACTAATGCATTTTTATCTTGCGGTAAAGAAAACATCGAGTATACTATTTTACTTTTTTCCGGTTTATCTGAATGAAGATTTATCTCACCTATTTTTTCACCATTTAATATCAGTTCCGCAATCCCAAGCTCCGGTAAGCTAGGTGAGTATAACTCGAATCCCTGTCCTTTAAAGTTCCACTTGCCCCAGCCAGTATTTATTTTCGAAACAACTCCGCATTTGTACCGGAATAATGTATCGTCTTCCCTTAATTCCCAATCTTTCTTCATATTTGAACCGGAACCTAGTAAGCCTTCAGTATAAAGCCATGAAGAATAGCCTTTTCGGTTTTCACCATTTACAACAAAGAATTCCATTTCAATACCTGAACGTTCCATCGCGAATAAACCTAAGCGTCCCCAGTCTGTATTTTTTAATTTGCCATTCCATACCAATTTTTTATCAAGATATATAAATGTCTCTTGATTCTCAGTAGTAATCTTCAGATCAGTTTTATCACCTTTAGCAAAGTTACCTTTACTTATTGTATTTGTTTTACCTGTATGATTTACACTTAACAACATCCATTGAGATTCATTAAGCTCAAGCCTATTGTGGGAGGTAAACATTAATTCATGCAATACCGAACCAGCCATAGGATAATTGGGCCCTACTGGAGCTAAATAGTTCATAGCAAAAGAAACCGTACCGTAATATGAAAATTCCGCATGAACTTCAGGGTGTTGATAAAAATTAGGAATTGTAGTAAAAGACGGGCCTTCGTGACCGGTTAATACAAAACCTTTTTCTTTATGTATTTTATCCCAAGAAACAGATGCGAGATTTATCGTTCCTAAGTTATTTGGATCTCGACTGGGGAACATTACTTTGAATTTTCCTTTATCGTCAATCACTCCAGAAAATGTCTGGCCCCAAATACCGGCATATTCATTTTCTACATTTAAACTATGCCACAGTGAACCTTCATACATCATTTCCCATTTGTCAGGATTCATTACATCTTCCGATGATACTTTTAGCATACACTGAAAATTTCTATTTGCCGCAACTGATGTAGATGGAGCGTATATATTATCGTTATGTTGAAAAGCCGGGAAGTATTCTAATAAAGGAGGGTAATAATAGTCTCCTTCACATCCACGGATTAATACCGGTTCCGACCAAGGGCCTTCGGGACTAGGTGCTGAAATAGCAAACAATCCCCAACTATAATATCCCTCGGAATCCATCATATACAAAATCACCCATTGATCTTTTACTTTTAAAAGAGTACCCGCATAACAACGGTTATATTTTCCGAACAAAGGGTCTTCATTAAACAATTGGTTCGACAATACAATTTTCTTCAAGGTAAAAGGCCCTTCCGGTGCATCTGCAACAGATAAAAGCAAGCCTCCATGTTTTCTTTTAACAGGATGCCAGTCATATTCGGTTGTTCCAAAACCTGTAACCATATAATACTTACCATCATCATAAACTATAGCCGCATCCCTCGAAGACATAATTGGTTTTTCTTCTCCTTCAAGTACTACTTCATCATAATTGTAAATAGGACCTAACCGTTCCCATGAGTTCCCTTCATCACTAGAACAATAAACCACTATTGTTTTATCGATAATGATTGATTTACCGGGAGGCATTGCATAACCATAATAATATTCAGACACATATATGTATTCATCACTCGATACGGGATCTTTAAAATAATATCCATTAACAGGCCACTCAAAAGGAGTACTGCCTCTTTCGAGGGGATTATTTTCATTCCTTTCAAAATCGTCAAATGACGGATCACCCAATACAGAATGCCTAAGCCAGGAATCTTTATTTTCCAGCAATGCAAAATCCATTTCCTCTTCTTTAGATTTGGTACACGATAAAAGCAAGAAGATAATAGTGACAATCAATAAACGGATTTCCGGTTTCCTCATGTTTTACATCTTATCTTTTTATATTAATGAGTAATCTTATCTATGAAGTTTGTGTTACTTTAGAGCTAATGATATGTACTACTAAATTATTTTAATGTTTTTCCGATGATGATACTTCCATCTTTATTCCATGTAAGATCACGAATTTCTAAAAAGTGTAATCCGTTTTTCATATGTGATATTACAGAGATATACCATTTACCGTCTTTTTGAAGAATTTCCGAAGCGGAAACACCTGATATAACACCAGCTTCTTCTTTTGACAATTCAATCCAGCCACTTACCGGATCATCACTTACAATGTATGTTGTACCATATTTATAGCTTGTATAAAAAACGTAATATTTTCCATTACGCTTAACAGCAAATGGTGATTCAGGTGGAGTTTTAAGACTATGTTCAAGCCTTACATTTCCTTCATACTTCCAGTTGATTAAATCCTTTGAGCTGGAAATACCTAAACGATATTCATATTCATCTGTTCCGGGAATCATCAGTCCCGCTGTATAATAGCAATAAAATGTATCTCCATCTTTCAAAATATTAGGATCGCGGCAATCAGACCATGCTTCTTCACCCCAGTTTCCCCAGGATTCGGTTGTAATGACCGGATTTGCTTCATAGCGTTCCCAATTATATAAATCATCAGAAGTTGCAATACAAATTGATTGGCAAACACTGTCATTAACTCCGGTATAAAACATCCAATACTTGTTTTCATGTTTCAAAACGTAAGGAGCCCAAACTTGGTATTCATCAACACCGGATTCAGGGCATTGGAGAACAGGTTTTTCAATAGTCCAGTTAATCAAATCCGTAGTAGTAGCGTGTCCAAAATTAAACAACGGATATTCGGGCCAATCTCCGGCAGCAGTTCCCCTAATATAAAAGACATGCACAACACCATCTTTTTCAATAAATGCATGATCAACAGTATGCCCGCCGGGTTCCGCATATTTTCCTTCAAAAGGATCTTTACCGGAAGCAAAAGTATTAATGTATTCTTCCGCAGTTGCAACCATACCTTGCTGATCTTCATATCCTCCCCAACACCAAGGGAATCTTCCTTTAGGAATAGTACCTAAAACCTTTTGTTCTGCTCGATTTAATATTTCATCAATTATTCCGGCAGCTTTCATTTGGTTATTGATTGTTATGTTTTCAAATTCCATACGTCGTACTAGAGTTAATTCACCTCTAAGTACCGATATTTTTTTTAACAGTTTAAAATCATTATCAGTTATTTGCGCCCTCAAACCATTGTTAACAAATGATACAAGAAGGATACTGATTACAAAGCTTATCTTACGTAACATTTAGACCTCAAATTTGTTTTTATACTTAGTGAAAAAATCTAAAACTGTATTGTATTAAGAATTCAGGAATATTTACTAAAGGGATATTTCGACTTCATGAACGCCTGCTTTGTCTATAAGCTTATATACATTATTTGGTTCTGATTTTATTTCAGAACCGTTAACAACAACTTTTTTAATTTCATTCCCATCACCGTTCCATTCGAAATTATAAACCGCATTTCGCCATCTTACATTTTTTAACTCTGTCAAAGGAGCACTTTCAATTTTCCCAGGAGCAGATAATATTATTCCGTCCTTTGTTTTCTCTATTCCGTATATACCGCAAACAAGCATGTGAAAGAAATTTCCGTTATCCCAGGAACGCCCTGCATTTTTAGTTAAGAATCCATAGATTCCCATTCCTTCCGTAAAAGGGATATCTAAAACATCGCGTGCGTGTTCCATTAGCAAATCAAATATTTTCGAACGGTTTTTCAAATGACCGTTTTTCCCTCTTAAATAAACATCAAGAAAAGCTAACCACGGAACACTTGAATAATCAGCTTCACTTTGTTCGTTGTGAACTGTTGGGGCGCAATACATCGGGCCGTAAGGTAAGTTATAGTACTTATCGAAATCAGCGTCCAAGTTATTGAATATTGCTTCATTTTGTTTTGCATCTGTCATACCGCAAAACATGGGAACAAGGTTTTCATAAGGGATAAATTGATCTTTTACTTGGGTAAGGTTTCTGGTTCTCCAAGCACAATCACTTAAATCTTTTGAAGCTTTTTCTTGGGCAGGTACTTCATCAGGAGTATATCTTCTCATATAAACATAATAGCCGCCGTAAGCATCATTACTTTTCCATAATCCCCCTTCTTCGATGTCTTTATTCATAGTCTCTTTAATATTAAGAGCAAGCTTATCCAATCGATCGGCATAACTATTTTTATTGAACATTCTTGCTAGTTTAGCTACACAACTATAAGCAAGACTTGTTTTGGCACACATTAAAGGTTCTTCGGTATTGCGTGTCATCCAAGTATAATCGTATGATCCCTGAAGTGCATCGGGAAGGTAATTACCGTTTGTATCAAGTAGTTCAAGTGTTTCCGTAACATAAACAATATCATTCCAGATGGATCGAATAAATTCAATATCCCCGCTAAGCTCCCAATAATTATAAGCCATTAAAAGAAAATCCGCCTGGGATTCCGAACACCAAGGCCAAAGCATTAAAGATGGGTTCAATCCTTTTGAATAACATTGGGGTATATAAAAACGGCCATCATTCAAAGGCCATAGTCCACTTTGCCCAACTGCTTGATGTTTATTCTTTGCATGAATTAGTAAACTAATTGATGACTTCATAACATCAAGTACTGTCCCGTCTCCTGCTTGTGCCCAGCCAAGAAATCCCCAATAAAGATCTCTTACCCAAATGCTAAATGATTCTTCCGTATCACCTACATAAACACCGCTGCTAACACTCTGAATATGTAATGTTTTTAATTCTTCGCCATTTACATTTTCTGTAGCAAGGTTATCATCATAGCCGTAGAAAAATGCCGAATTGATCAAATCAACATCATTTGTTTGAACATGTTCTACCGTTGAAACTTTATTACCAGATTCTAGCTGTAAGTTCTGCCCATAAATATTTCTTTCAACTAGAAAATACATAAAAAATATTGCTGCAATAGTTCTTACAATTCTGGTTGTCATCATTTTATTCCTTTAAAGGATTCCACTTATTAGTTAGTCTACAAGATAAATCCATTTACCGCAAAGTTCCGGTTGTACATCAAGTTGAAGAGTACCGTTATTTACTTGATAATCAACATTATCAACCGTTGTTTTTTTGCCATGTTCTACTTTAGCAAATTTAATTTTTGAATGATCTGTATACATTGGAATAGAAACTTTTCCTTCAGCATCCAACCATATTTTCATTAAAGCATCATATTTATCTTCTTCGTCTTCTGTTGCAGTTGTCCATGCAATCTTATTTTGTATTTTATCGCTAAGCTTATAAGTTACTCCGTTTATTTTTACTTGATTACATTCAAGACCTTCAAATGAAATCAAGTTTCCTTTTTCATCCTGGTTGAAAGAACAAGTTTGCTTGCCAACAAAGTCTATTGTATGACCGTTCACTTTGAAATCTTTTAGTTCCACCTTGTCGGAAGGTAACGGATTGTTTGCAAGAACTCTTGCATCAGCTTCGTCGTCGCGTGAAAATCCGTCAGCCCATCCTTCACGGTGTGTCCTGTAATGTTTTACTATTACGGTTGCTCCGTTTGGGAATTTTGTTGTTAGATAATCAGAGTTGCGAGATACATACTCGGTATTATCATTTACTCCACCGAATGTTCCGGTTGAAGGATAAGCGTTAGCTTCATTAAGAATTTCGAACAATGTTCTTGTTTCATAACCTAAACTTTGAGATTGATCGTCGCGAGGCCTGAAACCAAAATAATACGCATCTCCTTTACCGTTTGTTTTTTTTGCCCCGACCAAACGTCCGTCAACCTTAGCCAATAACTCCGAACCGCTTTTCAAATTGACAGGATATATTCTATCTACTAAAAAGTCTGTTAAGATTGTCTGCTGTGGAATGTTTTTAAATTCATTCTGGAATACAACTTCTTTTCCTGCGGCAATTTCACCAAAAAATACCGACGGAGTATATTCAACACCGAAAAGATTTTGCCATTTATCTAAACAGTTTTCACCGTTACCGTCAATAAGCGGAGGAGCGCTGAACCACATGAGTTTTCCACCTTTACTACTGAAGTCATCCATAAAGTCCAGCAGCCCTTCAGTCGGAACTATATCAAATAAAGAAACCAATGTAGAAAACTTTCTTCCGGCCATTTCAATTTTACCGTCTGGAGTTATTTCACCAACTTCTAAAAGTTTCTCGGCTGTTATATAGTTTGCATAAGCATATTGAGTCATCCAACTTCCAAAGCGTTCTTCTGCTGCAACAAGATTCATTGGGTAAAGGATCAAAACATCAACATCACGATGAACGCCGCCCACAATAGCATTTGTAGTTTGTGTTGACTTACTGCCTCCAAAAGCACTATTAATAGAGCCTTTCCATTTCTCAACAATTCTCGGCATACCCCAATATGCTGCATACGCGCTTGGGTATATATTTAATATACCGATAGAAGCCGCTAGAGCCGCTCCATAATAGTCACGATCCGACCAGCCGCATTCGGCAAAATCGTTACCGGTTGGCTGCAAATACTCTCCCCACTTAAAGTAGTCGTAACACGCGGCTGATGCTTGCTGTACAGTATTTGCCCAAAGGAAATTGGAGGTATATTCATATAGATAAGCTTGCTTAAATAATTTTTCCGTATTCACAAGATCAATTGTAGGACTTTCCGCCCATGATGCGTGTGCATGTGTAGGTAATTCTCGACCATATAATTCTTCGGCATATTCTTTTGCTTCTTTGAATATATCAACTACTTGGTTGTTCAGCATTTTATAATAACGATCACGGAATAATATTGTTTTTGCAATAGCTTCCGGTGTATCGCCCATAACATATTGTGTATTTAATACTGCAAACGGTGTGCGGTTATAGCTTCTCGGACCATACATGAAGTACAGCATATATTTATCCATATCGCGGTACTCGTCACCATACTTTTCCGAATATGCTTTGGCAAAATTATCAGTTAAATATCTGTTGCTGAATTGCCCGTTTTCATGATGGTTATGATAATGCCAATCTTGCTGAATATGCATTTCATCTGAGTAAAGATGGGTTAAGTTTACACCCGTTTCATAATATTTACGCATAACGTCTTTAAGAAAAGGAGCTGCTTCGGGACTAAAGTAATCCATTTCCGGCACTTCATATTCAAGCATAACAAAAACACGATCGTAACCTTTTAATTCTTCACTTCCATTGCTATAAACACTAACACGCTTAATAGGTACCTCAACATCGTGTTTAATACTTGTCGGGATCCATTCGGGGACTGCAACTTCATCAGGCCATTCTTCATATTGAATGTTATGCGTTAGTTCAATTATATCTTCAGGCAGCACAACCGAATACGTACTCCTGTTAATTTCTTTTTCTCTGAATGCATAAACTTTAACGCCCTTTAACTTCAGTTCAATTTTCCCTTTATTGTTTGTCCAATAAAGTTCTCGCCAAAGCTGCACATCAAATTTGCCGGAACTAGGTTCACGTAATCCGACAGTATATCTTACCCATCTTCCGTAATCACCGGTTGCTTTAGCAAACCCCGGACCTATTTCAAGAGGATTTAGGACACTCAGTTGTAGTCCGAGCCCATATGTTTTTGCAAAATCACTAATGGTCTTAATCTTAGCTATATATTCGTCCAAATCAGGTGTAAGTTTTCTATCAGTTCCTTCTTGGTCTCTGTATTGTCTAAAGAATTCATCAAAAGCTATTGTAAGAGTATTCCTATGACGCGCTTTTGCATCTTCGCAGACTTCACGCAGGCTTGCTACAGATTTTGTTAACCCTGTAGAAAGATCGAGTTTTTTATCCGGATCTTGAAGATCAGTTAATTGTTGATCGCTGGTTAAAATAATCTGTGCGTTTACAAAGCTACCGACAACCGATAATAAAAAAATCAGAATAAGCAGTTTTCTAAATTTCATACTTCTTCTCCTTGAAAAGTTTATTTAATTGCCGATTCAAATGTGTAAGTACCAGATCCAACCACTACAGAAAGAGTATTATCTTCGAAATCAATAAACTGAGCTTCAGATTGATTTTTTAGTTTGGAGCCGTTTAAGAGCACAGACTCGGCATTTGAGGTCGGAATGAATATCTCCGCCTTGGAATTTACAGGGATAGTAACATTCATAGTAATGTTTTCCCCGTTCCTTTCCCATGATGATATAATTTTTCCGTTCATTGACATGGATGTAACTTTTACTGAAGTGATCTGTTGGTTTAGTATTTCCGGTTTTATCTGAATATGCTTATAAGCTACACCTTTATTTTTAAGCCCGGCCATATTTCCGAACATCCATTCGCATACTGCACCAAAAGCATAATGATTGAACGAGTTCATACCGCTAACAAAACCTTCTTTTTGGGTGTAACTGTTCCATCTTTCCCAAATTGTCGTAGCGCCATTTACGATCTCATAACACCATGAAGGATATCCTTTGTTAAGCAGTAATTGATATGCTAGTTCGGAATTTCCGGTTGCAGACAAAGCAGGTAATAGTTGTTTTGCACCCAAAAATCCGGTAGTTAAGTACCCGCCATTTTCTTCAACAAGTTTTGCAAGATATTCACCGGCGATTGGAATTAAACTATCCGGTAGCATATTCATATAAATAGCATTTGCATAAGCTGTTTGGGTGTGACCTGAAAATCCTAGTTCACCGTTATTATATCCTTTTCCATCTCCGTAAGCTTTTTCATTACATTTTAGTTTGCCATCCGAAGCAACATAATGTTTTAGAAATCCCTTTCTAATTTTCTTTGATAAGTCCGCATAGTATTTAGCACCTTCTTTATTTCCAATAGCCTCCGCCATTTCAATCATTAGGTCAGAACAGTAAGCAAAGTACATTGTTGCAAGCATATCAGGTGATGTATTCTTTCCGATAGAAAGCCAATCACCATATCCACCTTTGGGAACAATATCATCAAAAGATCTTTCGGAGAAATAATATTTACCTTTACTTTTTGATTCAAGGAATTTCATAAACTTAGTTAGCTCTACCCAATGTTTTTTAATAACTTCAGTATCGCCGTATGATTTATAAATTTGATACGGACAAATTACACCGGCTTCCATCCAACCAGGACAATAACTATCGGCCTCACGTATTGGAGGAAAAGGAGCAAAGTGCGGATAAGCTCCGTTAACCATTTGTGCATCGTTTAAATCGACAAGCCACTTTGTAAAGAAAGCAGATATGTCCATGTTTAACGCAGCTGAACTTATATAAACTTGTGCATCGCCAGTCCAACCAAGTCTTTCATCTCGTTGCGGACAATCTGTAGGTACTTCAACAAAATTTGAACGCTGTGTCCAAACTATATTGCTGTAGAGTTTATTGATTAATAGATCACTACATTCAAACGAACCGGCAACCGGAGTATTCGATCCAAGGACGAATCCTGTCAAGGTGTTTTCATCGGGAACTTCTCTCAATCCGTCCACTAAAACATATTGAAATCCGTGGTATGTAAATCTCGGGATATATTCTTCCCCATCGGGATTCCCTTTCAAAATATATGTGTCAATTGCCCTGGCTTTACGAAGGTTTTCCGTCATCAATCTTCCATCGGGAAAAAGCATTTCACCATAACGAATAACCACCGTATCACCGGCATTGCCTTTTACTTTTAGTTTTATTATCCCTGCGAAATTTTGCCCCATACTAAAAAGATATTTGTCTTCTCCGTATGGAGTGATTTTTTGTGGAGTTAAAGTTTCCGTCACTTGAATCGTATTACCGGGATAGAATTCTATTTTACGCTCTGTTCTCGGAAGTGTCTCAACATTTTTCCATGTATCGTCATCAAATTCAACTTCGGACCAACCTTTAAATTCTTTGCGAGCGTCATACGTCTCACCGTTCAGTATATCTGATTCTATAATAGGGCCATGATTTGTCTTCCAAGTTTTGTCCGTTACAACAATTTCTTTTTGTCCGTCTTCATATTCAATTTCCAACTGCGCCATTAATACTGGGACATCACCATAAAAATTCTTTACTTTAGGATTACCAACTAACAATGCATAACCAATATAACCAGAATACCATCCGTAAGATATTATTGAACCGATAGCATTTTTACCTTCTTTTAAATTTTCAGTTACGTCATAAGTTTGATAATAAACACGCTTGTTATAATCGGTCCATCCGGGAGTTAAATAATCTTCACCAATTCTATCACCGTTAATGTAGAATTCATATAATCCCAAAGCTGTTACATACAAACGGGCTTTTTTAATTTTTTCTTTGACTTCTATTTCTTTTCTTACATAAGGCGCCGGTGGAAGATGATAAACTTCTCCTTTACCAAGATCATTTAGATCATTTCCAATCCATTCACCTTTCCATTCGTCTTTATCGAGTAATCCCATTTCCCATTTTGCCGGTTCGCTCCATTCACCTGGTATTCCATCTTTATCCCAGCTCATAACCTTCCAATAGCATTCTTGGCGCGAGTTAAGAGGTTTACCTTCATATTTAATTTGATAAGTTTTATCTCCGGCAACTTTTTGAGTATCCCATAAGTCGCCTTCATTGTTTTTTAATTTTTCCAAAGAAGAAGCAACAAGAATGCGATAAGCTGTTTGTACTTGTCCGTTTGCTTCCGACTCAAGTATCCAGCTTAACCGGGGATTGAAAACATTAACTACTGGATTAACTTTATATTCGCAGCGTAAATAAACCGGGTTCAGATTTTCATCTGTATTGCTACAATTAGTACATGCAAATAAAATAATTGCAACCACAATGATTGTTCTAACAAGGAGCTTAATATTCTGTTTCATTAATTTGTGCCTTTTTTTAGTTGAAACGTTTACCACTTTTGTAACGTTTCAGAAGGTTATAAGGATTGTTTTCCAAAAAGTAAACCGTCCCGTACCAATGCCTTTCTCTTTTAGGATCAATAGTATATTGAATTGAAAGACCTGCATGAATACACGGATTCAAAGAGTCATAAATCAAAAAGCTTGCTTCGCCCGGCCATGAAACCGCAACAAGATGTTTTTTGTCTCTGCTTTCACGGAATATAATATCTTCATCGCTTGTTTCATTAATTAACCACCACGTACCTATATCGTTTCCGGGATTTTCTATTTTTGTTTTTCCAACAGCTTCAATATTCGTAAATCCTTCCCTCACTATTACAAGCTGCGGGTCTCTCCCTTTTTCGGCAACAGTCGGTGTAGTTTTATCCAAACTCAACCATTGCCCATTCGAATGGAAGTAAACATCCGAGGTAACTCTAAGCTGTCCAAAGTCATTTGATTGATCAAGAGCTAAACATATTTGCGGCGAGATTTTTTCAATGGTTTATCTGTATGATTTTTTACAAAAACTCTATGTGAACCTCATCAGCTTCGACACTAACAATTCCACCGAATTCAATTCCTTCGTTTGTTGTATAAGAATAAGAAATTTCTCCGGTTGATTTGTTTACTTTCCAATCCGGGTAGGATTCTATTTTAGAAATAGGCACCATATCCGAACGTTCGTGATCGATAAAATGCATTCCCTCTTCGCTGTTTAATGTTTCCGGGAAACGCATTTCAATTGTTCCATCCATCCAAGGGACAGCCATTTTAAAACCAATACCACCAAATTCTCCTTCCGGTTTATCAAGAGGGATAAGTTCAATTAATTCATTACTTTGAGAAAAGAGTTGATGGGTAAAACAACCCCAAAAAGATGTAAAGAAAAAGTCGAAGTAATTTCATATATACACCTTTGATTAAATCAGAAAATTATTTTTTGGAACAACTCATTGTATCTCTACCCATTTTTATATCGTCAATCAATTCATCGTTTATTTTTCTATTAAGTAAAGCCTGTCATTTCAAAGGAATATCTATCGGCCCGAATGCCGGAATAGGATTATCAAGTGAATCTGTAATATTCATATAAGGATTTGTACCATTACCGCAAATTAGTTGTGCCGGTTCATCAGGAACCGCGGATAAATATAATTTCAGACCGGCTGGATCTTCATCATCTAGTTCAACTTTTGCAACAACCCATTCAATACAAGGCTCACCGTTTACGCGAAGTTCAAATTGAGCGGGTCTTCCGCACGCAGAAAGTTTACCACACACACCGTTATAGTGAAGTTGAAGGTAATTGGAACCTGTTTTATCATCTTTGCACATTTTAATAGATTCCAACTCTATTTGTTTAGCATGACCCGGTTGTTCATAAACATATGTTAAAGCTATCTCCGCAAGTCTTTTCCCAAGCCGCTTTTGCCCGTCTGTTGAAATATGCGCACAATCGTCAAGGGGAAGATCAATCCCTGTAACCATATAAACATTTTGAGTAATCTGAGCTACTCTCCTCTGTATCTCGCGAATCTCTTCCCACGTTCTGTCCTGTTTTGTATCGTAATGAATAAATCTACCGCATTGAACAAGTAGAACAGGAAGTTCGGGATTCTTTACTTCGTCTCGAACTGATTTGATTAAGTTAAGAAGATAGCCTTCGTATTCTTCCGTTTTTAATATCATAGCTTCGGATTCACCTTGCGACCAAATGAATCCTTTTATATTCTCAATGCCTACAGAATGAATACGATTTATCATAGCTCCGTAAAGAGAACTATCTCCTTGAGATTTCAATCTAGGATACCATTGATCCATCCGCGAACCTCCGAGTGCAGATGGAATCAACCCGATAGGTTTGTCTGTGTTTTTATAAACGTGCTTTGCAAAATACATTCCGGGCCCTATGCCCCCCACCGGATTTTCTTTACTCTGCACTGCCAGTTTTCTGTATTGTTCGTGACCTTCTTCACTATTTTTCAAAGGTTCGGGTAATAAATCACAATAACATATTTCATACGCCGGCGCGGTTGTTTCAAATATTCGATGTAGAGGTTCTTGAGCTATCATCCAGCTATTATCCATATTCAACATCATGATATTCGGGTTAGTTGTTGTATCAGGTTCTCTCCCGGCCCCTGCCATTTGAGATTGACCGGCGAGCACCCAAATATCTGCTTCTATAGGACAAGGATTTTTTATGATATTATTTTGCCCGTAAGAAAGCTTATCGACAATTAACATAGGTATTATTAAATACAAAAAGAATAAATACCGGCTCAACGCTATCTTTCTTTGAACAACCATTATCTTTACTTTAGTTATTACTATCTTGTCTTTGTTACAAACATATGGATAAGTATGGATGGGAAACAACCGACAATGCCGGCGTGGTCTGTAAGTTTAAACTACTTTATCTTTTGCTCAGCACTTCAGTTTCGTATTGCTGAATTTCTTTAATATAATCATCACCAACTGCAACGTCATTCTTCATGCAATAATAATCATAAATCGCACCAAATGGTTTTGCTTTCATTAATTCCAGAAATGCCAATCTCTCAAAGTTCTGTCCATTTTCTTCATATCTCTTCAGTTTGTTCGTCGGTTCTAATAATGCGAATAAGAAACCCAATTGTGCTGCTCGTGTGCCTATTACATAAGCTCCTATACGATTTATGCTGCCGTCAAAAAAGTCTAACCCTACATTTACTTTATCCAACGCATTTGCCCGTACTATTTCTTGTGCGATTAATTGAATCTCATCATTAAATATCACAACATGATCGCTATCCCAGCGGACGCCTCTACTTACATGTAGAAGTAGTTCATCTACAAACTGAAGTGTGGAAGAAATTTTATCCCCTATTATTTCGGTCGGATGGAAGTGTCCGCTGTCGATACAGAGAAGCTTTTTGTTTTTAACGGCATATCCCATGTAGAATTCATGTGAGCCTACAACCATTGCTTCCGAACCTATACCGAATAATTTGCATTCTACCGAATCTTTTAGATATTCTTTGGGATATTCGATTTCAAAGATTTCATCGAGAGATTTCTTTAGCAGTTCCCTATGCCTATTGCGGTCAATCGGAATATCTTTTGAACCGTCGGGTATCCAGATATTATTCACAGAAGGTGTCCCGAGCTGCTTACCCATCTCGGCAGCAATCTCTCTTGTACGTTTTACATGTTCAATCCAGAATTTACGGTATTCTTCGTTTTTGCTTGATAGGGTAAAACCGTCATCGGCATAAGGATGTGAAAAACATGTAGGGTTAAAATCTATTCCTATCCCAAGACCTTTTGCCCAATCAATCCAGCTCTGGAAATGTTTTACTTCTATTTGATCGCGTTCAACTTTTTCTCCACCAAAATCACCGTAAATTGCATGAAGATTTAAGCGCTGTTTACCAGGTAGTAAACTCATTGCTTTTTCAATATCAGCTTTTAACTGTTCAATTGTTCTAGCCTTTCCCGGGTAATTTCCGGTTACCTGAATACCACCACCGCCTAACTCGGCATCCGGTGTTTCAAAACCGGCTACATCATCGGCCTGCCAGCAGTGCAAGCTTATACTAATTTCATCTAGTTTCTTTAATGCTTCATCAGTATCAATGCCCAAAGAAGCATATTGTTTTTTAGCATTTTCATATGCTAACTCAATGTTTTTCATATCGGTCATAAAACCTCCTGTAAATAGAATAATTATTTAATGTTATAATTTGATTACGAATGTGGAAAGTATTAGAACAACAAGACCTATAACCAAAACACCAATAGTTTTCTTATCTGCACCTTTCCATTCTTTAAGCAAAATTCCCCACACATATCCGAAAAGTATATTTAAAGCCATCAGAATACTCCATCCAAAGGCAATCATACCCAAAGGCAGCTTACTTTGTCCCATTCCGAAAAAGAAAAATTGTAAATACCATAAAACACCACCGAGCGTGCAAAAGATCAAGTTGTTTCCCCACACAGCACCGGAAACTTTCGTGTAATCCCCAAATGTTTTGTTTTTATTGTTAAGATACATGCAATAAGCAAAGTTGGTTAAAAAGCCGCCGAACATTACAAATATGTAAACCGGATTTGTTACAAACAAAGGATCGGTTCCAAAGTTTGCTGCAACTTTTTGAATAACATTACCGGCATCCAAAAATCCCGGTATGCCGTTAATACCATAATTAAAACATGCGCTCATAACACCGGAAAGAATTGCAATTAACAATCCTTTTTTAAGAGCGAACTCTTTCACAGCTTCTTTACGTTCTTCTTCCGACATATTCTTTGACTTAAGAGCCGCGGCATAACCTACTATTGCAATACCGACAACACAAATCATAACACCGACCAACATCAAAACACCTTCGCGTGAAGAGAACATATCTTGTCCGGCAACAATTGGCGGAATTAGTGTACCGAATGCGGCACAAAAACCAAGTGCAATTGATTGCCCAAGAGCAATCCCGAGGAAACGCATACTTAATCCGAATGTAAGTCCACCAACACCCCAAAGCATACCGAAAAAGATAGACATAAACACTGCATTTGCCGGAGAATTACTTAACACATCTCCGAGATTAGGAACTGTAAAATAAGCAAACACCCATGGTGCCAGAATCCATGACGCAATTCCTTGAATCACCCAATAAGATTCCCAAGACCATTCTTTTACCTTATTTATCGGTACGTAAAAACTTGCGGCACAAGCACTACCGATTGCAATTAGAAAAATACTTTGTAATGATTCCATAATACTCCATCCTTATAAAAATTATTAGAATGTAATTTGTTATATAGTTTTAGTGTTTATTCAACAAGTACTGTTTTTATTCACATGCAACGAGATAAACAATTGCACAAGGATACTTTATCAATAGGATTTTATTAATTATAAAATTACTTCTATTCCGTTAGGCGCTTTATATTCAGTAGATATTTGACCGTCCTTCGTTTTTTCATGCCTTACCCAAATAATTCCTTTCGGGGTAGGGAATGTTCCTTCTACCCATTCAAGATCACCTAAGTGAGGTTCAATTTTTACCGATTTGAAACCCGGTTCGTTTGGTTTTATACCTAAAACATATTCCGACATCCAAGCAGTAGGACCTGATGCCCAGCCATGACATAAGCTATGTCTAAAACCGATATAACAATATTCACCTTTGTCGCCGTGGATATCTACTTTACCCGGCGGTACTAATTCATCAATAGGAGCGGCATTATTCACCCATTCCATATCAAAATGTTCCCAGAAAGTTGTGGCACCCATTTTTAACATTCCACCCCAGTAGTCACGAATTACATCAAGACATCCTTGCGTATCGCCGGCCTTTTGTCGTGCTTCAAGAACATAGTATCCATAAAAAGTTGATAAGTGTTCGGCGCCGCCAACTGCAAGGACTTTTTCATTTATTTCTTTAGCATCTTTTAATCCGGCTAACGACATTAATGCGGCAGCTTGTTTGCTTTGCCCGGGATCGGGGATATGCTTTTTTAATTTTGAAGCTGCTTCGGAGCATGTTTTAACAGTTTCAGGGAGATCCAATAAGGTTCCCATTTCTTCGCCTGCTTCCATTGTTCTTATCAACAATGATTGCAATCCGGCATGAACCGCTTTTTCATCAGCTTGCGTAGGCCAGTCAAGAAATCTATTACCGTCCAGATTCTCTTCATTATTATCATTTATAAATGTGGAAAGATAATTAAGAAGTTGAGCGATATATTCTTTTTGTTCTTTTAAGTATTCGAGATTTCCTGTGTATTGATATAAATCTCTTTGGATAATTAACCACCACATTGAATAAGAACTTATTCCGTTCATCCAATTAGGCACAGGTGTTTTTATTTTTGCAAGGTCTAAACTTTTATTGATAATATCATGACCGCCGAAAACAGAGAAGATTGTCTTTACTTCGGGATGCATATCGCCCAGCCAAACAAGTCGATCTCTTTTTATTCCGTCCCAAATATAATCTTGCATACATAGATGAACAGTATAAGCGCCGGTATTCCATATTTTATTTAATAACGCATCGCTGGAATTGAACGAACCGCAATAATCAATATCTCTGTATGTAAAGGTTCCTCTTACAGCAATTACAGGTATCTTTCTTCCTTTTTCGATCATATCAATTCTTACAAACCTAAAACCGGTTGAGCCTACTTCAATCGTTCCCAACCAGGGGGCAGTAACAATCATATCTCTAACAGCATGATCATTTGTAGCGTTTGTAGTACCGCCGATTTCACTCATTGCTTCGCTTACAGATTCACCAAATCGAACACGAAACTTAACCGGCACTTGTTTTTCCATCATGCCAACCATAATCGAAATCCCGCCGTGTATTTCTTTCCCGAAGTCCAATAAAATACTGGGCGCTTCACCATTGTTTTCCATAATACAACAGTCGGTACTGTTTTCAAGAGTTGCTTGATCTTCTTCCGTAGTGATAAGTAATTCTTTTTTTCTTATTTGAGATTTGGAATCATCTTTAGTCGACCATACCATTCTAGTCGGATAAACATACTCGCGAACTCTTTCATCCTTTATTACTTTCCCAAAATTTTCCCGTGCTATATTGTCATTGGGAATATAATTTTGTTCGCTATTTTCCATATTACAACCCGCAATAAAAGCAATCAAAATGCATATAAGGTATTTTTTCATAAAATTATCCAACCATATTTGAGAGTTAAATTCATTTATATAATACTAATTAATAACCGACCGAAATATATATTTACCCGAACCTATTTTATATACTGCTTTACCCTTTTCATATTGCAAATATTCTATTCCCATCACTTTATTTATGTCCACACCCGACTCCATAATTTCATCTTTCGTTTTAGATGGAATATATACTGTAGCTGTTGTATTTGCAGGAATGACGACTTCCATCGTAAGTTTGCCGTTTTCTTGTTCCCAATTACTCTCTATTCTTCCATACATTGAATTGTGATAGGCATTCACATATCTCAAATCGCCAACTATTGACGGATTGATTATTACATTTTTAAAACCCGGTTGAGTTGAATCCGTTTGTATTCCCGCCAAGTACTTATAAAAATACTCACTAATAAGACAAAACGGAACATGATTATGCGAATCATACCCATCCCAGCTTTCCCACATGGAATTTGCGCCCTGCTTAACCATATAACCCCAGCCGGGATAATTTTCGTGTGATGCTAAAATATACGATAACTCAGGATCAATTTCAGGAAGATATTTCATTAACGCCCATGTACCGAGAAAACCCGTACTTAATCTATTCCCTTTTGCTTTGATATCGTTTAACAAATTATTCAAAACTGCTTTTTGACTTTCTTTAGGAACAAGTCCGTATTCCAAAGCAACAACATTTGGTGATTGCCTGTACGGAGTGGGTTTATCTCCATGATAAATCATTGAATTAGAATCAAAGAATTCTTTGTTGAAGTTTTCAGAAATGCGGTTTGCCCACTCATTCATTTTTTCAGCATCTTTATCTCTATCAAGCAGTTTATTGATCTCGAAAATCTTTTTTACTGTTAAGAAATGACTGGCTGTTCCGTATAAAGTTAATCCTTCCGGCGGAACCATAGTGTTATTTCTTGCCGTATCGCATAGAGTCATTAGTGGAGCAATCCAATCGCCTAATACATCGTTTATTATTTCCGGCTTCCCTTCTACTTGTCTATTCAAACTACTTTTTGCGAAAGCATTCATTGCATCATAATGATCTTCACAAGTTTTTCTATCAGCATAAAATTCGTAAATATCCAAAGGCAATAATACAATAGCGATAGGCCAAGCCGTGGAAGTACCCATATCATAATTTGTAGAAGGAGCAACAGTGCAAAGACCGCCCGTTTCACTTTGAGTACCGGCCAAATCTATTAACCACTTTGAGTAAAACGAAGCCATATCAAAGTTATACATTGCCGCTTTTGCGGACATATAATTATCAGCCGTCCATCCTTGTTTTTCTCTGTGAGGACAATCTGTTTCTATGCTATGAAAATTTGAGAGCAAACTATTAACTGCGTTCTTCTGAATTTGATTAATGATTGGATTTGAGCAGCTAAAATCGCCGCCCTCTTCAACAGCGCTGTGAACAGGAATTCCTTCTACACTTTTTACTTTCACTCCTTTATCGATAGTAATTCTTATGTATTGAAAGCCTTTATAAGAGAAGTGACATTCAAAAGTTTCTTCACCTTCGCCTTTAAGAATATAACCGTTTTGCTGCCTAACATTTATGTTCTTATCATAAAACGAAGCGTAATGTTTGTCTTTCTTTTCATATTGAAATCTTGAAGGAGGTAAGTCGGGAAGTATTTCTTTGTCGGATGGTGTTTCACAATATTCAACTAAAACTTTAGCCCCGATTGGTCCTTCAATTGTTACTCTAGCCCAACCCGCAATATTCTGACCAATATCATAAACAGTTATTCCCTCACCTTTATTAAATTCTTTTACCGGGATATAAGGAGTAAAACATTTTATCGGCGGCATCATTTGAGATTTTAACTGCGTCTCATTTTCAACAACAGATACGGAACGCCAGTTATCATCGTTAAAATTAGCCGAAGTCCAACCTTTTTGTTCCAAACGAGCGTCATATAATTCACCGTGTCGTGTATCATCATATACTATAGGTCCGCCGGTGGTTTTCCAACTATCATCTGTAATTATTGATTTTGTTGTTCCGTCCGTATATTCTATATATAATAATGCAATAGCTTTAGGCTGAGCACTCCAAGCCGATTTATACAATCCCCAAATATCATTACAAAGCGGATTGAACTGCCCGCGACCAAGCATAATACCAATTGCGTTCTCATCTTGTTTTAGTTGTTTTGTTACATCATAAGTAACATAAATTGCTCGTTGTTCAAAATTCGTCCAGGCAGGGTCCAAAACATGGTCGCCAATTTTTTCTCCGTTCAGAAAAACTTCGTAATACCCTAAACCGCAAACGGATAAACCGGCGTTTTTAATTTCCTTTTCCACACCAAATTGTTTTCTAAAAAGAGGAGAGGGATCATACTTTGGATCTGCGTTTTCATAAAGACTAAATATTGTGCTGTCTTTTCCGGTAAACCATGGCCACCATTTATCGAAGCTGAGTTTTTTATATGTACTATCTTTTAACTCATTCTCTTTATGCTGCTTCCATTCCTTTTCCCATTGTTTCTCATCTTTATAAGCTATCCATTGAGCATCCTTCCAATCTTTTTTATCAAGCAAGCCCATTGACCAAAAAGCCGGTTCACTCCATTTGGAAAGTGTTCCTTCAATATCCCACACCTTTACTTTCCAGAAATATCTGGTCAAAGACTTTAGCGGAATACCATCATATTCTACATGTATTGATTCATCCGAATCGACTTTACCTGAATCCCAAACATCGCCGTTATTTTTAGAGAGTGACTCGCGGGTTGAAGAAACTATTATTTGGTAGGCCGTTTGCATATCTCCTCTTTTGGAAGAAAGGATATTCCAACTGAGACGGGGAGATTTTACATCAATTCCAAGTGGATTTATTAAATACTCACAACGTAGACTTGTTACATCCGCTGCATTTGTGACGACACCAAAGAGTAATACTCCGACAAAGACCATAAATCTTATTATTCTATATCCCTTTAATAAAAAACGAATAATATTTCTATTAAAGCTATAATATGGCTTCATTATAACTCGATGGTCTTGGTCATCATATTTGATAAGCGTTAGCGTATGCTGTTGTTCGAAATTCATACTGTTATTATAGGTCGTATACACATAAATATTTACAAATAAATGAGTTATATGATTTTTTTGCCTCGAATTATTCCAGATGGCCAGCCTACGTAAATAGAAACTACGGCGGACAGGCAAAATTGCCACACCCGCCTACCGGCGAGGCAGGTTGTTTAATTGCTGTAGAAGCTTAGTCACAACAATATGACCATTGAGCAATTTAACAATTGATACGTTTATTCAAGCGTGAAAAACTTTTGAACTTTTTTGATCATATCTATTTGCTGATATTCGACCTGACACTAATTATACAGATATTTTATAAAGAGTTAACATAACCCAGAGCCTGCCGACAAAGAAAAAACTAAAAAATAAGCAAACAAAAACCCTGAAATCTTCCCGTAAGACGTTCGGGAGAATCTCCAAGACACCGAGGGAAGCCCGCAAAGCACCGAGGGAAACCCGCAAGACACCGAGGGAAGCCCGCAAGGCACCGAGGGAAACCCGCAAGGCACCGAGGGAAGCCCGCAAGGCATCGAGGGAAACCCGCAAGGCACCGAGGGAAACCCGCAAGGCATCGAGGGAAGCCCGCAAGACACCGAGGGATGGTAAAAATCAACTATGAATACTAACAAATAGTGCGAATAACGGGGAAAAACCATCTTTTCTCTTTACTTAATAATAATTTCATTTACTTACACTTGTTGCAAATTGGTTTTGGGATTTAGTTTTTATTTCGAACTCACCTAAATCCTCTCTTAAAAAGAGAGGACTTTATGGCAAAATCCCAAAACCAATTTGGCTTGTGTATACATAATTATGGAAAATGTCTATTATCCGTCAAATGAAGTTATACTAACCCTCTTGTACGATAACTTTAAGATTCAATTTTCAGAATCACCGGGATTTGCAGCAGAAAAAATTACGGTAACAACCGGTTTATGTATTGTTGATAATTATTCTATCGATGAAGAAAAACTATAATATCCCGATCCAATATTAATAACCGCTCTTCCGTTCTCATATTTAACTAATTTTATGTTACTGTCTTTTATTGACCTGTTGCTTTCCTTTATTGTTTCAAGTGATGATGCGGGTAAATATATTTGTGCCGTTGTATTACAAGGTATTTCTATTTCCCATGTAAAAGAGTTTTCATTACAATTCCAATTACTTACGATGCTTCCATAAGTTGACTCATAGGTTGTTTTTTGCCACTCTATTTTTTTTAATAAGTTCGGCTTAAGAATAAATTCCTTAAAACCGGGGGCATCTATTTTGGGTCTTATACCGGCAACTGTTTCATAGAAAAACGCGGCAAACGAAGCCTGCATAGGATGATTATGAGATTCATAACTTGATGGTCCTGTATCCTTATAACGTAATATAGTTTCCGGCCAAGTAGTGAAGTCGCAAGAAATTATATATGCAAGACTTGGAAATGATGGAGTAGTTAACAATTTATACGCAATATCACCATATCCTAAATCGCAAAGAGAAGAATATATATAACGTTGTCCGTGAATACCTGTAGAAATGTGTTCGTCATGCTTTTCTTCTACATCATATACCAAACTATTTGTTAAAGATTCCAACTTATCGTTAGGTATTAAACCAAATTTATAAGCTAATACATCCGCAGTCTGACTTCCATAATGCCAATGTTCTGTGCCTTCAATTCTCTTGAGATAAGCTTTGTTGAAGTTTTCTTTTACGGACATCATTTTCTCTTCGCACCATTCGGCATATTGATTATCGTCGAATTTCTTTGCCATTATATTTAGAATATTCAGTGTTCTATAGAAAAAGGCAGTAGAAGAAAGTTCGGGCGGACATTCCATTCTTCCACCAGGGGGGCACCAATCACCATAACCATTCATAATAATACCTTCGGGCGATTCATATCTCTCAACATATTTTATAAAATCTTTCATGTTAGGATAGAACTCTCTGAACACACTAATATCACCTTCATACAGATAAAGATAATATGGAATCAATACGATAGCCGCTCCCCAATCAACTCGAGCTTCCTGGCAAACCCGTCTACCCGGAGCAATATTAGCCGGTATTCCCGGTGTTGCTTTTTCACCTTTGTAAGTTTCACCTCCACGTCCTAGCTGACTCTTAATATCACGCATGTATTTGACATAAAACCTGAACATATCAAAATTAAAAAGGTCGGTTTCGGCTGTTGAATGGGCATCTCCCAACCATCCGCATTTTTCACGATGCGGACAATCTTCCGGAACACTATGAACGTTATTTAAAATCGTCCATAGAGAAATCTCTTGAATTTTATTCAATAATGAATCGGAACAGATAAATTCTCCTCTCACATCAAAAGAAGTGTGAACAGGAATACCAACAACGGTTTCATAATCCGGTTTTTGTGTAAGCCCCGAAATTTCAACAAACCGGAACCCGGCATAAGTAAAACGGGGCTCCCATTCTTCCCAATCGTTGCTTTTGCATATATATATATTTGTTTGTTTTACACCTGTTGCCAAATGGCCGGTAGATGTAAAATCTAATTCATTGCCCTCAAAATTCAAATTCTCCGCAAATCTCATTTTTATTTCTTTGCCGGGACTTTCTTTAACACGTATCTTTACCCACCCGGCAATATTTTGACCTAGGTCTATAATCCATTTATCATCGTTTCCTTTAATTATTTTTGCCGGCGTAATGACTCCCCTCCTTTTAATCGGTGGAAGCATCTGTGAGCGTAGGCTATCGTTAGGTGACTTAACGATTGATGCGTTCAGCCATAAAGAATCATCATAGCCGTTTTCATTCCACCCGTCTTTTTCAGAACGTGCATCGTATGTCTCACCCGCATAAACGTTATCATATTGAATTGCACCGCTTGATACTTTCCAGTCAGGGGAAGTAACAATGGAATCTATCACTCCGTTTTCATACTCTATCCATATTTTCGCTTTCACTCTGGGGCTATCATATTCAAGCCAATCAACAAAACCTATATTTTGACCATAAAAACCGTTGCCAAGCATAATCCCAAAAGTATTTCTTCCTTTATCAATTTTATCTGTTATGTCATAAGTTACATAAAGGGAAAAAACATCGTAATTTGTCTGCCCGGGATCCAGTACATTTTCGCCGATTTTTTCCCCGTTAATATAAAGTTCGGAATACCCTAGTCCGCTTATATATCCCCATGCTTGTTTTATTTTTCTTTTAGCAATAAATTCTTTTCTTAATAAAGGAGAGACGTGAGTTTTTTTCATAACCGGTTTTTCGAGATCTTGAGTTTGAAATGGGCGAAAAACATACTCAGACGTACGATCGTCGTTTTCCATACCAATCCACTCTGCGCCTCTCCAATCTTCTTTACTTAATAATGACATCTGCCAAAATGCAATATCAGACCATTCCGATTGGATATTATTTTTATCCCAAACACAAACCTTCCAATAATATCTTTTACGGGAACTTAACTTTTTCCCCGAATAAATAATCTGTGCATTATTTTCAGATTTGATCTTGCCGCTGTCCCACATGTCACCTAAATTATTATTAATTTTTTCAACGCTACTGGCTACTAATAGCCGATATGATGTTTGTTTTAGATTCCTTAATCCTTCTTTAGCCGCTTTTAATTTCCAACGAAGAACAGGTTGATTTATATCTATATTGACGGGATTTACAAGATATTCACACCTAAGATCATACGACATTAAAGATGAACCTTTGTGATTTGTATTCTGTGCATTAAGATAAATGGAAAAAAATATTATTAATGCCATGGGTAAATATCTTTTCATAAAAATCACCTTCCTTTATTATTATATGTAATTAGCCAGCATTTTATATTGCCGGCTAATTACAAATTTCATTTTCACTTTTGTTTATTTAATTCATTTGCGGTTATTTAACCAACATCATTTTCTTAGTAACGTTAAATTCACCTGCGGTTATATTATAGAAGTAGAGACCACTACTTAAATTAGCAGCATTGAAATCAACAGAATAGCTACCGGTATTTAATTGTTCATTTACTAATTGCGCAACTTCCTGACCAAGAACGTTATATACCTTTAATGTTACTTCGGAGCTCTGAGGAATAGAGAATTTAATAGTTGTTGAAGGATTAAACGGATTAGGATAATTTTGAGCTAATTCAAAATCCGCAGGAACAGTATTATCGTAAACGTTGTCAACACCGGTCAAAACTAACGGATCTTCACTTAAAGATAAAATATGTCCTTCTATTTGCTCCCTGTTTGCTTCATAAGTAGCCTTTGCTTCCGGGAACCAGTTTAAGTCGCCAAGCGGCAACCCTGCACTTGAAGCTGTTAATAGCTCCGAATTAGTATAAACGCCGTTAAATCTTGGCCAAGCCGATGGATATTCTGAAGGATCAACATCTGCATCTACATCCCAATGCCACTTAGGAAGTGCATCAGCGTCTGCTGCCGGTCCACTCCAGCAGTGTTGAATTGACATAGGTAATGTCCATGTTGCAAAACCTTCTGATTTAGCATAAATACTATCATCTTCCCATCCCGGATCAACATCTTCTATGTAATTACCGAATTTGTAGTACGGCCAATTCACATCATCTGCAAACATTGCAGCTTCCCTATTGGAATCGGCATGCTCAGAAGTATAAGCTAGAGGCATTAAATAAGCACGGGCAGAATCATTATCAATACCGTATTGAACTATATCTTTGAATCCCTGAGAAGTATATTGCAAATTCCACTCTACAAAACATACGCGGGATGAAGGCAACGTCTCATTGCTAAGAGTATCCGATAAAACAAGACCATGAATCATCTGTGTTGGTGTCATACCATCCGGGAAAGAAGCAGTCCATGAATAATTCCATAATTGAGTATTGAAATCAAAGAATATGTTGTTGGTTAAGTAGTATTCTTTTTCACAGAACGCCCAATCCAATTGACTCTTGTGATGAATGATTGTATTGTGATTGATCCAAACAAATTGGTGTTGATTAGTCCAATCACCGCTAATGAAACCTGTTCCAGTTGAAACAAAAGTATTGTTTTCAAGAACAAATGAAACCCATCCGTTAGCGTTATTATTTACAAAAACGTGTCCGTCATTTGGATTGGTCATGTGACCGTGTCTTAAAACCAAACAGTTTGTAAAAAATGCGCTTGGGGCATCTCCACTGGTCGTATACAAATATCCAGTTCCAACCGGATCAATAGTACAACTATCAACTGTAAGAGTACTACTTGTTGATTGTGAAAATACCTGTGTACCAGTCTGACCAAGTAAATCTTGATTAGCTATAAATACATTTTTAATAGTGAGATCACCTATAACACTAAACATATTGCCAAAAACACTTCCGTCATTTGCCGACCCGGTTTGAAGAATTGCCGGCATACCATCTCCGGGACTTTCACCTATTATTTGAAGAGCAAACCCATCGTTTTCAATAATCGCATTTAAGCCATACCATTGCCCTGCCTGCAGTTGGTAGATCTTGTCGCCTTGGTATTGAGTTATTGCATCGTTAAGAGTACCGTACCCCGGGTCAACAGCTAAAACATCTTGTGCTTGTGTTTTTAGAAAAAAAACCAAAACAAATAAAAGAATAGATAGAGATAATGACTTTTTCATAAATCATCCTCCTGATTGTTAGTTAGTTAGTTAGTTATGGTTGTTAAGTTAGTTAATTTTTAATGGAAGACACACTTGTAAAACATCTTCCACTTTAGCCGAAACGAGATAAGAAATATTTTATTACTATAATTAAACTGATAGTTAGTTTTCTCCAAATATGAAATTAATTAAAGCAACGAATACTACCTTCAGAAGTTTAACATTTATCGAGATTTATAGAACTGATTAATAACATCAATCGGCCGACCTTTGAACCCGGGTTCTTGGGTATCACTAGGGAATTGACCATCGGAATAACTATAAATACGACTCAATTCCTCAAAAGATAGTTCTACTCCAGGATCTTCAAAATAATCAAGCCATTTCCGAGTAAGTCTTTCCATCTCTTTTTGTAAAGAAGCAACACTCTTTTCTCCATATAGATTCTTAAGTTGGTACGGGTCATCCTGTCTATCATAAAGAACTTTAATCGGAAAACTTTTCATAGTTAATTTCCCGTTATTCCCATGAGCAAAATGTTTTACAGTTCCAAATCCATATGTATAACGTCGAGTACAAACTCCTCTCCATGCAGGATTATGGAAAAACAGCGGCACCGAGTCAACAACATCATCTTTCCGATTTATTATTGCAGAAGACAAATCTTGCCCCTGCACGGTACCGGGTATATTTAATCCCATAAATCCGAGAATTGTCGGCATAATATCCATCGGATTTACCAATAATTGGCTCGATGAATTCTGTTGAATATGATCCGGAAAGCGCATTAATAAAGGTACTCTTACCGAAGTATCTTCCGGATGATTTTTGGGAATTGCATAGTTATAAGAATGTAAATTATCACCATGATCCGAGGTATATACTACTATTGTATTTTTATCCAGACCTTTATCACGTAATTTTTTCATCAACCATCCAAATGCCGTATCAATGCCGCTTATCATACCATAATAACCTTGATAAGCTTCCCGTACATGGGGAATATCCTCAACACTCGGACGAAGATGAATTTTGTCGGGATCATAAAGATTCAATAACTCCGGTATAGTATTGTATTTGTAAACCAATGAATCTTCATGAATACCGTCGTCATGCGGCGGATGCCAGGAAACAAATAAAGCAAAAGGATCTTTGGACTCAGGTGAGCATTCATCTAGAAATTGAAAAGCTTGTTTTGTTTGCCCATAAACTTCCCATTCATTAAACAATACTTTTTCACCGTTTTCATTCCAATAATAACATTCATCCGTTTGATTAAAATTGACCGTACAATTATTGGAAAGGAATATCTCATCAAATCCATAACGCATATCCCCGGCAGGTATCGGTCTATTTCTGTCCCCGCCAAATAAGTGCCATTTACCAATATACCCCGTCTTATAACCTGCATCTTTCAAAACATGCCCAAAGTATTTACCGTTATTAGCCAAAAGAGGGACATCATTATCAATAGTTCCATTATATAAGCAATGTTGTCCACTCATCAACATACCGCGATATGGTGTACAAACAGGAGACGACGAAATACAATGTTCAAATTTCACTCCTTCTTTAGCAAAATTATCCAAGTTGGGTGTAAGAATATCTCTATTACCGTAGCAGCCCATTATATCACGGGAATGTTGATCTGAAAAAACAAATAACAAGTTTGGTTTTTTCTTCTTAACAATCCGGTCTAATAATGCCTTGTTAGGTTTAGCGCCTAACGCCGGTATCATACATGATAAGGCTGTTGCTCCTGTTAGTTTACAAAATTGTCTTCTGCTAAATTCTATTTTATTTTTAGACATGAAATCGTCTCCATTTGTGCATGCCTTAATTCCATACACTGTATGAAAGAAACGCCCAGTTCATCCGCAATACTTTAATTGAAATAAGACAGGCAGTTTTTCATAATGTTCGTTATGAGTTAGAATTTATACCGGAATCCCAGATCCATTTTCCACCCGTAACTTTCCAAGTATGTGGGCCGAGAATCCGCTTTAGGATATGATTCTTCCATTACATTATTAATATTAGACCAGTTGTATAAAACATCGAGCCCTTCGATCGGTAATTTCTGGGCTATCGAAAGGTCCCATCTTGAATATCTGCTTTTGTAAGTATCTAATTCTTCCATGGTCGAAACACCCGTAAGCTGCCGGCCGTAAGTCTGGTGGCTGAGCCACATATTTAATCCTTTGTAGTTAAAACCTAAGCTCACGTTTACTAAATCCTCAGGTTGGTTAAGCATCGCTTCACTTCTGGATGTATCAACACGAACAGTACCGTAAATCGGGCGTCCGGTACTGCCTGTTCCGATCTGGACTGTTTCAACTGAAGATTCGGGATATTCTGTTTCAGTATCTATATATGAATAGTTAACATTCAATGAAAAGTAATTAAACGGTTCCGGCAAATACCAGAAATGAGTCTGCCATTCCAATTCAAATCCCTGTACATGAACATCAAAATCCATATTAACGGGTTGTGTCACTGTTACGGTAGCCAGCGAATCAAATCCTTCGATTACAGGATCGCTGGAAAGACGTTTGTAACTACGATCCCAAATTTTGTCTTCAACTGTTTTATAAAATCCGTTTAATGATATCAAACCGATTGTATTATTATAAACCGCGAATTGAAGATCAAAGTTAGTCCATTTTTCAGGTTCTAACTCAGGATTACCGGCAGTATAAAACTGACTATACCCGTTATCCCAATACAAGTACGGCGAAATATCGTCGTAATTCGGGCGGGATAAAGTCTTAGTAAATGCAAAGTGTATATGTCCCCAATCGGTTGGTTGAAATCTTAAGTGAATCATCGGGAAAAAGAATTCGTTAGTTCTAGTCACTGTTGTGTCATAATACGGCGGTTCTTGTGAAGCAAGTGTAATTACCTGGTATTCAGCAGCGTTTAACTCATTGTCTAATTTTTCATATCTTACACCCGGTAAAAACATAATCATTTTACCGAAATTAATTTCCGACATCAAATATGTTGCATAATAATCTTCTTTAATATGCTGGTCGTTAATTCTGCTGGCATCCCAATCCGGGTAATAACCAACTTTACGTCTTTCACCAAAAACAGGATTCCAAACATCATATCCCTGGCTTAAATAATAATCGGATTTTTGATCCCACCAGTCGAAAAGTGTATTTAACCTATCCATATTAGGATACCACCCGAAATTATAGTCACCATCTAAAAAGTCATCAATATAATAATCATCAAATCCCATAGCCGTAACATTTGAACCGTTTTGTTCTACCCAGTCCAGATCTTCTACAGCCAAATCTGCTAACACCGTATTTTGAACCACGGATTGACTGTAAGAGTTATAGTCTCTTTCTCTTTTCTTGTGTTTATATTTTACTCCCATTTTTACATAACCACTTACATCGTTCGTCAATTTGAAGAGATATTTCATATTATAATAAAGATTAAGATCTTCTTCTTTAAGAAAATCAGTCGTATAGCCCATTGAACTTAACCAAGTATTCATAAGATTTTCTGTTGTGGCTTCATCATTAGAAAGATTAATGATTTTGCTGGGGTCAAGCGATCTGTATGCTTGGGTCGTGTACTCTTCGTCAAAACCGGTGGAATTGTCAAATGTCCATGATCTTGATTCCGGAGTTTTACCTTTTGTTTGAGAATACGCAATACCGTAATCAATTTCAAAAAGGTCCAATTCATGCTCACCGGTTAATGACGATGAAAATAATTCGCTTAAACTTTCGTCATTTTGATTTATGCCATAAGAAATAGTTCTTGATCCGGGAGTAAATCCTTTATTAATACCCGTATAATCCGATTCGCTGTGTGAGTAAAAACCATACAGCATAAACTTTGATCTTTTGGAAGCTTTATAATCCAACACAAGAGTTCCCGCATGTTTATTAAGTATTCTATCGACATCGTTTAATGAAGCCGTGGCTAAATACAATTGTTCATACTCTCCTTCACCGGCAGTATTCGACTCAATTGAATATGATCCGCCCATTGTTTGAGTGCTGTTATTGACTCTTTCCATATTAAAACTGGCAGAAACACCTAACTTTTCATCAAAAAAACGATCGCTGAGATTGACATTTATTTTATAATTTTTCAACTCATCATTCTGGTGGTTATATCCCATATAAGCCATAATCTCCGAATGTAAACCGGCCGGAGCTTCTCGGAGCTTTAACTCAACTGTTCCGCCAACAGAATTCGCATCCATATCAGCCGTTAAAGCTTTATAGACTTCAACCCCTTGTAAAACATATTGTGATAAGCCGGAAATTCCCGTACTACGATCACTCGTACTTGTAGACGGAAGCGTAACGCCATTAATTGATATTGTATTATATTTAGCCTCAAGTCCGCGAATAACTAGTCCTTGTCCTTCACCACCGCTCCTAGATACTACAATTCCAGGTAAACGCCCTAAAGCTTCGGCAGCATTAGCATCCGGATTCTCCTGGAGTCTGTCTGAGGCCACAACGTTTTTTACAGTATTAGATTGAACTTGCTGGTTAATGGCATTCATTTGCCCTTCTGCCTGAGCAGTAACTACAACCTCTCCTTCTTGAATTGAAGCATGTGATAACATTATATCTCCAATTTCAATAGTCTTACCGGGCAACATTTCCACCACTTCATATTTGCTCTCATAACCTACATAAGAAATCTCCAGCATAACTTCGCCGGCTTCAACATTCCTTAGAAAGAAATTACCTTCTATATCCGTCGCTGTCCCAATAGTTGTTCCCAGTACTATTACATTAGCAAAAGGTAATTCCGAACCGTCTCCCTGAGAAATAACATGACCCCTTATGTTTCCCTTGCCGTTCTGCGCAAGTAACATCAAGGGAAAAAACAAAAGCAAAATAAAAACATAATGTTTGGTACTCATAATAATTAACCTTCTATTGTTAGAAAATTCACTTCATCTCTGTTAATCCATATGGAATACTTTTTCCAAAGGTATGGAAATGGGAGAATTATCAGGATTTGTTTCCATAACATCGGCCATGTATTTCCACCATCTTTGAACTATGGGCTTATCTCCCAAATCTTGTGAAGAAGAATCACCATCTTGATACTGAACAGCATATAAAGTATTGGTTTCTTCATCCAAAAAAATTGTATAATCCCTTACTCCTGCTTTACTTAATAATTCTTTCAGCTCAGGCCATATAGCGTTATGCCTTTTGGTATACTCTTCTTTACAACCCGGGTTAAGTTTCATTTTGAAAGCAAATTTTTGCATCATTTCCTCCTTCTTGCAGATTTATTCTTGTTTGAGATTTATAAAGTGTTATTGGATATATTTAATGTCATCGAATCAGATTCTCTACCTAACAGTTACTCCTAATAAGTCTTAAAAAATTTGTTTTGTTTATTGTTATTTTTATAAAAACACACAATAAATTCTTTTACATTTTATTGAATTGTAAAAGGTACACTTACTTCTACGGGAATACTTTCTTCAAGTATAATATCTTCTTTATCATAAGAAAGAGGATAAATAATGTATTAGTTTTCTAAACTCTCTCTAATTAGGTATATAATTTTGTTTAATATGAGGACTGAGATTATTTTTATAATTATGAGAGTATAGATAACATGAATAGGAAAATTTTTAACTCCTCTTTTTCTTCCAAGTATCTTCATCTTTGAATTTTTTTGAACCCTTTGGGAAAAGAGGCCTTTTTTTTCCTTCACGATAAAGTATTTTCCAGGTATCTTTTGGAAAAATTTCGTTCATATATAAAGGCTGAGGCAACCATACTCGAAAAAGGTTGTCTTCGGAATAGTTATTCCCTGCAGAGGCATAATCACACATAACAAGTTTTTTAACCTCATGATCAAAAAAGTGTGTATACCTATATAAAAACGGAACTTCAAATGCCATCCAGATTTTTTCAGGCTTTTCTTTCACAGCTTGTAATTCAACATATTTTACTGTTTGATCAAACGAAACAGGTTGAGGTAATACATACCGTAATCCTCCTAAATCATCTTTCTGAATCCACTCAGTATCTTCCGGGTATAACCAAAGACAATAGTCCGCCGGTTTTACCAGACGATTATCAAGAGCAAGTACAACAGGTCCCCGCATTATTGCAAGTTCATTTACATTACCGGGACATTGAAGAATACGTCCCCTAAGATCAAGTTTAAGAACTATTCTGTCTCCGTCCTGCCATGTCCTATGTACTGTCAGATACTCACCTGATGTTGCATTTAGATATTCCCCATTTACACTGACTTTGGTATTTTTACACCAGGCAGGAATACGTAAATTAATTGAATAGTCGGACGGTTGTTCTTGGCCAACTAAAATCTCAATTGAATCTGCTTCAGGATAAATGGTTTTTTGAATAAGCTTAACATTAGTCCCGTTTGGTAATGTTTGACTCCATTCACCGGGATTATATAGATTGATTACCAGCCCTGATTCTTGACACATTACCGACCACTTGGGCACATTCAGCAATCCTCTAGGACCATTCGCCACACAGCAACTTGTTTTACAAGCAGGTACTTGCATCGGGCTGGGCATGCGTTCACCAATCAAAGGAGAAAAATATGCCCACCAATCTCCGGTTTCATTGATAGCTCCAATTACTGAATTGTACAAAGTGATTTCCATTTGATCCGCCCACTTAGGCTCTCCGGTTAACCTTAATAATTGGTAACATAAGTTTATCCAAGTAACGGTAACGCAAGTTTCCATGGGTTGCTCCAGTAATTCAGCTTGCCGGAAGGCACCATCACACCATAGTTCAGATCTTGACCCTGATCCGACAATCATTATCTCCCTATCCAGCAAGCTCTGGGCAAAACTGGTTACTGCGTCCAGATACAAATTATTTCCTGTAGCTCTGTATAATTCACATAATCCTTCGTAACAAGACATCATTTCATAAGCTTTGGGAGATGATATGTTAACCGGAGGAACATTATTCAGAGCATCTTCGATAAGTCTTAATCCTTTTGATGTGTAAGCGTTGGGCTCACTCCATAAAGAAACCATATACAGTGCAAAATCAAGATATTTTTTTTCTCCTGAATACAAATAAGTTAATACAACAGGTTGAAGAATCGATACAGACGACATTGATCCTAAAACCTGAAGACCGGTTTCGGTAAGTTTTTCTTTTCCAGGGCCAGCAATGCTTATCAGCTCATCAACCATTTTACAGGCAACATTTAATACTCTTGCATCGTTAGTTAATTCGTAGTTTGCTAACAGTCCTAATAATACATACTTGCGTCCCCAAATATCCCAGTTCAGGAAAGTTTCTTCTCTAGGATAACTGCTAATTCTACCATCTGTTTCCTGCGTTTCTATCAATTTATTAATCGATGTCTCAATAATATTCTTATACTTTTCTGTAGGTTCGTATAAATAACCACTTATAGCTGACGTATACCATTTTCCCCAAAACTCACCCTTAAATTGCCCACCTCTATCTGTTTTACCTTTAAATGGTTGCACATATAAATCATAGTTTACCGACATGACACCATTTTTAATACATGAATCTATCCTTTGCCCCAATAAACCGTTCAATTTGATCTGCTGATTTTGGGGAGTAAATAATTTATCATGTTTTACCAATTGTAGATTTTGTCTTTCCTTAGGTAAAATACTACGTAAATCATCATCTTGTTTACACCCGGATTGATTTAGTACAAGAAGGATGGTAAAAGAGATGATTAAAAAGTTGCAAAATATTTTCATAAATATTTTTGAAAGATTCAAATGACTTTTATAATTGCCGTTCAGTTTTATATGATTAATATTTCTATTTGCATAAATCCAACAAAGGGAATAATTCTGTAATTGTAGTAAATGCTTAATGTGCATCTCATTACTCACCAACGGTATATCATTAGTGTAGATAAAGAAATCGGACTCCTCCGATTCAACTGTTTTGACTTTAGTTTAGAACAACGGGTATCATTTGTATTTTACCAAAAGTTGAACAGATTCCTGATTCCGAGGCAACGTAATCATTTTTCTGGTGGCATCCCAGTTTGTCCATCTCTCTCCATTCACTGTTACGGATTGAATGGATTTTCGGAACGGATCGCGCAAAAACAGTAAGGTCTGCGGACTGTTCTCAGGCAACAAAATATCGGCGGCAATTGTATTGGGGTCTTTGCCTTGAGCCAACGAGTAGCTATATTCTCCAAACCTTGTGTGGACTCCGTTTAACTCAACTCTCAGTCCCGGTTCAAGCCAGCGTTCAGGAATTCCATTTCCCAGCCATACTTCACCGTCTTTCTCTTCTATCAGTAAATCAATAATCTGGCTAACCACGCGGGCTTCGTCGGGGCATTTATAAAAAGGACCGCTTGCATGTTTCCACATTCGGTACTCTTCCGACAGGGCAATCACATCTGGATAAAACAACGACGTAAAATTATTGTACAAGCTACGGATTGCCGCTTTGGTTTCCTGACGATCGAGATATACACTTACCGGATTTTGTAGATTAGCCTGGAAAACCATACCGCCCCGGCTAAACCAGTATTCGTCATCTACCCAACCATGTGTATTCAAATTCATTGAAGTAGAAAGAGTAAGATTTTCTTCCCAATCATTTAGTATCCAATCTGTCATAGGAGACCGGGCATCAATAATCCCGGTTTTTAGAAGAGTAACAGGGCCATATAACACTTCGCGGGTTGATGACAACCGTAATGTTGGGTAAATCCCTTTTTCATACCGGTCGTAATATTTCGATTTTTTTGAGCCAAAATAGCGAAAGCGCTGATAAGGCCGGGTTGGCACATAAGGAACATACGTATTATTGCGTAGCCTCACCACAGGGCTCAACTCCATTGCCTGCTGTAAACTCGTAAGTATATCTTCCCGATAAGAATCAACTTCTTTTTTATAGTACTCCGCCCGGGGCATGTCAGCTTCACTAAGAGCCTCGGCCATAACCTTCATTCCTAAATAAGAGTATGCATTGGTGGCATACCAATACTTCCATTCAAAACAGTCTTCCAACATCCCGGCAGGGAGTAGCCCATAGTGTAAAACAGGATTCCCTTCGTTGTCTTTTATCTTGGTCTGGGCACGTTGTTCAATAATCCAGTCGGCTGCTTTCATCATTTGTGGAGCTGCTTTTTTAAGCCATGCATAGTCTTTAGAATACATAAAATGATGTGCAAGTCCCCACAGGACAGTTCCATGAGCCATATTATATCCTATTGCAGTCAAATCATTTTCTTCAGAAATTTTCACACCGTAAAACACCTCTTTCTGGTCGCCCGTGTAAGCACCCGGGAGCTTCCGGCTTCCCTGGAGTTTCAAAAATGTTTCAAGATAACTGTCAACGGTTTCAAAATCACCTAAGCGGTCCATCAACACGGTTTGAAAAATAGATTCATTAGCGTAAACAGGATAGCTAAACGATGCGGCAGGAACCATGTAAAGCCCACTTTCAGGGTCTTTTGTCACACTCATGCGAATGTGTGGAATAGTCGACTTTGACAACTGGTTGAAAACAGCCTCCGGCACATTAAAAACAGTATTCTTAGAGACCGTGTTGCGCCAATAATCTACAACCCGGGTTCTTTCTTTAGTGAAATCAAGTTCAGTAAAAACAGATTTGTCAGAAGTGGTCAGGTTTCCGATAAAAGGGAAATAAAAATAGAAGGTCTCGGAAGAGCCAGGCCCCAGTTCGAATTCATAATGAATGCCTTGCATATTTCCTTCCCTGAATACTCCTGTTTTTAGCACATTCCCTATTGTATTCTTAGTATAACAACGAATGTATTTTTTACCTTCTACCTGATCGAAAATAAATTCGTTTTCAAGCGTAATATCTGTTAGCGCCTGATTTCCCCCAAGCCATAAATGAGTTACTTTTGAATTTAACGAAGGATTGGAAACTTTTAATTGTAGCATTAAAATGGCAGGAGTAAATTCGTCTCTACCTGGATCGAATGGCGAAAGCGGTTTGTTTTCTGCAAGTGTAACAAAAACTTCTTCATCAAATAAAAGTCCTTCGTGGTTCCAGTCGGCACTTATTACAGGCAAATAGTTATTGAGTATAGACATCCGGCTGTTTTCTTCATCCCTTTCGTATGAAGGGGTTTCTCCTGTTCCGAAGTTCCAGTCAAGTTCATCAACATTCCAATTGCAGAGAGAAAGGGCCTTACCCCTAGCTTTTACCCTATCCCTGTCGATAATAAGATTTCCTCCCCATTCCACGGCAAATTTTTGCCAACTGGCATCACATGCCAAAGGGAGGAAAATCCGTTCTCCGTTCTGATCCTGAAGAGGATTTTTGCGGGGAATTTCATTACTTGCTCTTTCATACGACTGTTCCGGTTCTTCATTAATCTGTTCACGGATATTTATATTTTTTCCCTTAACGACTTCTGCACTTTGAAAAATAACCGGATCATCCGACCTGGTTATATATACATCAAAGTCGGGAATATAAATAGGGCCTTTCGACAGGTCGGACGGAGCAAAAGAAAAAGTTCCGCTGGAGGATTTGACCGTTATAATCGTTTCTTCATTTGAACCCGATAATAACTCATTAGCTGTTAAAGAACTTACTATTATCCCTTTGTTATTGACAGAAGTATTAATACTCCACGAATTATCGTTATCTTTTTTATCTCCTTTTTCCCATTTCCAACCTGATAGTCCATCAAAAAAACCATTAAAAATTTCTATCTTCCCGGAAAGCTTTTGTATTTCTCTGTTTCCCTTTAAGAACTCAATTCGAATACTCTCTTCCTGAAGTTTTGCCATGGAAAATACGTCAATCTTTTGTATTTCGTTCCGATATCTTTCCGGGAACTTCACCCTCATTTTCAGAGTTCTTCGATAAGTAGTCTTACCGGGGAGACGCTTTGCTTTGGGGATTTCATTTTCTTCCAGAGGTTGAAAAGTATAAATAATCTTGTTTCCCTCTATTGTTACGTTTGTGCTTGCAGTTATCCATTTCCCATGCCATAGATCATCATCCATATCTTCATAAGAAGGCATATGCGGAGGGCTATCTGGCCAATTATATTGCCAGTATTCTATTTTCATAGAATCTGCAACCTCTTTGGTTACCTGGGAGTTGCAAAAAACTTCAAAACGCTGAACATCACGTGCATTCCACCAACGGACACCGATATTGTCAGCTTCATTTCCGCCGGATGGGAAAAAATCTTTTCCGGTTATTTCCTGCCCTAAAAGGGAATCAACTGAAGTCCAGTAGCACAATGTACCAAAACCAGTAATATTCAGATAATCTCCCTCTTCCGGGGAATCAGTACCTACCACTCCATAACCTGTTGAACCCAAAACAATAATATTTGCAAAAGAAAGTCCTGATTTACTTTCTTCTGAAATAACACGTCCGCTTATTGTTCCGGTTGAATTACTTTGTGCATAAAGTGAAATTTCTCCTGTTAAAGACGCCACAAAGATTAGTAATAGTATCATTATGAATATCTTCTTTTTCATATTCCTCTCTCTTCAATCAAATGGTAATTTTTAATCTCTATGGGTTCAATTCTCCGCCGCTTGCGGTGGGGTAGTTCATTTATTTGAGTTGCTTATTAAAATTACTTTATTTTATATACGTTCTTATTTTATTCACATCAGATGCGACTACATATATATAATTCTTTAAGAGTACCACAATTCTTCGCATATGATTATAGAGTTGAAACACATTATTGTTTATTGAGTTTTTTTTAAGAATATGAGAAATAAGGAAAAGTTATAATTAAGTAGTTTTTTTATCTTTGCACAACTTCTGAATCAATAATGATGTCATCTAATTTCTTAGTATCAGTATGTGATTCGATTAAATTTATCAACAAATCGGTTGAGGCTTTTCCCATCTTATACGGATTCTGAAATACCGTGTAAAACGGTACTCCCAATCTTGCAACGATATTATTATCTCCAAATTCCCCTAATATAATATCCTTTGGAATTGACAAACCAGAATCAATAACTGCTTTTCCAGCTCCGTATGTAATTAACCCGCCGATGCTAACAATTCCGTCAATCTTAACTCCTTTTTTAATTAGTACTTGCATTTTGGCATAACTATCACCAACGTCTCTAAAAGTTTGTAATACCAAATCAGGGTTGAATTCTATACCATTTTCTTCCAAAGCATTCTTGTAACCTTTAAATCTGTGTCGTGCGACCGGTATTCCAGTATTAGGACCTAGGAACAATATATTTTTTCTGCCTTCGTCAATTATTCTTTTTGTTAATTTATATGAAGCATTAATATCGTCTATTATGACTGATTTAAAATCCAAATTATCTAGCTTTCTATCCCAGCAAACAAATTTAATATCTTCTTCTTCAAGATTTTTATATAATGAATAATTATTTTCGCTTCCAACAGCATTTAATAGAATCCCGTCTACTCCAATATCAGATAAGAATTCAAGCTTCTGTCTTTCTTTTGCATCATCCTCATCATGTACAAGTAATAAACATTCATAACCTTTTATACTTGATTCTTCATACATGCCCCTAACAGCTTCCGAAAAAAAGGAAATACGTAAATCAGGAACCAGCACACCAAGAATTCTACTTCTATTACTAATTAAGGACCTCGCTAAACGATTTGGACGATAACCTAATTCTTCGCATTTCTTTTTAACTCTTTCCCTTGTTTCTAATGATATATCACTGCTGTCGCGCAATGCTTTGGAAACAGTAGCAGGAGTTAAAGACAAAACTTCAGCGATATCTTTTAATGTTAATTTCTTTCTTGTTCGTTTTTTATTATTCATAGGGATATTATTCACCTTAAAATAAATAATAGTAAAAGTTTTCTTAAAGCTTTTCGAAAAGGTTTCAGTAAATATAATGAAAAAAATTGAATATAGATATAGCTTCGCCACGTAAGTCACATAAATAATCAAATATTAAAAGGCAAACGTTTTCGAAAAGCTTTAAGTGATTTTTTAAAAAAATTTCACCGAAGTATCTTTCTTATCTAAAAGACTTTCTTATATGATTTTTACTATAAAGCATCCACCTTAATCCTTTTCGAAAAGCTTTAAGAAAGATAAAGCGGAAAAAAAATAATGTCAAGTTAATTTTTGCCTATTGATTTTTTATTTTTATTTTTTATTGGATTTACTGCACTAAAAATCAGTCTTATTGCTGTATTTCGGTTTTACCTATTGGAACGATATCCCCTAATATCTTTTGAAGCAATTACGGATTTTGTAAAAAAATTGGCGACTTTCAGGTATCGCCTTGGGAACAAATTTAATTCCGTTAACACAAAATGTGAGAATATTCGGAGGATGTGCAATTAGTATTGCATTAACATTCGTTTTCTTTTTTATCACCTTTTATTAAAACAAACTTTTCTTCTGTTATGTATTTATCCATTCCCCATGTGGTTATAAAAAAAATCATCTTCTACTCTTGCCGTAAATGTTCCTTCAAGGCATGGCCACATCAACAATAACGCCTCACGGTTATAGGAAGTTATAACAATTCGTTCATCTCATTATAACCATGAATAAGTTATCCCTATCTGTAAGGATTCCTTTGTTTGTGTTAGTAGTGATTGATCTTTTTCATAAAGAACTACATAATTAAAATTCACGTTAAGCCACGAATTAACTTTTGCCGTAATTGCATTGTCCCAGCGAACATCCCATACATCCAGACTTTCAAAACGAGTGAACAACCTTAATTTACCGCTATAAAGTAGATTTGTATCTACTAAAAAATTTAAATCGGTTACCGTCTCGAGACCTGTCTCAAATTTAAATTTTTCTATTTCGTCTAAAGTTTCTTCATCATCTGTGTATTGAGTAAATTTGTCTGCAAAGACTTCCTGAAAAGCCAGACCGATACGAGGAATTATTTTTTTGTATTGATCGTAAGTAAATCCAAAAGTCTGAGTAATATAGCCCGGATCAAAAAAATCAGAAATATTTGGCGAGCCATTAACAGTATAATCGTAACCTTTTGTGATTTGTGTTCTAATAGAGTTGGAAAAATACGGACTGACCGACCATCCGACATTATAAGCTACTACAGCTTCCAAATAAAATTCGTTTTCTATTGTTTTGTATATGCTTCCTCCCGTTTTGGTTCGGCCATAGGAAGCCTTAACCTGATTTCTAAAGCCCCATAGATCACTTTCACGGTTCAGTTTGAAATTGCCGGACAAAGTCCAGGATACAGAATTGTCTCCACCTGCTTGCCAATTTGTAAATGAAATCTGATTTATTCCCAAACTCGTTACCAGGGAAGGGAACCATTTATTCTTCAAGGAGTCAGGCGTTTGAGCATTAATAATAGCAACTATCAGAAATGTTAGTAAGGTAATCTTTTTTTTCATCATTCTTTCCGTTCCAAAAATATTTTTCTATTGATAAAAAATCTGTTATAAATGGCTTCGTCACGTAAGTCACATAAATAATAAGTTATTAAAAAGGCAAACGTTCTCGAAAAGCTTTGCTAATTTTTGCCTGTTATTTTTTATAGAATTTATTTCACTAAGAATCTATCTTATAGAGCATTATATACCGAAAGCTTCTTCTAATTCCTGTATTTCGGCTTTACCTATTGGATTGATATCTCCCAATACTTTTGAAGCAATTACGGATTTTGCTGAAAACTCGGCAACTTCCAATCTATCGAAACTTTGAATGAGCGAACTGCCTGTAACAATTAAACAGTTATTCTCGCAAAGAACAATCGGCGTTTCATCACTAATAAAGTCAATTATGCCATGAGAGTCTTCCTTACGCTGGGTAAACTCAAGTCCGTACGGCAAATTTCGTATATTTTTTAATACAAGGTAACTTTCCGGTATTGTCTTGGAATCGAATTTAATTCCACTAACACCGAATGCAAGAATATTTGGGGGGTGTGCAATTAGAATTGCATTAACATTCGGTTTCTTTTTATAGAGTCCGATGTGTAATTTTACACTACGGCTCGGTTTTTTCCCTTTTTCTTTTTTACCACCTTTTATTAAAACAAGGTCTTCTTCAGTTAAATATTTTCTATCCATTCCCCATGGAGTTATTAAAAAAGTATCATCTTCTACTCTTGCCGAAAACGTTCCTTCAAGGCTTGTCATCAACATTTGTTCGTAACTTCTATGAATCAACGAGATCATTTTTTTACGAATTTCTTTTTCCTTTGAAGTGCGCCTGCCCGGATCAAAAACATCCAATGAAAATTCGGCCCTGGATAATTCTAATTGTTCCTTAGTAAGAAGTTTAACATTACCCAATGTTGTAGCTTTTAACGTCAATCTGGCACAAAAGTCAAGCGTTTCCAACCTCTGAAATGCATGCGTTAAGCTATCGCCTACTGTTATTATACCGTGATTTTCCATGAGTACCGTACTATAACCTTGTTTAAAGGTTTCGGCAATAACCGAACCAAGCTTATCGCTTCCCGGTAAGGCATACTTTGCGTACCCTACGGAACCGCATATTTCACTTGCCTTGGGAACTATGCGTGTGTCGGGCAACTTGCCTGTGATAGCAAAAGAAACCAGAGCAGGTGGGTGAGCGTGGACTATAGCTTTTATGTCGGGTCTGGCTTTATAAATTGCTTTATGAAAAGGATATTCCGAAGAAGGTTCATGTATACCTTCAACCTGCTGCTCCGGCAAAACCCTAACTATGTCTTTGTCCGTCAAGCTTCCCTTATCTATCCCCTTGGGAGTTATCCATATCGAGCCGTCATCGTCAAGTATGGATAAATTACCTCCCGATGTAGTAGTCATACCGTTTTGGTAAATTCTATTTATTATTTCTATAATTTCATCGCGTGGATGAATATACTGTAATTTCATTCTTATCCTTTCAAAAAGTTTTATTTATTCAAAAATATCATTAAAAAATTCTATAGGGTGATAAACTTTAATGCCAAGCTCATCTCCAATTTGTTCTCTACATGAAGTACCGCTTGCGAGAACTACAATGTTCTCTCCGCTCCCGGTTATTTGTTTACCTAATTGGTTCCCTAAATTCTTACTGAGTTCATAATAATCTTTTTTATATCCGAAGCTGCCCGCCATTCCGCAACATTCAACAGTGGAAGTATCAACTGTTAATCCCAGCTTTCTAAAGAAGGCCGGAGTTTCGTTTCCAAGACCGACGGATTTCATCTGGCAATGGCCATGGTAGAATATTTTGCCTTCCTTTATTTTAATTCTTTTAATCATTTCTTCGATTGAAATTATTCCCCCGGCAATAAGCTTATTAATATATTCTATCGGATCATAGGAATGAAATTTTAGTTTAGTAAATAAATCATCATTGTTAATCAGGTTTTTATAATCCTGCTTCATCATAGCAAGCACGCTTGGTTCGGCAAAGATTATTTCGTAGTCTTGATCAATTAAACTTTCTATATATGTTGCTGTTTTTTTAGCAGACCTGGCAGAAGTTTTAACCATCCCTTGGGATTGGGCTGCTCTTCCGTCTTCCATAACTTTACTTATAGTTATTGGAATCCCAAGTTTATCAAACGCTCCTATCGTAGAAATACCAACTTGAGGATTGTTATAGTAAGTATATACATCGGAAAAGAGAACTAATTTATTTTTATGTTCTTTGTTAGCCGAAGAACTTCTCCGATGAATTTTAAAGTGTTTGTCCAAGGTTTTTACGGCAAAGGGAGGAACAGTTCTCCGTTTATCGAACTTAAGTGTCATTTCAAAAATAGTTTTACTTAAAGACAGATTGCTCACCCAGTTGGATATTCGCGGAAGTATGGATGCCAACTTTGCTAAAACCGAAAAGTTACCGAAGAATATTTTTTGTAACGGAATACCTTCGGCTTTCGTCAATCTATCTTTAATAACAGTATTCAATTTCGGAATATCAATTCTTACGGGACAGTTTGGAATGCAACGCGAACACCCGCTACAGAGTTCGGCAAACCTTCCTTTTTGAAGTTCACCCGATGTCCCGACCGTCCAAGCTCCACCTATTCCGCCTGTATAGCATTCACCGCCGAAAGCATGCCCGCCAACTGTTTGGAAATTTGCACAAACATTCATACATGCGCTGCATCTAATACAATACAAAGCTTCGCGCAAATCTTCGTCTTCTCTCATTTTCAAACGGCCGTTATCAATAAGAACCAGGTGAAATTCTCTTTCTTTATCAGCTCTTCCGTTGAAATTAAAGACCGGCAAATCCAATGGCGGCTGGAGGATGTTTGTATAAGATGTTAACTTTTGCCCGGTACCGCTTGCTGCCAAAAGTTCAATGAAAGTTCCAAGCTCTTTTCTGCCGGGAATAATTTTCTCTATACCGGCAATGGAAATATGCACAGATGGTATTTGTGTTGTTAAGCGTATATTACCCTCACTTTCAACCAGCAATATGCTGCCTTCCTTAGCAGCAATCAAATTTGCTCCGCTTATTCCAATATCCGCATCTAAAAATTTTTCTCTTAAAGTATCCCTGGCAAATTCCGTAAGCTCTTCCCCTGTTTCAAGAGAACGGTCCGTATCAAAATTCTTTTTAAATAATTCGGAAATAGTTTCACGACTTCTATGAATTGCAGGCGCCACAATATGAGACGGTTGTTCTTTAGAAATTTGAAGAATAAATTCAGCTAAATCAGTTTCCGAAACTTCTATTCCTGCATCTTCCAATACGTTATTTAATTCAATCTCTTCCGATGTGATCGACTTAGCTTTTACAACCTTTTTGGCTTGGTGTGTTTGACAAACATTTTTGATATACCCTGTGGCCTCTTCTTTTGTCTTTGCAAAAAACACTTTTCCGCCGCGAGATTCAATTGCCTCTGTTAAGTTTGCAATCAACAAAGGTAAGTTCTGAATTGAATGCTCTTTTATTTGTCTTGCACGGTCTTTCAACGTGTCATAATCTTCGAGAGCACCGGTTGCCTTGTATCTCTTCGTATTGAAAGTTTGTGTATTAAGACGAACAGAATCACTTTCGGCATCAAGTGCTAACTTAAGTGCTTTAAAAAGTGTAGCCTTGCTGGATTTATCCGCAACTTCATGTGGATGAACTTTGTAATCATTCAAATTTTGCATTTTTATTAGTCCAAAACTATTATATGTAATTTGCCGGGTCCATGAACTCCCCTAACCAAAGGTCCCATATCGGCTGTAGCGCTTGGGCCCGTAATAAAGGAAAAGCTGCGATTATATCCTTTCCCGCCAAGGTTGTTTTCATCAAAAACGTCACGCGGTTTGGGTAAAATTGTATTACTTTTTACAACTACAATAAGATTACGAGTCAGCATACTTATAGGACTTGAAAAATTTTTGGTAACTGAAACACAAACGGACCCTGTTTCCGCAATCCCGCAAAAAGCATCAGTAATCCCGGTCCTAACTGTTTTCAGCTCTTCAAGGGTTGGGGCTGTAATTACTTTTTTATTTTCTTTAAAGGTTGAAAAAAGATTTTCTTCAATGTCATCAGGATTAGCAAGTAAAACAAATTGGTCATTAGCTGTTTCTCTAGATAAAGCATTATTCAGCGCATCAGGTGTACATTCAACTCTTTCTACTGTTGCTACGGCTTCTTCAGCAGATTTGATAAACTTATCAACCATCTCATTGCTAATGTTATTCATACCTGCCTCCTTATATTACGGGATCTATTAAGAACATTCTTATTTTTTCTTTAAAATACTTTTATAACTTTCTTCATTTTCATTAAAATAGCCGGGGTCAATTGGTTCATATTTTTTCAAATCAAATGAATTTTGAACAATGTTTCTCCATGTTTTAAGGTCTTTAATTTCACCCGAAGCCATAACCTGCACACCTATGTTTCCTATAATAGTTCCTTCAACAGGACCTGCAATAACCGTACGCCCGATTGCATCGGCTGTATATTGCGACAGTAATCCATTCTGAATTCCTCCCCCGACTGCATGCAGTTTTTCAATTTTTTTATTGGTTACGCTTTCAATTTCTTTGATTGTATTTCTATAACTAAACGCCAGACTTTCAAGAACAACGCCAATTATAAATCCAACATTATCCTTAACGGTTTGCCCGGTTTCTTGTAGATATGAAATTATTTTTTCCGGCATTTCACCGGCTTTCAAAAATCTCGGGTCATCCAGATCAACCCATGCGTTTACAAAACCTTCGGCTTTGGCAAGACCGGCTAATTCGGGATAGCCATATTCTTTACCTTTCTGAAGCCAGTATCTTCTACATTCCTGTATCGGCCATAAACCTATTATGTTTTTTAAGAATCGTGTTGTTCCCTCAATCCCTCCTTCATTAGTAAAATTATACTTCATTGCATCAGCATTAAGCAATGATTCTTTTATTTCAACGCCCATCAAAGACCATGTCCCCGAGCTCAAAAAAGCCCAATCACTTCCATCGGCAGGAACTGAAACAACTGCAGAAGCGGTATCATGCCCGGCACTTGCAATGACAGGTATATTTGGATCAAGACCTGTTTTTGACGCAAGTGCGGGATTGAGTGTCCCTAATTTTGTTCCCGGCTCTACTATTTCCGGAAATATATTTCTAGGCAGGTTAAACTTATCTATCAGTTCCCAGCACCAATTTCTTGTTTTAGGATCTGCAAGACCAGTTGTTGAAGCAATGGAGAATTCGGCTTTCTTCTCACCTGAAAGAAAAAAGTTAAGGTAATCCGGCATTAACAACACCGTTTCGGTAATATTAAGAAAATTTGTTATTCTCTTACTTTCGGCAAGTAACTGGAACACAGTATTAAACTGTACAAATTGTATTCCTACCTTGTTATAAATTGTTTCTTTCGGAACAATATCAAAAGCTTCTTCCATTATGTTGTCGGTTCTATTATCGCGATAATGATAAGGATAACCTATAATCCTATCTTCTTTATCCAACAGGACATAGTCTACTCCCCATGTATCAACCCCAATTCCGTCTAATTCAGAGCCGAACATTTTCTTAGCTTTCGTCAATCCTTCAACAATTTCTTTGTTAATAGCCAAAATATCCCAATGAAATCCTTTGTCATATTCCACGTTATGAGTTGTAAAGCGATGAACTTCATCCAAAGAAATTTTCTGATCTTTAAGTGTTGCTACTATGCAACGTCCGCTTTCCGCACCAAGATCAAATCCTATAAACCTTTTTCCTTTTTTCATAATATTTTCCCGATAGAATTTTAAAGTAAATAAATTATTTATTTTCCAAGTATGATTTTACTTCATCAGCAACTATGTATTCTTCGTTAGTCGGAATAACAGCAACCTTTACTTTTGATTTATCATCAGATATCAGTCCCTCTTTCGGATTGGAAATATTTTTGTTATCATCAAGCAGGATTCCCAAATTTTCCATATCAGTTAAAATTCTTTTACGAAGCAAAACCCCGTTTTGACCTGCACCGGCAGTAAAGACGATACACTCGGAGCCGTTTAATACCGCCATGTATTCACCTATATATCTTTTAACATAGTAGGCAAATGTTTCAAAAGCTAACTTTGCTTTGTCATCACCGTTTGTCATTGCTTCTTCTATATCTCTAAAGTCCCCGCTAAGCGCGGATATGCCGTAAAGTCCTCCGCGTGACATTAAAATATTACCTACTTCGTCAATGGAAAAATTTTCTTTTTGCATAATATAAAGTAGAGCATAAGAGTCTAAATCACCCACTCGTTTGGCATTCAGCAGTCCGCTTTGAGGACTCATTCCCATTGAAGTATCTATGGACCATCCGTTCTTGATTGCGCACACTGAAGAACTTCCTCCAAGATGGCATGAAATAACTTTATCCGCATCAAATAATTCTTTAGCACGCATACCGATATATCTGTGCGAAGCACCGTGAAAGCCGTATTTCCTAACTCCATGTTTTTCGTACCACTCGTAAGGTATTCCATACATGTAAGCTTCTGGAGGAATGTTTTTATGGAAGTGGGTTTCAAAAAGTCCGATTAAAGGAGTTGTGGATAAAAGTTCTTTAAAAGCCGAAATAGCTGTTATGTAAACATCGGTGTGAACAGGTGCAAGAAGCCGATAATCTTTCATGGCGTTTAAAACTTCATCACTTAATTCCACGCAACCGGAGACACCTTTAGCATGAACTGTTTTAAAACCTACGGCGCTAATATCATCTGTTGAGAATTTTTCTTTTAAGGAAGACAAAGTAAGATTAACCGCAAATAAATAATCAGGTATTTCCCTTTTTATTGTAACTTCGTTTTCATCGTTAAATTTGTACTTGTAAATACCTTCTTTATCGCCTATGCGTTCAATCGTAGCGGCAAACAGGATCGACATATCAGAGGCTTCATATAATTTACACTTGTAAGAAGTACTACCGGGATTGGCAATCAATATTTTCATAGTGTCACCCTACTCCTAATTTTATTTCACGGTACATTAAAAATTTCATTAAACACATTAGAATTTTCATAGAGAACAATTTTTTAAAACTCTTTCATTATTATTTTCCCTTCAGTTTAGCCAAAACTTGTTCCGTTATTTCACGAATCTTTTGTTCATCAACTCCGTCAGGCAGTTTGCTTGACGCGGGAATAGTTTTATCACTACTCGGCATAGGTGTAGCATCACAAACAGCAACTCTTCCGGGTAAATTGAATTTCTCACGCAGTGTCATTAAACGATCTCTCTCACCTTCGGGAAGAACATTGATATTTCCCAGTTGCACAGCTTTCCAAACTATCGAAGCTGTATGTTCCAGCGTTTCCATTTTGTGATAAGCATTTAGAAGATCGCTGCCGAGAGTAAGTGCCCCATGATTCTCCAATAAGATTGCATCGGAATTTTGAATGTGTGGTCGTATTGCATCGGGAATTTCCATTGTAGAAGGAAGTCCGTACGCTGCTATGGGAACAGAGCCTATGATAATAATCGCTTCCGGTAATACGCATTTATTTAACGGTATCCCGGCAACAGCAAAACTGGTAGCATAGGGAGGATGAGCGTGAACAACCGATTTAACATCGGGACGTTCTTTGTAAACTTCCAAGTGCATCTTCACTTCACTTGAAGGACGATATTTTGAATTACCTGAAATAACTTTGCCGGTTTTATCGCATTTAATAATCATTTCGGTTGTCATATATCCTTTGCTAACGCCTGTCGGCGTAGTAAGGATTTCATTTTCATTAAGTATAACCGTAATGTTTCCATCGTTGGAGGCGACATAACCGCGTGTCCAAATCCGTTTCCCGATTTCAACAATTTGTTTTTTCAGTTCCCATTCGTTTGTCATATTAAATAACTCCTTATTTATATTAAGTCCCTTAAAACATCTTCATGTGGATTTTTTATAATAACATAACCTGCAAGTAAACCGTCATGCTTACAGTATTCTACAGCAGGTTTGGCGGCAGCCTCAAGTGCGCTTATATCCCCTGTAATAACAACAAAACCTTTACCGCCGACAGCCATTGCCGTATGAACCCGCAGGAGATCTAATTGAGCTTCTTTTACCGCAAAGTCCGCCGCTTTAATTGCTGAAACTACAGAAAAAGTTTCTATAATGAGAAGTGCCCCGATACGGCCGTAATTTTCTTTATTTATAATATTACAACCGGCAATTGCGGGGAACACGCTGGGATCTACATTGGGAATTGTTGTTAAGTTAACTACGGCAAATCCGCCAATCTCGTTTGCGGTTTGTATGGCTGTTTCAACATCTGCAACGTCGCCCCGGACAGCTATAAAATATTTTCCCGAACAGATTGTCCGTGCAATAAGCTTTTCTACATTTGCTGTTTTTAAAACTGCATCCTGAACTTCGTAACCTTTATATATGCTGGCTAATTCTATTATTCCGAGAGCATTTCTACTTTCCATCAATTCCTCTGTAATATAATTTCATTTGAAGAAACTTCTTTAACTATACCGTCAATAGAAGCATGAATATTGCTTGATATTTTGCCGTCCGCTTTTGCTATTAAATCGTACTTTTTGACATCATCCCCTTTTGTAACAACGGCTACTGCAGGAGAACCGATGTGCTGGTTCAACGGGACTTTTACCTGCCCTGGATTAATATTAAGCTCCATCAACGGCCCTTCATCCCTAAACATCAAAACGTCAAGACGCTGTTTCAGTTTTTCAGTCGGAACTTTTCTATAGTCGTACATCGGATGAACACCGGTCTCCTTTCCATTCCATTTTAAACTTTGTTTATGTGCCAATCGTTTTTCTATTACTGTTGATCCGCGCGGGTCTAATCCTTCGGGGCATGAATATATTGTACAAAGATTACATTCGCAACAAGAAAAATTGCCTGCATAAATCATTGGCTGATCTTCACGTGTAAACATTCTGTTCCGCATAGCAATTTCCGGCCTGACCGGCTGTCCAAGTAGGTACCGGGGACAAAGTTCTGTGCAGAACGAACACTGGTCACAACCGGCTTTTGCTATACGATCGGTGTCATGAGGTGTACCAAACTTTCTATACGTATTTACGCAATGATGGTCTTCGGGTAAAACAATTAAAGCCCCGGTTCGTTTCGAGACAACTTTGTTTAAATCGGATTCCAATTCTCCCATCATTAAACCGCCGGAACGGATGACATAGTTTTGCGAAGTGATCATAAAATGTGATAAAACTTCCGCAAAACTTGTCCCGATGGGGACTTTAACCGTCGCAGGATTTTTTACTGCTCCGGCGATAGAAACAAATTTCTCTACAACAGGTTTGTTGATCCCTATGTTATATAGTGTTTCAACATTTTGCACTACACAACCAACGGAAATTGGAAGCGCACCCGCTTGTACAACTCTGCCTGTTGTCATGTAAATTAAGGTTACTTCATCTCCCGCCGGATATACATCTTCTATAGGTACTACAGTAATATTGCCCTTTACTTTTGATCTTAGTAATTCTATTTCTCTGTGATGTTTTTCTTTTATACCTATAAGACCTTTTTCTGCGCCGGTGATTTCCATTATTGATTTAAAACCGGATAAAACTTCTTCGCTAAAATGATTTATTAATTCCATATCTTTATGAAGAAGCGGTTCGCATTCGGCGGCATTCATTATAATAATATCAGGAGCAGAATTTAATTTAACATATGTCGGGAATCCTGCTCCTCCAGCCCCTATCACACCAATATTTTTTATTTGATCATTTGTCATTACAAAAAGTTTTACTCTATATCCTTATAATTTATTTTATCAACTATAGCCATAATTAACGTCCTGATAGGAGCCAACTCCAAATTGAAAACAGACTTAGCAACTCCCGGCGCTCCTCCACAAACAACAATATCACCGATACCTGCACCAACATAATCGAGCGCCACCCATTCACTTCCTTGCTCTTCTCCATTGGGGGCAATAGGTTGAACAATAAAAACAATTTTGCCTTTGTAAGCATCATGTTTCTCAACCGATATAACTCTTTTCTTTACTCTACCTAAAAACATCAGGCTACCCCGTCTACCAATTCAACAACGCTTGCATTAACAGGAGCAAAACCGGAATCAAAAGCTTGTGTTGCATCCGTACTCGTTACATAAACTATCCTGTCTCCCGGTGCAGCTATTCTTTGCGGATCGGCAACAACTAAAGGATTTGCCGTTATTTTTCCATCCGAAGAAACCGGCTGAACGATGTATAATCGACAGCCGTTTATTTCTTCAACTTTTCGCGAAGCCCAAACAACTCCTGTTACTATTCCTATTTTCATTTGGTGTTCTTTAATTTATGGGTAATTTGAACATCATCTATTATTGCCATTACTACTGCATCTATGGGAGCATTCTTCGTTTCTTCAGTCATTCGTGCCGATGAACCGTAAGAAAGAAGCACAAAACTTCCCTCACCCGCTTGAACAGCATCCACAGCTACATGATATGTTTTCAACGGGTTTCCGTTATGATCTACTTCTTTACATAACAATAGTTTCTTTCCGCTCAAATTTTGATCTTTTTGAGTAGATACAATAGTTCCTATGACTTTGGCAAAAATCATAATTACCTATTTACGGTTAAACGAGCTATCCAGTTCATCAACAGGACGCGGAATAACCAATTGTGAAAGCACTTCACCGATTCGTGATGCAGCCTCCACACCGGCATCTAAGGCCGAACGCACTGCAGCGACATCACCTTCTACCACAAAGGAAACATAGCCGCTTCCTACCTGACGCCACTCTACTAAATCAACATTTGCCGCTTTAACCGCAGCATCCGCACCTTGAATCAAAGGCGCAAATCCTCTTGTTTCTAAAACTCCAATCGCATTTTTAAGTGCCATTTTTATTTCTCCTTAATTACATATTAATTTTTTATACAAACCTTAACGAGCCGTGCGTCATTATACGTCGTTTACGGACAAAGCTAAGAGGTGTACAAATTCCTTCGCCTGTCGGTGTTGCTATTGTGTGAGAGAAGTAAGATTCTCCCAAATCTCCTCCGTTACCGCGTAATGTTCCGCCGTTAATAGTATGAACATCACAATCCAACGCTCGTGTATATTTGGTTGCTCTATTCATATCCTTAGTATATATGCTGGCCGTATGTTCAAAACCTTGTTCCGCTTTGATAGCCGCGTTTAAACCATCTTCAAAATCTCTTACGCGAACTACGGGAATACAACTTGTCATTTGTTCCGCTATTACCCACGGATGATTTCTATCGGTTTCACCAAATAAAAGAGGAATGCTATCTGATACATTCATACCAAGCGCTTTTGCAAGTACGCTTGCATTTCTTCCAACATAATCTCTATTGATACTCCAATGTTCACCGGAAGCAACCAGCGCAATTTTTGCAAGGTCATCCATTTGTGAAGAACTTAGCTTAACATTTCCGGCTTTTTCCATTTCAGCCATAAATCGGTCAAACACAGATTCTACAACAAAGATTTCTTTTTCACCAATACATAGAATGTTGTTATCATAACTTGCACTCTTTGTTATTTCTTTGGCTGCTAAAGATAAATCAGCCGTTTCATCAACAAGTACAGGCGGATTACCGGGACCTGCCGCTACAATTTTTTTAGGATAACCCATTGCCATCTTAACCATTTGCGGACCGCCGGTAACAGATAAGAACTTTATCTTATCGTGTTCAAACAATGTCTTTGCGGTTTCAAGTGTCGGTTCTGCAACACAGGTTACCAGGTTTTGCGGCGCACCTGCTTCAACCATATATTGGTTGGCAAGCTGTATAATTTTTGCATTAAGCCTTTTGGCGGAAGGGTGAGGATTAAAGGCTATTGTATTACCACCTACAAGTTGAATGATTATATTGTTTATCATTGTTGGACCCGGATGAGTACTCGGTGTTATATTACCAATCACTCCAAAAGGCGAATATTCATCAACGGCCAAACCGTTTTTACCCGACCATGCTTGGGGACGTAAGAATTCTATTCCCGGACTATTTTTAGCTGCATTTATAAATTTTTCAATCTTATGCTCTACGCGTCCCATTTTTGTTTCTTCAACAGTTTGCTTTGCAAGCTCTTCTTTATGATCCAGCGACATCTGTCTTACAGCGTCGGTTATTTTTTTCTTGCACTGAAGACTTCGTTCTCGGAATTCAAGAAAAGCGGTATAAGCAGCCTCAACCGCATCATTCATGTCATCAAAAACGCCCCATTCACCTTTGGATGAAATACCGGCTGTCGGCATAGAACTCAAGGTTTCAGACATTACTTTTTGAACAACACTTTCAATAATAACTTTCAGTTGATTTTCATTAATCTCCACAACAAAACTCTCCTAATTTACTTTGCCGGTGCTTTTTCTTTTTTGATTGGCTCAAGAGGAAACTTCGGCAAAAGTTTATCGGAAGGGCGAGGTATTATAACTTCTGACTGAACAGTTCCTATGTTTGAAGCAGCCTGCACACCGGCTTCTACAGCAGCTTTTACCGCCGCTACATCACCACGAATAACTATACTTACTCTACCGCCGCCTACTCTGATCCATTTTCCTAATTTTACATTTGCAGATTTAACCGCAGCATCAGCGGCCTGAATTCCCGGTGTAAATCCCTGTGTTTCTATTATACCCAATGCATCTATCATTTTAATTTCTCCTTATTTTTCCACACCGATTAGTTCAAATACTTCTTCATGAGCCGAAGGAATAATGTTAGTGCAGACCAATTCACCAACTTTAGCGGCAGCATCGGCACCGGCTTCTACAGATGATCTGACGGCTCCTACTTCTCCTCTTACTAATGCGGTAACATAAGCACCGCCTATTTCAACACGTTTAACAAGTTCAACGTTAGCTGTTTTAAGCATCGCGTCTATTGCATGAACCGCACCAGTGTTGCCGCGTGTTTCTACAAATCCTAATGCAACTCCTCGATACATTTTATTCTCCTTTATTTTTATTTGAATAAGTCACAATTAATTGTTTCGTTTTTATTATTATTTTTGCTCCCGGTGTTATTACTGTTTTCTCCGGAACTATTATTTCAGTTATTCCGGGATCAATTGAATTCAAATGATTCTCAGTTAGTACCGGCGTTTTATATCCGCTCATATCAATTTTTAATCGTGTTTTATTTGCAGGCAATTCTTTAGATGAATTTTTCTTTTCAGCAACCGATAAGTCAACTTCTATACCTTGACATGACAAAGCTGTTATAACTTCTTTAACAATCAATTCAACCAGTTTTTCTATCGATACTTTCAAAGCTTATTCACCATCTTTGTTTGTTTTTTGATAGATATAATTATTGCCTACAGAGATTGAATCTATAATACCTACTATTGCGTTATCTATACAAGCCTTATTTGTTTTTTCAGTTAACCGGGCGGAAGAGGAAGAGCATAATAAAACAATATCACCTTCACCGGCACTAACTGTATCAATGCATGCTGCAATAGAATTGGTTTCTTCCATTATTTCGTTTAAGTAACGGACAACCATGATTTTTAACGATTGAGTATTACCCACCTTTTTAGTTGAAACAACATTGCCGATTACTTTGCCGATTTTCATTACTACATCTTCCCGAGAAACTCAACAAAGGTTTCTTCACGAACGTTAGCCGCATTTGCATCATCGGTATCCAGATGAATTTGAAGCAACCAATTATCATTTATTCTTATTAATACATCTTCAAAAACGGTACTTTTATCACTGTTGATTTTCACCCTGCAGAAATCACCATCTTTAACGCCAAATGTTTGCGCATCTTTATTCGTCATATGAATATGCCTATTAGCAATTATAGCACACTTCTCCAAATAAACAGAACCTTTTGGACCAACAAGTGTTAACGGTGCAGCACTTTCGAGAGAACCGGAGTTTGTAACCGGCGGATTAACACCTAAAAAAATTGCATCTGTTAGAGAGACTTCAACTTGGTCGTATTTTCTCAGCGGACCGAGAATCCTGACATTCTGTATGCTTCGTAATTTGGTTCCTACAATAGTTAAAGTATGTCTTGATGCAAATTCTCCCGGCTGGTATAACGGTCGCATCTCTTCAAATTTAGTATCATTCCCAAATAGTTTATGGAATGTTTCCTCAGTTAAGTGAATATGTCTGTTGGAAACGCCAAGGGGAATTAATGGAAACCCGTTTGAAACCTTAGATAATTTATTATTTTCTTTATTACCGGAAAGTATGTGCTGGACTTCTTTTACGATTACTTCTACCAGTTGTTCATCCGTAAAGTTTTGTAAACCACTGCCACACGAACATGTTTCTTCCATCATCAGTTGTTCTACTCCAAAAATTTTTTATTACAATTCAATACACTTTACAAATATGCTTTGTGTTTATTCTACTATCTTAACTGCTTTTTTATTTTATAATCTATCGTAGATTTTATGTTTGCTTTAACTCCCACTTTAAATTGTTAACAAACTTTGTCTACTTGCTTTTTCAACAGTATTCACAAGTCCCGCGTCAACAATTGCATCTCCATTTTCTTTTAATTTATTTGAGATCCCTTCTCTATATTTCTCCAGTCTTTGCTGCAAGCCCGGGAATTGCCCCCAGTAAGTTTCTAACCCAATTGAAAATAAACCTATTTTTGCTTTCTCATTTTTCATAAGGTACTTTTCTCTTTTTATATGCACGTTTTCGAGAACGTTTAAGTTTTAAAATTCTTTTATTACATTTAGTTAAAGTGATAAACAAACTATTCGCTATACAAAAAATTATTCCGTCTTCATAATTAATATTGATGAAGAAAATTTATCTAATAAGCATTTCAAACTGCGACTTCTCCCTTACATGAATTAAACTTATGAACCCTTCTTTCAGCTATAACTTCATCTAAAAATGTTGCTCCTCTTTCGGCAGCTCTTTTTCCTAATTGTTCTTTGTCACCAGAAATAACTATATCCATATATTACCTTACTATCCTTTAAAAAAGGGCTCTTATCGCTAAAAAGGTTGTTTAATAATACGGCCACTACCTTTTCAAAAAAAGGTACCGACCTATCCATAACATCACATATAATAATATTACCGGAATACTTGTAATAATGATTGTATTTACATTTAAACCCGGAATTAATAACCTCATACCTTCCTGAACTAAATCGGCAATAAGTCCCACTATACACATAAGTATGTAAGTAAATAATACGAAAGGAACTAATGCCCAAAATAAAGACATCCCATATTTGACCCCGGCTTTGTCCATACTTGTGACACTATCTTTCCCGATATTATATTCAATAAGGAATAAACCCGGACCGACAGCACTCATGATGTTCTTTATTTTTTCTTTTACATTCATAGTGTGGCTAAAATTATAACATTAAAAAAGCTTGCATATTTCTTATTTTTACGATACCGATAACGATTTCGAAATCCTTTAAGGAAATTATCTCTATTTTTTCAAATTGTCAAGAAAAAGTTGAATGTACCCTATAGTTTGGTAAAAAAAGCAATTGATCTATGACTTCAGTATTTCTGTTTAATGCAATTTGATTTGGGCAAACACTCTTGTATAAAGAGATAAGACATTCTTCTACAACAACTTAGCTCATTTTGTTAAAGTTTCTGCAAAATAAAAAGTCTGTCGAACTCGTTTTTTGGGTGAGCCTGTCCGCCGTCTTTTTGGCGGGAAATCTTTCAATTAGAGGATGATTTTAAAGATTTCTCCCTCCGCCATGCCGGCGAGAGTCTGTTGCAGAACTATACTTGGTCATTGCGAATCCCGATTTTGGGGATGAAGCAATCTCATTGCTGATAATTTTGGATAAACTCTGTTTTATGAGGTGATATTGCTCATGAAGTACAACCCAAAACCTCAATAAGGACTTATTCCAGGCTTATTTGAGATTTAAATAATTTGTTGGAGGGGAGAGCTCCTCCTCCAACCTGTTATGTACAAATATAGCAAAAAATAAAACAAATTTTTATCTGATCACTAAATAATAAGACTTAAGACTAGTGTAATGATTGCTTAATAACCGAAATAATATAATTTTTGTCCTATGGCAAGGACAGGACGAAAATTAAAGCTAAACGCTGAGGACTATAAAATTTACTATATAGAGGACCCACAGTGCAGACCATAGGGCGGTTATTAGCCCCTTACTGCCCTTCCTTAAAACCCAGCTAGTGTGCCCCGCCGTAGTTTTAACGAAGGCTGGCCTGCTCGCCCGTATTTTGGCGTGGGTCGGTGGCGTGGCAGCAATGGAATAATGAAATAATAGTCAACTACAAATAGTGGATTAGAGTTTCTGCAAAATAAAATATCTAAACATTTTGTCGTTTCGACCGGAGGGAGAAATCTTTAAAATCATCCTCTAATTGAAAGATTTCTCACCCCAAAAACGGGTTCGAAATGACTGACTTTTATTTTGCAGAAACTCTATTATAAAAGTAAGTCGATATGTTACCGACTTTAAAATGTTTATAAATCTTGGCGGGGAGTTTATTTTCTCTTGCTGGCCGAAGCATCAAGCGGAGGAGGGCCTGTCCCGCTCATTTCAGCTGGGGCTTTCTACCTTTAACATGTATTATAAACCGACAATACTATAAAGAACTTACTTTCACTGATATTTCATTCGTCAAACGCAAGAAGTCTTTCGCATTTAATGTCAATATCTCATCAACTTTAGCTTTCAATGCACATTCAACAACAATTGCATCATAAACAACCCCACCAGAGAAATTTGAGTTACTCATTTTTTCAACAATTTTAAAATAGTCTTTATCTGTGAGGTAAATTGTTTTTGCAATATTTTTAATATTATTTTCAATTAACTGCTTTGCAATTATTGGTGTTATTTTAGGTTTAAATGGGGCACTTGTTAGCACGCTATAAACTTCTAATACGGTATGTGACGAAACTAATAATTGAAATACTCCAGCCTTTGCCTTCAGTAAGGATGACAAGGCATGTTTATGTTTGGGATGAGATTCAACAAATGCTGCAATTAACACGGAGCTATCAAAGAGGATTTTCAAAATTAATCCTCATTTGTTAATAATTTACGCATTCTTTTATTTCTATCAATCTTAACAAGATCGTTTTTTCCGTCATCTAATTTTCCGGTGAAAACAAGAATCCCATCTCTATCAACAACCGGTTCTTCTTCTTGAACTAATTCTATAACAATTCGTTTACCGTCTTCTGAAATATTCAATGCCGTATTGGAATTTATTCCAAGATGTTCACGAAATCTTTTCGGTATTATTATCCGACCGAATTTATCTAACGTGGTTATCATGATCTTTCTCCCTTTTTCATTATTGGCAATCTAATATTTTGATTTGCCAATACCAAATTTAAGGTTTATAGCGCTTTCTTATACGGAACGCTTAACTTGGATAATTGCACTTGCAGTTATCCATGTTTTCAATTTCCTATCGGGATAAATATCATCCCCAATTAGTTTATTTATTCAATTTTACTGCCGTCAACTGACCCACGCAAAAGTACAGGCGGGCCACCTGTATTTTGGCGTGGGACGATGACAGCAATGGAATAATGAAATAATAGTCAACTGCAAATAGTGATTATAAAAGTGTATGCGCAATTTCGTAATTTAAATTCAATAATTATTTCTTTATATTTTTTTCAACAAAAGTGAAAAACATGAACAAACCAAAATTTTCTTTAGATAAAGCTCAAAAGGCAGTAGAAATTTCTTCTAAAATTGAAGGCCATAAAGTCCCTAGTAAAAAAACTACCAATGCCAAAAGAAATAAAGCTAAATTGAAAAACTGATGTCAAAGTACTCTCAAGACAGAACCTATATTTATTACGAAAACACAAACATTCCAATCAATAAATAATTTTAAACGGCTTAAAAAAATCCGACTAATCTCTCCCCTTCAAATTTTCATCTTTTCAAAGAACAATATTTTATTACCGTCACTGACCCACGCCAAAATACAGGCGGGCAGGCCCACCTTCTTATAACTACGGTGTACAGGCACTCAGTGACGGGATTATTTTATTTTTACCTTTTACAACTGCCTTTTCTTAAAACCCAGCTAGTGTGCCACCGTGCGGACGGTGGCAGCAATGGAATTCACAAACAAGGGAACCGTGTCCCTTTTATTAGCACCAAAGACATAAAAGAAATCACTCATACAGCCTGCTAAATCAATACATCCCCTTGAACCAAAATTTGCACCACCATGTAGAAAGAAACCAGAACGATTACCTACAGATCTAGGAAAAATCTCATACCTTTGATCGCCCCAAGAGATACGTCCTCCAGGCCATTGACCTCTACCGACATTTGATTTAAATTTTTGCCAAGCACTCAAATTATCCCAAAGCTGAGGTATATCCGTATTAATAACAAATTGACCTTCGGGTATTGGCCCCACATCTTTAACCCACTGCAAATCAGGTTGTGTATTTCCGTTATCATCAACTGCACCAGATACGGCTTGCCAGTTTTGAGACGTGCCATCTTCCATATACCAAGTTAAAGAGTTTCCATTAAATGAGAGTAATTCCACAAGGCCTTTAGTCAATTGCATTATTTTATTATCATCATATTTACCAGTCCATATCTCCATCTCAGGTACGCGTTTATGCAACATCTTCACCGCATGAACTCCATTTATTCCGTAGGTGGGGTGTTCGCATAACACGTAGCGTTATGTAAATTCTCGCTTCCCAATGTCAGGACTTGGGTCTTTAAATAAAAGGCTGGCACGTGTGAATGTACCAGCCTGGAAATTGAACAAAATAATAAACTCTATTTATCATTGTCATTAATATCATGAATAGCTCTATCAAGAAATCTATGAAACTCAAATTTATCTCTAAATTTTCCATCTTGCCCATTGATTAGTAATTTAAATTTCGAGTTCGATTTCAGTTCCAATGTAATATATAAGTCATTTAATTTATCCGAAGATGTTTTCGTTGACTTAATATCACTATATCTTATAAAATTAAAATCGTCTTTTATTGAAATGCGCAATCCATAGTTAGTGATGTATATTAAATAATTTTCATCTGGATAATCATTTTTGTAAACACCAAAACATTCTTCATTGTCAAGTAAAATTATTTTTGTTTTAGAAGATTCAATATTGGTATCAAATCTTTTTAGCTTTTTTACAGTTCTATGAATTCTTGATTTTATCATATCTACCTCTTAATCAATTACCATTTTGATTATGTCATCTGCACCTTCACTTATCATATTATATCTTTTTTGTAAGACCTCGTATAACTTTTCGTTGGCTATTGTTCCTTTAATTTCTAACGTGGTTGCACCTTTCGATTGGGCTAAGTTTTTAATGTTCTCAATTATCTTGAATGGGTTCTTAATTTCACCTTTAATCATATCTATAGTAATCCTGGCTGTTTTTTCAGAAATTGAAAAAGTTCCCTTTAGCTCCTCAATGTTTCCTTTGATTCCTAAATCAGAGACTTTGAGAGACCGACTAAAATTTCCTCCCGCAGTTGATTTGTTAAAGAAATCTTTAACACCATTAAAAGTTCTGCTTACAAAATTCCTGATCTTATTTGCATTAGTTGAAATAAAAGCACCGATTGCTGGCCCATATCTAATAGCTCCGTATGTCCCACCTAACGCAGCAGCCTCAACACTCATAGTTGTCGTAAAGGTTTGGTCAAAAGCTTCTTGTCCTTCTGATGATAAGTTCTCTCGATTTGCATAAAGAGCTTCAAGATAATCATCACCCTCTCTTCCATCTTTATCAACTAATCTCATCGGGTTTGCAGTCACGTAATTATACGGTGACCAACCGGGATACTTATGTGCCAACGGATCAGGCGATAACCACCTACCAGTTTCTGAATCATAATATCTGCCAGCAAATACTGATTGTACTGATAATAATAAAAATAAAGTTACGGAAATAATTCGGAACGCTTTCATTAATAACCTCCTTTTTTTCTATATTGTTTAATACTTTCTGCTTGCTTTTGAAAAAATTGTAAAGGGAACTCTAATACAATTCCAAGTTCTTTGGCTTTCTCAGTATACTTCTTATACTCGTCAATTTTGGCAAGTATCCCCGGTCTGTATTTTTCTTCAATTACATTCAATCTTTCTTCAATTTCTTTTTGTTGTTCTAAACTTCTCATTGTTTGTTCAACATTTTCATTTGCTTGTACTTTGGGTTTAGTAGCCGATTCTTTTATTATTTTCTGTGATTCGCTTTCTAAAAAATTTTCATTTTTCGTTTTGCAAACTTCTTGTTTCTGCTGTTTAGGCCGGTATGAAAATGATATTTGCTTTATCGCTTCTTGTTTTTCTTCCCACATTTTTTCTTCAAGTTGCCGGGCTTCCCCGAAAAGAGTCATTCCATAATTCATATAAGCGGGACTGAATGTAGAATCGTATTTCATTGCCAGTTTATAGTAATGCTTTGCTTTTTCGATATTCTTGTTTTGCAAATATTTGTTAGCGTTTACCAAAAGTAGTGAAGCGATATATTCTTTCTTAGTAAGAATTCTTAAATAAACACCATTTTTGATTGCTTTTTCTGGAATTAGTACATCTTCTTGATACTGTTGATTTGAAATGAAACCACCGCCATTTGTAGCTTCAATATTATTTTGAAAATTGATTATAATTTCTTCCGGTTCATATCTTACAAAGAAATGCTTTGCCGAGCGAACCGGATAAATTGGGAAGCCTAATCTTTCTCCTAATATTACGTACAGCATCGGCATTGTTATGCAAGAACCTTTTTTGTTTGCTATATATCCATTTATAAACTTGTTATCTAACTTTACTACTTGTAAATCATCATCGTCATAACTAAACGTAATGCTGTCATTCCAGAATCCGGGTTTATATAAGTATGTATTTAACGCTCCAATTCTATCATTGGGATCAGTATATTTTCCAAAATAATATTTATATCTATCAGCAAGGTAATCGAAAGCTTGAAGAAAGAACTGAACATTGAGATTTGGATAAAATTCTTTTGCCAAAACCAAAGAGGCAATGCCTATATTTATTTCATCTTCCGACAGCTTAAGAATATCCTCAATATTCTGCCCAGTATATTGTTTTTGTGCAAAACAAAAGTTGACGGATAAAAGAAAAATCAAAGTAAAAAGCGTTTTCATATAAGACCTTAAATTGACCCCCAAACTTTCTTTAATTAGTGATATCGCGAAACGACAAAAATTCTACAAACTTTTTTATTTTTTTTATTAGGAACTAACTTTTCTTATAAGGAACGCTTAACTTGGATAATTGCGCTTGCTGTTATCCATATTTTCAATTTCCCATCGGGATAAATATCGTCCCCAATTAGTTTATTTATTCAATTTTATTACCGTCACTGACCCCACCTTCATATAACTACGGTGGACAGGCACTCAGTGACAGGATTATTTTATTTTTATCTTTCACTGCCTTTTCTTAAAACCCAGGTAGTGTGCCACCGAGTGGTCGGTGGCAGCAATGGAAAGTACATTGCTCGACCCAGCTCGATTTCACGGTTTGTACTGAGTACATTACTCAACTCCGTCCGGTTTGGTACAGCTCTTATCATTTCGTTGCTGAACTCAAATAGAGAAATAAAAGACAACTGCAAATAGTGATTATAAAAGTAAGTCGATATGTTACCAGATTTAAAATGTTTATAAATACTGGCGGGGAGTTTATTTTTTTCTTGCCTGCCCGCCGTAGCGTCTTCATACGAAGGAGGGACTTTTTACTTTTAATATGGATTATATGTTTTTACAAGTACTTACTTAATCTCTTATTTTTATTCTCTTTTTCAATACGCTTAAATAAAATATTGAAAGAAAAATTAACTAATTCTTCGGATGTCAAATATTTGCTTCTATCTGATGCAAAAGTCCAGACTTTCTGGTCAGGAGCTATAATGTCGAAATTAAATGAATATTCATCTATTTTAGTTGGTGGATCTGGATATCTATTAGGTGATTGAAATATTAAATTAAGACCGGAATAATCCAAGGAGTTTTTAATAGAATAATCCCAATAAAATCTAAGAGAATAGTTATAGGAATGCACAAAACAATTGTTATCTTTCTCTTCATATGCAATTCGAAAACCGTCCAATTCTTTTTCAATAAATTCTTTTTTATTTCTTAATAATTCATATAATCTTTTTACTTCAACTCGAAACGCCTCAACTCCTTTTTCTGAATTAAGAAACGCTTTTCTCTTTAAATCAAATTGCTCTGCTTCTTTTATTCTTTTTTGCAATGTCTTCTGGGAATTCAGGTTTTATTATACCACCTTCTGACTGGATTTTTGATTCAATAATGCTTTGAACGACATCTATTCCAAATTTATGTATTCCATACCAAATGTATGTTTTGGGTAAATAATCTGGGACTTCTGGTGGCTGATCCAAAGGAATAAATAATGTAAAATCATAACTTTCATCTAAAGCCCTATTCTTTATAGCAGTTTCTTCAATCCTTGTCCAAGCTGTGTTACCCCAACCTTTTCTATATAAAACAATTACAACTCTTGCCTCTTGACCAAACACTCGATTAAATGTTTCCTCTCCATCAGTTCCGGCGATTTTATCTTGTCGCTTTGTGTAAATAAAAGTTTCTGTTTTCTCTTTTAATAATGAATTTAATTTTTGTGCGATATTTTCATCTTCTTTCAAAAATGAAAAAGCTACATCGTATTTATATTTTTTATTTTTCATAATCGTATAATTTTTTCCCAATAAGCCGTCTACCCAGAACATCAATGTTTAATTTACTATAAACTAAGCAAGCTTATTCAACAGTTCACGAGCTGGTTTATAAAATGTGGCATTCTCATCTATCCCATTAAGCATATTTATTGTCCATTCTTTTAGATGCTCCTGAAACCAAATACTTTTCATTGCTTCGATAGCCACTTTGTACTTTAACTTCGAATCGTCTCCTATTAAATAATCCAAAGAATTTTTAGCTTCCCGAACTATTGGTATTGTACAACAATTAATATGATCAGTACCACTAATATCATAGTGAAGATATTTGACTAATATCTCGATTGCTCTTTGATCACGTGACTTGGTAAGCATTTTTATTGACCAACAAGCATTTTCATCGTTTGGCTCTTCTAGGTCTATTGCCTTAAGAGCTACCTTTGATCCTATTTGATACTGTTCTTCCGGTTCTTTTAAAATTGTTTCTAACGCAATTCTCACTGCATTCATCACTGGTTGACGAAAGCTAAAATCCTTAAATTGAACAATTTCTTCTCCTCTATCCAGCAATACTTCACATAAAATATTTATTGTTACTTTTTCATTAGTCATTTTTTCCTCAATTCTTATTAACAATTTTCTTATAAGGAACACTTAACTTGGATAATTGCGCTTGCTGTTATCCATGTTTTCAATTTCCCGTCGGGAGATATCCCCAATTAGTTTATTTATTCAATTACAATAATTTACAAATTCGTATTGTGTTTATACGGAGCAACCTATGATACTAAATATGCTAGCCCGGAAGACTTTCTTCTCTGAAAATGTTTTCCTGATTAAGTTTCGCAAAAAGCTGCTTTGATATTATACTCTATTTGAAAGATTTCTCACCCAAAAAACGGGTTCGAAATGACAATTTTTTTTGCAGAAACTCTAATATCTTTTCCCATAATCTTCAATGAACCAACCGGGTTTAAAATATAAAAATAGACGTGTTACATCAACATGAATTAATAGAATTGTTTTATTTTAAGTCGGCTTTACTGTTTTGTTTGCTCAAAAAAAACTGATTAAAGGGGTAGTTAGAAAGAAGTGCCCGTTTATTAAACTAATCTTATCCCGGTTTCTATTATTTCTTTTGCTAATGGATTTTCTAATGAAAAATCGTCCGGTCTGAATGGAAGGATTTCCAAATTTGAACTTACCGACAGTGTAATTCTTCTTATTTTATCTTTTATTCGCACCCCTTCAAATAAATCTGAGATTAGCGCTATATCAATATCACTCCATTCATTATTATTCCCTTTTGCATAACTTCCAAACAAGTATGCATTCTTTATAGGAATATTATTATCTCTTAAAACCGAGATATATTTTTCAATGATGGCTCTTATTTTATCCGGGATTTTAGCCATTGATATAATTCTTTAATATGATTTAAATTTTCCTCTGCAAATTCCTTTGTACAAGTTTTGTATAGTTCATTCTTATACTGCGGGTATCGAACTTCTATATTGAAGTCGTTTATTTTATCAAAAAGTATTTTTCTTTCTTAATCAAGAAAACCATCATTTTTCATAATGAAAATAATAAAAATATTTAATTCTTACTCATTTCTCTAAACAGTTCCACGGCAGTCGTATAGGCGTCAGCTTAAAAATATTATGTGTCGCTCAAATGTAGCGCAGGTTGCCCGCCTTCTCCCGGCTCATAGGGATACGGCGGCTGACAGGCAAGTCTACGTTACGGATCATGAACACATAACAAACATCATACAACGGGGACTACTAATGCATGTGCTTGCCCGATTTTTAAGGAGGAGCGTTTTGTGTGAGTGTCCAAAGGACTTCATCGGAGAGAAATCTCTATCTGTACGGGGTTCAGATTTCTCACCCCGACAATCCGCCGCGGAACGTCGGGGATTCGAAATGACGCTTCAAAATATGACACGTCAGTAGTATTTCTGAAAATTTATTCTTACTTTTTTTGTCAAATAAAAAACTAAAGGAAGTAATTAAAGTAAAAGACCCGGTAAATCCGGGGATTACAATTGAATAAAAATTTATAACATTTTTCCTTACTTAAACACTTGTTTATAATGATATACTTTTCCGAAAATGATATTGATCGTTTAATCGAAGATGACGTTCCTTTAGGAGACATGACCACAGCCCTAATGGAGCTTGCCGGTAAACACGGTTCTATATTATTATCAGCCAGAAATGAGATGACTGTCTGCTGCACCGAAGAAGTTGTACGACTTTACAATAAAGCCGGTTTAAATGTAAAATTTTTCGCGCCTTCGGGCACTGCTTTAAACAAAGACGAAAAAATATTGGAAGCTGAAGGCGATGCCGAAGCTATTCACTTGATCTGGAGAACAGGCGGAGCTTTGATTGAATTTTCATCCGGCATTGCAGGACGAACTTCGAAATTATTATCCGCTGCCCGTAAAGAGAATCCGGCAATTACTGTTGCCGGTACGCGTAAACATCCTGCCTATCTGAAAAAAGTTGCACTAAAAGCATTAATTGCAGGCGGTGGGGTTCCTCATCGCACCGGGCTTTCGGATACAATACTGATTTTTAAAGAACATCTTATCTTTTCCGGCGGATATGAAAATGCGGACAATGTTGTTGCCAAAATTAAGAGTAAACAAAAAGAACGCAAGATTGTAATAGAAGCGCATACAAAAGAACAAGCCTTATTAATAACAAAAGCCGGAGCAGACGCCGTTCAAGCAGATAAGATGTCATGTGAAGATTTTGAAGCATGCGTTAAGGAGTGCAAAGAAATTAATCCCGGTATTTGCATGATTGCCGCAGGCGGCATCAACGCATCAAATGCCGCACAGTATGCACAAGCCGGGGCGGATGTGTTGGTAACTTCATGGATGTACTTTGCACCGCCTGCCGATATTAATGTTATTATAAAACCTTTATGATAGTCGTTCCTTAAAAAGTAAGGAAAAGATGGACAAGAAACAGAAAAAAAGGGGCAGAAAAGGATATCAAAAGTTGCAAGGTTTATAATAGATCGGTTAAGAAAAACTTGCAAAAAAATAACCAAGTAAGACTGTTAAATCCCCACTTGAAAGAGACATAATATCAGTTATAAGCATAAATCCACTACTTAAGAATCGACTAATTATTTCCTGTCATTGAGCCGAATTAAGGATTTTGGGCTTCAAAGCCTCCCCCGTCAAAAAGTGAAGCCGTGGGAGTTGTCCCAAAGCCTCCCCGATCAAAAAGTGATGCTGTGGGAGTTTGCCCAAAGCCTATCCGCAATCAATGATATGAACCTCGGGGCAATTTGCCGTGGCGAACCGAACCCTGTTCCGCCGCAACCTGCCCTCCGTATCCCGATAAATCGCATAGGCGTCAATTTAATACGAAATATTTATTTTTTTAGCAATGGCCCCAACTTTTTCAAAATGAATCCCTCCGGGACAAGTTGGGGAAAAGATGATTGACACACACAACTATGGGCTTTCCCGGTAAGGGATCCTTCGGATAGCCCAAATAATTATTTTTTTTGGGACTATCCGAAGGATTCCTATGGAAAAGTCCGGGAATTTTAGGGTGATATTAACCTCCCTGTTAAGTCGACGTTTATGCGATAAATCGGGAGAAGGCGGGGCGACGGGGAATTAAACCCCGTCTTCTCGCCTGCCTTGGTGGCAGACAGATCCGCCGTAGCGAATGCGAAGGCGGATTAAATCTTTTCAGGATTTCAAGACAAAATTACTTTTAAGATCACAAATAGGAAATGTTTTATTCAATCCCAACGTGATTAGGCATGATTAGAAAGATTACGTAATCAAATTTTCGCAACCCCAAGAGGGTTGAATAAAAATTAATCGCAAGAACTTTGTGAAACATTCAACTTTCCACACTTTTATACTTTTTCAGGCTCAACTATGATATATACACAAGCCAAATTGGTTTTGGGATTTTGCCATAAAGTCCTCTCTTTGTAAGAGAGGATTTAGGTGAGTTCTAAATAAAAACTAAATCCCAAAACCAATTTGCAACAAGTATACATTTCTCTTCTTAGTTTTGGGGTATCTTTTCTCCAAGAGCCGTGACAAATAGGTGGTTCGCTTCGTTGTATATTTTTTTGTATGACTCCTTTACAAATATTTCCATATGCTCAAACTTATGAACTTCAATACCTTCGATATCACTAGGCTGGAAATAAGAATGGCCGGCAAGCATTTTTTTGAATTTGCCGCTGCTAAAAAATTTGAGCAGTTCCATACTCTGTTCTGTTTTCGAACGTTTGACTATTATCATCAACGGGCTAATGATACTTTCTTCCATGCTTAATAGTTCGGCACGTTTTGTTGAAGGAATGTTTGCTATTGCTACATTAGGTAAAATATAAAAAGGCGTTCCGCTTTTCTTATTGGAGCCTAATTCTTTAATCAACTTAGAAAAATGTTCAACCTTTTTTACGTTTTCTGCCAACTTTTCAATTGCCGGAATGCCTCCAGCTTTCTTTATGTTCATCAGCATGGATATATTCCCGGCCTGCCCATGGCAGCCGTGAATAGAGATTAGGTCTTTGTAACGGCTCTCCGTAAGTTCACTCCAGCTTGTAGGGATAGGATGCTGCCCGTTAAATTTGGAATCATGAATAACTCCCCAGGAGCTAAAGCCTAAAAATCCTACGTGAAATTTTTCCGCAGCTTCAATAACATTTTGAGGATATGAATCGCCGTACATTTCTTTCGGAAAACCGGTGTAAATCCCCGGCTTCATAAAACGTCCGTAAAACGGTTCGGAAAAAAGTATTCTATAGGAAGAGGTAACATGAATATCCGGCAAATCATCTTCGGATTTCGCTGATATTGCCAGTTCCTCAAAACCTTCAGGTGAACAGTCAGTTGTTAAAGGCATATAAATCGGCTGCTTTGTTGAATCGGAATTCCAGCTTTCTAAAAAAGAATCAAACATTTGTTTAAAAGGAACTTTAAGCGGGCACGGCAGCGAGACATATATATTTATACATCCTTGTTTTACATAATTGTTTATCATATTTCTACCTGTTTATTCTATAATTGAAAATTTCAAATACCGTCTTCCAACCTTTCGCCGTTGCGCAGACGGTTACGTAATTCCGTTATTTTGTTATCATATGATTGTAAAATTTCAAGGTTATCTTTTTCCGCTTGAGTGGTTTTCAAAACCTTATGAATACCGCCGTTTTTGATAATAAACCGCTGCTCAGCCATTAAACCCAAAATGGGATCGTGCGTGGCAATCAATACTATTTTTTCTTTCTTTGCCAACAAACCTAATGCTTTTTTCCTGTCGATTCCCGCGTTTTCAATTTCATCAATTAATACAACCGGGGATGCGCTTAAAAATGCGGTATCGGCAATCATCAATGCTCTTGACTGTCCTCCCGACAAAGAGGTCACCGGGGTTGCTCCTTCAAAAGGTTCGCCGGCAAGTAAATTTGCCTGCCGAATAATTTCTTTTATAACTGTTCCGGGATTTTTGACAAACCGGCTTTCCGCATGCATTGAAATAAATTCTTCAACAGCGGCATCAATTACAAAATTCATATTCTGCGAAAGCTGCGCTACAAGTTTATGTTCAAGAGAAAACCTCAGCTCTGTATCCGGCTGCTTGCCGTCTATTAAAATTGTCCGTCCAGTAGGTGTATCCTTACGAGCCATCCATTCAATATCCGCAAGAAGGCGGCTTTTACCCGACCCGGTAGGCCCGACTATGCTTGTGATCGAACCCTTTTGCAATGTTATTTCAATATTTTCCGGGCTGCCGTTCTTGTCCTTTCCCCCGGTAATTGTAATTGAAGAAATATCAAAATTGTTTTTCTTATCCCGGTTAGTTAATCGGGACAAATATCCTTCAAGATTTTCAATTAAGTTTGCCTTGTCAATCCCGATATCTTCATAACATTCCGGGCTAAGTTGATCGAGAAATTCTCCGAGGGATTTAGCCCCTTTGTTTAACGAGATCCCGTTATTATCAAAGAAAGTTTTAACTTCGGGAAATTTTTCATGTATAGACTCTATGGTTTCTTCCAATATTTTCATAATGAATCAATTATATTTTTTTCACGTTTCCCAGTTGATAATCTCTTCCTATTTTGGTTTCACCTAAACAGTACGAACATAAGGCAGCAGGCATAGGAAACCTAAGCTTTCCGCCTTCAAGAGTTTTCGTTTCATTTGCATGATAAAACAAAGATGTTAATTCATCAGTACCCTGACCGGTAATACCGTTTACATGCATTATTTTTGCTTTTGAGTTTGCCTGCCGAACCTTAAAAGCAAACACTTCGCGTTCCGCTTGAGATACGATATCGCCCTTGGTGATAACGACCAGGTCCGCAAACTTAAGCATGGGTCCTATTTTTTTCGGCGTATTAATTCCCATCAAGTTATCAATAACGCATACCGCCATAACATCTTTGGCATGCGGCGCGCATCGGTTGCACAAACCCGCGCTTTCGGAAAGGAGAATATCTAAATTTTGTTCTATTCCCCACCGGATGCAGTCTTCAATATTGCTCACAAAATAATGATCGGGGCAAAGATTTCCCGATATACCAACCTTCACAGGTATATTCAACGACTTGAAGAGTTTATCGTCATCTGTTGTAAGGCAATCAAACTTAACTACCCCGGGTTTGGCCCCGTTTAGCTTCATCGTCTTTATAACATGCATTAACACGGCTGTTTTACCCGACGACGGGGGACCGGAAATTGTAACCAGTTTCATTCATTTCCTTATTTCTTCTGGAAAATAATCCACGTACCGGCTTCACTGAAATCTACCCGGCCGTCAATACCTAATTTGTCAAGAATTGCCGCATAATGTTCGGGAGGATTTTTTTTCATACGTTCTTTTCTGCCTTCGTTCCATTTAGGGTCACCGGCTCTTTTCTCCAGTATTTCATCCAACAATTCCTTTGAACCGAAACCTCCGCCTATGTATGCCCAGCCTCCCGGCTTTAATACCCTATATACTTCCGAAAGTCCTTTAGGCTGATCTTCCCAGAAAAAGATTGACCCGCGGCTGACTACAAGATCGATTGAATTATCTTCGAATTTCATATCTTCAGCCTTCCCCTGCATTGCCTCAACTTTATCATCCGTCACCCCGTTGTCCCGGCAGTTCTGCGGTACCAGTTCAACACATTCTTTCATTAAGTCGTAAACAATAACATGTAAATCCGTAATTTTGGCAAGTGATATTGCCAGCATCCCGGGACCGCCGCCCAAGTCGATACATACTCCTTTAGTAACTCCGGTAAGGTCAACTATCTGCTGGGCAATTACAGGGTATATCTTTTTAAAATGCCCGTTCATAACTTTATCATTAAATTCTTTTGCGTCCATTTTGTACATAATATTTCCTCTACTATAATATTAGTTATGTTATAATGATGCAGTTTTTTGTTTTCTAAAATTCCCGTCTTTATAATATTCAAAGAAAACTTCTTGTGTTTTGTCTTTCAATGTTCCTATATCATTCTTGTATATGAACTCCCACCCAAGCCATTTAAGAGTCTTACCGGGATACCTTTTCAAATTATCTTGAGTAAATGCAGGGAATCCTTGTTGTTCCATTGTCTCCGCAAGCTGGCTGCCGAATATAAAGTCAATTATGTCTTTGTGTTTTTCCTTTGCTCCTTTCTTAACTAAAATTTGCACAGGGCTAACAATTGCACCGTCTTCCGGCCATACCAACGAAAATTTTTCGTTTCTTATTTTGCAGGCAAAAGAGTACGGCATAATATAAATATCGGCAGCACTTTTTCTATTGGAATTTATTTCTTTTACCATTTCCGCCGGATGAACACCTTTCGATATATTTATTCCCAATATCCGCATCGACTCTTCGCCGTATGCTGCATAATAAGGATACAGAGCGGCGTTACAAAAGAAATCTCCGTCACCTCTCATAACAATACTATCCCTATATTGTGTACACAACAATTCATACCAGGCATACGGTTTTGATGAGTTCTCAAACTTCTTATTGTTAACTACCATTACCAATAAATTTGCCGTAAATATATTGATGACTTTTTCAGGGTGCTGCAACCCGGCATCTTCAAAATAAACATCATAACATAAATCGAACTTTTCAAAAGCATCGCTCCCGGATAACCTATCAAGAAATTTCTTATGATATAAGCTGTTTATATCCGAACTGATAAATACATCCGGCAGTTCATCTACACCGGTAATATGATCTATATAACTGTACAGGCTTTTTTCGTAATTAACATTTCCTTCAATGCTTATAGTATCATCATCTATGTATTTAGGCAGTGCTTCATAAAAGGCTTCTTTAAAAGCATTCCTAATACCGCAAGGTAATAGGGCAACCATAAAAGGCCTATTTATCGAATCTGTTCTTTCATTAGAGTAAATTGATTTTTGAAGATGCCCGGGTAAACCGGTTAAATTAACGCCATGGGCCTTTAAATATGTTGATGATGAAAAAAGCCTTGCAGCCAAGCTATCCGTATCAATATCATCATGTCCTTTTTCTTTTAACCATTCCTCCGTTTTGGGGAATTCTTTTGCTAACGAGTTAAATGTCTGCATAATTTTTTCTAAATAATTTGTTTTTATAATTATCAATTCTCGGTTTCGTTCTGCAAATTCATATTAATAAACGTATCGGCTTCCGCAACTCTCATTGTAACGGTGTCGATAGGTTTTGAGATCATCTCTTTGACCGAAGGCAAACCCGATATTAAAGAAGGTAATATTGAGAACCCGGTTTGTACTGCCCCGTATATAACGGATTTGTCATTCATAAACTTTTTGATAACCGGGTTACGCAGTTCAATACTAATAATCGAAAACCCGGCCAATACCATTACGGCTCGGAATAACATCTTTAAGCCGACAATAAAACCTTCTTCCGTCCACTGTATTCCCGAATTTTTGTAGTCGTAGAAAAAAATGGAAAAAGCTATTAAAACTATAAAATTTAAAAATACAGACGGTTTGTACAGGCGCTTTAATGCCTGCGGGTATAAAACGGATGAAACAAGCACAAAGATAGATATAAAAAGGAACGCCGATAATATTCCAAAATTGGATACGAAGAATAATCCGGCAACAACCGTCGCTAAAGCAGCAAATAAAAATCCTATTCCACGCGTCTTTGATTGTTTATACTCCTTTATCTTTTCACCCGAAATTACAATCCCAGTAGATTTTTTTATATCAAACGCCTTTGCTTTGGTCCCGACATAGTAACCGAACGCCGAAACAATAAATCCGCATAATGCTAAAACTCCCGTGTAAAAGTATAATACCAAAATCGGCTCAAGGTCTTTTAGATTAAATAAACGTAAAGCAAAAGCAACAGTGTTTTCCAGAATTATAATAAAATCAAAACCGTAAGATAACAGCATACTTCCAACTTGATGCAATAACAGAGACAGCAGAGCAAATATTCCGCCGACAAGAGAACCCAGCATATTCTGCCCCAACAGCGAAACAAATATCTGCATCATCGCTGCTTCCAGCATTATGCCCGCCATCGGTCCCAAAATTACCGCACTTGGGGAAATAGACTTCATCAAAGCGCATACTATTCCCGCTCTCCAAAAAATATCTTTTATTTCCCACATCACGGAAAAAGAAACCATCAAGATTACTCCTATTGAAGCCATTATAATCCCGGTAAACGGGAGATGAAGGTTATGCAGAAAACTGCCTATGACAATTTCGAAAGCCGCCCATAAGCTTCCGGCTACGGCGGCTTTCATCCATACTTCGTTATTCGAAAATGTTTTCATTATCTGGATAACCCGTAAGCTAATGAAAAGTTAAATGTTCTTCCTTCGGCAGGAAAACCTTCGTCATAATAATATAATTCGTCAAAGATGTTATGAATTCCCGCTTTCACCGATATGTTTGCCAGTACAAAATATTCCGCATTAAGGTTAACAACCGTAAATGAAGGAGTTTTGTATAAACCATCGCTTGTACTGTAACTATTCGAGTGATAAATTACATTCAACATTGCATAGAATTGATTGATTTTTTCAGCTTTGATATAAGCAGTCAATTTGTTTTGCGGAATATCAACAAACTTTAACTCCGGGTTCGATACATTCTCTTGGTCTATATAGCTATAAGAAGCACCCATTGCAAAAATAGGATTGAACTTCCAGCCTGCATTTAGTTCAAACCCTCTAAATTCTGCTTCCCCCGTGTTTTGTAATTGATAAATTCCCGGTTCAACATCATTAACTTCCTGGATTGTATTGCTGATAAAATTATAAAACCCGGCAACCGACCATTGAATTGATTCCGTACTTCCGTTATATCCTATTTCCGTATTTACAGAATGTTCGGATTCAAGGTCAGGATTAGGAAGCGCTTTTCCCATTTTATAGGAATACCTGTCTTTCATAGTTGCAAATCTCGACTTACGCGCAGCCGTTGCATATACAGAATGCCTCTCTTTGAGTCTGTAATATAATCCCGCTTGAAAATTAAATGCATTGTCGTTAGGCGTGTCAAATTCAGAAATCAAATCGTCCGACGAAGAATACTCTTCAGCTTTTATACCGTAACGGGCGCAATACCCTGCACCGCCGATTAAGGTTATCTTCGGCGCAACATTCCATACGTCTTCAATTGCAAGCATAAGATTATTATCTTTAAAATTCACGGGCGTTTCACCTTCATTATATTCTTTATGATGATCATACTTTGAGTTAACCGCAAATTTCAATTCATTATCTTTTATTGAATAAATACTAAGTTCAACCGCACCGCCATATGACTTATCATCGTAAATACTTGTGAATGCAGATTTCTTCGTTTGCGTTGTATATGTGTTGTCGTCAAAACTTTTCAGCACATTATAATACTTATCATAAAACAAACGTGTTTTGAGAATATAATTTTTCGATATGGTTGTTTTCGAATGGAAGTAGATACAGTCTTTGTCCCAATCGGGGTATTGCCAGTAACGTACTTTCGTATTCGGATTATTACCGAGATAAACCGGTACTCCTTTTTCCGAACGTACTCCGGAATAACCGGCTGAGTATTCATGTCCTTCTTTCGGCTGAAAGCCCGCCTTTATTTGATACTGAATATCTTTTGCGTAAGAATTGTCTCTTTTGTTATCGACTTCATTATCAACCGGGGAAAAGGAAGACGGCAAGGATACAAAATCACGATCGATCGAACTAAAATTTCCTTGGAAATACCATGATTCCATCCTGCTTCCAAAGTTTAATGCAGTTTTATAACTATTCTTCCCTTCACCTGATAAACTGACGGCGGTTTGTATATTAGCCTCTAAATTAGCAGCAGGTTTTCCCGTAATAATGTTTATTGCACCGCCCATTGAATTTGCACCGTACAACATAGAGGAAAAACCTTTTGATACCGATATTTTAGAAACATTCGATGTCTGTAACCGCGCAAGATCAATGTACCCGTCATAAGGAACATACACAGGCATACCGTCAATAAAAACGGGAACCTGGCGCAAATCATATCCCCGGATATAAACCATTGCTTCGTTTCTGGCGCCTACTGCAGATAGGCTAACCCCGGGTAGTAAATCGAGTGCAGAAGAAATTGACTCTTTCTGAAATGCCTCAAGATCATGCGAGGTGATTTCGTCGGCAGGGTTTTCTTCTGCAGAATCTGTTATAAGAACTTCGCCTAATTCAAAAGTTCTTATCCATAAAGAATCTTTACTGTTCTGTTGCGCCTTAACACCGCAGACAAATAATAAAAACTGAACAACCATTAAAAATGAAATTCCTTTTTTCATAACATTCTCCGTTATATAATTAGATGAATAACGCTTTGTAAAAAATTTTCCATTTTATTAATTCTCAATTACAAATGGTTTTCTCTGCATCTTTGTTCTTTCCGTTATCGTTGCATCAACATATTTACCGATGAAATACGTGAACGGCATTACCATTTCTTTCTTTTCAGTCTCCTTCACAATTGTATCCAGCGTTGCAACAGCGCAATCTTCGTCGGGTAATGACGCCATTCCGACTACAACAGCCGGTATTGTTCCGGGAACACCCCGGCTTTTTAATACTTCCGTTATTTTGTCAAAATTATCGTCCGCCATGTAAAGGACTAGGGTAGCACCTACTTTAAGCAGTTTTGCCATTTCTCCAACCTGGTAATATTCATCACGGATGTCGAAGCCTATGTAATACATCACTAGATCGGTTTCGTCTTTTTCGGAAATTTTTACTCCATATAAATTTGCGGCAGCCGCTCCCGCAGTCAACCCGGGAATAACGTCAAAAGGAATGCCCCGTTTTATCAGCATAACTGTCTCGCGACCACCGCTGCCGTACATAAAGGCATCGCCGGCTTTAAGCCTAACAACCTTTTTGCCTTGTTTATAATATTTTTCGAGGTGGTCAATAACATTAGTATCATGTAATTTCAGGTCTTCTCTCGGGGCATCATGTTGTTTAGACAAAAAGACAACTTCCGCATCATCGCGCTTTACATTTAAAACATAATGAGCGGGCATACAGTCATATAAAATTATGTCTGCGGAGCTTATCGCCTTATGCGCTCTTACAGTCAATAGTTCCGGGTCTCCCGGTCCGGTTCCGACAATTAGAATCGGATGCAATTCTTGTTTTTCCATAATAATCTCTCTTAACCGTTATACAATAACATGAATAATGCATGGCTAAAAAAAACAGAGCCACAATTTTTCCGATAATTCTTCTTGAAACTTGTTATGCTCTTCAATTAATTTTTCGAATTCGGTTACCGCTTTTTTCCCGTACTTAGTTAGCTGCGCCCCGCCTCCGCTGGCTCCCCCGCGTTTTCTAACGACCATCGGCAAAGGAGAAAGTTCATTTATTTCTTTTATAAAATGCCAGGCTTGCTGATACGACATCTGCATAGCCTTTGATGCCGCATTAATGGAACCTTTTTGATCAATTAATTTCAACAATGTAATTCTCTTCAAATTCAAGAAACATTCACCGTGTTTTTCTATTTCAAAACCGCCGCTAACTTTAAAAGGGTGTTTCACTTTTTCTAAACTTCATTTATTTATTCTTAGTATTATGTCAACAATGAAGTATCGTAAACTCCAGGATTGTCATTTCGAAGGAACGTTTTGTGTGACTGTCCCAAGGACTCCTTCGGAGAGAAATCTTTATCAGTAAGGGGTTTAGATTTCTCACCCCGACAATCCGCCGCGAACGTCGGGGATTCGAAATGACATCACAAATGTGACACGTCGCTAGGTTTTAACAAATGCTTCAACTAATCACATTAAAAGATGACAACAACTTTTTCTATGTTGTCAAATGGCATCAATTTCTTGATATGAAATTAGAATAAACCATGTCCGCCGGGACTTCAATCCTTGCCGGCTGACTGTGTAAACTCTTAAGCTGATGCGTCGTTTTTTTTATTATTTCGTTTTCATTTATTAGAACAGATGAATTCCCGCTGCAATCGATATTTAGAATTACATCCGAGAGTTTATTCAATTCATTTAAATCATGGCTTACAAAAAATATTTTTGTATTGGTAGTTTCTTTAATTTTATACAGGTAACAGTACATCGAATCTTTGCAATAAAAATCGAGTGACGAGAAGGGTTCATCCATTAATAAAATTTTGGGATCGCGTGCAAGCGCCCGGGCTATTGCAACTCTCTGTTTTTGTCCGCCGGAAAGTTTGTTCGGCAGCAAATCACGGTATTTCTGCAGATGCATAATTTCAATAAGGTATTCAGCTTTTTGTTTTGATGAATCGGCATATAAAATATTCTCAAGAACTGTTTTATTCGGGAATACTGTATAATTCTGAAATACAAACCCGATATCGCGCTTATGTGTTTTTATGTTTATTTTATTTTCACTGTCGTACCATGTATTGCCGTCAATATTGAGCCTGCCGGAATCCGGGTTTGTCAGCCCGGCAAGCATTCTTAAAAATGTAGTTTTGCCGGAGCCCGACCTGCCGAAAATCCCGATTACTTTTTCACTTCCGATATCAGTTTTAATATTGAGAAGTGTTCTGCCGCCGTCTGTAAAGATATTTTTTTTAAGGTCAACCGAAATCATAACTCACTTCCCTTTTCATTTTGCCGTTAAGCGCCAGTATTAAAATTATTATTAAAAGGCTTATACCAACCAATACAAGTGAATAAATATGTGCGGATGCATAGTCGAGTTCTTCAACTTTTTCAAATAATGCGATTGATAAAACTTTTGTTTCGCCGGGGATATTGCCGCCGACCATGAGCACAACACCAAACTCTCCCATTGTATGCGCAAATGTTGTTAAGGCGCCAAGCGCAAGGTAGCTCTTGATATTAGGCAGAATTATATGAAATAAAGTCTGCAGTTTTGATTTGCCGAGCGTGTAAGAAGCTTCAACTAATGATTGGTCAATATTTTCAAAACCGTTTTTTATTGGAAGCAGCATTAAGGGAAATGAAAATACGCACGAAGCTAAAACCATACCCCAGAAATTAAAGACAAAACGTACACCGAGAGAATCTTCCAGGAACCCGCCGATAAAGTTATAAGGACTGAAGAGAAGCAACATATAAAAGCCCAGTACTGTCGGGGGAAGAACCATGGGCAGAAACGACAACGCATCAAGAAGGTTCCTGTAATGTTTGTTCAGCGAAGTTAACAGCGATGCCGCAGGCAGACAAAACACGAACAGTAATACCGTTGTTACCGCAGAAAGTTTTAAGGACAATATAACCGGTACAAGTTCCATAGTTTAGAACGTGTATCCTTTTTTTATCATTATTTTTTTAGCTTCATCCGATTGGATGTAATCGTATAGTTTAACTACTTCGGCAGATTCATCGTTTAATATTATCATTGCCTGTTTTATAGGGCTGTATAATGAAGTATCTACTTCTACCCAGTGTTTGCCTTCAATAAATTCACCCGTCGTATTGCCCTGGTAAATCAGCGACTTGCTGATAAACCCGATATCCGCAGCAAGGCTTATATGCTGGAAAGTCTGTATTATGTTTTCTCCGTAAACATATTTACTTGTGTCGATTTCAATCCCGGCGTTTTTAATTGCTTCGATTGATGCGGCGCCGTAGGGGGCAAGCTTCGGATTCGCGATCGCAATGTGTTTAATGCTTTCGTCATTTATCGAACTTAAATCCGGACTGAGTTTAATATCCTGTTTGGTGAATAAAACGAGTGAACCGAAAGCGTATGTTACCGGCTTGCTTTTAGTAAATCCCTTTTCATAAAGAATTTCCGGCTTAGCTAAATCAGCCGAAAGGAAAATATCAAAGTCCGCGCCGTTTAATATCTGTCCCGTTAATTTCCCGCTTGATCCATGGACAATTTTTATACCGGCATCAGGTACATGCACTTTAAAACTGTCAACAATTTCTTTCATTGTTGAAGCAAAGTTTGCAGCAACGGCAACTTGAATATCCTTTTTGTTATCACTGCATGAAAAAACCACCAAAATTAAAATGAGTAATTTCAGCAGGCTTGGTTTTAATATGTAATTGTGTTTGTTCATGTTATTTTTTTAGTTTAATTGTTCGTGTCTGTCATTGCGAATCCCGATTTATCGGGGTGAAGCAATCTCACATTTAGTGCATGTTAGAATTTTGAGATCACTTCGTCACTACGTTCCTCGCAATGACAACGTGTATGATTATAGATTTTTTAGCTAATTAGATATTCTTCCGCAACTGTATCATTTTCAAGCGCATCGAGTATTTCATCTATTTTTTCTTCATCGTTAATTTCACCGTACCAGATATTCTGCGGGTAAATTACCATTACAGGCGACTTATCACATGCACGTAAACAACCGGTGCTTGATACTACTACACCATCCAGACCGCGGTCTAAAATTTCATTTTCAAGATATTGCAGGTTATCAACTGCGCCTTTTTTTGCACATCCGCCTTGTGCTTCACCCGATACACGGAAACCGGCGCAAACAAATATGTGTTTTTTTGGTTTTTCCATTTTTAACTCCTATTGAATTTTATTTTACTCTTAGTTTTTCTAATCTCTTCTTACTCTTATTCTTAATCATAATCTCTCTTTGAGTAAGATTAAGAGTAAGATTATGATTAAGAAAGTTATGATGATTTACCCGCATCCCATGGCGCTGCCGGAACAGGATTCACCGCATCTGGCCATTTTTCTTTTTATTAAATGATTGATGTTCTCTTTATTATAAATTGAGCCGATTACATTTTCTACAAGCCCTTCAACAACGCGGTATTTTAATCCCCTATTGTCAAATACTTTTCTCGGGTTTCCGCCGATCCCGTTTACCAGCAGGTAACTGCAGTCGGATAAAACATCACAAATTTTTTCCCACCTATTGTTGCCCGTACCTGCTTGCGGAGTATCCCGGACATCAACCAGTTTTATATCGCCGTTTTCTTTACCGTAAATCCAGAGCTTTTCTGCTTCACCCAGGTGCTGGTTAATTAAAACTCCTTCGCGTGTTGTGCATGCTATAAAAGGTTTCTCTTCCGTCGGGATGTCCATTTTCTCCTCCACCGGTTTTGCCCGCGAACAGCTTCTTAATTGTTCTAAAAATTCCATACCAGTTCTTTCGCCGATTAAACCGACATCATCAGCCCTGCATCTTGCGCAGTGACTCATTTGAGGCAGATATTTTTTGGATTCGCTTTTAACTTTTTTAACCATTCCCGGAGGCGGTGCATCTAGGTTTTCAAACACCGTACCCGGGTTTTTGTAGTAAGGAATAATGTTAAATATATCTACTCCCATTTCAGCCATCTTTTCGGCTATCTCTGGTATGTGTTCGTCGTTTATGCCCGGCAGTAATATTGAGTTTATCTTTACCGTCATTCCAAACTCTTTCAATTTTTTAACCGAGGCCAATTGATTTTCAAGGAGAATTTCAGCCGCTTCATCCCCACGTCTTACGCGCTTGCCGTATCTTACCCATGAATAAACTTTCTTAATCATTTCTTTATTAATGCCGTTTATTGTAATCGTTACGTGGCTTACATTATAGCTCGAAAGCTTTTCGATATACGGAAGCAAGTTTAAGCCGTTTGTGGCCAGGCATAATAAAAGATCGGGAAATTCTTCGCGGATTAACCTCAGGGTTTCCATTGTTTCAACCGGGTTGGCAAAAGGGTCGCCGGGACCTGCAATGCCTACAACGGAAATATTTTTTTTCTGCTCCATAACCTTTTTAAGATACATTAAGGCCTGGTAGGGCAGCAATATTCCGCTCGTTACACCGGGACGGCTTTCGTTTACGCAGTCGAATTTCCTGTTGCAGAAATTGCATTGTATATTGCAGCGGGGTGCAACAGGTAAATGTATGCGCGCGTGAGTATGCCTCTTTTTGTCGTTAAAACACGGATGATTATTTATATCGAAACTCATATTAACCTCTCATATGTAAGAATAGCCGGTTTCCGAATTTTCTTGTTTATATTCAATTATTGCATTTGTTATTTTGTCAAACAATTGCTGGGTTCCCCTATACCCTACGTGAAGTATCCTCTGCGCGCCTATTCTATCGTGAATTGGAAAGCCTACCCTGACCAGAGGAATAGATAACGCTCTTGATATTTTGTAACCTTTGCTGTTGCCGATTACGAGATTTATATTTTCTTTTTCAGCGCATTCTTTAATTTGAACAAAATCGGAATCGTCAAGTATTTGAATTTTATTTACAACAGGTTCGTCCAGATTTTTTGCCAGCTTGTTTTTAAACGTTTTGTTTGTTGACCCGCTTGCACAAATTGCCGGGTCAATTCCAATCTCGCTTAAGAATACGGCAAGCGATACAACAAATTCTTCTTCGCCGTATATCAGAGCTCTTTTGCCGAATAGGTATTTGTGCCCGTCAATGTAAGAATCAACCAGCCTGCTGCGTTCATCCGCAAACTTTTGGGGAATTGGTTTACCGCTGATTAATTTCAGTGTATCAAAAAAAGCATCGCAGTTTTTAATACCAATTGGAATGTTGACGGTATGTTTTACTACACCGAATTCTTCCGACAAATAGCTTGATGCGGATTGCTCTTCCAGGATTTCACCAAATTCAATTGAGTTTAACGATGATCCCATTTTTTCTATGTTTTCAAAAGGCATTCCGCCGGAAGGAATTTTTTCATATCTGTCCCACAACCCGCCGTCAAGTGTTTCGGAATAATCCGGGAAAATGCACGGCTCAAATCCAAAGCCGGTAGTAATTTCTTTGAGATGACGTATATCAGCCGGTGACTGTAGAGAATGAAAGACCGGGACATAGTTTGCACTCATTCTTTTTTCATCACCGGATATTTTCTCAACAATACTTTTAACCGCTAGATGGAATCCGTCTGCGTGCGTACCTTTATAACTTGGAGTTGAAACGGGAATTAAAGTTGTGTTGAAAAAGCTTTCTATTTTATTTGAAAATGATTTAATAATCATTTTAACATCGTCGCCGATTGTTTCGCTCAAACACGTTGTCGGGATCCCGATCACCGAAGGCTTGTATTGGCTTATTACATTTTTAACTGCCGCTAATAAATTTTCTTCACCGCCGTATATTGCGGTTTCTTCGGAAAAATTCGACGAAGCAATATCAATCGGCTCTCTAAAATGACTGATAAGATACCTGCGAATATATGTTGAACAGCCTTGAGACCCATGTATTAAAGAAACCGCATTTTCAATTCCCTTAAAAGCAATGCAAGCTCCCAGGGGCGTACAGAGCTTGCATGCATCTTGCGTTGCCTCATATTTCGAGGAAGAATTACGATTGGCTGTATTTATCTCAAAGGTCTGCACTGTTTTTCCTTTTAATGTTATTATAATTGCCCCGGCGTTTAGGGTGTGTTGCACAAGTCTGTTTTGAAATGACTTCTTTTTTGTCATTTCGAACCCGAACTAAGAGAGCGGTGAGAAATCTTTTTTTCCAGGTTATAAGATTTCTCAGTCGCATAAATCGCTCCTTCGAAATGACAGTCAACCTTTCCTTGCGCAATGACAACTTTTAATTTCTGCAATGAACACACAACTAATAGAACAATTCTAAATCAAAAACTTTCTCCGCTTTGCGAATTTCCAGACCGGGCTCATAATTGATGAATATACTTCCTTTGCAAAGTTCAGCATTCCGATATACCCGGCCAGCGGAATCTTGCGTTCATGGTTGTGGTCGCAAAATGCCACGCCGAGTTTTAATGCCATCGGCCTTTCTTTTACCCCGCCTATAAAAACATCGGCTTCTTTTTCAATTATAAATTTTGAAAGCTCAACCGGGTTGGAGTCGTCAACTATTACGGTTCCTTCATCACACATTTCCTGCAGCAGTTTGTAATCGTCTTTGTTGCCTGTCTGCGAACCTACAACAACTACCTGCATGTTTAACAGCCTAAGTGCTTTTATTAACGAAAATGCTTTGAACGCACCGCCTACGTATATAGCTGCTTTCTTTCCCCCCAGAACTTTTTTATAATTCATAATTTCATTAACTGTTGATCTTACTTCCCCGGCAACAAGCTTTTCCGTGTTTTCATAAATTTGCGGGTTTCTACTTTTGAAAAAGTCTGCTACGTCGTACAGGGCTTTAGACATATCTTCTATTCCAAAGTATGAAACCCTTATAAAGGGGATCCCGTATTTTTCTTTCATAATTTTCGCAAGACCTGTCATGGAGCCGGAACATTGAACAACGTTCAACTTTGCTCCATGGGCCCTTGCTATCTGCTCTACAGTTGACCCTCCTGTTATTGTTGAGACTACCTCAACACCCATCTTTTCATAATAATCTTTTATTATCCAGGCTTCACCGGCAAGATTAAATTCACCGAGAATATTGATGCTGTATTTTCCAATACAGGATGTATCGCCAGTTCCGATAACTTTACTAATTGCATTACATGCAGCATTGTACCCGTCTTTCTTGGTGCCTTTAAATCCCTCCGAATGCACGGGTATAACCTGTATCCCGGTTTTCTCTTCAACTTTTTTACAAACTGAAGCAACATCATCGCCGATAACACCGACAATACATGTAGCATAAACAAAGGCAGCCTTGGGATTATATTTTTCAATAAGTTCGTATAGAACATTTTCAAGCTTTCTTTCACCGCCGTAGATTACATCCATTTCACGCAGATCGGTTGAAAAGCTCATCCTGTTTAATTGAGATTGATTTGACTGCGAGCCCCTTATATCCCATGTATAAGCGGCACACCCGATAGGACCATGCACAAGATGAAGAGCATTGCAAACCGGGTAAAGCACAACACGCGACCCGCAGAATACGCAGGCCCTTTGACTAACAGAGCCTGCTATACTCTTTTTATCGCACTGAAGGGAGGCAATGCTAGCACTTTTGGTAACTACATAAGGCTTTCTATCTTCAAGTATATTTAATACCGTGTTGTTCATCTCAATTAAAATTTTCTAATGATTCATTTGTTTTAACCAATTATTTGTAGTAAAAATCAAAACCGTTAAAACGGTTGTTGTTTTTATTTTTTTCATTAGCCCACGACTTAAGTCGTGGGTTGATAATAGGAAAACCTATATTTTATAACCGTTTCAACGGTTTATAAAATTTTAACATCACTTGAAATAACTGGTGTTACATTACCAATTCAAAGCTTTCTTCTTTTGCATCACGGTCCTGGCGTGATAAGAAAATGTCCAGCACTTTTTCAAGTATCCTTAATGCACCGCGGTATCCTACTACAGGGAAATACTGGTGTCCTACTCTATCATAAATCGGGAAACCCATACGCAGTAAAGGAATATCTTCGTCTCTTGAAATATATTTTCCGTAAGTGTTTCCAACTATAAGGTCAACCGGTTCGTTCTTAATCCACTGATGGAATAAAAATATATCTGCCTGCGGACCTTGCTTCAAATTATATTCTTGATCTCCGAGAACTTCTTTCATTCTGCGTTCAAACTTTTTACCCGGTGTTCCCGTTATTATATGTGTCACTTTCATATCCAAGTCATTGAAGAATTGAGCAAGTGATATCAAGTGGTCGGGGTCACCTACTAAAGCAACTTTCTTCCCGTAAAAATATTGGTGCATATCGGTAATCATATCAACCACCTGCCCTCTTTCAGTAACCAACGATTCCGGGACAGACACACCGGCAACTGTTCTAAGTTTATTAATGAATTCGTCCGTTGCTGTTAATCCGATAGGAAGATTTATTGTATCGCAAGAGACTTTGCATTTTGTATCAAGCGCTCTTGCGGCCTGCATTGATGCAGCTTTTCCCAGTCCTATTGTAAACTGGTTATCGCCCATCCCGATTATGTCTCTAACTTTTGTTCCGCCTTTGGGATACATTTCATACTTGCCTGTTTGCGGCGTGTTTAACACACCGTCCGTATCAGGCAGCAAAGTTATTTTTATTCCCATCTCTTTAGCGATGCGTTTTATTTCCTGCATGTCCGAAGGCTCAACCCAGCCGGGAATAATATTAATTCTATCTTCCCTAATTCCCGAGGATTCAGCCAGGCAATTAATAAAGCCGGTAACCATGTTTGAAAAACCGGTTACATGCGAACCGACATAACTCGGAGTACTTGCGTGGGCTATACTTTTACCGAGCGGTACTTTGCCGTCCTGGATTGCTTTTGAAGCAATTTGGGGTATGTCGTCACCTATGGTTTCCGAAAGGCATGTTGTATGTACTGCAATTATTTCAGGATCATAAACAGTAAACACATTATTTATAGCCTGAAGCAAGTTTGCTTGTCCCCCGAATACAGATGCACCCTCGGTAAACGAACTGGTTGCAGCCATAACAGGCTCTTTGAAATGCCTTGTTAAAGCACTGCGGTGATATGCGCAGCACCCTTGCGAACCATGGCTGTGAGGAAGACATTTGTGAACTCCAAGCGCAGCATACATTGCTCCGATGGGCTGGCATGTTTTTGCCGGGTTAATCGTAAGCGCGTGTCTTTCAGTAATTTCTTCAGGTGTATGTCTAAGTAACATCTTAACCTCCTAATTTAAATCCAGGCATATTTTGCCGTTAATTCGGGTGATTTATCCCAGGGAGCTTCGATGTATCCCCAGATTTTTGTATTAACCATGCGGTCAATTTCTTTGTAAAAATTCACGGCGCCCACGAACCCTGCATAAGGCCCGCTGTAATCATAGCTGTGAAGTTGTTTCATCGGTACACCGAATTTTTGAGTTACATATTTTTCTTTTATGCCTGCGCAGAAAATCGCCGGTTTGTATTTTGAAATTATTACTTCCATTTCATGGTGATTGAGGTCATCAATAACCAAAGTATTGTTAGACATCTCCGGCATCATGCCTTCGTATTCATTCATCACAATGCCTTTTTCTTTTAAGCTTTCTTTCTGCTCAGGGGTTAATCTTTCTTTGAAACGGGCTTCGTCTTTTACTACTTCCAGTTCTTCGATATTCCTTGAATCGGCATCAACCTTTATGTTCGGCAGAACCTTCCTGCCTTCATAGTCATCCCTGTGTGCAAATTCGTACCCCGCAGAGATTGTCGGCATTCCTATTTCTTTGAATAATTCCTGGTAGTGATGTGCTCGCGAACCGCCGACAAACAACATTGCAAGTTTTCCTTCGCATCTTGATTTTACATCGTCCCTTGTTTCTTTAACTTTTTCAAGTTCTTCAGCCATGGCAGTTTTTATTTTTGCTATTAATTCTTCGTCTTCAAAATATTCTGCAATTTTAATCATTGATTTTGCAGTAGCTTCAGTCCCTATAAAATTAACCTTAAGCCAGGGAATACCGTATTTCTTTTCCATCATTTCCGCCATGTAATTAATGGAACGGTGGCACATTACGAGGTTAAGATCCGCCGTGTGTGCGCTGGTAAATTCGTCGTATGTTGAGTTACCGCTGAATGTTGCGTGAAGCACTATCCCGCATTTATTGAAAATCCGTTCAATCTCAAATGCGTCGCCGCCGATGTTGTATTCGCCGAGAAGGTTAACACGGTACTTTCCTTCTTTCGGTGAATCATCCAATCCCACTACCTCGGTGAATACTTTATTGTTTGCAATGTGGTGACCGGCCGACTGGCTTACGCCTTTATAACCTTCGCAGCTAAACCCGAAAATATTTACGTGTGGATATTTTTCTTCCATTTCTTTGGCAACTGCGTGAACATCGTCACCGATTAAACCAACCGGGCATGTTGAAAAAATATCAATCGCTTTCGGATTGCAGATTGCAATTGCTTCTTCTATAGCCTGTTTCAGTTTTTTTTCACCGCCGAATATTATTTGATCTTCCTGCATATCGGTTGAGAAACTGTATGTCATATAATTAGGATCGCTGTCTGTTTTCGGTTTTGTTTGGTTACGTCTTGTAAGCCAACTGTAAAAACCGCATCCTATCGGACCGTGTGTTATGTGAACAATATCTCTTGTAGGGCCAAGAACCACACCTTTACAGCCAGCATACGAACAGCCGCGCATTGAGATTATTCCGGGTATTGTTCTTACGTTGGCAAGAATTTCTTCAGAGGTATTTTCTTTCACATTGTTTACAATAATCTGTTTTGCTCTTTTACGCGCAACTTTAGCAGGGTACTTGCTTAGAATTTCCTCTTTTACCTCGTTCGGATTTATAACTTTATTTTTCTCTAAGTTTGCCATTTCCACCTCTTTTTTAACCTTCGTCTAAAACGGCATCGCCTTCTTCGCCGGTTCTAATTCTTACTGCCTCGTACATAGGCAGCACGAAAATTTTACCGCAACCGGATTCCGATACCTGGTTAACTTTTATAATTGTTTTAACGACTTTATCTTTCAGGTTATCCGGGACTACAACAATTATTACTCTTTTGGGATACAACCTTGGTCTTTTACCGAGCAAATCGATTGCTTCCTCATACCCTTGTTCTGCGCCGTTCAGAATAGCATTATCAATTATACCAGACCCGTTCCCGAATGCTTCTTTGGCAGTCATGGAAGTTATCCCGGCTTCCGCCAAAGCTCTTTTTGTCTTATTCATTGCATTCATCTGGAGAATTGCTATTATCTCTTTCATACGTCAATCTCCTCGGCAGCTTCGGATGTAACTTTCATACCAGAGCTAACCGTGTACATTTCTTCAACGGGTGAAACAAATATTTTACCGTCGCCGAATGAACCTTTCTCGCCGGTTCGCGCCGCTTCAATAATTATTTTTATTACAAATTTTTTGTCTTCATCGTTTATAACCATTAACAGCATTTCTTTCGGAATTTCATCATAGGTAACTTCACCTATTTTAATACCTCTTTGTTTACCTCTGCCGACAACGCCTATTTTGGTAACTGACGGGAAGCCCGCATCCATTAAGGCTGCAAGTACATCGTCGGTTTTTTCAGGTCTTATAATTGCTTTAATCATTATCATTGTATATCTCCCTTAGATTAGTTGGCTATGCCATGCTCTATTAAAAGATTTTCCAGTTCTTCCGTTGCTATAGGAGTTGGAATAACAAACATTTCATTTTCATCTATTTTTTTTGCCAAAGTTCTGTATTCATTTGCCTGTGCATGATTGGGATCGAAATCAATGACTGTTTTACGGTTTATTTCTGCACGCTGCACCATGTTGTCTCTCGGTACAAAGTGAATCATTTGTGTACTGAGTTTTTCTGCGAGCGCGGAAATCATTTCATATTCGTTGTCAACATTACGGCTGTTGCAGATTAGCCCTCCGAGCCTTACACCGCCGGCTTTTGCAAACTTCACGATACCTTTGCAAATGTTGTTGGCTGCATACATTGCCATCATTTCACCGGAAACCACGATATAAATTTCCTGGGCTTTTCCTTCGCGTATAGGCATTGCAAAACCGCCGCAGACCACGTCGCCGAGTACATCATAAAAAACATAGTCGAGAGCCTGGCTGTCGGCATAAGCGCCCAATTGTTCCAGTAAATTTATCGATGTGATTATACCTCTGCCCGCGCATCCAACCCCGGGTTCGGGTCCGCCGGACTCCGTACAAATTGAACCGCCGAATCCGCCTTTGGTTATATCCACTAACTCAACATCCTCGCCTTCTTCGCGAAGTGTATCCAAAACTGTTTTTTGTGCTAACCCTCCAAGCAATAAACGTGTTGAATCGGCTTTGGGATCACAGCCGACTACCATTACTTTTTTGCCAAGTTCAGCCAAGCCGGCTACTGTATTTTGTGTTGTTGTTGATTTGCCGATTCCGCCCTTGCCGTATATTGCTACTTTTCTCATGATATATCTCCTTTAAAAAATTATTGAGTTTTCTTTTTGAGAAGAATTAGTCAAAAGCGGTGCCACTCATTTTGGTGAAGATGAAAAACGTTGTTATTAGGCTATAATTGCAGTTTTTAGACTTTAATTTCGTGTTGTGCTTTAAAGGATATTAAGTCTCACCTACATCGAGTGAATGGTAATTACAAAGATGTAGGATGGATGTTGGGTCTGATTATTATGCTAATTGAGAATTTTTCAAAGGTAGAATTACAATTTTTCCATTCTTCCTTTTATTCGAACTCTGTATGCAAAAGGTTTTTTCTCCCTTTCTATTTTCTCAATCATACTTTCCCAATTATTTATAAGCAGCCGTACGATTTCCCAATGTTTATTTTGATTTTTTGGAAGGGTAAGAAAGAACACACCTAATTTATGTTCTTTGCAAAGTTCAAATTGAAGTCTAGTTTTTTGAATATTAATATCACGGGTAATAAGAATGCTATTTTGTTTACCAATTCCAGGAATAATTATTTCATCGGGTACGCCGCGCCCAAATGTTTCTTTAGTCGAAAAAACTTGATATTCTTTGAAGTAACCTTTATTAAGGAAATTTAGTGCATGAGCTACATATTCAGAAAGATTTTCATCTAGATAAATTCCCGTCATGCTGCAGTTCTATAGAAATTGATTACATCATTTACTTCTTTTTCAGTAAGATCGTAAAGGATTCCAATCGCATCCATAGGTTCACCGCTTCTGTACATTGAAAAAATTACTTCCGTATTAACATTTGTTCCTTTAATTATTGGTTGACCAAATTGATGATGTGGATCTACCACTATACTATTATCTTTACCTGCAGGATAAAAACGCTCAGCTAGATTATCAGAACGAAAATCGACCTTTTGGGCAAAGCTTTCAATTATATTTACAAAATTTGTTTGACTGCTTCCGTCAGCATTAATAATATCATCCTTAAATTTGTACCATATTTTTTTTCCATCTGTCAATACTGGAGCTGTAGCAAAAGGATACTCCGCATTTAATTCTGCTGACATTTGCTCACGGGATTTGAGAATTTTCTTTGTACCAACACCAAGTTCTTGTAATCTAAAGAATGAAAACAATTCAATTAGAACATAGAAATTTACTGCTTTATTACTCTTTTCAGTTCTCCACGTATAAGTATCATTAAATAATTTTTGACCAAGTCTTTCGTCCCAATATTCCGAAATGTACCGACTCACTTTTCTGCGGTTTATACCCAGAAGTTTACTTATATCAGGAACAGTATAAATACCATAACCCAGCTGATTCTTATATCTAATTGTATTCATTCCATCCTCCTTTTAAGGAGAAGTATTAATAATTGTTATTTCTATGATATCTTTAAAATACCTAATTGTTTTATCTTTCAAAATCACAAATTTATTCACAAGTTATCTTACAACTAAACTTACTCTTTAGTTCACATCATGGGTGGTTCATTTGAAAATACTGAATTAATTTCACTCTAAAAATTCAACAATAGCGATTAAAAATAATTGTTGAACCACTTAATTTTAGTCGAGTAGTTTTTGAATAATCAAAAATTACGAAACTTACGAAGTACAATTTTGTACTTCTTAATTCTAAGTCCCATCATGCGTTCGGTGATGCCGAGAGACTTTGCAGCTTCAGCCATATTGCCATGTGAATGTTTCAACGCTTCGATAATCATTTCGTGTTCAACAATGTCAAGTTTTGCCTGAAGTGATCCGGCATATCTCGTTCCGCTTGATTCGGCTGTCTGCAACGAAGGTGAGAGATGGTAGGAATGAATTACACCGTCTTCGCTCAATATTGATGCACGTTCAATTACATTTTCAAGCTCACGCACATTGCCGGGCCAATGGTAATCCATCAGCATATCAATTGCAGCGGTTGTAATTCTGCGCAGAGGTTTGTCGTTTAATTTGCCGTACTTGTTAACGAAATAATCTGCAAGTAAAAGTATGTCTGTTTTTCTTTCACGCAGCGGCGGGATTGTTATCGGGAAAATATTCAGACGGTAATATAAATCTTCCCTGAAGAGACCTTTTTTAATTTGTTCTTCGAGATTACGGTTTGTTGCGGCAATTACGCGTATGTCCACTTTTATAGTTTCATGCCCGCCTACTCTTTCAAATTCTTTTTGCTGCAGCACGCGCAATAGTTTAGTTTGAATACCCGGGGTCAATTCACCTATTTCATCCAAAAAAATTGTGCCGCCGTTTGCCAGTTCAAACCGGCCTTTCCTTGCTTGTTCGGCACCGGTGAATGCTCCTTTTTCATGCCCGAATAATTCGCTGTCTATTATGCTTTCAGGCAAAGCCGCACAATTAAAAGTTATAAATGCATTGTTTGCCCGGCTGCTGTTGTAATGAATTGCGTGTGCAACAAGTTCTTTTCCTACACCGCTTTCACCGAGTATAAGCACTGTTGCGTTAGCGGAGGAAACCTTTTCTATTAAGTCATAAACCTGTTGCATTCCCTTTGAGTTGCCGACAATATTTCCCGGGCGGAACTTCTTTTTCAGGTTTGCTTTTAATCTTTTGTTTTCTTCAACAAGATGGTTCCTATCTTCATGATCTAATTGGTGAAGCCTTACTGCCTGTGCAATCATTACGCTAATTATTTTTAATATTTTGAGATATTCATCAAGTATGCTTTTATCGCAACAGTCAAGATCGCCGGAGAGAGTGCCTATAACTTCCTCTTTATTTTTTATCGGTAGACAGATAAATGAAATATCCTTTTTGTCCACTTTACGGCGCGATCCGGTTTTATCAAGAAAGGAAGGTTCATCTGCAATCTTAGGAATAATCATCTCCTCGCCGGACTCAAAAACAGAACCTATCACGCCCTCACCAAGCCGATATTTACCTCGTTCCTGTTCTTGAGTTGATAACCCGGCGGAAGATTCAACAAATATTTCTTCTGTCTTTCTATTGTAAATGGTAATCATGCTGCGGTTCATCCCGAGATTTTCTACAAGCAGGTTGGGAACCAACACGAGTACTTTTTTAATTTCTACGTATTTTGTCGTAGTTTCGGCAATCCTATAAAGAAAATCTAATTCACGTGTTATCCTTTTCACTATTTCGTATTTTTGCGTCATATTTTTTAATTTAGGATTTTTCTCTAAATCGCCTATTTTATTAAGGTATTTAATAATAATTACAAAAATTATTTGTCCATTATAATAAATTCTCCGTACTTATGCTATAAAGTAGTTTTAAGAAATGGTTAAAGAAAAAAAATTCACGGAAACGTAAGAGATTTTATTGAATTAAAATCAATGTTTAACAAATAAAAATATTGGGAATAAAAAACTCAGACAAGTTACTTAGTTAATAAACTAATAATCCAGATTTCAGTAATGCAGAAAGAATTCTCTTGTCTTCTCTTTTATCCTCTTCAGAATCCAACCATGAATTCTCAATGCGTAATACCGGCGAAGAACTATAAGAAATAAAAGTAATGTTAATATGAGGAAATAAAGGAGCTTGGGAAGAGAAAGAATATCCAAAAGCGCCAAGGTAGATCCGCTCTTTACCCACCGTTACAATAAAAGGAATACCGAAAACAGATTCATGAAGACTAGAACATTCTTTCAGCTTTTCAAAAGATACAGAGTCAATAGCAAAAGAATGATTTCCCCAATTATAATAGCTTATTTCGTCCGATGAGAATATTGGTTGTTCCGATAACTCTAAAGATTCAATTTTACTTTTTGCGGCATCGGTAGCAACTACTTTATCGTCTTTTAATAAATAAAATGAAACACGGTTAGCCCCGCCGTTTGATTCAGTATTATTTTCACAGCAAGATTGCAAAAAGCATAACAACAGAAGTATAAAGCTAAGCTTTTTCATAGTTTACTCCTATTTTAGGTTATACTTCTAACGGCCGATAAATAGTTCTGAATTTAACCGAATTATCAAAAGAATTATGCCGGATAATGATAATGGAATATGTACTAATCTTCAATAATTACTTGATATTGAAATATTAAGACATAGCAACTATATCAATGCAAATTTATGGAACCTTTCATGTTATTTTCCCGTATCTGATACAAATGTAATCCCTCTCATCAACAAAAGAGAAGCATCGTAAACCAGGGGCATGTTTAGCCCGCGAAATTATCTATTAACCAATTCTTCCATCCCTTTAATTATATTTTTGCCTCTAGGGAGAATATCGGTTAAGAGATTCTTCTTCATATATTCAATTAGTTTTATAATTCTATCCGGCTGATTCTGTTCTTTATAATAAAGCGCTAATTTATATAATACGATATGATAATTAAGTAAGATATTTGATACTCGCGGCATATTATGTTTACTTACATCATTAAAATATTTGATATTGTCTTCATTTAATAATATCCCGGAAATCTTGTCTGAATTAATTTTATACTTTGTACCTTCCGGGTTTAAAGGTAATAGTTTATATGTTAAGCCGCTTAGTTGTAAATATTCATTTAGCCCGGAATAAAATGAAGGGTTACATCCAAGGGAAAAACATATTGGTCTTTTCCAATTATTAGATTCAACAATATTTATTAAAACCGCCCTGCTTGCATCCAAAAAGGATCTTCCGTCGGTTTCAAAATCCGGGTTGATTTCCCACTTTATCGTTTCAGTCATTGGCAGATCAAATTCCTTTTTTAATTCATTACTAATCTGAATTTCCAGTATGAGTGTTTTCCACTTATAAGGATGCATATCAAGTATTTGTTTTTTTGTCAGACTTAACGGCACCGGCTTTAACAATCCTTCAACACCGTCATGTAATTTTTCTACAAACCAAGGACGGTTTAAAAAGGCAAACGGTATTACCGTTATATCTTCTCTATATTTTTCAATTGTCTGCAGATAGATAACCGAATTATATTCCGCATCACCTCCAACAAATAGGATCCCATTATTGTCGCAGGATTTTAGAATATTTTTTCCGTATTCAATTAACCAGACGGGGAGGGCATTACTCTCAAAGGATTTTTTATAAGCAAGCTTGTAAGATTCAATATCTTCGTCCTGGAGAGCTTTAGAAGCTCTTGCGCCATATTCGGAACCAATAAAATAATAGGCATCTCCATAATCCGGTTTTAATTCAATTGCCTTGTAGAAGTATTCAAGTACCTTATTAGAATATTCAATGCTGTATCCAACCAATGGTCTTGAATCATATGCTAAATAGTGAGCGAAAAACCCGAGATAATAATAAACTTCAGGGTCATCTGGGGTTTCTGCTTTTGCTTTTTCCAGTATTTCAATTGCTTGAACATAATTACCTTTTTTCCCCAGTTCAATTGCTTCTTCCTTTAGATTTTTTGTCTGTCCGTTTAGGTAAATCCCAAAGATGAATAAGATAAGAAAAATATTAATACCGGCTTTCATGCCAACCTCCTACTTTAATGGTTAAAGCAGCTAACGACTTAGTTTCACATTCGCGAAACCTAAGTGAATCCAGTTATTGGCTCCGCATGTTATTTATTGCAGATCATAAAACGTCCTTTTTAAAACAGGGCAATGTGCATTAAGTGATAAGAATTGATAAACCACCTGCTATAATAAACAACTCCTTTAACGATTGCAATAATTTGTATAATCAAATTAGATATCCCCCGATTTCAACCGGTTTAAATGTGACATGAATTCATCGTAATCAATCAATTTGGCTTCAAACAATCCCTCCTTTTGTCCTGTTAAAACTTCTTTTACCATATCGACCATAGTATCCCGGTATAATTTCAAATCCGACTGACTGACGTCCGCCGGGTTTTGATCATAGGCTAATTCTACTTTCCACAAGCGATCCATTTGTTCATTACCGATGAGAAGGTGTTTGCGGTAGATAATATGAACGGCTTTCTTTTGCGGAGGATAACCGATAAAATAGTGATACTCTCTTTTGGGGGTCTCGATGGTTTCATCGATAAAGTATTGATTTTTCCCGGGATCATTTCTGCGCGTGCAGCCGAAAACAAACGCGATCACGTCGCTTACGGTATGATCCCTGCTGCTGATCAGTGTAAAATCACCCTTTTCCAATAGCTGTTCATCTTCCTTCAGCAAATTTTCAGTAAGCTGGGAAATTCGATAACCACCTGCGCCGCATAAGCAGACATGACCTAAATAGCTGCTCACATCATTAAACCGTACTTCGGTTGTTTCCCGACCTGGTATGTAGCTGCCTGCTAAAACGCCGTGATCATAATGAAATGTAACTGCAGGAATGTTATTAATAAAATCATATTTTTGATTCCAGCGTGATTCGCTCTTAGTAGTTTGTGAATCTGATTGATTACAGGCGGTTAAAACCAAAAGTAACGGCATAATACTAATTTTAATAATATTCATAAGCCTTTCTCCCTTTGGAGTTAATATTGATTGTATTTTTATTAGCTGTCAATCCTTATAAGCCTAACACTTAGCCCATAGCCGCCAAGAACAGCTTCGCCGATCAGAACAACAAGCTTTCAAGCCCAAGCAGAATGAAGCGATCTACTACATTGGCTGAATATTATAGAATATAAGTGCTTAATTTAACGCTCAACAATTTCAATATATTTCAGCTCTTTATTACTTTGCTCTTCCAATAAAAAATATTGATGAGCAATACATTTTTGGATTACTCCATCTTTCTTATCATAGTCTGTTAATCCACCGGGAACTAAAAATAATTTTTCATTAGTTAAGGAATCGCCATTTTCTATCTTCGCTTGAATTATTGCTTTTCCATGTTCATATTTTGCAAATTCAATAACACCTACATTTTTCATTTTAAATATTACCGGTTTTCCAATTGCTGATGAAACCAATGATTCCAATGCTGAATCTGAAAAACTCCATCCCTTTTCGTCATCTTTAAATGTTGTTGCAACTACTGCTTCTATTTTCATTTATACTCCTTTTAAATTATTCTTTGCTAGACCTTACAAATAAATTTGTTTTACAACTTCCTTTTAACCAATCAATCAGACCGCATGCATTTCGCGGTCGGGCATTTGCTTGTTAGGCATTTTTTAATATTGCTGAAAAACTAAAAGGTAATTTTGGACCTTTAGTTGCTTTGAATCCAGCTGCCTCAGCTTTTTTAATTGTAAAATCAAATTCTTTTTTAGAAACATGAAAAAATTTTGGCTCTACAATTAAAAACTCTCCTTTCTCATTCAAAATATTTTTCAACGTTTCAAAAAAACTATCTTTATTTGGAACTTCATGAACCATATAAAAAGCTAAAATAAAGTCAACTTTTTCCGGTACATTTATTTTATCCTTTTCACATTTTATCAGGTTAATTATTCCTTCAAGAGTTGTCCCGTAGATTTTATTTCTAAGTTTTTGCAGCATTCCTTCTTGCAAATCAACAGAGAATACTTTTCCACTTTTCCCAACCATTTTTGCTAATTCAATAGAAAAAAATCCAGGCCCGCATCCAACATCAAGAACCTTCATTCCTTCTTTAACATAAGGAGATAGTATTTTGTTTGGATTTTGCAACCACCATCTGATTTTACCGTCTAGTGAATTTGCACGTTCAACAGGACAAACCCTATTTCTTTCATCATTCATATTTCCCTCATTTTAAAATGCCTAAGTGTTGCCGATAAGCCGGTGCCATATGTATCCCGCGGCAAGGCGGGTGTTTACCCGCCTGTCGGCGAGGCAGGTAATTTGTAGCCGTTCGTAAACCTGTCCGCCGTAGTTTTAACGTATGCAGATTACTCGATAAAGACAGCGGTTTTACTTAAATACATAAGCTAATTAAAATAAAATGCAGAACGAAAACTGTAAAACCCCAGAACTGCACAAACACTGCATCATAATCACGGCTTGTTAGTTAGCAAGTTGTCAATTATAACTAATTGTGTATCTCATTTTGATGCCGTTTTATTTATATGTCGTATTGTGACCTATAAAGCTTGTAATAATTATCAATTTAGCAAGTCAACTGCTTCAGATAATGTCACAACTCTAAGATTACGTTTATTTATTCCTTCAATAAATTCTATGAATTTAGATAGATGAATTTTTGTTATAATGTTCTCTTCTCCAAGAGTAAACTGATGAAATCCAAATATCACTAGGCATTCACCTTGGTTAATTCCGTGTGCAACTCTCATCAATAATGAATTAGCATCATCATTTTTTTGAACCTGGTAATACCCCAACCTGTCTAGATTCAATGGATAACTATAACGTTCGTTTTGACTGGTCCGAATAATATCAAAATATTCTTTTATAATAGCAGTAGTCTTTTCGTTCGAATGCCCTGAAGGTAAAGCAAAACAACGATGTTTTAATCCGTATACAATCAATTGCTCATAATTTCTCTGAATTTCAGAACGCGCACTATCAATCGGTATTGTTGTAAGATTTGCATGATTAACAGTATGCCCACCTGTTTCCCATCCTGCATTTTCAAGTGAACGAACTTGATCTAGTGTCATCAATTCTTTTTTGCCAATCCATCCCGTCGGAATAAAATCAACCCCCGGATAACCATATTCTTGCATAATAGGAAAAGCAAGTTCATAAATGCTGCTATGGCCGTCATCAAAAGTTAGTACTATCAAAGTAGAATTTACCGTTTCGAGCTTATTAAGCATGTCGCAGCTTGTGAGAATCAGCATTATATAAAACCATCTACGCATTTCTCACTCCTTGTTACCAAAAGTGAAACTCCCTTCAAAACCGAGATAGCCTATATCCGGACCAAACTGAGTAATGATATATCTAATACGAGGTACAATTCGAATATTTTTGAAATATTCAAGATATGCTGAAAAACCCAAATGAATTTCTCTAAAACCGGCATTCTGGAAAATTTCCGACCGCAATTCCGGCGTAAAACAAGATGTAACTTTATAACGCATATCTAAACTTGCACGTATTTCATCCTGTTTATTCCAAAGATATTTTACTTCTTTGAAAAAATAAGCTGCGCTGAAATTCCATCTCTTATCGGGAATAAATCGTCCTTCTGTAAATATTGTGAACTCCTCTAATGTTGATGAACTTTGCTCAAAGTTCTTATACCCAATTACCTGGTAGCCCAAAAAATGCTTAAACGATTCTTTCAGTTCAAAACCAAGCTGAGTACCAAAAGCCGAATATTCTTGATCACGAGCAATATAAAGCCCCGATGCACAGGCACTCAATCCTTCGAATGGTTGAATAGAATATTTTCCTCCACCTATAAAATATGAAGACTTATCCGAGCCAATGAACAATTCTGTATCTCCGATTCCAAAATCAAGTGATGTTCCTATTCCTCTCATTAAATAATCATAGATTAATCCTTCATCCCAAAAGAACCTGTCGAAAGCTTCGTTTAAATAAAAGCTTTGTTCTCCGGCTTGAATTCTTACTTGACCAAACCGGAGCTCTCCCCAATCATGATTTATTTTTATCCCGGCTTCATACAGGTTAAAATTATTTGTTTCAGGAGAATCATTATCTCTAATAGAAACAAATGAATTAATTCCGTATTTAAATTCCTGGGAAACGCCAATACGAATATCTGTTTTCCACAGCCGGGTTGCAGTAACCAATGATTCATCAGGGTTAAACGGGTCGATTAACTCAGCGCCTACAAGCAAATGCGAATCAGCATAAAATTTAGGATGTCCTATGGTTATGGATGAATCATTGTAGACTGAATCCATTTGTTCTTGGGCAAACGATAAACTGTTGCGATCACTTTGTTCATCCGCATCTTTTTGAGAATAATTTTTGCTTCCGGTTGTTAGAGCCTGGCAAAATATATAATTAAAGGACAGCGAGAGAAATATCATTATCCTGATAAATGATTTTTTTTTCATGGTATAAAAAAGAATAACTGTGTTGTAAAATATTCTGTAAAAAAATGAAAGAGCTATTTAAAACAATTGTTTTTGATTTCTCTTAATTTACTTATGATAATTTATTTATAACATATAACCATATTTACACCATGTAGTGAGGTAGAAAGTATTCTGTTATCAACTAAAATTCGGATAGAATTTATAAGAAAAGCAGTTGACTATTCCCAGTTCCTTTCACCATTTGATAAATTTAAATTCATTTTTGCCTCAAACTTTCTCATCTAAAATAGTAAATATATTTGGGAAATGGGGAATTATGTTAAATACTTTGAAGTAACTATGTTTTTTTCATTACATACTAATCTGTTTATTATTGTATAATATTTCAATCAATTTTCATAACCAGCCAAAGTTTGGACAGTGGCTGACAAAATGTCTTTATATTACTACTATGTCTGAATTTTAGGAAATGATATACAAATAATTTAGCAGAATTAATTAAATTAATGGATAATTTTTTACTGCAGGCAATTTCCTCTATTGTTTGTTTAGTATTTCAAACATTATAAGGAGGATGCATTATGAAGGCGGCAATTTTATTCACAGGCACCGGCCCTATTTTAATTTTAACATCATACGATTCGTTTAAAAATCCAAAATTTATTGAGAAACTTTCTGGAAAAGGGTTTAAGAAATTTATTGCTTACGAAGTTTCGGATGAGACGTTAAAAGAAAGATACGGAAACCATTATGATGTAGTAATGGGCGATCTTCATCAGGATGACGATATTCGGGTTCTTGATTTCGATGGGCATCATATCTTTAATATTTTCTCATTTAACGAATTGGGAGAACCGATTTTTCAAGAATAGTCATAAGCCGGTATCAGGTTGCAAGTTCCGGGTTTCAGGTGTCAAGAGTAGAACCAAAATGTCACCGCCTTTGCCGGGATATTGTTTCAAACGGGACAAATAAATTCCAGTTCCTAAATCACAATTTTTTCCCTCAACGAATGGTCGAAAAGGTAGGGACGATGGCAGATTGGAGTTTCTCCTTAACCTATGGCCGTTCAGCAGCTTTTAGCCAATCGTTTACACCATCTACACCTAATGATAAAAGCATGTCTTGCACCGATACCACACGTTTCAGCATTTCACCATTGTCAGACTCTTCCCGTTCTTCAGCTTCAGCAAAAAGTCGGGTTGTGAGCTGGGTAAGATTATTTTTGTAATCATGCAGATACGAATTAGTCTTTTTGACATAAGTAAGATAAATCTCTACTGTAGCTAAGGCTTTATCTGGATCTTGTTGTGAGGTAACATTAAGCCATTCATCTAATCCAAAGATACGGTGACGATTTTTCTCTTTATCCCTTTCGAAAATTCCAAAACAGAGGTCAATCAATTTAGTAGGTATAGATATTAAGTTTTCTGCATTGAATAGTTTCACCATATTTTGAGCAACTATCGAAGCAGTAGCAACATTGGCTCTCAAACCAGCTTCGATACCCATCATGCATTGTTCATGATGTTGTTTGGCATTTTGGTGGTGTGTCCAAACACTCGAAGCACCTTCCCAAGCTTCCCTGATATTTAATATTTTTAATTCAGTTAGTAACTCAGTAATATTTACATGGTTGCTAAATGCAGCCAGTGCTGAAATGCGTCCCCAAGTTTCCATGTCATTACTGCTTCCCTCGTTTTTAATACGCTCCAGTAACGGGGAGACTTTATCAAAATGCTTATGGTAAGCATAATAAAGGCAAGACTCAGCGTATTGCCAAAGCCCTGTAGCATCCTTCATGGAAAAATAGAATAAGTCCCAGCCCAATTCAGAATCTTTGCTTTGCAAATACGGTAAACGCCGTAAAATCAAAGCACGAATCGCCGGATGACCTTTTTCGGCAAAACATTGTAAAGTAGGCCTCAACAATTCAGGATATGTGTCACTATTTTCTAGAAAATTATTAGCCAAGATCATTAAGCTTTCAGTAACATTACCATTAATCATGTTAATGCCCTTGTTTATAAGTTCAACTGAAGCACCTTTTATTGTACATTCCTCTTCAAGAGTCGTAAAACCTGCTGCTAAAAACACCAAACGTTCAGCATTTTGTTTATCTTTTATAACATATGCACAGGCTTGCATTGCATTGGATGCTGCACGATTATGCCACCAATGTTTTTGGTGTCTTTCAAGTTCGTCAAGAATAAGATATGCTAAATCTGTTGCATCAGGCTCTTCAATTGGTTTCCAATCTTTATTGGGTTGTAAATTACCAAAACGATAAGCCAAATAATTTGCGACTCCATTCATAATGGCATAGCGGGAATTCTCAGAAATATCAGCCCAATGGGTATACAATAAGCGCAAAAATCGTGTTGGTTGGCGTGATGATGCTTCGGCAAGTTCTCCGTCAACGTGTTCCTTTCCACCTACTAAAAAATCATCAAAATCTCTTTCATATCCCAAATAGTGTAATAGTAAGCGTAATACCCCCTCATCACTGATACGGTTAAATACTTTGAATGAAAATGGAGCAACAACAAAACCTCCACGGGAACTTATATTTGGTTGACGAATTAGAAATCCTTCCTTTTTCTCGTAATTATCTATCAATGATTGGCTTTCAGGCGAACGTAGATGACAGGGAATTGTAACAATTAGTTCTGCTCTTTTTTTCAATATCCATCTTTTGTGTTGCTCATCTGTAACACCATCCTCTTGCAAGGTTAACATACGATCTATTAATGCCTCTTGAATAGGTAGGCCAAGATAGATGAATGCCTCCTTTATTAATGAGCCCATTTCGAAAGAAAAATCGTACTTTAGCATTTCCTCTTCCATCAGAATGCGCCCAATCAATTCAATATTAGGTTCAGGACTAGTAGTGCATGCAAGTATAGCAAAATAGCGTAATGCGCCTTCATGACTGAAACTTAGTCGTTCCCGATTAATTTGCCACCAATTAGAATTTGTTTTTACATGATTGATTATAGCTGCTTCCATTGCATCCAATAGAACATTTTCACTATTAACATGGCTCATATTATACTGACTATGGTCTTTTTCATATGAGGTATATAAAAGAAAATTATTTTTGTAATATCCGTTCTTATAATTTAATGATACTATTTGAGACCAATGCTCAACGGATTCCAAAGCAAAGTTCAATAATTCTTCAGAATTTATCATACGTTGAAGAAGAAAGTGCTCTTTACGATCCCCAAATTCATGAGGTAGGCAATGAAGTTTATCTCCAAAATGATGTTTGGCGACATCTTCTTCTTTTATTTCACCTGCGATATAATTCCATAACCAGATGTCTTCCAAAGCTCCAACTGTAACACACTTTGCAACAGCCTCTCCCAATCTACTATCATCATCTCTTGGCAAACATAGTAGCTTCTTTAATATAGGCGATACTAATGTTTGATACTCCGAATCAATTTTCGGAAGATTAATTTCTAGTTGCCATGAGATTTGTTTTTCATCAATCCATTCCATATCTAATATCTCATTCCAAAATGCCAATACATTTCTAACATCATCATTTAGCCATAGTGATATCAAACCAACATGTGTAGTCAATCCTCCGGTGTCTCTCATATTCTTTAAAGTTGGGACAAGATGCTTGAGCCAAAAGTGATGCCATTCAATACTCCTGGCTTGTGTATAAATTACCTGAAACACATCACGGTGCTGATTCCTCAAATCACGTATCAAAGGCCAATCGCCATCCTGAGGTATTAGTTCAGCCAAAGATTCCGCAACCAAACGACGAATGTGAAATGCAGCGTCGCTAGTTAAAACTGCTCGTATTTGTTTCCTGAACTCATTGCGATCTCCCATAGCTAATTGCACAACAAAACTGCGAATGCTGGGACGAACAAAAGGTACTGGTGGTAAACTTTGAATAAATTTCTTCAACAAAACACCGTTGCGTACAGCTCCACTGATGACCAATACATCAAGCAAAGTTTGATGTCCAAACGTTAATTCTCCACTTTGAGTTTCTTGAAGCACGTTGAGGCTGCATAACAACCTTTGAATATCTTGCGAGGCAGTAAAACGCTGGTGAGGCACCACCAACTTACGTACCCTCAACATCTCATTAGCAATGGCTTCTAATGCCTGCATAGCTGTATTGCCAAGTAGGTCGTCAGCACGTACAAAAGTATCTAGGTAACGCTGAGCCAATGCCTGGCTGGTTACAACATTGAAACTACCCTCCCTTTGGGCTAGTTCAACAAAGAGTGCCAACTCACGCGGATTTCTGATTAACTCGCTAGTATCAGTATCTATGGTTGTTGTATCAATGCCTAGTGATTCAAGTAGCGGAACAATTTCGGACGTCCAATTTAAAGGCAAACACTTGAGTTCACAATCCCATTGCCTCACAGCTATACGCCGATCGTAATGTCGATCGAATTCGCGGCATGCAGTAACCACAGTAACATTAGGAATCAATAATAAACGGTCAATTTGCGCTAAAAAATATGTAAGAATGCTATGCTCGCGGGCTGTGGAAAGAACATCCAATGAATCTATCACCACAACAACATGTGCTTCTTCAGCCATTCGGGCTACCTTTTCAACCCACTGCTCAGGTAGTCCTTGAGCTTTCCGGTCTAGAGTTGTAGGAAGGTTTGCAAATTCGCGGGACTGAATAAAAAGTGGTACTATGTCTGTGCAAGTTTGTGCACGTTTTTCCAACTCTTCTTGCAGTGATAACATCACACATGTTTTACCTGCTCCTGGAAGCCCTGTTAGCAAAATAGAACGTTTATTGGCATCTATCGCTGTAAGTAAATCATTTAATACTGGACTGGGAATTCGTTTTCCCGCTATCTCCCGATGCCATGACCTGCCAATAGCCGAAGTATTTGCAAACGAGGTTCGCACTTCAGTTAAACTCAAGACTGGAGCCAGTACTGCCCCTCCATTAAGAATAATATTCTTGATATCTTCTTTGGTCAACCGATGTTGTACGGAGGTTGGAGTACTGGACCCCATTCGAGCTCCAAGCTGATCAAGGCATGTCCATAAGGCATTGTAGGCAGCGTTTTGGTTACTCACAATAGAGTGCAAACGTTCATGTAGTAAGGTATTCATTCTATCCATTTCGGGAGTGGTTTCAAAGAACGTCCTGCGTAAAAATTCGTAAGTTGAAATAATTGGGTTATAGGCCGCTATTATTGATACTAGCTCTGTATTCGTTTTTTTATTCTCTTTGCTTAAACTCGCTATGTAACTTGCTTCATCTGGCTGCGTAGTGCTGTATTCGTGCAATTTTGACAGGGCACCAAATGAATTACGCGAATAGAAACGAATTTTAGCTTTCTTTTTAGTTATCAATAAGCTTGTTACTTTATACAGTTCATCTTTTAGGTCAGTTATAGTCCATGGTTTGAAATTGCTTTGGTTCTTTTTGCACTGACAACAAATTAAGGTACCATCTGTTTTCCCAACAACAACATCATCTACAGAGTAGATCGCTGAATCAATTTCAATCCAATCATATTCTGGATCAACTAGGACCGACAATGCCCAATCAAATGCGACTAAAGTCTGGTAACCATCACCTCGATTTGAATGAATACCTGCTACGCTCATTTATTTAATCCAATTTATGAATTTTTTGCTCATTCGATCAAAGCAAACGATTTATTAGTTCTTACTAAGATAACAAACACTATCTTAAGGTTAAATGATATTTAACCAGCTTTGTTAAATATATGCTTCTTAGCATAAACGGTAAGTGTTAATCCCCTCGCTACCATAAACACCGTCATTGCCAGCCAAAGGCTGTGGTTGCCGAAAATATCTTTTGTTAAGTAGTAAGTCGGTAGAAATAAATTAAATGTGCAGATAATCATTGAGTTGCGCATAGCCTTTGTGGCTGTTGCGCCTATAAACACTCCGTCCCAAATAAAACAAACACTATTTATTATCGGGGCGATTATTATCCAAATTAAAAACGGCAAAGCCAATTCCAGCAGAAATTCTTTGTCCGTAAAAAGAATAAAAATCTGTTCACCAAAAAGGAGATAAACTAAACTAAGCAAACCGCCCAAAGCCATCCCCCAATAGAAAGAATATTTTATTGCATGCCGCAAACTTTCTTTATCTCTTGCACCAATATAAGTTCCGACAAGACCTTCGGCGGCAAAAGCAAAGCCGTCAACACCGTAAGCTAAAATCATCCAGAGCTGCATTAAAATTGTATTCACGGCAAGAATATTATCGCCGAACTTTGCAGACTCGGCCGTAAAAAAGCCGAATGAAAAAACGAGCATCAATGTTCGCAAAAATATATCGATGTTTACTTTAAAGAATTTTTTAATGCTTTCCAGGTCAATAGTTTTTTTTAAGCTTATTAAAACGTTGTAATGAGAATATTTCCTGAGATATAAAAGTACGGCAACAGCCAGCCCTAGGTACTGTGAAATAACCGTGCCTAAAGCAACTCCGTCCGATTTCATGCCGAATTGATAAATTAACAGCAGGTTAAAAAATATATTAAATACGTTGGTCAAAATGGAAAGCACCATCGGGTACTTTGCATTCTGTACCCCGAGAAACCAGCCGTGAAAAGCGTACAAAGCAAGTGAAGCCGGGGCAGCATAAATTCTTATATAAAAATATTCTTTTGCAAAAAACTCAACTTCATCTGTAGCTTCAACTAAGTTAAATGCAATTAAACTTATCATTTCCTGGAATAAAATTATAAATACCGCAGAGATTAAAGCCAGTCCAAGAGACCTGCTTAAAACCTGGATTGTTTCCTCATCATTTTTAGAACCGTTTGCTTGCGCGGTTAACCCCGTTGTCCCCATCCTTAAGAAACCGAACCCCCAGTAAACAAAGTTGAAAATCATAGACCCGATTGCAATTGCACCTAGGTAGGCTACGTTATCGAGGTGCCCTACAACTGCTGTATCAACAGAACTGAGTAAGGGAATCGACAGATTGCTGATAATATTCGGAATTGCAAGACGGAGTATTTTTTTATTCAATATTATAACGCACTATTGTGTGAAGTCCAAAAATAAAAAAAATTGTTCGATAAAGTATATCTGTTAAAATGAATTATAGATAACCCGGTGTTAAAACATATATTAACCTAAGTTGATGGCTAAAATACTAAGAAAAAACAACACGGCTTGACCAATGTACCGAGTACAAAACGAAAAAACGGTCGGAACTGTGCAATGTACTCAGTACAAATCAAGAAATCGTGCGGAGAGAACCGATGTACTTTGTACAAATCGGGAAATCGTGCGGAGGAAACCAATGTACTTTGTACAAACGGGAAATAGTTCGGAGTTGAATAATGTACTGAGTACATTGCTGAAAATCTTCAGGAGTAGAATAATGTAATCTGTATATAAATTAGAGTTTCTGCAAAATTAGATATCTAAACGTTTTGTCATTTCGACCGGAGGGAGAAATCTTTGAAATCGTACTCTAATTGAAAGATTTCCCGCCAAAAAGACGGCGGACAGGCTCACCCAAAAAACGGGTTCGAAAAGACAGACTTTTATTTTGCAGAAACTTAATTGAATTAATTATAAATACGAAACAATCCATAATAAAAAGGAAGAGATTCATGGAAATTTTAAACAGATTATTATTTGTAATCTTTCTTCCTTTTTAAACATAACTTCTTAATCCCCAAAAAAGATTAAGATTAGGAGTATGATTAAGAAGCAAGAATGTTATTAATTTTATGCAGTTAATATTGGGCACCCGGTTTCGCAAAAAAACATTAATAAAAATAGGCCTAACCCTTATTTGAATACAGCGTATCAGCCTTTTCCGCTGAAGTAACAATCCCTTTTATTAACGAGGAACTAAATCCATGATGTTCCATCTGGTTTAGCCCGGATATTGTACAGCCTCGCGGCGTGGTTACTTTATCCACTTCTCTTTCAGGGTGATTGCCTTCCTGCATTATTAATGCAGCCGCGCCTTTTGCAGTTTGTGCGGCCATAGCTAAAGCTTCGTCTGCGTGGAAACCAATCTCAATTCCTCCTTGTGAAGCAGCACGCACTGCGCGCATAAAAAAGGCTATTCCACATGCGCAAAGAGCCGTAGCAGGCACCATTAATTCTTCTCTTATCACAACCGTTTTGCCCATGTTGTTGAATATATCAACTGCAAGCCCAATTGATTTCTTATCATCGCCGCTTATGCATGTCATTGATTCCTGTATAGCAATAGCCGTATTGGGCATTACTCTTACTACTTTTACATCTTTGCCGAAATGATTTTTTATCTGTTCAATATGAGCCCCGGAAACAATGGATAATATTATGTGTCTTTTTGTATCGGTCAAATCTTTAATTTCATCAATAAGCTCGTTAAACTGTTGCGGGGTAACAGCAATAATTAATATATCCGAATTTTTAACTGCCAACCTGTTGTTGGCTGTAACGTTGAAGCCTTTCTTCTTATAATTTTTTATTAAATCAGTTTTTCTTTTTGTTAGATAAATATTCTTTGTGCTTATACCTTCCGTTTTTTCCAAACCGTCGGCAATTGCCCTGCCAATGTTGCCGCATCCAAGCACGGCGATTTTTAATTCTTCTTTTTTCATGTTATACCTTTAAATTTTCTCCTTCGGTTTTTGCAATTACAACAGCACCGCAGCTATCGCTCCAAACATTAACTGCAGTTCTGCACATATCTAAAATTCTATCCACAGCGATAATCAGCCCTACGCCTTCAAGGGGCAGGCCTATTGCGCTTAATATTATCGTTATCATTACAAGCCCCGCCATGGGTATGCCCGCCGCACCTATCGAAGCAAGCAATGCGGTAAATACAACAACTACCTGCTGCATTATTCCCAGTTCAACCCCGTAAGCCTGGGCAATAAACATAGCCCCCACGCATTCGTAAAGCGCAGTTCCGTCCATATTTATTGTTGCGCCGAGAGGTAAAGTAAAACTTGTAATTTTATTGGAAACACCGCTGTTATGTTCAACGGCTTCCATTGTTAACGGCAGTGTTGCGTTTGATGAAGAAGTAGAAAATGCCGTCAACAGAGGAGTAGACAACGCCCTTAAATGTTTTATCGGATTAGCTTTTCCTATAATTCTAAGAATTCCGGGCAGTGTTATTGAGGCATGCACTAAAAGTGCGAGAGCAACAACAAGCATATATATTCCCATTCGCTGGGCGAGCTCTATTAAATCGGATTGTTCGGAAACAACTTTTGCAACAATACCGAGAATTCCAAGCGGGGTAAATTTTATAACCAGCATTGTTATTTTCATCATCACTTCAAATATTGCATTAAAAAAATCGGTCATTAGTACTTTATATTTTTCTTCCACCTGTGTAATAAAGAACCCGAAAATTATTGCGAAGAAAATTATTGAAAGCATTTGCCCTTCGGTAAATGCGGCAAAAATATTTGTGGGAACAATGTTCAAAAGCGTATCGCCGAATGACTGCCTTGCCGCATCAAGTCCTTCTACTTTTTGAGAGAGCCCGAGGTCTGCACCGACACCGGGCTGAAAAATATTTACTAAAATTAAACCGGTTACAATTGCAAAGAGGCTGGTTGTTACGTAATAAGCAAATGTCTTTAAACCGAGCCTGCCGAGGTTTTTTGCTTCACCGATATTTGTAACGCCGGAAATGATGGAACTCAATATCAAGGGAACAATGACCATTCTTAAACCACGAAGGAATACATCACCCATCCATGAAACTAAATAAACGTAATCTTTTAGAAATATCCCGTAGAGTATTCCTAAAAACAAAGCTATGAGAATCTGCCAGTGCAACTTAATTTTAGTCATTGTATTACCTTTGATTAATTAAACTTTCGTAGGACCTCATCACAGAGGGCATAACCCTTGGCCGCAAATTTAAGAAAATTATTTTGTTTTATTAGAATTTTATTCTCAATTAACCTGTTAATATATTTTTTATTTATAGTAAGCCAGCTATCTCCAAACTTTTTAATTAACTCATTTGTGTCAAGCCCGCTGCTTCTTAATGCGAGCATAACGTATTCATTTAGTTTTTGTGATTCCGAAATAATTTCTTCGCCTGCAACGGCATTTTCTTTTTTGTCAATGTTAGTTAAATAAAAATTAAGCGCGGAATAATTCCACCATCTTTTGCCGTTCATAAAAGAATGAGCCGAAGTGCCGAAGCCCAGGTAATCCTTATAACGCCAGTAAGCTAAATTGTGAATACATTTATAACCCGGCAGGCAGAAGTTTGATACTTCATACTGCTCAAAGCCTTTGCTCTTTAAGTAGCCGATAGTAAGTTCATAAAGTTCTGCATCATAATCTTCATCCTGCATTTTTACTTTTCCATCAAGAACCATTTTGTTCAAGACAGTTCCTCTTTCCAAAATTAGACTGTAAGCGGAAATATGCTTAACAGGCAGCGTTAAAGCAGTCTCCATGTTTAACAACCACTTTTCTTTAGTTTGCCTCGGCAAATTAAATATTAGATCAAGACTGATATTTTCAAACCCGGCTCTGCTTGCAGCATTTATATTATCAATTGCAGTCTGCCTGTCGTGTATTCGTGTTAAGAATTTTAATTCGTTTTCATCAAACGACTGCACGCCGAAACTAATCCTGTTTATGCCGACACTTTTAAATTCTTTCAGTTTATTAAAATCAACTGTCCCCGGATTGGTTTCCATAGTTATTTCAACGGTTTCACCAAAACTGAAATTTTTAAATAGATGACTTATTATTTCACCGATATAACCGGGCTCCATAAAGGAAGGTGTTCCTCCGCCGAAAAATATTGTGTTAAACTTATGTGAAGCTTTATAGAATTGCGATTGAAAGTTAATTTCTTTTTTTAATGCCGATAAATAGTTATAAACATTTCCATAATTAATAAGTGAATAGAAATCACAGTAAATACATTTGTGATCGCAGAAAGGAATATGTACATATATTGCAGAACTATTCATAAAAAAGGGCTTCAAATGAAGCCCTTAAAATAAATATTTTGTCATAAATTAAAAACCTAAAGCTATACCGCTGCTTAACGTGCTTGTCTTAGCTGCTTTATAATCAACTATAATATCAAAATATGCCAATCTTAATTTAAAGCCAATTGTTGTTCCAAAACTATTTTCGCCTTCAAGTTCAAAATTAATTTTTGCTGTTTCACTTATCCCGCCGGGCCCGTCAAAAGTATAATCATATTTAATTTCAGTATCAGCAGATTCCGTTGTTAAACCGAGATATGGTGTAAAGGATATCAGCTTACCGAATGTTTTACTTGCATAAACGCCAAACTGTGTTGAACTGCTTTCGAATATGTCTCCAACTTCAAGAGTTTGTTTATAGAATCCGACTCCTAGGTCAATCGGCAACGGGTTTAATAACCATGTGTTTATGTTATGGATAAAACCGAAGCCGAACATTTTAAATTTACCCAGATCTTTTATATCAAGTTCGGGGAACCATCTTAACACGACATTTGTACCCATTACGGTTCCAACATTAAGCTGAACTGCGGCCTGTGGAAGAATTGAGAGGTCATCCAAAAATCCTTTCACCTCGTCTACGGTTAGGTTATACTGCGCTATTGTTTCTCCTTGAATTGTTGCCCCGGGAAAATCAACTTCCAGATATTCGTTTTCACTTCCTACAATAGTAGGCCCTGAGAATCCAACAGACCATTCATGATCAAGCATTTCATCCTTAACGGAATTATATTCCGATGTTCCCTGCTGAAGCGAAGTTGAGTTTGTTAATATTTCATCCGCTTGTTCTTCCGTGAACCTGAAATTACCGTTAGCTGTAAAAGTTCTGTCGTCGTCGGAAAAGAATGACCCGATTGCGACAACTTTTACCCTTAGGGTTAAACCTCTTCTAATCGGTTTGGGAAGTCCAGAATACCAGCCGGAATTAAGGTTTGAACCGAATGCATTACTGACAGGCGCCACATAAGCTTCGCCTGCAGATGATGATAGGTTGTTTAATGTTTCTTCAAGTGTTTGTGAATGTAATGAAACTGAAGTAAAAAGAAACAAAAAGAGATATACAAAAAAAGTAAATGTTTTTTTCATGCGCCCTCCTCTCAAATGAACTAATGTGATAAACAATCCTAATTTAATTATATATCCAATTGAGGGCAATTAAAATCTCAATGAATTGATGCACTTCACACTATCGATTATAAACCCATTAACTCTTTTGCGCCGCTGATGCTAGCCTCGGTAATATTATCTCCGCTCATTAATTTAGCAATCTCTTTTACTTTTTGTTCTTCATCCAATTTCGTAATGTAACTTATAACCCTGTTGTCGATAACTTTTTTATTAACGAAGAAATGATGATCCGACAGGCCTGCAATCTGCGGCAGGTGAGTTATAACAATGATTTGATGAAATGCAGCTAAGTCTTTTAATGCTTTGCCTACTTTCTGTCCTATGCGTCCGCTTATGCCTGTGTCTATTTCATCAAATACCAAAAGAGGGAGCTGATCGTTTTTGGCAAGTATGGATTTTAAAGCAAGCATAATACGTGAAATCTCCCCGCCGGATGCAACCCTTGATAAAGGCTTGGGGTCTTCACCTATATTCGTTGAAATATAAAAAACTATTTCATCTATTCCTCTATCGTTGAAAATTATTTTTTCATCTTCAACAATTACAAAATTTGATGAGTCACTGTTTGCTTTAGCGTGGTTAAATCTTATTTCGAAAACTGAATTTTCTATACCAAGATTTTTAAGCGAGTTTACAACGCCGTTCTTAATTTGCTCCGAATTAGATTTCCTTTTATCGGAAAGGGATTTGGCAGTTTTACCGCATTCAATTCTTAATTTATGGATTTCATTTTTTAGCAACCCGATTTCATCATCAAAGTTTTCGGCAATATTAATTTCGTTTTCAATTTTATTTTTATGTTCAATCACGGCTTCAATTGAGCCGCCGTATTTTTTCTTTAATAAATTGAATGACCCGAGCCTCTCTCTAATTTCTTCAAGCAGTTCCGGATTTATCTCGATACTGTCTTTGTAGCTTCTCAAATACTCTGCAATATCATTTATGTTTGCAAGTGCAGATTCACATTGTTCAACTTTCTCTTTGAATGACTCATCAATAGAACTCAATTCTATCAGGCTTTTACTCACGTGCACAAGCTGATCGTAAACCGCATTTTCGTTTTCGTAAAGATTTACAAATGCTTCGGAGGTAAGCTCAATAAGCTTTTCAGAGTTTTCAAGAATTTTTAATTCGTTCAGAAGCTTTTCTTCCTCGCCAACTTCAGGCGATACCGAGTTTATTTCATTTAATTGAAATTGATACAGCTCTTTCTTTTCTTTGATGGAGCTTTCTTTTTTTAACAGATTGTTTAATTCATTTTGCCGGGCAACAAGTTTTTGTTTTAACTCAAAAAAAGAATTCAATTCTTTTTTGACATTAATTATCTCATCAATCATTTCTATGTGGGTATCGTCGTTTAACAATGATTGGTGTTCGTGCTGGCCGTGAAGGTCAATCAATAAATCGCCGATTTCTTTTATTACATTAAGTGTTACGGGAGTATCGTTCAAAAAACATCTATTTGAACCTTTTACCGAAATCTCTCTCCGGATAATTAACTCATCACCTCTATCTATTTCCAATTTTTCCAGTAACACGGAGATTTTATCATTATCGCTGACGTCAAAAATTCCTTCAACATAAGATTTTTTTGACCCTTTTCTAATAGTTTCTGTTGATGCCCTTTCGCCGAGCAGTAATCCCAGCGCTCCGATTAAAATGGATTTACCTGCACCTGTCTCCCCGGTTATAATGTTTAATCCTCTTCCGAAACCGACTTCGATGTTTTCTATTAGTGCATAATCTTTTATTTGCAGCGACTGTAACATATTCCAGACAACTTTATAGATAAGTTAAAAAATCAAGAATAACATACTAAAATTAAAACAATAGAAAAAAACTTAACAATAATTTTATTTTTTCTTTCTAATAGGTTTGACATTGCAGTGCAAACTTAATAAATTTGAAATCCAATTTTGAAGTGCATGTGTTCTTATTTTTGTTGTAAAAAAAGATAATAAACGGCTTCGTCAAAAATAAACGGCTAAGCTATGAAAATTACATCGCGGGGTGGAGCAATTGGTAGCTCGTCGGGCTCATAACCCGAAGGTTGTAGGTTCAAGTCCTGCCCCCGCTACTAAGAAAAGGCTAAGTTTTTACTCAGCCTTTTTTATTTTTAAATATTATGAAAAAATACTTTGTTTATATTATTAAAAGCAAAGAAGGTTATAGATATACCGGCATGACCGAAGATATTGAAAAAAGACTAAACGAACACAATGCTAAAATTGTTTCTTTTTGGACTAAAAGAGGATCAAAGTGGAAGATTATTTTCACCAAAGAGTTTTCTAATAAATCCGAAGCATTGAAATATGAAAAATGGCTAAAGTCTGGGGTTGGTAGAGATTTTCTCAAAAATAATGTTGAAAATTATTAGCGGTTGTAGGTTCAATTCGCCGCGGCGAACTGCCCCCGCTACTAAGAAAAGGCTAAGTTTTTACTCAGCCTTTTTTATTTTTAAATATTATGAAAAAATACTTTGTTTATATTATTAAAAGCAAAGAAGGTTATAGATATACCGGCATGACCGAAG
>JASFMY010000002.1:0-154194 GCA_050117315.1 Ignavibacteria bacterium
CTCGTTGACTCTATCTCTATCTCTGCAAAGCTGAGTTGCCTCATTATATGATCCTTTTTTTTGATCTCAACTTATTAATTTCTTTTCCCTTTTTCAGGGCTTTTTTTTGGTTATGCAAAGATTTCTATTTCTTTATCAACTTCTTCAATACCCGCATCGTTTTCGCTGGTTACTACTTGATAAATATTATCTAAGTTTTTCAGTTGTCTGTTTACGCTTAATTCTTCCAAAATGTAGGATGAAAGAAGAATTGTAATTGCGAGACTCACAGCGAATCCGCCAATAGTAATTATTGTTGTTGTTTTATTCTTTAGGTAATTTCTGAAAGTTGTTTTGATATAATTCTTAAACATGAATTCTCCTTTTATGAATACTTAAGATTAGAGTTCCTGCAAAATTAGATATCTAAACATTTTGTCATTTCGATACCGATAAACTACATCGGGATTTCGTCACTCATATCTGAATTGCTCAACAGGATTTTTAGCTGCCGCTTTTATTGCTTGAAAACCTACCGTGACTAAAGCAATCAGCAAAGCAATTCCGTCATCCGCTCCCTTCCTCACCCCATTATCTTCAAGGAAACAACCTGGGAACTATGTTTAAGTTACTTAATTTTTTTTGACGTCATTTCTCTACCATTTTGATATATAACAGCACTCTCTACAACACCGTTTTCATTTTTATTAAATGTAAACTGTATATCAATCAAATCAATAAAATATTCGGTTTCAGAAGTAGGGAACAATTGAAACGTGTTTCCATCCGGGCTCTTAACCATAAGCTTTCCTGAATCAAGGAATAGATCTATGTTAAAACCGGACTGTATTTCATATTTCCCCGTTAATGCTTCTAATACTTCTTTATCAATTTCAGGTAAATTATCTATTACTGTTGTAATATCTGACAAAACTCTCTTACGGGGACACTTCTTTCTAAGTTCAGGGTCGCCTGTTTCCAGAAATTCATCATTAATTTGCCAGTTGTAACCGAAAATACCTCTTGCAACATAAAGTTTATCAGCCGAATACCCAAGCCGGCTATTCACTATGCAGCCGTCCTGTATAAAGAAATCAAGATCGTCGTTTCCCCTATTGTAAAAAAACATTCCCTCACCGGATGTCGCCCCGATTACGGTAACATATTGTTTAGTGTTAAGCGGATGAGGATACAACATCTGAACGCATACATCTTCGACTGTAAATGTTTTTCCCGATATTTCAATTTTGTTTGAAGAAATCTTTAAGGGAATTTTATTACTAAGTTTTTTAGTAATTAAATTTGCTTCTGCATCTCCATAGAGAATCAGCGAGTATTTTTTCATATCATTTTCACTTAATTCCGTATCCAGGAATACACGCGGTTCATACTTTTGATAATCTTTCCAGTAATTAATAAACTCATCTGCTTTCATCAGGCATACCTTATTCATCAGTGTGTCTTTAGATGCCGTACCCACAACAACGGCAAACGGTGTTGCCGTTATGTGTGAAATCGGTCCTTCTATTATAGGATTCTTGTTTAGTTCAGCAGGTTTATAATTTTTATCAAACAGAGTTACTTTACCATCCTTTACTTCTACCTCCCTTATATCATTTACATTCCAAACGACAGTAACTTTTTCATCGGCGTTAATTAATTCTGCCGGGGGCGTAAGCTCAATTGCAAGTGCGTTTTCGGATGCAAGTCTAATAGTATTATTAATTAGCACCTCGGCTTCCGCTTCAATAAATGCAAAAGGATTTTCTCTCTGCAATATTTTAACCCAATGTGATTTTGCTGAACTCAAATATGCTGATCTTACACGAACTTTTTCGGGTGATGAGTTTAACTCATGTTCCAACAACCAGGGGAACACATCATTTTGATATGGAATTCCTTCGTGGCCAAAACCGGGATATTCATGATAACGTATATTATAACCCCATCTCTGAAGCATCTCAACAGCGTAGCGTGAAAAGTTTACGTCCACCGAAGCATCAATATCACCGTGTGTAACAAGAACAGGTGTTGTTAATAATGCATCTGCCTGCGCAAACGAACTGTTTCTTTCATACTCAAAACGTTCTTCTTCGCTGAGATTTGCCAATTGTTCTTCATCCGGAAATCTATGGTAATCCCAGCCCCCATAAACCGGGGTAATTGCAGCAAATATATCGGGATGCCTTGTTCCAACGTACCATGTTCCGCCGCCGCCCATCGATTCTCCTTTCAAATAAATACGGTCTTCATCAACATTAAACATTTCTTTAGCCAACTCAATACATTTAAGAACATCTTTTTCACCCATACCCTGGTAACTTGTATTGCCTCTACCATGCGGCTCTATGTCAATTACAGGATATTTATCCAGCTGTTCATAATGTCTTACATCAATGGACCACCACTTAACATAAACAGGATTGGCACCATTATGGCCATGCAGGTTTACAACCAAAGGCCATTTTTTATCCGGATCATAATTCAAGGGAAGATAAGCACGGCAAAACTGAGGTGTGTTATCGACTTCATCCTTATAAGCTAATCTTACGAATCCGTTTGCCCGAACATTGGTTTTACTAATTAATTCTTCGTATTCCATTAATGGTGAATAAAGCGATTCTATCAAAGATGAATCAATATTTGATAAATCTTCTCCTACTCTGTCGTATATTAATTCCGAAAGCATAACATGAACTAATTCCTTAGGCGTTTCAGGATTTTCAGGCACTTTTGAAATAAGTTCTTTTGCAGCCTGAACAGCATCTCCTTTATACCAGAATAAATATGCTGTAACGATTTCACCTTTGTTGTCGTTGCTTAAAAAACAGATATCATAAACTCCCTCATTCCAATCTTCCGTATCAAAAATTACTTCATCACAGCGTTTTACTGTTTTTTCCGAAACGACTTCACCTCCTGCAGCAACAGCTTTAACCGTTACATCAATTTTCTGAATTTCAGGATTAAGAGTTCGATCAGTTTTAATAATCAATTTATCCTTTTCTTCTGAGTCAACAATTGAGGGAGATAACTGAAAATTATGAACAAGGGAAAACTTATCGGGCTCTATCAAACGCATCCAGAAACCCCAAGTCCAACCCCCATGAATTGATTTCATTAGTATTGAATTCTCACCTTTAACCATGTCGACTTCAATCTGGTTATTTTCAGCGGAAGCATTGTTGGACTTATTTTCATAAACAAGTTTTCCGTTCACCCATATTTTATTACCCACATTGCTTCCGAATGACAGAACTACTTTACCGTCTGTCGGACGGATTATTTTTTTGTAAACATAGACTACCTTCATGTTAAAATCTGTTCCCTTCAACACATCAAAAAAGTTCACATAATTATAAGGCGATTCGTACTTTTTCCATTCATAGGTTGTCCCGTCGGGAAGTTTATGAGTCATACCCGCAACAGGAGAGATGTTAGTTTCCCCTCCGTGTTCCTGAAGAAAATCCGTATCAAATCCTTGCCCGTCTTGATTAGGGAAACCGCCAAGCGTCAGCCACTCTCTAAAAAAATCTTTTTGAGAAGTAGCCCACGGCATACGCATTTCATCTTTAAGCGATGGTTGAGCACTAACATTAATCCCGCAAATAGAAAGTATTGTAAAGAGAAGAACGCATGTTAAATCATAATGTTTTTTCATGTCGATTATTCCTTTTATTTAATTAATACCTCTCTTTCCCAAATAATTATCTTAATGAACCAGTTTTTTTCATATCGCAGACTCTTAATTCCGCAAAGCGGGATCTGTGCATGAAAGTATCATTCATGCTTTAATGCTTCAACAGGATTTGCAGTTGCTGCTTTGATTGCCTGGAAACTAACGGTTGCAAATGCAATCAACAAAGCAATTCCGCCTGAAAGAATAAACATCCACAAGCTTATATCAATTCTATATGCAAAATCTTCAAGCCATTTGTTCATAAAATAATATGTAACCGGATATGCTATTATATTTGCGATACAGACAAGTATCAGAAATTCTCCTGAAACTAATTTTACTATATTGGGGATTGACGCTCCAAGTACTTTGCGTATTCCTATTTCCTTAGTTCTTTTTTGAGCCGAAAAAGCCGAAAGCCCGAATAAACCAAGAGACGCGGTAATGATTGCAAGTATTGTCAGGTATTGGGCAAGTTTTTCCATCTTCACTTCTTTGCTATAAAGTTTATTTATATTGTCATCAACAAATGTAAATTCGAAAGGCCAGTCCGGGAAAGTTTCTTCCCATTTACTTTTTAATATGTTTATTCTTTCAATGACATTACCGGGTGATATTCTAGCAAGAATATTCCCGCCTTTGTAATCTAATACTATAACCACAGGTTCTATTTTCTCATGAAGTGTCCAATAATTAAAATCTTCCACAACACCTATCACTTTCTTTTTTTGGTCAAAATGATTCACCTCTTCACCTATAATATTTTTTAACCCGACAGCTTTTATCGCAGCTTCATTAAATATCAAACTTTCTTTTTCATTTGAACCAAATTCTCTTGAAAAACTTCTGCCCTGTTTCACTTTTAATCCAAGAGTCTCAATGAAATCATAATCAACATACATAACGTGGGTCCATAATTTCTTTTCTTCACCATTTACAAAAAACTTAATCACATGTGTAGTTCCCAGGCGATGCGGTGGTATACCTCCGGCCAAGGCCATATTGATAACTTCCTTGTTTTTTAAAACATCGTTTCTATAAACATCAAATTTACTCCTAAGCTCCCACGGAATATCAATTGAAACCAGGTTAGCTTTATTAAAACCTAAGTTTTTATTTTTCATAAAATTGATTTGCAAGGAGCCAATACTTACACTAACAATAAATGTAACAGCAATTGTGTACTGAACAACAATTAGTATCTTTCTTAGCATTATTTTTTTTGATATTGGATTAGCAGACCCCTTAAGTATTTTGGTGGGATTAAAAGAAGAAAGAAAAACAGCGGGGTAACTACCGGAAATCAAACCGAGTATAAACCCAAGCATAATTATACTTATCATGAGGTTTATATTTTTAAAGACTTCCAATTTTAATTCTTTTCCCATTAGGGAATTGAATTCCGGTAAAAATAATTCAACTAGAAATAATGATAGTAACACAGCTGAAAGACATGTTAAAATTGATTCGCCAAGAAATTGTTTGATCAACTGGTTTCGTCTAGCACCTATAACTTTTCTCACTCCTATTTCATTCATCCTGTTTGAATAAAGCGAAGTGGTAAGGTTCATATAATTAATAGAGGCAAGAATAAGAATAAAAACAGCTATTATTGAGAAGATATAAAGTTCTTTTATATCTCCTTGCTTGCCAAGGTGATTGAATTTTATGTCTGACGAGTGAAGATAGATATCACTAAGCCGCTGTAATTTAAGACTTTTAGCTATCGTTGCGTCTTTCCTTATATATTTTTCCAGGAAGGCAGGAAGTTTACCGGCGAAAGTTTCTACCGAATAATTCTTCGGGAAGAGAATGTAAGTGAAGAACATATTAGGATTCCAACTTTTCATCCAGTCTTTAATGTAATCAGATTTAGCAGACAAAAAATCAAATTGTACATGAGAATTCTCAGGTATGTTTTCCATAACTCCTGTTACAACTAGAAGATCTTCATTCTCGAATAAAAGAGTTTTACCCATCGGATCTTCAGTCCCGAAATATTTCTTCGTTATATCTTTAGTTATAACAACAGACTTTGGATTTTTAAGCGCCGTATTAGGATCGCCTTTAATCAAATGAAATGAAAATACTTTAAAAAAATTGGGATCTGTGTAGCAGAAACCCTCTTCAGTAAAAGTATTCTCTTTGTAATTGATAACGCAGCTATTTTTTTTTCTTGTTTGAAGAACCTCTATTTCCGGGAAGTCGGTTTTTAATGCTTCGCATAACGGCAGGGGAGTAACGCCTTCTAATTCATTCCCCTCACCTACTTCTCTAATTACTTTATAAATTCTGTCGGAGTTTGAATGAAATCTATCATAACTCACTTCATCTCGGACAAATAAAAATACAAGCAAACAAACAGCTATCCCAATGGCTAAACCGGTAATATTTATAAAGGAGTACAGTTTATGCCTAATAATATTCCTGATTGCTATCATCAAATAATTTTTGAACATGACAACTCCTTAAATGTTATGCTTTGTGAGTATATTATTTATACCTTAATCCCGAGATAAAACTTCGGGATGCTGACAACGCAAAGATATCTGGATTTCTTCATTCATATTTGAGTGCCTTAATTGGATTTTCAGTAGCTGCTTTAATTACCTGAGTTCCGACAGTAAGCAGTGCCGGTATCAAGGCCAATATTCCAGCTAAAACAAATACCCACCAGCTAATTTCTATATGATAAGCAAAATTTTCCAACCACCGATTCAGTACATATTGAACAAACGGGAATGATACTATTACTGCAACTAAAATTATAAAAACGTATTGACGAATGAATATCAGTATTAAAGATATTAAAGACGCTCCTAATACTTTGCGTATACCTACTTCTTTAATTCTGTTATTTACCATTGAAGCCACTAAACCCAGAAGGCCAAGACATGCAAGGATTATAGCCAGAAAGGAAAACGCTACTATTAGATTCGACAGTTGTTCTTCTTTGCCGTAAAGTTGGTTCAAACGTTCATCCATAAAATTTATTTCTATTGGAATGCCCGGAGCTACTTGCTGCCAATTATCTTTTATGGCAGCAATTTTTTCTGATATGTTTCCCGGAGTAACACGAATATACATGTTCTCAATTGCGAGAAAAGGAATAACTAAGGCAACCGGCGAAATATCATGATGAAGCGACAGGAAATTAAAATCCCTAACAACGCCAATTACTGTTCGCGGACCGTTAGGCGAAAAGAACCATACTTTTTTACCTATCGGGTTTTCTAGCCCTAGATGTTCCACTGCTTTTTCATTAATAATTATTGCATTTTGCTCATCGCCGGAGTATTCTTTCGAAAATGTTCTTCCCTCTTTTAACGTGATTCCCATTGTTTTCAAAAAATCATAGCCTACCCAATTGCCTGTTATCTGTTTAGCCTCGGACTGATCTTGTCCGTCAACGGTTATTTGGTTTGTCGGCCAGGGATCGCCCATCAATCGCCCGCTGTTGCTTACACTTATAATATTACTGTTTTGTAAAAGTATATTCTTGAATCTATCATAATACCGATTCATGTCTTCGGGAAGAAGCTTAAGTACCAAAATATTTTCTTTGTTAAATCCAAGTTCTTGTTCCCGCAAATAATTAATCTGCTTGGTAATCACCAATGTTGAAACGATCAGTCCGATGGAGATACAAAATTGAAAAACGATGAGCGAGTTCCTAAGATTTGAGCCGTTCCTCTTGCCCAACCTAATTCTGCCTTTAAGTGCCGTAACTGTTTTAATACTCGATAAAAAAATCGCCGGATATAATCCGGTAAACATTCCCAACAATATGGTTATGACCAATGAAACTGGTATTAAATACATGATTGTATCCAGACCGATAACCGGGTTCAATCCAAGTATTCCTGCTAGATCCGAAAAAACAATAAAGACTACTAAATAAGCTATAACAAGACTGATTACCGAAAGAATAACGGATTCATATAACATCTGGAAAACCAGTTTCCCTTTTTTAGCCCCCAAGACTTTCCTCAAACCTATTTCTTTACACCGGTTTGCTAAGGCGGCAGTTGTTAAATTAAAGAAATTAAAACCGGCAATAAGCAAAATTAGAAAAGCAATTATCCCAAAAGAATAAATGCTAAATTCGCTTCCGAACTTTAGCGGACTAGCTAGATCATCAACCAAATTATTAGAACCCAGATAGATATTTTTTAAGGATTGAATTTGAGTTTTGTGTGGTATTTGACCCGGGTATGTATTATCTGCAATAAGCTTATCAATCTTGTTTTGAACATCAACGGGATCGGCACCTTCTACTAGTTTAACATAAGTAATAAATCCCAGCCATCTCCAGCTATGTAAATCTGCAACTACTCCCGGCGGGACTTGGTATGTTGGAAAGGATATAAGAAAATCAAATTGTATATGAGAATTAGCGGGTATAGGATTTAGAATACCTGTAACCTTAAGAGGAAGCTCATTGTTCATTACGATGTTTTCCCCTATGGCATCCGATTCACCAAAATATTTTTGAGCCATCTCCTGGGTAATAACAATCGAGTTAGGCATATCAAGCGCCGTTAAGGGATCACCTGATTTCAGTCCGAAACTAAAAATATCAAGAAAGACCGAGTCGGCATAAAAACCTTTTCTTTCATAAAATGTATTGTCATCTTTACTTAGTGATATTCGGTTTACATATCTCAATCTGGAGGACCTTTCTATTTCTGGGATAACTCTCCTAACTCCGGGGGCTAAAGCGGGAGGAGTATTTAACATATGAACAGATTCTCCGGCAGAACTAAAATAGTCGGAATTAATTCTGTAGATATTCTTGTAGTCGGTATGAAATTCATCATAGGAAAGTTCATTGCCGAGGAAATAAAATATCAGCAGACAACTGGCTAGTCCTATTGATAAACCGCCAATGTTTATAAGAGAATAGGATTTGTTTCTTCTTAAATAACGGATAGAAGTTATTACATAATTTTTAAACATAAATACCTCGTCTAATATTGAAACCATTTATGTCGTTAATTTTCATTAACAATACCAAGTTTAACATTACTTTTTTCATTTCGTAAAGCTTCTATCCCGATAAACAGAATCGGGATTTCGGTCTTCGTTATTATTCATAACGAAGAGCCTCAACGGGATTTGCAATTGAAGCTTTTATTGCTTGGAAACCAACAGTAGTCAACGCAATCAGCAAAGCTAATCCCCCGGAAAGAACAAACACCCACCAGCTTATATCTATTCTGTATGCAAAATTCTCAAGCCACTTATTCATAAAATAATACGCAACCGGGTATGCAATAACATTTGCAATTACCAGCCACTTTATAAACTCTTTTGACAATAATATCAGAAGCGATTGAACAGAAGCGCCGAGCACTTTTCTTACTCCTATTTCTTTCGTTCTATGTATTGTCATTAGCGAAGACAACCCGACCAAACCGAGACACGAAATAAAAATAGACAAGAACGTAAACATGCCGAGTATCTCAGCAGTTTGAATATCTGCGTTGTACTGCCTATCGAAAAACTCGTCAAGAAAATTATACTCGAAAGGATTGCCATGGAACATTTTCGCATAATTACTTTTTATACTTTCAATTTTTTCAGATAAGCCTTCGGTATTAATAGAAAAAATAAAAAAATTGCCTCTGGTCACGCCCTCAAAAATTGACGGGGCTATTTCTTTATCAAGGGATTGTTGGTGATAATCTTTGATTACTCCCATAACTTCCCCTATTTTATCATTGCCGCTGAATATTGAAGCACCAAGAGCTTTTTCAGGTGCTGCAAAACCAAATTCCTTTGCTGCGCTTTCATTGATAATTAGTCCCTTTGCTTTGTAACCGTTTTGATATAAACCCTTAAGTTCGCTTTCAAAAAAATTCCGACCGCAAAGCAAATCGATGTTGAAAAAATCCAAATAGTTTTGAGCTACATATACAAAATATACCTGCTTTCCCTGCTCGTATGATTGTTCACTTTGTCTAATTCCACCTGTAACTTCACCGTTCTCCATACCCGGAATAACAGACGAAAAGGTAGCATCTTCTATTAATGATTGATTTCGCAGTTCATTTATAAATGTTTTGCATGCGCTTGTTCTATCTTTCCCTCTCTCAATATTAGCCGGTGCGTTAACAACTAGTTTCTGTTCTATATTAAACCCTAGGTTTTTATTTAGCATAAAAGATAATTGCTGACCAAAAACTATTATAACGGCTATTAATATTATTGAGATTGAGAATTGAAAAATCACAAGCCCTTTTCGCAGTAATATTCCTTTTAAAGAGCTTTTAAAATTCCCTTTCAAAATGGAAACCGGTGAATATGATGAAAGAACAAATGCAGGATAAATTCCGGCTACAACCGGGCTAATAAAAACCAGAACAGGTAATAACATTATTAAATCAATGTTCTCCCATAAAGAGAATGAAGAGGGCATCCCGACTATTTCATTCCAAAAAGGACATGTTATTTCTACAATAAAAAACGAAATAAGAACTGCTAATAAATTAATTATAAACGACTCCAGCAAAAACTGACGGACCAAGGCCCAATAACCGGCGCCGATAACCTTACGTAATCCAACTTCTTTTGCTCTTTCAAACGAACGGGCGGTTGAAAGATTAATGTAGTTTATCCATGCAAGCAAAAGAATTATTATTGCAATTAGAGAAAGGAAATAAATTGTATTGGCATTTCCATTTTCTTCATGCTCAAATCTTAAATTTGAATGTAGGTGAATATCTTTCAACGGCTGGATAAAATACGCTCTATCGAAGCCGTTTTCTTTCACATTATGTAATTTGCTAACTATTGAAGGAAGCTTTGATTCGATTGAAGATTTTTTAGCTCCCGGTGTGACCTGAATATAAGTATTATTGTTGTTACAATCCCAGCAGTACCAATCATTAAATTGTGTGTTGAAAGAAAGAAGTATGTCGAAATTTATATGTGAGTTGGGTGGAACATTTTCTGCGATTCCGGTAATCTTAAAATCCATACCCTCCAATCGGATAGTTTCACCTATAGCGTTTTTATCGCCGAAATATTTCTCAACAGTATTTTTTGTAAGTACAGCACTGTATCTTTCAGATAATGCATTATCTACATTCCCTGAGATGAGAGGGAATGAAAACATTGTAAGAAATGAAGAATCAGCCCAGAACATATTATGTTCATGAAAGGAATTATTATTGCAAGTTACGACAGTACTTTTTCTATTAACTCGCGCAAAGTTTATTACTTCAGGAATTTCTTCTTCTAACGTTGGGCCCAATAATGCAACACAGCCGGCGCTACTGTCCGTGCCGCTTGCATAGTATCGTACATTCTTGAGGCGGTAAATATTATCTGCATTTTCATTAAAGGTATCATAACTTTTTTCGTAAGTAACATATGAGTAAATAATCAGGCATGCAGATATTCCTAATGCTAATCCGAATATATTAATTAACGAAAATGTCTTGCGACGAATTAAATTTCTGAACGCTGTTTTTAAATAACTTTTTATCATTGTTTCTCCATTTATTCACATCTCAAATTTTTAAGCCGGATAATCCCGATAGGAAACCACCGGCATTTCATCACTTCTAATGCTAGCTCTAAATCCCGTAAATCGGGATCTGCGCATTAAAGTATTATTCATACTTTAATGCTTCAACAGGATTTGCCGTTGCAGCTTTTATTGCCTGGAAACTAACGGTTGCTAAAGCTATTACCAACGCTATCCCACCGGAAAGAATAAACATCCACAAGCTCATTTCAATTCTGTAAGCAAAATCTTGTAACCAATTATTCATGAAATAATATGTAAGTGGACCGGCGATCAGGTTTGCAATAATAATGCAAATAAAAACTTCCTTGGATAACATCTGAACAATCTGTGAAACAGAAGCCCCGAGGACTTTGCGTATTCCAATTTCTTTAATTTTTTGTTCTATCGTATTAGATGCCAATCCGTAAAGACCTAAACATCCAATAAGTATTGCAATAAAAGCAAAAATATTGAAGAGATCCCCCAAACGTTTTTCGGCTTTATACATTTGGTCCAAGTTTTTATCAACAAATTGGTAATCAAAAGGGTATTGTGTGAACTGTTCCCATTTTTTTTCAATAAATGAAATCGTTTGTGGAATATCTTCAGAACTTATTTTTATTGATAAGAATCTTGCTCCTTTTTTATTTTTCTTCGAATTATGTTCTATAAGCTGTAATGCCAGCGGTTCAACCAGATTATAGAGAGAATAAAAATGAAAATCTTTAATTACACCTACAACGGGTCCGCCATCATTTAGCTTTCTATCGACTGCAAATCTTTTTCCAATCGGGTCGTCCCATCCTAATTTGTTTATTGTTGTTTCATTTAAAATATAAGCACGATTATCCTCTGAAAAATTACTTCCCTCAATCAAGGAAATATTATATAAATCCAAAAAATTACGATCGACTCTTAATTCACTAATTGGAAAATATTCTTCGTCTGTCTTTCCTTCCCATACAGCACCAGTCAGATTTTGAATATCAAATGGTAGACAGTTAGATGCGGCAATCTTCTTTATATAATGATTGTTTGATAATTCTGAAATAAAACTTTCATACTGTTTTTGAAATTTCGTATCTCGCAAACTTAAGGTAAGTATATGATCTTTTTGATAGCCCAGATTTTTGTTCTTTATATAATGCAATTGTTTGTATACAGTAATTGTACTTACAATCAATACCGCTGAAATAATAAACTGCGAAATAACTAACACATTTCGTAGACTGAAAAATGATTTAGAATCTTTTTTAGCAACTCCTTTTAAAATTTTGGTTGGTTGAAATGAAGTTATAAAAAATGCCGGATACGCTCCGGCAAGACACCCGACTAACAATAAAACTCCTAATAGAGTTATAAGTAATTTTATATCTGAAAAAAGTGATAAGTTAATATCATTCCCTATAAAAGTATTAAAGAATGGCATCAACAATTCAACAAGACAAACAGATATACAAAAACTTAAAAAAGAAATAATTAATGACTCACTTAAAAACTGTTGCAATAATTGTTTACGATTTGCACCAACAACTTTTCTTAATCCAACTTCTTTGGCTCTTTTGAAAGACTGTGCAGTAGAAATATTTATATAGTTAAAACAAGCAATCAGTAAGAGAAAAAATCCAATTGCAGTAAACAAATAGACATACCTTATATCGCCATTATGTTCTATCTCATAGTTCCGATCCCCGTATAGATGAATCCTGCTTAATGGTTCAACAAGATATTCGTCTTTGTTATCAGCTCCTTTGTGTTCTTTTATTAGATCAATTAACTTTGCTTCAAATACTTGTAACGGTGTATTGTTGTTTAACTGAATATATGTAAAGTAAGAGTTGTTTCTCCAATTGTCATGAACATTATTCTGGGCATAAAGTGTACTTAATGAGATTAAGAAATCGAAAACAAAATGAGAATTTTGTGGTACATTTTTCATAACTCCTGTAATTGTATATTCATCACTTTGATTTAATTTAATCTTTTGGCCAACTGGATTTGTATTACCAAAGTATTTATGCGCCATTTCTTCCGTTAGTAAAATTGAATAAGGATTTTCCAATACTGTCTGAGGATTACCAGTAATTAAAGGGAAAGAAAATATTTTCAGAAAATCCGGTTCAGTATAAAACATTCTTTCTTCTTCAAATGATTTTTGTTCAACCTGAACTAAAGGATTAGGGAATACTATCTTTACCCTGGCAGCATTAATAACTTCGGGATATTCAGATTTTAATGTAGGAGCTAACGGTGCAGGTGTGACATTATATACATCTTTACCCATATAATAATTACCGGGCTGTTTCATTACTATCCGATAGATTTGCTCAGCATTTTCATGATATTTATCATAACTCAGTTCATACTGAATATAAAGAGCGATAAGAATAAAACAAGTCATTCCTATTGCCAATCCTGTGATATTTATTATTGAATATGATTTGCGTTTTAAAATATTTCTGAGTGCTATTTTCAAATAATTTGTAAACATTTTATTCCTTTATTCTTATTTCAAACTCGAAATCCCGATTAAAAACATCGGGATTTTGAGTTTACGTTATTATTCATAACGTAAACTCTCACCAGGGTTTGCCGTAGCAGCCTTAATAGCTTGTATACCAATCGTTAACATTGTTATAACCAAAGCGATTGCAAGAGCAAGAATAAAAATGCTCGGTCCAATCGTTATTTTGTAAACGAAGTTGTTCAGCCATTTGTTCATAAAATAATAAGCAATCGGCGAGGCTATTATTGTGCCGGTAATAACCAGCAATACATATTCTTTTGATAGCATTCCCAATATATTCGTGATCGAAGCTCCAAGTACTTTTCGGATTCCGATTTCTTTAGTACGCTGCTGAGTTGAAAACATTACAAGACCAAACAAACCCATAGATGCGACTATTATTGCCACCAAAGTGAAAAAGTCAATTACTTTTTCAAAGTGAATTTCTTCCTCATATAAATAATCTATTCTATCTTCAATAAATTGAAAGCTAATTGACTCTTCGGAAAACTCAGACCACTTTTCGCTAAAATATTCCATTGCTTCAAATGTTCTGCCCGGTGTTATTCTAAGAGCCAAATAGGAGTTTAGATTGCTCAACTGCATTACTACTGGCATTATTTCTTCTTTTAATGAGTTTATGTTAAAGTCTTGTACAATGCCTACTACTCTTCTATTTACCATTCCAAGCAACGAAATATTTTTACCAATAATATTTTCATCACCTAGCATTTTAGCTGCGGTTTCGTTTAGAATTACACAACATTCCTTGTTATTTTTATCAGGGAATTCACCTTTGATTAATTTCATTTTCGAAAATCGCGGGTAATCCATTCCCAATCGAGGACACAACATTATGTGTTTATTGATTGGATTTGCCTCTGATGAAACTTTCCATTTGTTCATTACAGGCAACGGTAATGTATTAAGTGTAAAAGCGTAGTCTGTAACAGCAGAATGCTTAACAATAGAATTTTTGAATGCTTCTTCTCTACCTTCGATAGCATTACAATATATTAATACCATGTTTTTTGTATCATAGCCCAAATCTTTGTTATAGATATAACGCATTTGTGATTTTAGAACTAATGCAGAAACCAAGAGAATTACAAATACTACAATTTGAAAGCAAAGCAAAAACCTTTTGAGATTAAATTTATTTGGTGATGTGCTATACTTTGTCTTAAAAATATTTACCGGCTTAAGCACCGACAGATAGAAAGCAATATAACTACCTGCAGCAACTCCTATGAGAGCGGTTATTGCGACTAAAGCTAGTAAGAAATAAATGTTTGTAAAGAATGTGTTATTTATCTCACGACCAACAACATCTTGAATTACCGGGAAAATTAGCTCAATAAAAAAAATGGTAAGCGGAAATGATAATAACAATGTTATAATTGACTCAAATATAATTTGTCCCGCAATATCACGCCGTCTTGCTCCAATAACTTTTCTAATACCGATTTCTGTATTTCTTATCGATGACTTTGCAAAGGAAAGCAACACATAATTAATACAAGCCAATAACAAAATTGAGAAAGCAATTACAGAATAAATTGTTAACATATCTTTATCAATAATCGGGAAGTTGGAAGGGGCGTTCTTTCTAATTGTCTCAAAATATGTATCACCCAATGGCACTACATGAAAGTCAATGTTCATTACATAGTTTTCAATATCTTTTGTCCTATCATCATTCAACAACCTGATTTGTTTTTCAAGATGTCGAATATCAACTCTTTCTTTTAACAATAAATATGTTGTAATAGCCTGTATATCGATCCAGTTTTCTTCTCCGGCTTTAGCTATTTTATTAATTCTAAATAAAAGTTCTAATGGTAAAATAGAATGGGGAACTATAGTTGAAGGTTGGGACTCATCGCGGATAATTCCGGTTACTTTAACTTGGACTACGTTAGTATCATATTGTACTGTGAGATAATCCCCAATTACTTCGGTTGTTCCGAAAATAGTTCGGGCTGTATTTTCAGACAGAACAATAGAATTAGTATTAGATAGTGCTGTATTTATATCGCCTTTTAGAAAAGGGATAGTGAAAATCTTTAGTAAAGATGGATCAATAAAGTAATTGTAATCGAAATTGAACTCTGTTTGATTACGGAGTAATTTAACATTACTATAATTTTTAATTCTTGCTGCTTCTTCTATTCCCGGTATTTCATTTTTAATTGCTTCCGCAAGAGGGTAATTAGTTCTCGGAAGTCTCCAATCATTATCAATCCAATGGCTATCGATTCTGTAAGTTCTGTCGTAATTTTCATTGTGTTTATCATAGCTTAACTCGTGAACTACGTAAATAATTATCGAAAAACTTACCGCCAATCCAATTGCAAGACCGACAATATTGATAAATGAAAAAGTCTTGTTTCTGTAAATATTTCTCAGTGCTATTTTTAGATAATTTTTAAACATAATTCCACCGTATTGTTATTTATTCATATCGCAATGAATCTATAGGATTTGCAATTGCCGCTTTTATCGCTTGGAAACTAACGGTTGCTAAAGCTATTACTAAAGCAATTCCGCCGGAAAGGGCAAACATCCACCAGGTTATATTTATTCTGTAAACAAAATCTTCCAGCCATTTATTCATAAAATAATAGGCAATCGGCCAGGCAATTAGATTAGCAATTAAAACCCATTGTATAAATTGTTTGGTAATTAGGAAAACTATTCCAGATACCGTAGCCCCAACAACTTTACGGATACCAATTTCTTTTGTCCTTGCTTCTATTGTAAACAACGACATTGAAAAAAGCCCCATACATGATATTAGTATGGAGAATACCGACAACCACAATAATATCTGTGAAATTCTTTTCTCTTTATCATAGAGAGCTGCAATATGTTCATCAAGAAAATTAATGTCTGAAATTGCCGTATCATCAATCGAGTTTGCAGTTTCTTTAATTTTATCTATTACTCCGGATAATGAAGTAATATTATCAGTAGTTAAACGGACTACAATTCTTGACTGGTAGGAATTCAAGTACCTGATCGCTAAGGGTTCAATTTTTTCATGTAATGACAGAAAATGAAAATCTTTTACTACGCCTATTATAGGGCATCCCAAGATAAAAGTATCTTCAATATTTTGTATGTTATATTTTTTTATGAATGCTTCATTAACAATATAGCTTTTTTCATCGGATTTAATTTCGGGATTAAATGTACGTCCCCTTATAATCTCGTACCCCATTGTTTCGGGATAACGGGCATCAACCATATTATGATTTGTAAGAATCTCAGTCTCATTTTCCGTTTTGTATTTTAAAGGCATTTTCCAATTAGAGTATAATTCATCACCGGGTAGATGAATACAACTGCTTACTTCTTCTACTTCAAGCAACAATTTTAAGGCTTTCTGGATAGTATATATTTTTTGACTTTTTTCAGGTGTTTTATCTGACAAGGATAAATATAATACAAGATTTTTATCGAGATTTGTACCGCTTTGTTTAACAACATAATCAATTTGGTTATAGATAACAAACATCGAAATAATTAATGCAATTGAAGCGACAAACTGAGCAACGGACAAAGTGCTTCTAAAGAATAAAGCACTTTTGCCTTTTTTTGTTTTTCCTTTTAACGAATCGATAATATTATATGACGATAGTTTCAGTGCCGGATAAAGTCCGGCTAATGTACCTAAAGTTAAAAAAGCAACTACTATTATTACTAAATGTGAAAGACTCATATTTACCATCGGCACGTTCAGCAAGGGATTAATTATGGGTTCAATTTCATAAACCCATGCTATTGCAAGTATGGAAGCTATAAGACACGGTATAATTGAATCGTAAATGAGTAAACGGATATTGTCGAGACCCGAAGCTCCTGATGTAGCTCTAACACCCAACTCTTTAACTCTTTCGGAAGCTTTAATCAATGATATATTCATAAAATTTATCATTGCAATCAATAAAACAACAACAGCTACACTCGAAAGCAAATATGTTAGTTTGCTATTTCCGTGAATACATATATTGTCGAATTGATATTCAGAATAATAAATATTTGTTATCGGGTTTAACTTGTATTGATATTGGTTCATCCGGTTATTTTCTAAATAGCCCAGAGATTTTAAAACTGACATTACCCTGCTATTTATTTTTTGCTGCAGTTCCAAATGTGATATATTACCGGACGCAAGTATAAAGGTTTGAAGTGAACCATTACGCCAGTCGTCGGTTGCATATTCCGGTTTATTTTCAATGGGCAATAATAAATCAAACTTTATGGAAGAGTTTGCAGGAGGTTCTTTAACTATTGCTTTCACCGTAAATAAATCATCTTTATACTTAACTATTTTCCCGACTGGATTTTCATCACCGAATATTTTTTTTGCAAATGATTCAACGAGTACTATGGAATATTTATCCCTGTTAAATGATTCAATTTCACCCGCTAAAAGCTGAAACGAAAACATAGAAAAGAAATCGGGATCTATTATCAGCGGTTTATCAATATTGTATTTGATATTATTGTAAACAAGGATTCTTTGCGGCCCCAAAAGCCCGCCGTCATTAATTATTCGTGTCGCTTCTTTAGCTTCAGGTACATTATCTTTTAAAAAAGATAACATAATATTTGAAGTAAAACAGGAAGGTCCATACTCCGAATGATTTATCTCAATACGATATATTGAAGCAGAATTTTCGTGAAATTCATCAAAGGTCTTCTCGGTATAAATATATCTGCCTGCCAGAATTACAAATGCAAAACCAAATGCCAATCCTAAAATATTAATAAAGGATATTGTTTTTCTTTTCCTAATATTGCGGAAAGCTAATGTTAAATCATATTTCATTTGTAACCTCCAAAAATTTCTCTATATCCTTCAGAAATAAATTCAATAACTCTACTTTATTCATAACGCAAACTCTCAACAGGATTTGCAATCGCAGCTTTTATTGCCTGAAAACTAACTGTGGCTAATGCAATCACTAAAGCAATTCCACCCGAAAGAACAAACACCCACAAACTTAAATCTATTTTATAAGCAAAATCTTGCAGCCATTTACTCATCAAGTAATAAGCAATGGGACATGCGATACAACTGCCGATAATTACCAGCAAAATCATTTCTTTTGTTTGAATAAAAATCAAACCGCGTATAGAAGCTCCTAATATTTTTCTGATACCTATTTCTTTATTCCTGCGCCTAATCATAAATAGAGATAATCCAAATAAACCCATAGAAGCGATGAGAATAGATAAGCCGGTAAGTGTTGTGATTATCTTTCCGAATCGTAAATCTTTTTCATACTGCCGATTAATTTCATCATCTATAAACTGAAATGCGAATACAGCATCGGGAGAGTATTGATACCAAGTTTTTTCCAGGTATTTAAGAGTTGAGCTTATATTACCGGGACTTAACCGTAAAACCATTGTCCCGATAATAGGATTACCTGGTTTCAAATAATAAACTAACGGTTGTGTTTCATAATAACATGAAACTACAAAATCATCTACCACGCCAATTACTCTTTTAGGGCCATCCTGCAACTGAATCATCTGACCAATAGAATTATTAAGTCCAAATTTTTGAGCCGCGGTTCTATTAAGCACTACAGACTCCGTTAAATCCTGGGAATAATCCTGCGAGAACACTCTTCCTTGAAGAATATGCGCTCCTAATGTTTTGAAAAAATCATAATCTACATATCCGCCCCAATATTGAATTTTCTTTTCGGGATTATCAATTAAACTTGTTGTCTGAAACATGACAGCTGTTCTTGTCATTGGAAGTGTACTCCCGGCAGAAATATTTACTACCCCGGGGTTATGCATAATATCTTGTTTAAAGGCATTGAAATGTTTTCCAAAATTAGTTTTTCCCATATCTATTGCTAATAGTTGTTCTTTTTGAAATCCCGGGTTTGACTCCCTGATATAACCTATTTGTTGAGATATAACAAGACTGCAAACCAGCAGAGCTATGAATATTGTGAACTGTAAAACGATAAGTGTTTTCCTCAAACCGCTACGTGCATTACCGATCAACGAGTTGTTTTGCAAAGTGGTTATTGGTGATAAAGCAGAGAGATAAAACGCCGCATAGCCGCCGGAGAATAATCCAACTATTAAAGTTGTGCCTAATAAAGCCAAAATAAATTGCCATAATTGAAAATAGTTTGCACCGAACTGTTTGTTAAGAAGCGTGTTAACCGAAGGTAACAGTAATTCAACCGCAATTAGCGACAAAGGAAAAGCTAAAAACGCCAGAAGAATTGACTCGCTTAAAAATTGTTTGACTAAATCTGTTCGCTTAGCGCCAATAACTTTTCGCAATCCTATTTCTTTAGCTCGAACAGATGAATTTGCAGTGGATAAGATTACAAAATTAATTCCGGCAATTAATAGAACTAGAAAACCGATTATTGAAAAAAGATATACATAAATTATTGAGCCCGGTTTTTGATCACCCGTATCTGTTATGTTATAAAGATGAATACTAGTTAGCGGCTCCAACTTCACTTCTTTTATATAAGAGTTCGGAAGCTTTTCCTGAAAAAATTTTCCCATCTTTATTTCTAAATCGGATAGATTGCCTGCCCTATTCAGCAGAACATATGTAAATATACTAATCCGTTCCCATCTTTCCATTGGATGCGGCTCGGGAGCTTTACGTCCTGGGTTGTCAAATATTTCGTAAAGGACTGATGATGAAAACATAAAGTCCACGTTAAAATCAGAATTTGCCGGTATATTTTCGAGGACACCCGTTACCTGGAGGTCGTACCATTTTGAACTGATGTTCACGTGAAGCATTTGTCCAAGAGGGTTCTTTGTCCCAAAATATTTAGCGGCTATTTTCTTACTGATAACAACCGAATTGGGTATTGAAAGCGCTGTTTCGGAATCGCCTGATACAAAAGGGAAACTAAATATCCGGAATAGCGAATTATCCGCAAACAGGTATTTGTTTTCCTTTAATAATTCCTTTTCACTTCTGAAATAAATCGACTCATCCATAATTTGAATTCTTGCAGCGGTTTTTACTTCAGGGAATTCTTCTGTTAGTTTTTCAGCCAAAAGCCATGAGGTTGTCGGACTAAATCCGAACAGGTCCACCTTTTGTCTGACTCGAAATATTTGATCCGTATTTTTATGGAACCCGTCATAACTCAATTCATCGAAGACAAAAAGTGCTATAAATATACAGCTTGTGAAAGCAATAACTAATCCTGCTATATTAATAAAGGTAATCACTTTATGTTTTTTAAGATTACGCAGAGTTAGCATTAAATAATTTCTAAACATAATTTTTCCTCTTTATTCATATCTGAGTGACTCAATCCCGATAAACTACATCGGGATTTCGGGTTTACGTTATTATTCATAACGTAAACTCTCAACAGGATTTGCTATTGCTGCTTTAATTGCCTGAAAACTAACAGTAGCTAAAGCAATCACCAAAGCAATTCCGCCGGCAAGAAGAAACGCCCACCAGCTTATTTCAATTCTATATGCAAAATCTTGCAGCCAGTTAGTCATAAAGTAATATGCAACTGGCCAGGCAATTACGTTTGCAACGACTACCCATTTTGTAAATTCTATTGAAAGTTTTGATATTATTTCCGGTACACTAGCTCCGAGCACTTTTCGTATTCCTATTTCTTTTGTTTTGTTTTGAATGCTGAATGCCGCGAGTCCGAATAAGCCGAGACATGCGATAAAAATTGCAAGCGCTGAAAAAAAACTGAAAAGATTTTTCATACTTTGTTCTGCCATGTAAAGCTTTCCCCAGTAATCATCAAGAAAAAAATATTCAAAAGGTTTGTCTGTCGAAAAATCTTTCCATTTGTTTTGAATTGAATTAAGAACACTTGCTACATTATTTGTTTTTAGTCTGACCGACATATATTCAGAGTTATCAGACTTGTCAATATAAATTACAAGAGGCTCGATCTTCTCATGAAGGGATTTGAAATGAAAATCTTTTACCAATCCTATAACATTACCCTGCTTCTCTACTGCACCGATTTTCTTTCCAATTGCAGAATCCCATCCAAGTTTTTTCAATGCGGCTTGATTTATCAAAAAACCTTGCTCTTCATCTGTAGAAAATGATTCTGAAAAATCTCTTCCTTCAAGCATCTGTATTTTATATGTTTTTAGAAAATCATAATCAGTTGCGATATAACTCATCGTGTTATCTTCATCTTCTGTTTGACCTTCCCAATTAAAACTTCTTACCCATTTTACTGCCCCGGGAACAATTGAAGAAAGAGTTGCATTAACTATTCCCGGCTGCTGTAATAGTTCATTTTTTAAAAGCCGGCTTTTCATTCTAACGGATTTATCTTGTAAGGGTAAAACAACAATTTGCTCCTTATTAAAACCGAGTTTTTTCTTTTGTATATAAGAAAGCTGACTATTAACGATAAGGGTGGCTATAATCAGAACCGTTGAAACAACAAATTGAAATAAAATCAAACCGTTTCTATAATTAAACCGCTTATTTATCTTAAGTATAGTTTTGGATAAAATATGAACAGGATGAAAACGCGATAGAAAAATTGCCGGGTACGATCCCGAAAGCAGACCTGTTAACAAAGCTATACCGATTAAAGGGAATATAAAGCCGGAACCGCTGCCTGAATACATTCCTTTTTCACCTAGTGTTGTACTTAACCATGGGGACAATAATTCAATAAGCACAAAAGCAAAGAATATTGATATAACCGAAAACGACACAGATTCGCCGATAAATTGATAAATTATATGACGCCGGCTTGCGCCTAAAACTTTTCTGATCCCAACCTCCCTTAAACGGTTCATATATCTTGCCGTAGAAAGGTTCATATAATTAATACAGGCAATAAGAAGAATTAAAATTGCAATGGCAGAAAAAATGTAAACGCTGGTTATATCCCCATTTGGTTCAAACTCGCCGCCAAGGTTGGAATGCAAATGGATTGACAGGAGAGGTTGTAAATGATATTCAATCCTCCATTTGCCTTCCCTGGTTGTATTATAGAATCCTTCTCCCAAATAAGATTTAGTAAACTCATCAAGACGAGCTTGTATTACCGCTAAATTACTTTCAGTATTTAGCTGGAAATAATTGAAGACTACCGTATTCATCCGGTTTTCAAAAAAATCTTTATAAAACGCTGTTTGTGCGCTACCGAGAGAAAAAACAAAATCAAACTTCATGTGTGAGTTTTGCGGAATCCTTTTAAGAATGCCGGTCACCGTATAATCAATTCGATCATCGTAATTCAATTTCTTACCGATTGGGTCTTGGTCGCCGAAATATTTGCGGGCAGTTTCCTGAGTTATGACTACCGAGTAAGGATCGTTTAATACTGTCTGCGGATCTCCAACCAGCAAGGGAAAAGTAAACATATTAAATATCGAGGGATCGGAAAAAACAACATTCTCTTCATAAAACTTTTTCTGGTCGTGACCAAGTAATACTTTATCAACCTTTCTAATTCGAACTGTATTGGTTATTTCAGGATAGAACAATCGGAGTTCTTCACTTAACGGTACAGGCGTTTGTGCCCAATCATGCCCGGTAATTCTATAAATATGATCCGCATTTTCATTAAACCGGTCAAAACTCATCTCATATTGAACGTACTTAAGAATCAATACAAGACACGCAATGCCGACGGTAAGCCCGAATATATGAATAAACGAATACGTTTTGTGTTTAACTAAATTCCTTAAAGCTATTTTGAAATAATGCTTGAACATGGTTGCTCCTTTCCGTTTAGCGTTTTTGCTCATTGCGTTTATTATTCATATCTTAAAGACTCAATCCCGATTGAAAATCCCGGGATTTCAAGTTTACGCTATTACTCATAACGCAAACTCTCAGCCGGATTAACAGTTGCAGCTTTTATAACATGGTAACTGACAGTAATCAATGCCACCAACAATGCAATAACTCCCGAGAAAATAAATACCCACAGGCTTATATCAATTCTATATGCAAAGTTCTGTAGCCATTTATCAACAACAAAGTAAGCTACAGGAAATGCAATTATCACAGCAATAATTATCCACTTCAAGTAATCTCGGGCTAACAGATAAGCCAGATCGGCAACGGAAGCCCCCAGCGTTTTTCGAATACCGATTTCTTTTGTACGCTGAACAGCGTTATATGATATCAACCCAAACAAACCGAAACACGTGATTATAATTGATATCAATGAAAAGGAGCTTACTATTTGTTTCAATTCTTCTTCAGCTTTATATAGCTTATCGTATGTTTCATCAAGAAATTCATACTCAAAAGGAACCTGGGGAGTTAATTCATCCCATATATTTTTAATATAACTTATCGTTTGAGCCTTGTTTTGATCACTGATCTTAATATTTATACATGCATTCCAGTCAGCATACCATAACGCACTTGGTTCAATTTTTTGATGAAATGAGCTATTATGGAAATCTTTAATAACACCAATAATTTTCGGTTTAAAATTCAGGAAATCCAGGAATTCAATTTCAGTACCAATAGGATTTTCCAGTTCAAATTCTTTAACAAAGGTTTCATTAACAATAATTGACCTTTCTTTATCAGTCGGAATATCCCACGAAAACGGGCGTCCTTGAATTACCTTTATACCCATAGTAGGAATAAAATCGGGATCAACTGTAGTTGCGCGGTAAGTTTTTCTAACTCCGTTAACTTCATAGCCGGTGCTGATATTAAGCGACTGCCCGAGTGAATGATTTGAACGCGTCAAAGATATTACACCGGGATTTTGAAGAAGCTTGTGTTTAAATACATCATAGCTTTTATTTATCTCCCGGCTATTAAGACAGTATATTATGTTTTCATGAGAGTAGCCCAATGATTTTGTTTTTAAGAATTCTATTTGTTTGAAAATAAAGATTGTGCAAATTATAAGAGCTACAGAAATGACAAATTGAAAAACGAAAAGCGTAAATCTTAAAGAAGCTCCTCTTTTACCTTTTGTTTTCTCTCCTTTTAATATTGACGCCGATTTAAAAGATGATAAAACCAAAGCCGGGTATATACCGGCTGTTAACCCTGTAATAAGAACCGTTCCAAGCAAGAATAAAATCATTGACGGCTGGTTTAAAATATCAAGCGGAATGGGTTTGTTGATAATATTTATAAACTGATTTTTGCATAACTCAAAAAGAATCAGTGCAGCGGGTGTTGTAATAACTGCAATAAGAATTGATTCAATGAGGAATTGTTTTATGAGATCGCGCCGCAGTGACCCGATAACCTTTCTGACACCTATTTCTTTTACACGGGAAAATGATTTTGCAATTGTTAAGTTTACAAAGTTTATTATCGCTATGGATAAAATAAATATTCCTACTAGCTGTATAAGATAAATTAACTCCCGCTTATTGTTGTTGTAAAAATATGTCTCTGCTAAAGGAATTAAATCAACTTTTCTGTGTTCACTTTCGGGCCAAAGTTTATTTTCCTGTTCAATCCACAGCTGACTTAATTTACTTTTGAATGTTTGTACATTTTGATCTTTCAGCAACACGTATGTATTGTATCCCCAATTTAACCAGTCTTCTTCAAGATTCAGTCCTGTAGGTTTTTCGGCGTACAATGTTGACATTGAAGTTAATGCATTAAATTTGATTGTCGAGTTGGCGGGAACATCTTCAACAACGGCTGTAACGGTCACATTAATTTCGGGCTTACCGTTAAAACCTCCGATATAAAGAAAAGTTTTTCCGACAGAATTCTCCTTTCCAAAGAGGATTTTTGAAGAACTTTTTGTCAACACTATAGAGTAGGGTTCGGATAATGCCGAAGCGGCATCACCATAAATTATATTAAAGCTGAAGATATCAAAAAATGCTTGATCTGCCGAAAGCACATTATTAAATTTTATTTTTTTGCTGATGCTTCCGTTATTTATTATAAATAACGGACTTTGCCCCCCTCCGTAAGTATCATCTACCCTTGTTATAAATTCACATTCCGGTAAATTTTCTTCAATCAAAGTTGCCAGAGGAGCAGTAGCAAAAAAATGATTTCCTATATTAATTTGGTAGATGGATTCATATTTTTCGTGAAATTTATCATAACTTAACTCGTACATTGAATACATTGAGATTATTAGAAAAATAGCTATCCCGATTGCGAGTCCGCCAATGTTGATAAAAGTATAAATTCTATTCTTTTGCAAGTTTCTAAACGCAATCTTCAAATAATTTTTGAACATGATTTTCCTCTCTATTCATAATGTAAACTTTTAACCCCGCAAACCGGGATCTGCGCATTAAAGTATTATTCATACTTTAATGCTTCGACCCCGATAGAAAAACATCGGGATTTCGTCACTCATATCTGAGTGACTCAACTGGATTTGTCGTTGCAGCTTTTATTGCCTGAAAACTAACAGTAGCTAAAGCAATCACCAAAGCAATTCCGCCGGCAAGAAGAAACACCCACCAGTTTATATCAATTCTATATGCAAAATCTTGTAGCCAGTTATTGGTTATATAATACGCAATAGGCCACGCAATAATATTGGATATTAAAACCAATAAAATAAATTGCCGTGAAAGCATTATTATAATACCTGAAATAGACGCACCAAGAACTTTCCTTATACCGATCTCTTTAGTTCTTTGTTCAGTTGTAAATGAATACAAACCAAACAATCCAAGACATCCAATTAAAATCGCGAACAGAGAGAATCCGATGAATGCTTTTTCAAATTTCTCTTCGGCTTTGTATTGCAAATCTAATTTTTCATCAAGAAAATTATATTCGATAGGAAAATCAGGAGATGTTTCTTTCCAAACTAATTTTAGATTTTCAATTACTCCCTTAATATCGCTGTATCTTGATGATTTTATTTTGATTAAGCCGCGCTTATAGAAGCCCGGAATATTCCAAAAAACCAATGGCTGCACCTCTGAATGTAGAGACTGGAAATTAAAATCTTTTACAATACCAACAACGTTACCCTTTCCCTCTCCCCACCCGGTTAAGCGGGCTTCAAATGGTTTTTCCAATCCATTTTGTCTTACAAATGCCTCATTTATAATAATGTTATATTCATCATTTTCATCCTTATCAATAAAGTTTCGTCCTTCAATTAATTTCATATCCATCAACCTGGTAAAATCGGATGTAACAGGCACTGCTATAAACCTCACGTTTAATTCCTTCCCTTCATAGTTTAGCGTAGTTTCCCATGTCATTTGCATTTCGCCCGGAACAGCGTGTGTATATGCAAAATCGGTTACTGCTGAGTGCTGAAGCATCTTAGTTTTAAACAGTTCTTTTTTTGATGAAATTTGTTTATTAATGGGAAAGTATATAATGTTTTCTTTCAGAAAGCCGAGTGGTTTATTTCTTATATATTCTGTTTGCATATAAATTACAAGTGTGGAAACAATAAGAACAACCGCAATTGAAAACTGAAAGATTATCAATGCTTTCCTTAAATAGGCTTTGCCGCGGCCCTGGTGAATTTCTCCTCTTAAAATTAAACCTGGTTTGAAAGAGCTTAAATAAAACGCGGGATAAATTCCCGCAAATATTCCAAGAAGAATAGCGGCAGCTATAAGAATTATAATTCTCATTGAAAAAAATTTAGGAAATACTATTAAACGCAAATCAACAAGTTCACTAAATATGGGCATTAATTCTTCCGCAATTAAAACAGCAAATAGCATTGAGATAATACTTATTACTATTGATTCGCTTAAAAACTGTTTTACTAAAGTGAACCTTGACGCGCCTATAGTTTTTCTAACACCCATCTCTTTTGTCCGCATCGACGCACGTGCTGTTGAAAGATTTATAAAGTTAATAACAGCAATTAATAAGATGAGTGCCGCAATAGAGATTAATGTAAATCTCTCCTCAATACTGCCATGAGAATTGAACGTCCACACTTCCGCGTTATAATAAATGTCTTCCAGTGAAAATATTTCAATATTTAAATCTTTATGATCTTTAGGAATATTTTGCTTTAGTATTGGTTCTATTTTCTTTTGAAGATCTGCTTTGTTGAATTTTTTTGGAGATAACAGGTACGTTTCATAATTGCTACACCTCCACCCAAATGAATTGGACCTCATATTTTTAATACTAATAAAAGATATAACGCCGCTAAACTGCATTGATGAATTCCGAGATATATCTTTCATAATTGCTTTTACAGTTAGATCATATTTATTATCTAATTTTATGGTCCTGTCAATAGGATCTTCATTTCCAAAAATTCTTTTAGCTTCGGTTTCGGTTAACACCAACGACATTGGTTCTGTTAAAGCTGTTTTTAAATTTCCTTTTATGGCAGGGAAAGTGAAAATATCAAAGAAGTCAGGATCGCTAAAAATTATGTTTTTAACTATAAGAGGGTTGTTGTTATCATACTTCATCGTAACAGATGTTGTGCGGAAGGTTTCTATCCGTGCCGCCTTTTTAATTTCAGGCACATTCATTTTTATTATTTCACCAATGGTTGCTGGAGTAGGCCCCTTACCAATTTTATAAATGCGGTTATAATTTTTGTGGAATTTGTTTATGCTTAATTCCACTTGGGCATATGAAGCTATCAAGATAACGATTGCAAGACTGATAGATAATCCAGCAATGTTTATAGACGAGTACAGTTTATGCCTAGCAATATTTCTGATTGCTATCTTCAAATAATTTTTGAACATGACAATGCCTAAATGTTATATGTTATTTATACCTTAATCCCGATTAAAAACATCGAGATTTCGTTACTCATATCTGAGTGACTCAACAGGATTTGCTATTGCTGCTTTAATTGCCTGAAAACTAACAGTAGCTAAAGCAATCACCAAAGCAATTCCACCGGCAAGAAGAAACACCCACCAGCTTATATCAATTCTATATACAAAATTTTGCAGCCATTTATTCATAGCGTACCAAGCAATTGGAACAGCTATTATATTGGCAAGTAAAATCCATTTAACGAAATCCATAACGAGCATAATAAGAATACCTATAACAGATGAACCCAGAACTTTACGGATACCTATTTCCTTAGTACGTTGTTGGCTTGAAAAAGAGGCTAATCCTAATAAGCCAAGACAAGAAATAAAAATTGCTAGAATAGCAATAAATGTTGCTAATTCACCTGTTACCTGTTCGGTTTTGTAAAGAGTATTAATCTTCTCATCTAAAAATTGATATTCAAAAGGATCATCCGGGACAATTTTTTTAATTATTGTTCCTATAGATTTTATCGTGCCCGAAATATCATCTGATTTAATTCGAACACAAAGATAATTAGCAGCTTGAGCGGGAATGAAAACCACAGGTGTCATTTCGTTGTGGAGCGACATTGTATTAAAATCACTAATTACTCCCACAATTTTTCCTTTTCTTCCGAACCATGCAGTAAGATTTTTATTTATAGGGTTATCAATACCCATTGCTTTTACAGTTGCTTCATTTACAACAAACGCTTCCGACATGTCGGTTGAAAATTCCTTTGAAAAAAATCTACCCTGTACCATTTTTATTTGAAGCGTTTTTATAAAGTCTTTGTCAACAAAATTAAAACCGACTTCGAGAAGTTTCTCCGGGTCTTTACCTTCCCACTCGATTGGTCCGGTTCCTGCGCCGGCAAAACTTGTTAGATTGGTAGCCGATGCGGTTACGCTTTGAACAGCGGGATGTTTAAGCAATTCATTTTTAATTGTAGAAACATTATGTTGTAAAGCCCCTCTTGTACTAATGACCAAAACCTGTTCTTTGTTAAAACCGAGATTCTTGGATTGAATGAAGTGCAACTGGTTATTAATAAATAGAACACAGGTAATGATAAATACTGAAAATGCGAATTGAACGATGACCATAGTTTTTCTGAAAATAGAAGAACGATCACCGGTTGTTTTTAATGTTTTGCCTTTCAGTATCACTATTGGTCGGAAAGAAGAAAGATAAAGTGCAGGATAACTGCCCGCTACCAAACCGGTTAACAATGTAATACTTAATAAAATTGTAATCATACCTACCGAATAATTCAGAGTAATTTGGGTATTTAATATGTTATTTACATAAGGAAGGCTGAGTTCAACTAATATGATTGAAATAAAAAGTGCAATAAATGAAAACATGATACTCTCGCTCATAAACTGCTTTACCAATTCCCAGCGGGAAGAACCCACTGTCTTTTTAATTCCAATTTCCTTCATCCTTTTTTCCGAACGGGCAGTCGAAAGATTCATAAAGTTGATGCAGGCAACAAGTAGTATTAAAATGCCGAGCACTGAAAATATGTATATGTATACTATCCTGCCTGTTCCTCCGGGTTCGTAAAGATGGCTTTTAGTAATGGGATAAAGGTACAGCACATTTTCCCATTCCGGGTTATGTTTATTCATTACTCCATAAATATTTTTATTTACGTCATCAAAAGAAATATTCTCTTTGAGGAGAACATAAGTTTGAACGCACTTTCGATCCCACATATTCATCCAATCAGGTGCGTCTGAAAAAGGGATTACAAAATCAAACTGCATATGAGATGTTTCCGGCACGTCTGGAAAAACACCGGTTACAATTAGATCGGAATCGTCGTTCAGTTTTAATGTTTTTCCGACGGGATCATTTTGACCAAATATTTTTTGAGCTAATGATTTGGAAATAACTACTGAGCCGGGATTGATAAGAACAGTTTCCGGGTTTCCTTCTTCCACCGGAAAAGAAAACATTTTGAAAAAAGCTGTATCAACAAAACTGCCTTTACAGAAGAAACCTTTGGTACCATGAGACAATTTCCATTCCATCTCCGAGTAATTGGTTGATTGTTCTATCCCGGGGAAGTTTTCTTTTAAATAATTCGCTAGAGGACCGGGTTGATAAAAACCGTGATAATTTATTTGCTCTGTTGTAAAAACGACGCGGTATAAACGATCGGCATTTTCATGAAATTTATCGTAACTCAATTCGTATTTAACCCAAAGCATAATGAGAACAACACATGCAATACCTACTCCCAATCCAACTATGTTAATAAGGGAATAGATTTTGTTTCTCGTCAAATTCCTGACTGCTACTTTAAGATTATTTCTTAACATATTTCCTCCTTATTAATATCGCAATGATTCAATCCCGATAAACTACATCGGGATCTTCGCACTTCTATACTATTCGTATCGAAGTGCTTCGACAGGATTTGCAGTTGCCGCTTTTATTGCCTGAAAGCTTATAGTAGCCAATGCAACTAATAATGCAATAATTCCGGAAATTACGAATACCCACCAGCTAATTTCTATTCTATACGCGAAGTCACGGAGCCATTCGTTCATAAAATAATATACGACCGGAAACGCAATCGCATTGGAAATAACTATCCAAAACAAATATTTTTTTGAAAGCATGAACACAATTTTTGCAACATTGGCACCAAGCACTTTATGTATTCCTATATCTTTAATTTTTCTTTCAATAGTAAAAGCAGTTAACCCATAAAGTCCTATACATGCAATAAAGATTGCGAGAATTGAAAAGTACTTGAAAATATCACTCATCCTTTGCTCGGCAAAATAACTTGCGTTCTGGCTTTCATCCCAAAAATAAAAATTGAACGCTTCGCCGGGGTAGAAACTTTTCCAGGTACTCTGTAAATACTCTATACTTTCGTTTACATTATGCGGATTAATTTTTACTGATAGTTGACGGTAAAATATATTATCTTCATTAGGATTTGGAATTCTTAGAATTACAGGCTCTATTGTATTGTGCAACGAGCTGAAATTAAAGTCTTTTGTCACTCCTATAATTATTCCTTTCCTACCCCATACATTTATTTCTTTTCCGATAGCAGATTTAAATTTCATTTCCTTTGCCGCTGTTTCATTTATTACATAAGCACTTGTTTCATCAGAAAAATATTGATCAGAATAAAATCTTCCTTCTTTCATCTTGATCCTATAAGTTTTCATAAAATCCTTATCCACATGCAGTATCCATGAACTGAATCTCTTCTCTTTTCCCTGCCAACTTATCCCTTCGGAACTTCCCAAGGATTCCATTGGTTCCGAACGTGAAAGGTTGATTATATCCGGATTAGAGAGTAATTTGTTTTTGAATGCATCATACTTATCATAAATATTCCCATTAACTTCTACACAGACAATATTTTCTTTATCATAACCTAGGTCTGCATTTTGAATGAATTTTAACTGACGTATTACAATAAACGTGCATGTTATTATTGCTATAGATAATGCAAATTGTAGAATTACTAATCCTTTTTGTAGATTTAATCCATCCGTTTTGTTTTGAAATTTTCCTTTTAGAATTTGTACAGGGCGAAACCGTGTTGCAAAAATTGCTGGGTATATTCCAGAAATAATAGTTGTTACAACCGTTATAAAGATGATTAACGATATGAATTCGAGACTTGCATAATTCACAGACAGTACTTTCCCGGATAAATTGTTCAGCGCAGGTAAAAGCATTTCAATAAAGAGAAGAGATAGGCAGAGAGACGCTAATATAATAACAAACGTTTCTCCGTAATACTGGAGAATTAGATCTTTCCAATTTGCACCTACAACTTTTTTAATACCTATTTCTTTTGTCCTTTTAAGCGAAAACGCATTGGTAAGATTAATATAGTTCACACACGCTATCAGCAAAATGATAAATGCAACAATAGAAAAAATATACACATATTTAATATCCCCGGTTGAGTTGAAAAATTCGATATTATTTGAATAGAGATGTAATTTACCCAAAGGTAAAAGAGAATAGCCTGTGGTACCCAAATTTAAATTGCTGGCGTTTCTGTTTTCACAGTCCAAAATCTTTTTTTCAATGTCGGATTTATCAATTTTACTGCTGGTTTGAATAAAAGTTTGAACGCTATAATTGTACCAAACATCCCAGTTTGCGCCGAAACTATTAATAAAATCCAAAGGCAATAGTAAATCTTTTTGGAAATAAGTGTTATGCGGAATATCTTTAATAACGCCCGTAACCTTTACTACTTTTTTCTGGCCTAAAAAAGTTATAGTAAGCGATTTATCAAGAGCATTCGAATTCCCAAAATATTTATAAGCCATTCTTTTGGTCATTACTATTGAATTAGGATCGTTAAAAGCCGTCTGAGGATTACCCTCAATAAACTTAAAAGAAAAAACTTCAAAGAAATGCGTATCGGTTAGAGCAATGGTTTCTTTAAATCCGTTATCTTGGAATTGTAAGAACGGTTTATAGGATTCCGACAAAGGCGTGTAATCAGTTTCATTTACAATCTCGGGTATTTCCTCTTTAACTGCAGGTCCTAACATTTTTGAAGTTACTGCTGAAACCTTGTTATTTGATGCCCTAAGAACCAAAAATGTATTTCCGGCATTCTTATGAAATGTATCGTACGACAACTCATCCTGTACCCAAAGCATTATAAGAATAAATCCCGTAAAACCTAAAGCCAAACCGAGAATATTGATTAAGGAATACTTTTTGTGAATTAATAAATTCCGTATCCCGACTTTCAAATAATTTTTTAACATGATTCCCCTATTTATTCATATCTAAGACTTTCGACAGGATTTGCCGTTGCCGCTCTTATTGCTTGAAAACTTACTGTTGCTAATGCAATTATTAATGCAATTCCGCCTGATAGCACAAATACCCACCAAGCCAAATCAATTCTATATGCAAAATCTTCGAGCCATTTACTCATGAAATAATAAGCAGCCGGCCAGGCAATTAAATTTGCTAAGATTACCCATCGTGTATAATCGAAAGAAAATTGTCTCAAAAGTCCTATTGAAGAAGCACCGAGTACCTTACGGATACCAAGTTCTTTTTTTCTCCGCTCAGCCATAAATGTTGTTAACCCGAAGAGACCTATACACGCTATAAAAACAGTAACCAACGAAAAATTCCCTAAAACAGTACTGATTCGAATTTCGGATTGATAAAGCTTTGCAAAATCTTCATCAAGGAAATAATAATCGAAAGTCAGGTTCGAAGCAAAAGAGTCCCACGTTCTTTTAATAGATGCAAGGCAAGAAGTGATATTTTCAGCTTTTATTCTAACTGAAATATGTTGTCCTCTATTTTCGCTAAGCACTATGGCACACGGTTCAACCAAATGATGCAGCGAGCGGAAATGGAAATCGTCCATTACCCCTACAATATTACCTTTTTGGGAGCCCCAGTAAATAATTTCTTTGCCCGCTGCCGTTTCCCAGTTCATTTGTTTTACGGCAGATTTATTCAAGATAAAAGCCAGTTTATCTGTTGCTTCAAAATTAGCTGCATAATCTTCACCTTCCAACATTTCTACCTGGTAAGTTTTAACAAAATCTTTGTCTGCAACGATTATCCACAATTGCCCGTTTTCATCTTTTTCGGACATGTTTTCCCACCTTATACCGCCCCAATGCTCATTGAAACTGCTTGGCACGTAGCTGTTTACAGAAGCGCTGAGAATGTCTTTGTCCCTGAGCAACTCTTCCTTAATTGTCTGCGATTTCTGCATTAACTCCCGGCTCTTTAACGGGATGTTGATAATTTGTTCTTTTGCAAATCCTAAATTTTTGGTCTGAATAAAATTGATTTGTTGAAAAATTATTACAGTGCAAACAATAAGCGCTATTGAAACCGTAAATTGAAATACTACCAGTACGTTTCTAAATGAAACGTTAGACTCCCGGTTCATTTTTCCTTTTAATGCTTTCACCGGGTGAAAGGAGGAAAGAACCATTGCCGGGTAAGCTCCGGCAAGAATTCCGGTTAAAAGAACCAATCCGAAAAAAATCAAGTAGTTATTAGCATTTGTATAATCTATCGAATAATGTTTACCCGTTATTGTATTAATCGCAGGCAGAATTAATTCAACTGTTATAACCGAAAGAACCGAGGCTATAACAGATAGGAAAATTGATTCTAGGAGGAACTGTTTTACCAATTCAGAATAGTTAGCGCCTACCGTCTTTCTTAACCCAACCTCTTTAGCTCTTTTAATAGAACGGGCAGTAGTGAGGTTGATAAAATTAATGCAGGCAATAATTAAAACAGCGATGGCAACTGCTATAAATATTGTCAGATATTTATCATCAAACGCAGGTTCAAGGTTTTTACGGTTGAATCTAAAATGGATTTCCTTAATGGGCTGGAAGGTTAAATCAGCAAAGGGATCTGCACGGTCCGGCAACTTTGTTTTGAACGTACTATTGAGTTTGCTTTTCAGTTGTTCAGTATTAATATTTTCGCTGGCCAAAATATAGGTAAAATAATTCCAGCTACCCCATGATTCTAAATTGTTTCTATGTAATATTTCATCAATTCGTTCAAACGGAATAAGAAAATCAAAGTGAAAATGTGAATTCTCGGGTACATCTTTTGCGACTGCCGTAACGGTAAAATCAAAACCTCCATCCAGGGAGACCACTTTTCCAACCGGGTTCTCTGGGCCAAAATATTTTTTTGCGGCTTTCTCCGTAAACACCATTGAATTGGGTTCCTTTAGCGCCGATCCGGGTTTCCCGGAAATTAAAGGAAAAGTAAAAATTTCAAAAAAAGAGGGGTCGGCAAAAAAGAATTCTTTTTCCTGGAATTTTTTGTTTTTGTATTCAACAACCTGCTCGGCTTTGTTAAGTCGTGTATAGCTCAATATCTCAGGAATATTGGATTGCAAGAAAGTTCCCAACGGCGCAGGTGTTCCGGCGAATGAATCTTTATCATCTGCATTTCCATCTATGATCCTGTATATACGGTTGCAGTTTACATGGAACGAATCGTAACTGAGCTCATGTATGATGAAAGTTGCGATAGTAATAACCACCGATAAACCAATTGTCAGCCCGATAATGTTAATAATTGAAGAAGTTTTGTTTTTCAAGAAACTTCTAAATGCTGTTTTTAGATAGTAAGTAATCATTTTATTTTTATAGCTTTTTGTTAAAACAATTTAATTTCATGCAGTTTGTTTCTTTATAACACTTATCCGTAAAGCGTAATCTTCGAACTAAAGTATCATTCATATCTTAGTGACTCAATTCCGACAAACTGCATCGGGATTTCGTTCTTCATTACTATTCATAACGAAGAGACTCAACAGGATTTGAAAAGGTTGCTTTAATTGCCTTTATTCCAACGGTCAGTAATGCAACCATCAGCACAGAGCCTCCCGCAATTAAAAACTCCGTTATATCAATGTTAATTCTGTAGGCAAATCCTTCCAGCCAGTTTCTCATAAAATAGTACGCAACCGGTGCGGCTATTAGATTAGCAATTAATATCCAATACAGATATTCCTTAATTAGTACCAATGTTATTTTAAATACCGTTGCACCAAGCACTTTGCGTATTCCTATTTCCTTTCTCCTGCGTTCAATACCATACGCGGCCATACCAAACAGACCCAGCAGCGCTATAAATATTGAAATGAAAGAAAAGTAGAAGAACAGTATCCCTCTCCTTATCTCATCTTTGTAAAGTTGATTAAGCTGATCGTCTAAAAATTTTACTTCAATTTTGTCATCAAGAATATTCGTCTTGAAAACATTATTGATATAATTAACAGTTGAAACAACATCATTCCCGGAAATTTTTATACCGAGACATCGCAACTGCCGGGGGTATAAAACGAAAAGCATTGGACCAATTTCTTCACGCAGCGACCCATAATTAAAGTTTTTAACAACTCCAATAATGGTTCTATCTTTACCGTTATAATTAATAGTTTTTCCAATAGGATTTTCAAGATTCATTACCTTAATAGCTGCCTGATTAACAATTATGGAGTTATCTTGGTCCGAAGAAAACCTGCGAAAGTAATACCTTCCTTCCGCCATCTCCATTTTATATGTTTTTAAATAATCATAGTCGACTTCCAGGACGCCGAAAGAAATGTTCTCTTCGTGTTTTTTGCCTTCCCACTTGTTGATTCCCGACCACCATCCAAGCCAGTCCAGTTGTGCACCGGACGCTCCAACGCTGAGTATGTTTGGATTTTTCAACAGTTCCGCTTTTAATACTTCGTTGTTTTTACCGGGCACCCATGCGTAAAGTAAGTTTTCTTTTTCGAAACCGAGATTTTTATTTTGGATAAAATTCATTTGTTTTGATATAACCAAGGTAGAAACAATTATTACTATTGATAAAGAAAACTGGAATACAACCAAAGTTTTTCTGAGGGAATTACGCGAACCTAATCCTCCCGTTATGTTTTTTAAGATAGCTGTCGGGACAATCGATGAAATATAAAAAGCAGGATATAATCCGGAGAAAAAACCGGTGAGAAATACCAGGCAAAACATTCCCAAAATTATTTGCAGGTTAAGATAATTTATCAATAATTCCCTGCCGAGAATGTTATTTAACACAGGAATCATAAACTCAATTAAAATCATTGCTATTGGAAAAGATAAAAAGGCAAGCAGAATTGATTCTCCAATATTTTGAACTACAATTTCTCTTTTTCTTGCGCCGATTACTTTTCTTAAGCCGACTTCTTTTGCCCGCTTAATTGCTTTAGCCGTTGCAAGATTCATATAGTTAATACATGCAACAACTAAAAGTAAAACCGCTATTATTGAAAAGATCTTCACATATAGGCTACTGCCGGAAGGTCCAAGCAAATTCAAAATATCGGCATCCAAATAAACATCTTTAAGGGGTTCAACATACAAGTTCCTGGGAGTATCTTGATGGTTATTGTAACAATCAGTTATTTTTTTGCTCAGCACTTCCGGCGAGGAATTTTCGTTCACTAAAATGTAGGAATAAAAACTAGAATTCGACCATTGCTCCGCCCAACCTTGCCGGTACCACTCATTCAATAAATTAAAGGAAAAAAGAAAACCGAATTGGATATGAGAATTTGCCTGAACATCCTTAATGACGCCCGAAATCTTGAAATCTTCTTTCTCGCCCCATCGGTTTTTAATCTGAACTATCTTGCCTATCGCACTTTCATTTCCCAAAAGTTTCTTTGCTACACTTTTAGTAATTACGATTGAATGACTTTCAACAAGGGCGGTTCCCGGATTACCCTCAATAAACGGGAAAGTAAAAATGTCGAAAATTGAAGGATCGGCAAAACGTCCTTTACTTTTGAAAAAGTTTTCTTTGAAATAGATTTGTGATTCCCAACCGCTCCAAATTCTAACACTGTTTATAATCTCCGGAACTTCGTTTTTAACTGCCGGAGCCAACGCACCGCAAAGGGAAGCTTGTGAGCTGTTATCGAAGTCAATTATTACTCTATAAATTTCATCCTTGTTCGAATGAAAATTATCATAACCGGTTTCATCAATTACCCAAAAGAAAATTAGAACGGCACTTGCCAAACCTACTGCAAGCCCGGAAATATTGATAATTGAAAAAACTTTGTTTCTAAGAATGTTTCGTATCGCAATTTTGAAATAATTTTGTAACATGCTTTTCCTCTTTATTCATATCTCAAACTTTCTATCCCGATAAAAACCCTTGGGATGCAAAATTTGCAAAGACATCGGGATCTCCTTATTTCGATATTATTCATATTAACATATACGCTTATAAGCAAAAAACAGGCAATACCCAAAGCTAGTCCGCAAATATTAATAAACGATTGCAACTTCTGTTGTGCTATTTTTCTAAAAGCTATTTTCAAATAATTTGTAAACATTTCTTTTTCCTTTTACAACTTCCCTAATCATATTCTGTTAAAGCTTAATACAAAGAAAATATTATGTGTTTTCATACAGTATTATATATACTTACAAAAAGTGCGCCTAAATTAGACGCACTATAAAAACCTTTATTTATCTTATTTTTTTTATAATTCTTAATGAAAAATAAGTAGAAATGTACGGGAACAAACTGTAGCGTCCGAAAATGAACGTTTTCTCCTTAAAGTTAGTACCTTCAACTTTATTGATTTTCCCGGATCAACATGGTATCACCAGCAGTATTTTATTCATATTTCAAATTCTCTGTCCTGATAAAATGAATCGTATCTTCGAGTTTGTGTTCTTACTCATATCGTAAAGCTTCAACCGGGTTTGCAGTAGCGGTTTTAATTGCCTGGAAACTAACTGTGGCTAATGCAATTACTAAAGCAATTCCTCCGGAAAGAATAAATATCCACCAGCTTATTTCAATTCTATATGCAAAGTTTTGAAGCCAATTTGTTATTAAATAATATGCTAAAGGAATAGACAAAATATTAGAAAAAAGAATCCAGCCCGTGTAATTTTTTAACAATAAAGTCATAATACCCGAAATAGAAGAGCCAAATACTTTCCGGATACAGATTTCTTTAGTTTTACGTTCAACAGTAAATAACATTAAACCGTAAAGTCCGAGACATGCTATGAATACGGCAAGAACAGTGAAAATAAAAATCACATTGATGAATTTATTTTCAGCAAGGTATTGTTTCTCAAAAATCTCGTCAAAGAAATAATATTCAAACGGATCACCCGGAAATAATTTCGCCCATTGTTGTTTGACAAAATTCACTATCTCGTTACTATTACGCGAATTATACTTTAATGTTAGATACATATAGAAATCAGGATTAACTGTTAAGAAGAGGGGTTCAATTTTATGTTGTAATGAACAGTAATGAAAATCACTCAGGACACCTATAATTTCATGGTTATCAAAGTCTGTCAAAAACTTCCCAACTGCTTCCTCGGCTGAAGTTAAGCCGAGAACCTTCCTAGCGGATTCGTTAATCAAACAGGTATTGCCGGATTGAATGCCCTGTCTATTCTCAAAGGATCTGCCTGCTATTAATTCAACACCGTAAGTGTTCGGAAAGTCAGGATCAACCATCATAATATTCATACTACAATTGTCGTCTCCGGTTTTGCCTAAAAGTTTAAAGCTCCCTTTAATAATATTTTTATTCATTCCCGGAATACATGAAGTTGTTGTTGCAGAAGTAATCCCCGAATGCTTTTGAAATTCATTACTTATAAACTCTTCTGAATTTTTATCAAATAAAAATCCTGTCGGGATTGGTAAAACTATTAAATGATCTCTATCGAATCCCAAATCATAATTTTTCATAAATTGGAGCTGTTGATAAACCAGCAGCATCCCCGCGATAAGAATAAGTGACACTGCAAATTGGAAAATAAAGAGAATTTTTCTGAATGAAATTCCTGCAATTTTTGTTGCTGATTCTCCTTTTAACACATTTAACGGATGAAACGAAGATAAAAGCAACGCAGGGTAAATTCCTACAGCACAACCTGCGACCATTGAAATAACAGTTATAATTAAAATCGCCGTTGCAGAAAAAATTTTAGTTCGGAATGCTTCCGATAATGAACTCAATCCTGGCAGTGCCAGTTCAACAAGCCCAATGGCAATTACCAATGATATTATACTTAAAAGCAATGATTCCGCAACAAATTGTTTAATTAACTGTGGACGGGTTGCACCCATAACTTTACGCATACCAACTTCTTTATACCTCGTTGTATACCGTGCAGTTGATAGGTTAACAAAATTCATGCATCCTAATATCAAAATAACAATAGCGATGGTAGTAAAAATATTAACTGTTACTATGCTTCCCGGTGGTTTAATTTCATTCAGCATGTTTGAATAAAGGTGTATACTTCTTATTGGTTGTAGAAAATAATTTTGCTCAATCCCTTGTGATTTTAATCTTGCTACCCCGGGATATCTTCCAGCCATGTTTTTCAATTCTTTTTCAAAATCCCGAACATTTGAGTTTTCTACAAATTGAACGTATGTATATACTAGCCCGGTTTGACCATCTACATTGGTCCAACCTTCGTCCTGCCAATTCTCTCTCTCAAAAGGTTTCAGTGAGGTCAGAAAATTAAATTTCAGATGACTATTTGAAGGGAGATCAACAACACCCGTTACTTCAAATAGGGCATAACCGAAATTCATAACTTTACCTATTGGATCAGTGTTTCCAAAATATTTCTCTGCTATACTTTGGGAAATAACCACTGTTCGTGGACGATCCAGGCAAGAACCGGGATCACCGTAAATGAAGGGTACTTTGAAAATATTTAGTATTTCCAGATCAGCGTGAAAGATTCCATCCTCGGAAAACTTTTTATCCTTTGCCCGAATTATCATTTCCGGGTTTGTCATTAAACGTGCTGCGTACTCTACCTGACTATAATCATTTTTTAATGCGCGGGTTAAAGAAGATGGTGTTGTTGCATATTCAACTAACCCTGTCTGATTTTTAATTTCAGTTACAACTCTAAATATTCGGTCAGCATTCGACTGGAAGTTTTCATAGCTGCTTTCGTACAATACATATATTGTAATTACAAGGCATGAAGCAAATCCAATTGCCAAGCCTATAATGTTAATTAATGAGAAAGTCTTGTACTTTAGGAAGTTGCGCAGAGCATTATTAAAATAATTTTTTAACATTTCTTATTCCTATTCATACCTCAGCGATTTCACCGGGTTAGCCGTTGCAGCTCTAATTGTTTTTAGACTTACCGTCACAAGCGCTACTATTAATGCAAGCACACCGGATAACACAAAACCCAACAAAGGTAAATCAGCCCTGTACGCAAAGTCTTGAAGCCATTCTTGCATAACTAAATAAGCAGCCGGAAACGCAAAGAGATTTGCTATTAAGATCCATTTTACAAAATCTTTTGCGAGTAAAGCAGTAATATTAGCTACCGAGGCTCCCAATGCTTTTCTAATCCCTATTTCTTTCATTTTATTTTCAGTCATAAAAGTAGCCAGCCCAAATAACCCGAGTGATGCTATTGTAATTGCAAGCAAGGAGAATATTCCGAACAGTGTCTCCAATTTTTCATCGTTGTAATACGTTTTGCCGAAGTAATCATCTAAAAAGTAATATTCGAATTCTTCCCCTGCCGAAAATTCATTCCACGTTTCTTCAATTGAGTTTATTGCCGTGTTGATTTCATTTGCAGCGACTTTAATAACTATATATTTGAAACCGCCGGTTCCGTAAAGTATTATAAGAGGTTCAATATTATTCCGCAGAGATTTAAAATGAAAATTACCAGTAACTCCAATTACTCTACCTTTTATTTCACGATCCTGGGGATACCATGTTATTTCTTCACCAATAGGTGTTTTCCAATCGAATAAATCCGCGGCAGCTTTATTGAGCATAAATACTCCTGAGGAATCTCCCGGGAAGTCTTCAGAAAATGCTCTTCCTTCAACAATTTCAATTCCCAGCGTGCTGAAGAAATCGTCGTCAACCCACATTTCTGCAATTCCTTCGGGGTCTTCATCCGGCTTCCATCTTATAGTTTCATTGTCAAACTGACCGCCGGGCAGGTTTGTTGTAGCTGCTGCATTTATTATTCCGGGTTTTGAAAGAAGCGAGTTTTTAACTGCCTCGGTTTTACTAATAAGTTCTTTATCCTGCATTGGGAGAGCAATAACCTGGTCCTTTTGGAAACCAAGATTTTTATTTCTTAAATACTGCAATTGATTGTAAATAATCGCAGTTGAAACAAATAAAAAAATCGAAATCGCAAATTGAAATATGACTATCCCCTTTTTCAGCTTCCCGGTTGAAGCACCTTTAACATTTATTTTCCCCTTCAGTATTTGTGTAGGATTAAACATAGAGAGAAAAAGGGATGGGTAAATTCCGGCTACAAATCCTACAAAAATAATTAAACTAAAAAACGATATTATATATTCAATACCTGTAAATACACTTAAAGACAAATCCTTATTCGTGTAAGAATTAAAATAAGGTAAAAATGTTTCTACCAAAATCAAAGCACCTATCAAAGATATAAATGATATTAAAAGGGATTCGCTTATAAATTGAAAAAATATTTTCTTTTTATCTGCGCCTATCGATTTCCTTATTCCCACTTCTTTGGCCCTATAGATTGAACGCGCCATTGATAAATTTGTAAAATTAAAACAGGCAATAAAAAGTATTAACAGTGCTGATGCGGAAAAGATATATACGTTCGTCATACTTCCGTTGGCTTCAAGCTCCCATCTTAAATTTGATTTTAAATGTATGTCGGACAGCGCCTGTAATTTTAAGAATTTCGAAATATCTCTGTCCGATTTCAAATCCGGGATTGAATAATCGATATATCTTTTAGACCATTCGGGAATTTTTGAGTCAACATTTTGGGGGTTTACGCCTTCGGCAAGAACAATATAATTGAAGTGACCGAAATCCGCCCAGGTATAATAATTACTCCTTTCAAACGGTTTTAATGATAAATAAGAAATAAGAAAGTCAAAGTGAAAGTGCGAGTTCCGCAGGATATCTTTTATAACGGCTTTAACTATAAAAGGACGTCGGTCGTCAAGTATAATTGTTTTGCCGATCGGATCGATATCTCCAAAATATTTATCTGCTATGCTTTCCGTTATGATAATAGAACCGGCTTCGCGTATTGCCGATGAAGGGTTTCCGGCGATTGCTTCAAATGTAAAAACATCGAAAAAGTTTGTATCCGCCGAGAAAAATCTTTTTTCGATGAATCTTTTATCCCCGTATCTAACGGAGAATTCAGCCCATGTTAAACCGGGTCCCCAAACCGGGGACATTGAAACCGCCTGTTCCACTTCGGGGAAATCTTCAACTAAAGCCTGCGCCATCGGGTGCGGAGTTCTTGTTTGCCCTCCTTCGCCCCAGATCATTGCAACACGATAAATTCTATCATACTTTTCATTAAATTTATCGTAGCTTAGTTCGTCGACAACGAAAAGAGTCATTATTATGAAAAGCGACGTCCCGATTGCTAAGCCGACGATATTAATGAAGGAAATGGTTTTAAATTTTGTCAGATTTCTGAAAGCAATTTTTAAATAATTAAGAAGCATAATTTATCCTAAAGATATTTTATTAAATGATAAAACATTTCACCACTCCAGTAAAATACCTATCAACAAAAAGTGCGCCTAAATTAGACGCACCATAAAAACCTTTATTTATCTTATTTTTTGTAATTCTTAATAAAAAAGAGATGTACGGAAATAGACTGCTACGTCCGGAAATGAACAGCATTTACTAAAAAGCGGAGCAATATTTCTTATTTGAAAGACACGTCTTTATTTAAAATAAGTTTTATAAAGAGTCCAAAGTCCCAACACCGTAATTAATATCCCGAGAATTACGCCCAGGTATTTTTTATTAATAACTTTTGTTGTAAACGCCCCAAAGGGTGTAACAAACACTGCTCCGGTAATTAATGCAAGGTATAATTCCCATTGAAATATTTTTTCGGAAAACATTAATTCCATATACTCATCAAACGGTATATTAATAACCGACGAATTTATTTCAATAACAGACCTCCCAATCATGTAAGTAAGAAATCCGACTATACATATCGGCGCTTCAGCTAAAGTTGTAACACCCACGGCTGATTTATGCTCTTGTCCGGACATAATTTGTCCTGCGGTAACCACAGGCCCGAATCCGCCCCCGGATAATCCTTTGTTAAAGGAGCTAAGTATTCCAACCCCGATTATTTTTTTCCATGAGAATTCAAATTTTTTATTGCTCAAAACAATAATTCCCATAACAAAAATTAATAACCCGATATAAGAATTAAGCACAATTTTCGGGAGATTGATTGAAATCAAAGCAGCAAATATTGTAGTAAGTACGCCAAATCCTGAAATCACAACTGCAGCTTTAAAATCGTTCGATTTCCTATTAAACGTGACATTTTTGAATTGGTGATGAAAAAGGGAAGCCGTTAAACCTCCGAACGCCTGCGACAACAAAATAGCAGGAATAACAACCAACGGCTCAAAACCCAAAATTATAAGCGACGGCGTTAAAATAGTTCCGTACCCCATGCCCATTGATGAATCAATATACTCACATATAAAAGCCAAAATTAGTAACAACAAAAATAAGCCAACTGTAATTTCCATTTCTTTCTCCGGTTAGAATATTTGTTAATTGTTTATTTGAAAATCAAAATTGGCAGTAAGCATAAACCATATCCAGTGAGCCGCTTTCTGCGCCGGCAAATTGTCTAATTGTATTGTTTTATAAGAGTCGCTCGGGATAAGAATTGAATAACCGAAATCTAGTTTTAAATACTTACTAAATTTTACAAGAGCAGTAATATCTATTTCGGAAGCCAGGTACTCTTCTAATAGAATAGAATTCTTAAAGGATTTGTACTGGGTAGCTAAATAATGATATTGAACCTGTGTGCTGGCGGAGCTTTTTAAATTCCATTTTAATGAAGAATAAAGATCGATTAAGCCGGCGCTGTTTGTTGCCTCCGGTAGATTATTAAAGTGATCCATTAAACCAAAAAACCTATGCCTTGAACCATAGAAAATATCAAATGCATGTTCTTTTGATTTGTAACCGTCATCCTGCTTTGACCCGTCGTTGCCTGAAACCAGGGTTCCTCCGAGCTTAAATTCAACAGGCGAAATGCTGTAGAGAGCTTCCGATGAGATTAAATATGCAGCAACATCTTTCCCTGTTTGAAAATACGAAGAAGCGTTTATTCCAAAATTACTTTCGCGGTAGTTAATATTAATTCCATATGTTCCTTTAAGATAAATTACGTTGGTCGTATCGTTTGGAGTTGTCCCGGTTATTAAAGCAATTAATGAAAAGCCAAAACTATCAAACAACTTGTTTGAGTAATGAACAAAATTTAGTGTTTTTATTTTTTCAGATGAATAGTAATTATTCACCTTATTGTCTTTATCGTTGTTGTAAGAGAACCCTGCATCAAGTTTGGATTTATTTTTATTGAACTCATAAGAAAATAACAGCGCATCATATTTTACGGAAGATTGGTTCCAGTTACGTTTTGAAAGCAGCCTTTCATCATCGTATACGAAATACTGCCGGCCGATCTTTAACGATAAACAATCCGTTAACTTTGCCTTAATCCAGGCTTCGTTCAAGTCTATACTTGATTGATCCCCGAAAACTCCAGTTGAACTGGTTAACGATTCATCTCCCCAGGTACGAACATCCTGAAGTGATATTCTTGACGAAAAGTTATTTGATATATAATCAAATACTATTCTAGATCGCTGTGTAGTAACAAACGCCGGGGTTTGATCAGTAGTTAATAACCGGGAATACCCATCGCGGTATTCCGTTCGCGGTCTTATCTCAAATCCAATGTTTAGTTGAGCGTATGCGTTGAAGTTTAGAAGCGCAAAAACGGCGCAAAGAAAAAGATTTTTTTTCATTATTCATTCTATCCGTTATTTTAAGAACAAAAAATAACCTATTATTCCCATAAAGTCTATCTATTTAATAGACATTTTTTATAAAAAATTTATCCTTTCTTTCTTTTGATTAATTTTTGCTCTGTCTTTATTACTTCTTCCAGATTAGCTGCTTTTAATATTTTCACGGATTCATCACGTACATCCTTAAAAACTTTCCTTACAGCACAGGTTTTTTCATCATCGCATTCTTCACACGGCTCGTAATACATATAAGTTACACACGGTAGCATTCCTATCGGACCATCGAACATCCTTATTATGTCGGCAAAGTTTATCTCTTTAAGATCCCGGTTTATATAATATCCTCCGCTTCTCCCTTTCAGGCTTGAAACGAAACCTTTGTTACGCAGGTCTATCAAAATTGCTTCAAGAAATTTTTTGGGGATTCTCTCTTTTTCTGCGATTGTTTTTATTTGTATTGGACCTTCATCCTTATTCTTCGCCAGATGAAGCAATGCATGAATGGCATATTTGGTTTTTCTTGAAATCAATAATATCCATAGATTTTATAGACATAATATAAGAATATTTATCGACTTATTTGATTAGCACCTAAAACAAGTTGTGAGAAATAAAAATGGAGTAACAGATGTTAAGGATTCAAAAAAAGGCAAAGAATTTTTACTTTTCAAATGATATTGCATATCTGGGTTAACCTTAGTATGTTATCTATGTCACAATGTTTATATTTAATATATATTATATTCAACCAAAACGAGGGGTTTTTATTTTCTTAAATGAAAGATAAAATGAATTAACTGCCTCAACTATCTTCTTAACGATTTCAATCCTCTTAATTTTGGGGTTGAGATAAAGTAAAATTCTTCTCTTAAACCTAATTTGTGCACCCTTATTCTCCTAGACATATTCTGATATTGTTAATCTCTGTGATTAGTCTACACTGATAATTGCTATATCCATTATTCTCTAATTACTGTGACAATATAAATTTCCTTTTACTCTTTAATAAATATGAAATGGATATTTTACATGGAGGTAAATATGAAAACACAATATCATTCTGTTTTCAAAGTGATTCTATTTCTCACACTTGTATTCCCCCTCATCTCTCATGCCCAGGGTACTGCTATTTCACTTAAAGCAGGTTCACTTGGTTTAGGATTTGAGGCAACACGTACTATCTTTCAAAATTTAAACGGAAGAGTGGCTATCAACTATTTTTCATACAATTATAATGGTGAGAGCAAATCAGGTGATGTTAATTACGATTTAGATTTTAACCTTCTTTCATTCACCGTTTTTTTTGATTGGTTCCCGTTTGAAAGCGGATTCCATTTAAGCGGCGGATTTTTGTACAGCAATAATAATATCGAGGGGCTGGGGAAACCAACCAGGACATATACCGTTGGCGGAACCATATACACCCCTGAAAAGCTCGGTAACCTAAATGCCAAGGTTGAACCAAGTCTTAAATTTTCGCCTTATTTAGGGCTCGGATGGGGTAATGCTGTTGAACAAGATAAGAAACTGGGTTTCCTTGTTAATTTAGGAATTATTTATCAAGGTTCCCCTGATGTAACTTTAACTGCCAAGGGTTTGCTAGAACCCACTGCAGAACAGGAACCGGATGTAGAAAACGATATAAGAAACCTGAAATATTATCCTGTTTTAACAATTGGATTAACTTATCAATTTTAACTTAAGGATGAGTAAAAAATGAAAACTAAGTTTTTAAAATTTGTTTCTTTGATATCTACCCTCATCATTTTACTTTTTTGGACAAATACTTGCGATATAACCGATCCGAGAGACGATTTCAAAGTAATCTTTAACCTTGACCCAATAGAGACTGTAATTTCCGGTACTATTGTAAACGCTGCTACCGGTGAACCGATTAATACTGCTTCAATAACTGTTTCAATAGAAGGCGAGAATAAAAACGATATCGTTGACCTTACGGCTAAACCTAAAACCAGCTTCACCACAAATGAAGGTTTTGTTTGTTTCGCCCTTCAAGAATCGGTTTCGCCGACTGAAAACAATCCTGCTAATATAATTGTAACTGCAAAAGCTGACGGGTATATTTCAAATTTTATCCCGGTTGATATAATGGAATCGGGCAGCGCCTCTTTTATACTGCCTTTAGCTGTAAAAGATAATTTACCTGCCGGAGTGTGCGTTTCACGGAAAGATTTTCAAACTGATAACAATGGAGCAACTGTTAGCAGTACTGAAATTACTTCCGTGGAAACAGAAACTAATGTTTCTGCTTCAATTACTATTCCAGAAGGGATAAAATTTATTGATAACAACGGCAATATCTTAACCGGAAATCTAACCGGAGAAATAACTTATTATAGCCCTAAATTAGAAGAAGCTCTCAGCTGCTTTCCAGGCGGATTTAATGTTTACACAAATACGAACGGCTTAAGAGAACAATCAACCTTTATAACTGCGGGTGTGGCGGAAATAAACATAAAAGATGCCGCCGGTAAAGAAGCAAATACTTTTCAGGTGATTGAAAGCTTAAATAAAAAAACAAATAACGATACAACAGAACCATTAATTGTGATTGAAATTCCTTCTGAAACATATAACCCGGAAACAAACGATTACGTTAAGGAAGGTGATGAAATTGACCTGTGGAGTATGCAGTCTGAATCTGTAGAATGGGATTGGGAAAATAGAGTTTCTGTACAGTATAACAGTTCAACCGGAAAATTATATGTTGAATTTCAACCTGAACATTTTTCTTCCTGGAATTTTGATTGGAAAGGAACTTTCTGTGATATCGGCGGCACAATTAAGTTTACCGGTTTTGAATTCCCGTATCCTTTAAAAGTAGTTTTGATTGGTAATGGCGGACAATTCCGTAGAGAATTACGTTTTAGCGACGGTGTAATTACTTTTTACAATCCTCCGAATTTCCCTGTTACTGTGCTTGTCTACGATGGTAATACAAATGAATTACTCGGACAAAAAGAAATAGATGACTTATGCTATTTTGGTGAAATTTATTGGGACCTTACTATAAATCCCCCGTCTCCTCCCATTGAGCTAATAATATATGCTGAAGGTTGGTGCACATGTGATACGAATTTAGTTATAAGACCTAGTGGAAACCCTATCTGGTATAGAAATTTAACTTTAAGCGAACCTTTATGGATTGTTGCCGGAAGTTTAGAAAACGGAAGAGTTACTATCCCGACAATATTCCTTGGTCATTCATATGCTTACGGCACCTGGTATCAAGGAAGATGGTATCAAATATCAGCAACTGTTTACGAGGATAGAGCAGAGATTAATGGTAATCTTACAACTTCAAATATATTAGAAGTATACTTTAAAGAAGGCAACGTCTTGTATTTTAAAATGGAATTATCGGATGAAATTTGTAATAATTTATGCGATTAAAGATAAGAATTCTATCCGGAGATATATCGTTTTATTGATTGCGGAAATTATATTCCAACACTAAGGCATATCTTATAGCAAGATATGCCTTAACCCGTTGTGTGAAATAGATATTATGATAATAGAAAAAAACAGAATTTAATAGTCATTTTGACGAACGTTTGATCGGGAAAGCTTTGGGATAACTCCCACGGCCTCACTTTTTGACCGGGAAAGCTTTGGGATAACTCCCACGGCTCCACTTTTTGGTCAGGGAAGTTTTGGGGGACAATAAACATGTATAAAGATTTCTCCCCCGAGGAGTCGCATAGGCGTTAACTTAAAAATGTTTCATAGCTCCGGCATTCAGAGTCTGTTGCAGAACTAAAATAACGTCAGTTCGAAATAAAAAAACTATAAAATGACAAGCTGATTATCCAAAGAAGCAATATTGAGTCTGGGTTTTCGTTCCTTAAAAGCATAAGCAACAAGCCCAGAAATCAAATTAACTAAAAAGTTACTAACACTCCTATGCCTTGAATGCTCAATCTGGCATACATTTTTTAACTGGTCATTTATTGTTTCAATTATGCTTCTCTTTCTCAAAATCAACTTATCTTCTAGTGAAAAGAGTTTGTTTTTCATGTTTTTTCGCAGTTTTGTAAACAATTTGAGACCTCTGTTATAAAGATACTCAAAAAGTTCTTGCTTGATATAACCTCGGTCACCAAAGAGTTTTCCTTCCAAGTCTTTGGTTAGTAGATCGATTACATTTTCGTTTCGATCATCTACATTACCGGGTGTTAACATAAATGCAATAATTTCACCCATATCGTTAACAATCAAATGCAGCTTGAAACCATAAAACCATCCCATAGAGGTTTTTCCTCTTCCGGCTATGGATTTGAATACTTTGTGTGATGATATCCTTTGCTGTTTACAGACTTGTATTGTTGTTGAATCAATGAAATATATTCCGGTTCTTTCACCGGATTTTCTATAGAATAGAAAAGCAAACAAAATAAATAATGATGATTTTTGTAATTCTACGAACCTATTATAACTTAGTAAAGTAGGGAAATAAGAGGATAGAAATTTCTTTACATAATTGAGGTAAAAATTCTTTAGGGTGCGATAATTGCTATTATGGAAGAGTATCATAATGGTTATTATCTCGCTTGGGCTTAGTTTTGACGGTTTGTTTCTTTTCTTGCCGTTTTCTTTAAGTATCTTTTTATCTAATGTTGGCTTGAAAGTTTTGTAAAAATCATCAACTTCGCAGTAAATTACTGTTATGTCTTTCATAGTTTTTTTTAGTAAAAGCTCTATGAGCTTAACATAATTAGTAAGTGATTAATTCCACATTCTCTTTTTTTTGTTGCTTATTTCGAACTGACGTTAAAATAAATAATCATAGCCACGATCCTTCAGGTCGTGGACAATAAGTCTCAACAAAAACTCTGGGCTTTAGCCCAATTTTCTCTCATATTTGGGCTAAAGCCCAGAGTTGTGTGTGTTGATAATTCTTTCCCCAACTTGAAAGTTGGGGCTATTGCTAAAAAATAAATATTTAGTATTAAATTGACGCTTATGCGAGGAGTCGGGATCGAAATTAACAACTCAAAATATTATGTTACTCAACTATTCCATAAAATTAACCTTTCAATTTCACACAATGGGTATGCTTTAGCGTTAAAATAAAGAACAATTTCCTGTTTTTATTCTGTTCGTAAAGCATTAACCGGGTTAGATAAAGCCGACTTAAACGCATGATAACTGACTATGATAAGCGCAACAATTAACGCAATTAAACCGGAGGCTATAAAAATCCATACTGTAATATTTATTTTATAAGCAAAATCGGTAAGCCATTTATTTAGTAAATAATAAGAAACCGGCCATGCAATTATATTTGCAATTAAAACCAGGTATAAAAAATCCTTGGCAAGCATAAAAGTTATTTCGTAAACAGACGCTCCCAGTACTTTTCTTACACCAATTTCTTTTGTCCGCTGCTCAACAGTGTATGACGCCAGTCCGAATAAACCGAGGCAGGCAACAAAGAGGATTAAAAAAGTAAACGAGTTGATAATTTTTTCAAGACGCATATCGGATTTATAGAGCGCATCAATTGTTTCATCAAGGAATTTATAATTAAACGGTGTTGCCGGTAATAATTTTTTCCAGGTGTTAGTCAGCACGGCAATTGTTTCATGCAAATTTCCTTTTTCAAAACGCAGAATCAAATCGTTATATTCCTCGTCATAAAAAATACAGAGGGGCTTTATTTCCGAATGTAATGTGCCGAAATGAAAATCTTTTACAACGCCGATAATTTCCATGTCTTCAATCTTTTTACCTACAGGTGAATCCATTCCCATAGCTTTTACTGCTGTTTCGTTTACCACTACCGCTGTATTACTGTCGGCGGAAAACTCACCGGAAAAAAACCGTCCTTCGGACATTTTCAATTGAAGAGTATTTGCATAATCAAAATCAGCGTTTAATATCTGCAACAGAACCGATGCATTTGTTCTTTTACCTTCCCAGTCCGGTGCAATTGAGGATCCTAAATAAGATGGAAGTTCCGACACCGCAGTAATACTTTTAATCCCGGAAATTTTTTTGAATTCCTTTTTTAATAAATCTACTTTTTGACGGCTGTCTCTATTTAACCCGATATGTAAAAGATTCTCTTTATTATAACCCAGTTTTTGATTTCTAATTAATTTAAGCTGACTCCCTATTACAAACACGCCGGCTATCAACGATATGGTTAGAATAAATTGAAAAGTAACAAGAACCTTGCGGAATAATAAACCGGCAGCACTGCTTTTGCTAAATCCTTTGAATACTTCAACCGGTCGAAAAGACGAAAGGAAAACCGCCGGGTAGCTTCCCGCAACTAACCCCGTAAAAACGGCTATGATAAAAAGTAAAACCAGGAACATGTAACTCTCTTCAATATTAATAGAAAGCGATTTGCCGGACAATTCGTTAAAGTAAGGAAGCAGAAGAAGAACAAGAAAAAGCGAAGCAAAGAGCGAAATAAACACCGTTAAAAAAGATTCACCGTAAAATTGAAATACGATTTGCTTTTTTACAGCTCCTATTACTTTTCGCATTCCCACTTCTTTTGCACGTTTAATTGAACGCGCCGTGGACAAATTCATAAAGTTTATACAGGCTGTAAAAAGAATGAACAGAGCAATAGTGGTGAATATATAGATATATTTTATATCGCCCGTTTCATTTATACTTCTTACCGAGTATAGATGAATGCTTGTCAAAGGCTGCAAAGAGAGTTCCGCAAAAACCTTTTCAACATTCTTTTTAATTACACCGGAAATTTTGGAAGACACAATTTCTGTATCTGCTTTATTGTTAAGCATTATATATGTTTTAATGTAAAAGTTATTCCATCCCTCGATATTGTAACCAAAGTCTTTGAGGTTTTGAAACGGCACAATAAAACCAAACTGCAAATGAGAGTTTGACGGTACATCTTCTATTACCCCCGTAACCAAATAATTAAATTGATTCTCTATTGTTAACACTTTGCCGATTGGATCTTGTGAACCAAAATATTTTTCAGCCGTTTTTTTTGTAAGTATTACTTCATTCGGCTGAGTTAAAGTTTGACGGGATTCTCCTTTTAAAAATTTGTATGTAAATATTTCAAAGAAAGAAGGGTCAACAAACAGCAAACCGTCTTCGTTAAAATAATTGTCGTTATACTTTACAGTCTTTCTATTCAATGATACAACTCTAACGGTATTTTCAATATCCGGATAGTTTTCCAGGAGATATGGCGCCAAAGCCGGCGGGTTGGATGAGAAAACAAGATCGCTTCCGTCGGTAAATTTTTCATAGTCAATAATTCTAAAGATTCTGTCTGTATTTTCGTGAAACCTGTCGTAACTCAATTCATCCTGTACCCAAAGCAGGATCAGGATTGTGCAGGTTAAACCAATTGTAAGTCCAAATATATTTATAAAGGAATATCCTTTATACCTTTTGATATTCCGCAGCGCAACTTTCGCATAATTCCAGAACAATGACGGCATCCACCACGGTGACTGCCACGTGGGTCTGCCGTTTAATTTGTTTGTTGTATCGGTTTTAAAGTATTCGTTTCCTATCTCTTCTGTCTTCCCGATTTTTTTAACCGCAAAGTTGAAGGCTTCTTCTTTGCTTACTCCGAGGTTAACTTTTTCTTCTATTAGATCCCTTAAATGCGATTCAAGTTCTTCAATATAGCCTTCCTCTAAGGATTGATTTTTTCTTAATCTTTTTTTCCACTTTTTTATTTTATCTTCCAAATTAAACATGTTTTCCCTGGTTTATATTTTATTCATACTTTAATGCTCTTACGGGATTTGCCAATGCCGCTTTAATTGAATGATAACCCACAGTGAGCAGTGTAATTAACATGCTTATTACTATTGTTCCTAAAAATATGTAGAAACCGATCTTTGCCCTGTATGCAAAACTATCCAGCCATTTATTCGAGAAATAATATGCAGCAGGCATGATTATTAAATTAGCCGTAATAACCCATTTAATAAATTGTTTGGAAAGTATTGTAACTATTGACCCGACACTTGCGCCTAATACTTTTCTTACCCCGATCTCTTTTGATTTCTGCTCGGTTAAAAACGAAACCAAACCCAGCACACCGATGCAGCTTATCAAAACGGCAAAGAAGGTACTATAAGTAAGCAGCTTGCCGATTGTTTTTTCATTGTTATAAAATTTTTCAAACTCTTCATTCATAAAATAAAATTCAAACGGATATCCCGGTGAAAAGCGTGCCGTGTTTTCTTTTATATAATCAATTGTTTCCGCAGCGTTCTCAGTATTTATCTTTACCGATAAATACCTGTTTCCCGCAGGATTCAGAATAAGAATAGTCGGCCAGATTTTTTCCTTTAACGACGAATAGTGAAAGTCTTTAATCACACCGATAATTGAAAGTTCTTTATCACCATCACCGCCGAATTCAATCTGTTTGCCTATGGGGGTGCCCATTCCCAACTTGTTAGCGGCAGTCTGGTTAATAATAACCGATTTATTTTCGTCTGTAATAAATTCTTTTGAAAAATTTCTTCCTTGTTCAAACTCAATCCCGAAAGTGTCAAAGAAGTTATAATCAACTATCAATACCCGCACTTGAAGCCTTCCATCTCCTTCTTTTCCTTTTTGTGCAGCATTCTCCGTCATTGTTGAACCGGAAGCCGGTGAGCCGCTTGAAAAGGTAAGGTTTGAAATTGAACTGTTGCTTAACAGACTGTTTTTTAGGGATTGCGGGTTTTCCCAGAGTTTATCGTCGTCAATGGGAATAACAATTATTTCATCTTTGTTAATTCCCAAATCTTTGTTAACAAGGTAGTTAATCTGGCTGAACACGGTAAAGGTGCTTATTATTAAAAAGGAAGAAATTGCAAACTGGATAATTACAAGCAGCGATCTCAGCGAATATCCTTTGTTGCTTTTTATCAAACTGTTCTTTAGTACAACAGCCGGTTTGACCGAAGACAATATAAACGCCGGGTAGCCGCCTGCCGCTATGCTTGTAAAAATCAACATAACGAAAATAATTGTTAAAAATTTCCAGTTAAGAAGTATAGAAAACGACATGCCGGTTTTAACAAGGCTGTTAACTTCAGGGATAGCGGCATAAACTAATGCCAGTGATATTGTCAAAGAAATTAATGTTAAAATAAACGACTCGCTTAAAAACTGTTTAACCAGTTGAAACCTGCCTGCGCCTATAACTTTTCTAATTCCAATTTCTTTGTTTCTTCTTGCCGAACGGGCGGTTGAAAGATTTATAAAATTTATGCACGCTATAATCAAAATAAAAACAGCAATTGCACCGAACACGTATAAGTACTCAACAGGAGTAACCTTTGCGTTATCATACATCAGGAAATCCGTAAAATGTACGTCACTTAAAGGTTGAATGCGCATTTCGTATCTCGGACGGGATTCTTCATCAAGATTTTTGTCCGTTACTTTTTCAATCTTCTCTTCAACTATTTGAGGTTGAGCGCCGTTTCTTAACAAAAGGTAAGTATATTCATTGCCGAAACTTGTCCACTTGCTGTACCTCTGGAAGTTATTTTCGTTTAATGAACTTACGGAAGCAATTATTCCCGTATTAAAATGAGAGTTTGAAGGAATATCGTAGAACACGCCGGTAATGTTAAACAAAGTTTTATTGTCAATTTTAATGCTCTGCCCCACAGCTTCCTTATCACCGAAATATTTTGATGCCATCTTTTCGGAAATGATCAAGGAGTTTGGATTTATTAATGCCGTGTTTTTATTTCCTTCTTTTAAATCAATACTAAAGACATCCAGTATCCCGGGATCGCTGTAAAAAATTCTTTCAAAAAAAATCTTTTCGTTAAAAGAAACCGACTTGGTTGTTTGGCATATTCTTACTGCTTTTTCTATCTCCGGAATTTCTTTAACAGCCGGAGCAAATGGAAACATAACAGGAGCCATAGCCGATGTGCCGCTTGACCTGTTTAGCCGGGTATAAACCCGGTATATCCTGTCTTTCTTTTCGTGAAAATTATCAAAGCTCAACTCATAATTAATAACCATTGAAATTAATATAACGCATGCTATCCCTAGCGATAAACCGGTAATATTAATAAGTGAATACCCCTTGTGCTTTCGAATATTTCTCAACGCGGTTTTAAAGTAATTCCACACAAGTTCCGGCATCCAGAACGGGGCTTCCCATGACGGTTTTCCGCTGACCGATTTTGCATCGCTTTTGAAATATTCACCGGCTAACTTTTCAGTGTTACCTATAAACTCTTTTGCTTTTGTAAATGCTTCTTCTTCGCTTAATCCTAATGATATTTCTTTTTCTATTTCATCTCTTAGGTGAGCTTCCAGTTCTTCAATGCAGCCATCTTCAAGTGATTGATTCTTCCTTAACTGTTTGTGCCAGCGCTTAATTGATTTTTCTAAGTTGAACATTTCCTTTCTTTTTTTTATTCATATTTCAAAGGCTTTATCCCGCAAATGCGGAATTTCGGCAACGATTATTCATATTTTAACGCCTCAATTGGATTTGCTGTTGCTGCTTTTATTGCCTGGTAACCGACTGCAGCCAGCGCAATAATTAAAGCAACTCCGCCTGCTAAAACAAACATCCACCAGGTTATATCAATTCTATATGCAAAATCCTCAAGCCATTTATTCATGAAATAATATGCTACAGGCCACGCAATAAGGTTGGCAAGCAGCACCCATTTTGTAAAATCCTTTACAAGCATAACAAGAACATCATGCAAAGAAGCGCCTACAACCTTTCGTATTCCAATCTCTTTTGTTCGCTGTAAGTTTGAATAAGAAGCCAAACCGAACAATCCCAAACAGCTAATTACAATTGCCAGAAAAGTAAACAAACCGAATACCTCGCCAAATTGTATATCGGCTTTGTATTGCGAATCAAAAACTTCATCTAAAAATTCATACTCAAACGGTTTATCGGCAAAGACTTCATCCCACTTGTTTTTAATTTGTTCGATTGTTTGTTTAATATTTCCGCCTTCAATTTTTACGGATAAATACATAATATATCTTGTGGCAGGGTTAAAAATAATCTGCTGTAAACTGCTCTTCGGTGATTCCTGATGGTAATTTTTTGTTACTCCTACTATTTCAATACTCTGCCCGTCAAATCCGTCAAACACCAGTTTTTTGTTAACCGCATCTTCAGGATTTTTAAAACCATATACTTTTACTGCTTCTTCATTTATTATTATTTCCCTATTAAACCCAGATTCCCTTGTGAAATTTCTTCCTGCTGCTAAAGGAATTTCAAATAAGTTGAAGTAGTTTTCATCTACATCAATAAATAATCCTTGAGTACCGTCTTCATGATTGCTGCCGTACTTTCTAACGCCGCTGGAAGCATTTGAATAACCTTTCCCCGGCACCGAAGTAGAAGCGCAAACTCCTTTTATGCCCGGCACCGTCAGTAATTCATCTTTAAAACTAGTAACCATACGAAGAGCACTCCCTCCAAGGGGTGCTCTTAGAATTACAAACTGATCTATATTTGCGCCTATATTTTTATTGCGCATATAAGAGAGTTGTTCATACACAATAATGGTAGAGGTAATAAGAATAATGGAAACAGCAAACTGGAAAATCACCAAACCTTTTCGTAAATCAATTCCTTTGTGCATTCGCCCGGATTTTGTTTTAAGAATAACAAGCGGGCTAAATGAAGACATAACAAATGCCGGGTAAATACCGGATAAAAACGTACCCGCAGCGAACATGATCGCAAACAGCGCCCAATGATTTATTAACAACAAACCTATTTCGATAGGTTTGCCAATCATCTTATTAAAATACGGCAGAACTATTACATCAATAATAACTGCAAGAATTAATGCAATTATATTTAACAGAAATGATTCCGTCATGAATTGTTTTATTAACTGGAGACGGTTCGATCCCAGGACCTTCCTAACACCGACTTCTTTTGCACGCGTTAGCGAACGGCTTGTTGATAGGTTTATATAATTTACCCATGCAAGGATTAGAACAAATGCCGCAATTATTGATAAGAATTTGACAGTATCTGCACTGCCATTTACTTCGTGTTCAAAACGCAGGTCGGAATACAAATGAATATCTTTTACCGGCTGCAGAAGATACTGTCGTTTGTAACCGCTCTCATAATTTTTGTGTTTCTCAACCATTGCCGGAAATTTTGCTTCAAGTGTTTTGGGATTTGTACCCGGCGCTAAAAGAATATATGTATTAAAAGCATTCCAGCCCCAATAATATTCGGCCTGACTTTCTTGAGCAATAAGCGTTTTATATGAAATCAATATGTTAAACTTAACATGCGAGTTTTGCGGAACATCTTCGAACACAGCTTTTATTTTATAGTCATGCTTTCCCTTTTCGCCGGCAAGCGTTATTGTTTTGTTAACCGGATTCTCATCCCCGAAATATTTTTGTGACAACGAACTGGAAATAATTAATGTATATGGTTCCTCCAAGACAGATTCAGCAGAACCTTTCAATAATGGAAAAGAAAAGATTTTTAGAAACGAGGGTTCAGCATGAAACACTTTTTCCAAATTTTCGGAGATTTTTTTATCTGTGTCGATAAAGGTTAGATTGACGCCTCTTAATCTTGCGGACTCAAGAACTTCTGGAAAATCTTTTTTAAGAGTAGGAGCCACAGCCGGCGGGCAGCCGGCGCTTTTATCGTGTCTGTCCGAATAAATCCGGTCGTTTCTTACACGGTAAATCCGGTCTGCATTTTCATGAAAACTATCATAACTAAGTTCAAACGTTACATACTGAATAATCAAAAAGAAAACGGAAATACCAAGGGCAAGACCTATTATATTTATAAGCGTATTCCCTTTGCTGTATTTAAAATTTCGAAAAGCAGCCTTAACATAATTCCATACTAATTCGGGCATCCAGAAAGGTTTTTCCCGTGTGGGTTTCACAATAATTGCTTTTGTATCGCTCTTATAAAATTCCCCTGCTATGTTTTCTAAATTGCCTACGGATTTCTTCGCCTTATTAAAAGCTTCTTCTTCGCTTAATCCAAATGATATTTCTTTTTCTATTTCATCTCTCAAATGTGATTCGAGTTCGGCTATATATCCATCTTCAAGCGATTGATTTTTGCGAAGTAATTTTTTCCATTTTTTAATTTCTTTTTCAAGATTGAACATCTTTGATTCCTTATTCATACTTTATAGAATTAATCGGGTTGGCAACGGCTGCTTTAATTGTATGAAAGCTAACCGTAACTAAAGCAATTACAAGTGCAGCCAACCCTGAAATCAGGAAAGTCCAGTATTGAATATCAATCCGGTATACAAATGATTCCAGCCACTGGTTGGATAAATAATATGCAATCGGCCAGGCCATAATATTTGAAAGAACAACCCATTTTGAAAATTCTTTTGTTAGCAGCAAAACTATACTAGCAACTGAAGAGCCTAATACTTTTCTAATTCCTATTTCCTTCGTGTGTCTCTCTGCAGTAAATGATGATAATCCCAGCAAACCAAGGCAGGCAATAAAGATTGCTATTGCAGTAAAGTATTTCAAAAGTTTGGATATACTTTTTTCTGTTTGATACCATTCTTCTATTGATTTATCAAGGAAAGTATAAGTAAACGGAGTTGAAGGATTTATCTTATACCATGTTTCCTCCAAGTAGTTTAATGCATCTGGTATATTCCTTTCGTTTAATCTTGCCAACAAAAATTTAGTGTATTGAAGATCTGCTGATATCAGCATTGGTTCGATATCTTGATAAAAAGAAGAGAAGTGGAAATCTTTTACTATACCGACTATTCTGCCTTTCCAACTACTCCCGTAAGTAATAAATTTACCAACCGGGGATTCCAAATCCATTCTCTTAATCGCGTTCTCATTCATTAAAACATCATATGGTCCAGGATCGTCGGGTAAATATGATTTATTTATTTTATTCCCTTCAACAATTTGCATTCCCATTGCTTCAATATAATTTGGGTCTGCATCAACCGTATTTATTAAAACTTTTAATTCAGGATCCTTTCCTTCCCATTCAAATCCCCATGAAGAATCTCCGCCCGAAAGAGGCACCCTGCTGGTTGCTGTTACATCTAATATATCGGGAGATTTTAAAAGTTCATTTTTTATTGTTTCATATTTATTCCTTGACTCCCCGCCAAAAGGCACATAAACCAGGTTCTTATGATTATAACCAAGCTCCGAATTGCTTAGGTATTCCAGCTGCGATGAAATAATTAATGAAGTTATTATTAAAATAATTGAGCAGGCAAACTGAACAACGACAAGTAGATCCCTAAACAGGGATTTGTTTGACACCCTGTAATCCTTTCTTAAAATTTGTACCGGCTGAAAAGAAGATAAATAAACAGCAGGGTAAAGACCGGAAATTATTCCGGTTATAATTGTTATCGAAATTAACGCTAGGATGAGTAACCGGTTTCCAAACAAATCAAAAATAATAGTTGTACCGGTAAGCTCGTTCAGCAAGTTATTTATTGACGGCAATGATAAAAATATAATTATAACTGCAACAAAAAGGGCAATCAATGTTAATAAAACCGACTCGCCTAAAAACTGGAAAATAAGGCTGACTCTTTGTGCACCGGTAACTTTACGTAATCCAACTTCTCTGCTTCTCAACTTAGACCTTGCAGTTGATAGGTTAATAAAGTTTATACACGCTATAAGTAAAACAGCAATTCCTATTACAGAAACTATGTAAATGTATGTAATAAAACCGTCTTCACCGGTTAAGGTATAAAGACGTATTTTACTAACCGGTTGAATAAAAAGTGAAGCTGTAGTATTAGGGTGTTTCTTTAAGAATCCGTTTATTTTATTCTCAAAGTCATCTGCTTTTGTGCCCTCTTTTAATTGAATATATGTTCTCGGCCAATTATATCCCCAACTTTCAAAAGTATTATCCATAATTTCTTTTGTGTTGCTGAAAGGAACCAATATATCTATTCCCCTTAAATGTGAATTCAACGGTATTTCATTTATGATGCCTGTTACGGTGAAATCATATTTATGATCAATTGTTAAGATTTTTCCGAGGGGATTCTCATCATCAAAATATTTCTCTGCAATTTTCTCAGTAATTACAATAGAGAACGGCTTTGATAATACTGTTTCTTTATCACCCTTCTTAAGCGGGAAATCAAATATTTGAAAAAACTCGGTATCCGTAAAATAGACCATTTCGTTAAAGAATTTATCAGAGTATTTTAATGGTTTACCGCTCACTCGAATAAACCTTGCGGCATTTTCTACTTCCGGGAATTCATCCTTAAGAGCAGATGCCAGGGGACCTGGTAAATTATCGGTTTTCAAAGTTTGCGTGCCCGAGTATTCCTGTATTTGGTAAGCTCTGTATAAGTTATCAATATTCCGGTGAAATTTATCATAACTTAGTTCGGTTTGAATCCATAGTATAATCAATATTGAGCATGCCATTCCAATTGCTAGTCCGGCAATATTCAGGGAAGAATACCATGCCGTACGTTTTAAACTTCTATAGCCAATTTTAATATTATGAAACAACAATGACGGCATAAATTTGCCTGTTTTCCAATACGGCTCTCCGCTTATGTTCTTTGTATCGGTTTTATAAAACTCATCTCCAATTGATTCAGCTTCACCCAAATCCGCTAATGCATTATCAAATGCTTTTTCCTCGGATAAATTTTTTAATAAATATTTATCTATCAAATCCCTTAAATGTGACTCAAGCTCTTCAATATATCCTTCTTCAAAAGCCCGGTTTTTTCTTAAAGTTTTTTCCCACTTTTTAATTTCTTTTTCGAGATTGAACATTTTCACCTATTCATATTTTATTGATTTTACCGGGTTAACCAGGGCAGCTCTTACTGTTTTAAAACTTACAGTAGCAAGCGCAATAAAAAGTGCAAACAACGCAGAGAAAACAAAACTCCATAAAGTTATCTCAGTCCTGAAAGCAAAATCCTGAAGCCAGTTTTTCATTAAATAATATGCTATGGGCCAGGCAATAATATTTGCGATTAAAATCCATTTAGTGAATTCTTTTGAAAGTAAGGTTACAAGCTCAACCACTGATGCCCCAAGAACTTTTCTTATCCCGATCTCTTTTACTTTCTGCTCGGTTACGAAAGAAGCAAGACCAAACAAACCGAGACACGCAATAAAAATTGTCAGCAATGAAAATATGGTTGCTACCTCTTTGGTTTTCCTTTCATTATCATAAAGCCTCGCAAGGGTTTCATCAACAAAGCGGGAACTAATTCCGTTTCCGTTTGAGAATTCCTTCCATGTTTGTTCAATGAATTTGATTGTGTTTGTATAATCATTTGAAGCTAACCGAACATTGAAATAATTATCCGAGTCTGAGGGAAATTTAAGATGAAGTACTAAAGGACGGACATTATGATGAAGCGATTCAAAATTAAAATCTTTTATTACCCCGATTATTTTGAATGTTCCTTCCCATTCCGAATTTCCAATTCTTGTTAACTCTTTTCCAACAGGATTTACGTCGCCAAAAAACTTTGCTGCAGTTTCATTAATCACTACCGACACTGTATCAGTGGAAAACTCTTTAGAAAAATACCTGCCTTGCAAAAGTTCCAGCTCATATGTATTAAGAAAATCATAATCGGTTTCAACGTATTTGCACGCATAGGGATCCGATCCGATTTTTTTATCATACAAATACCCGCTCCCGGGGATGCCTCCCCTAAAAAGCTGCGAGGAATTACTTACAAATTTTACGTTAGAGTTTTTCAATAACTCTTCTTTAAAGGCTTTGCTCTTGTCACCGATAAATTTTATATCGTTAATTACATATAGGAGGTCTTTATTAAATCCGAGATTTTTATTCTGCATATAATCAAGCTGGTCGTTAATTACGAACGTGCAGATAATCAATACAACTGTTGCTGAAAACTGGAGGATCACAAGAAAGCTGCGGATAAATCTTTTCCTGTCTTCTTTATTAGTATTTGATTTTAATACTTTTGCGGGGTCGAAAGACGACAGGTAAAACGCGGGGTAACTACCGGCAAGTAATCCCACAAACAAAACAAAAAGAAAGAGAAGAGGAACTGTGTAAAAGTTATCAAATAAATTCAGATATAATTCTTTCCCGACAAGATTATTAAAATAAGGCAGACTTATTTGTAAAATTACCAATGAAAGAACAACTGAAAAGAAGCTCATAAAAATTGCTTCGCTTATGAACTGTTTAATTAAATCCGTCTTTTTAGATCCCAAAGTTTTCCTGATGCCTACTTCTTTCGATCTTTTTTCCGACCGCGCTGTAGCAAGGTTCATGAAATTTATTACGGCAATAAGTAAAATAAAAACCGCCACGGCTGAGAAAATGTAAATGTAGGTTATATCGCTGTTTCTTACATTTCCCCATTCAGTATTGAGATTTATATCATATTTGTTTTTTGTATATAAATAGATTGAAGATAAAGGCTGAAGTGCGTATGCATATTCATTACCTGAATTCAAAAATTCATCATAAGTAATCCCAAGTACGCCTTGCACAAGAGGAGCAATGTTCTGCTTAACTATTTTATCAAGGTTTCTTTCATAGGAATGAATGTCTGTTCCTTTGTCCAACAAAACATAAGTTGAAAACCACAAGTCAAGCCAGTATTCGCTTATATCGTAAGTATAAATTGAAGTAAGGAAATCACATTCGAAATGAGAGTTGTCGGGAAAATCTTCAATTAAACCTGTTATTAAAAAAGCTGTACTCTTCTCTGTTATATCTTTATCCTGGAATCCCAGCATATAATAATCATCAACTTCCAGGGTTTTGCCGACAGGGTTTTCATCTCCAAAATATTTTCCCGCAACAGATTTTGTCAACACGATTGAATTCGGTTTGGTTAGCGCTGTTTTGGGATTGCCTTCAATAAACGGCAGAGTGAATAAGTCAAAGAATGTAGAATCAACAGCGTAAACACTGCCTTCATAAAACGCTTTGTCTTCACGTCTAAATCTATATTGCCCGAAATAACCTAATCTTGTAAAGGTTACTGTTTCAGGAATTTGATTTAGTACAGACGGACCTAAAAGTCCGGGAGTTTTGGAATTGTAATCTTTAATTTCGGCAATATCCTGCTTAACATATATCCGGTAAATTTCATCACTTTTCTCATAGCATTCATCAAAGCTTAATTCGTGATTAATAAAAAGTACCAATAATAGAAAGCAGGTTATGCCGACTGCCAAACCCATTATGTTTATAAACGAATAAACTTTCTGCCGTGTTATATTTCTGAAGGCTATTTTAAAATAATTCCAGATTAATTCAGGCATCCATGAAGGAGCCTCCCAGTTTGGTTTGGAAATGATTGACGTTGTATCACTTTTATAATAATCACATGCTACGTTTTCCAAATTGCCTATTGATTCTTTCGCTTTGTTAAAGGCTTCTTCTTCGCTAATACCTAATGATACATCTTTTTCTATTTCATCTCTTAAATGTGATTCAAGTTCTTCGATGTAACCGTCTTCCAAAGAACTATTTTTTCTAATAGAACTTTTCCATTTTTTTATTTCTTTTTTAAGGTTGAACATTTATCCCCCATGTTTAAGATTCAAATGCCGGACTGTTTCCCAAAAGCTTGAGCATAACAGAATGCACTGACATCCATTGCTTCATATCTTTATCAAGTTCTTTCCTTCCGAGGTCGGTTATTTTATAATACTTTCTTCTTCTTCCTTCGTCGGATAATTTCCAACTCGTGCTTACAAAACCGTCTTTCTCAAGCCTGTGCAAAACCGGATAAAGCATTCCGTCTGCCCATTCTAATTTTCCACCGGACAATTCTTTAACTCTTTGAATAATTTGGTACCCGTAATTTTCTCCGCCTCTAAGGATTGATAAAATCAACGGTTTTGTTGACGCAGCAGCTAAATTTTTTGAAATCATTATACCTCGCTTTTCTATATACCTTGAATTTCTATGTATTATGACGTGAAAAATAAAAAAAGGTTGTAGAAATACAAAAGAAGAAACCTAAAAACATTAAATCCGTCGAAATGTAATAATTTCTTTTTACTTTGAAGGGCAGTTTTGCATTTCTTAACTTACTTCACAACAAAATCACATTTTAAAAAACAAAAAGGACAACTATGAAAAGAATATTTGGTTTAATCATTTGTTTGTTACTAATTAATTTTATTCATGCAGGGGATGAACCTTTTGTTTTACAGCCATCGTTGAATAGTGACGGTTCAATGCTTGCGTTTTCTTTTCAAGGAGATATCTGGACTGTTCCGGCAATCGGCGGTAATGCAACAAGATTAACAATACACGAAGGCTACGACGGCTTTCCTAAATGGAACCCCGATGACAAAAAGATTGCGTTCAACAGTAACAGAAACGGCTTTGTCGGTAAGTATTCCCCGTACGGCGGAAACGATGTTTACACTATCGACTCAAAAGGCGGTAATTTAAAAAGATTAACATATTACTCAACAGCAAATGACTTAGGCGATTGGACACCTGACGGTAATATAGTATTTACAACTCGCAGAGAATACAGGCAAATTGAATGGACACCTGAAATTTATGAAGTATCCTCTAAAGGCGGAACGCCATACAGAATTTTGGACGGCTTCGGTAACATGCCCGTTGTTTCACCCGATAACAAATTTATTGCATACGTAAGGGGTTCATGCAGACTTACAAGAGAAGCATATAACGGACCAGCCAATAGAGAAATCTGGCTTTACAACAAAAAAGACAAATCTTATAAACAACTAACAAAATTCGACGGAATGGATATCTACCCTGTTTGGGGAGATTCAAGAACAATATATTATTTAAGCGCTAAATCAGGTAGGTATAATATTTATAAAATGACTATCGACGATAATGGCAACATTGTAGAAAACGACGAGCAATTAACAAAATATTCAGACGAAGGAATTACTTACATAGATGTCAGCGCAGACGGCTCAACACTAGCATTCGAGTATCAAGCGGGTATTTACATAATGAATACCAGCGGCGGAAAGCCAACTAAAGTAAAAATATCTGTAGCGGAAGACTATCGGTTTGATCCCGTTGAATACAAAACTTTTTCAGGGGATGTTACCGAGTATGATGTTTCGCCAAACGGCAAATACACTGCTTTTGTAACGAGAGGCGAACTTTTTATAAAGGAAAATGATGAAAAAAAATCACGTTCGGTAAATTTAAGCAATCACGCTTTCAGAGATCACCAAATTTCATGGCTGTCCGATACTTCTATTGTTTTTGTTTCTGATAGAAACGGTCAATTTGATTTATACTTATTAAAGTCTGCAGACGAAAAACAACCCGATTTATTCAAATCACTAAAACATGAAGTAAAAAGAATTACGAAAACCGATGCAGATGAATCATATCCTGTGGTTTCTCCGGACGGCAAAAAGATTAGTTATGAAATTGGTTATGGTAAGTTAATTGTTGCTGAAATTTCTTCCGGGGGAAAATTATTAAACAGCGTAACACTACTTGACGGATGGAGTCCTCCCGGCAATGTTGTTTGGAGCCCCGACAGCAAGTGGCTCGCCTATTCACTTGAAGATCTTGATTTCAACAGCGAAATATTTATTTATTCGGCCGACGGTAAAATTGACCCGGTAAATGTAAGCATGCATCCAAGAATTGATTACGATCCCGTTTGGAGCCCGGACGGCTCTAAGCTCGGATTTATATCGGATAGAAACAACAGGACTAACGACGTTTGGTTTGCCTGGTTGAATGAAGACGACTGGGAAAAAACCCGGCAGGACTGGGAAGAAGATGATGACGAAGAAAAACAAAAAAAAGACGAGAAAAAGGATGATAAAAAAGGTGAAAAGAAAGAAGAAGTAGAACCGATTAAAATAGACCTAAAAAACATTCACGAGCGTCTTGAGCAGGTTACAAGTCTCGGTGGGAATGAAAATAATTTAGCTTTTTCGGATGACGGTGAAACTGTTTATTATACAGCTTTAAATCCTACTAAAAGCGGTACCGACTTATACAAATCAAAATGGAACGGTAAAGACAAAGAAGAAATAACAAAAAGCGGACAAAATCCCGGGGCTTTATTATTAAGCAAAGACGGCAAATATTTGTATTTTCTAAAAAAAGGCGGAAAACTTTCGCGCATAGCAACATCAAACAATAAAGAAGGACCCATGCCTTTCTCGGCAAAGGTGATTGTTGATTTCTATAAAGAAAAAGAACAGATTTTTGAAGAAGGCTGGAGAATGTTGCGTGACGGTTTTTATGATCCTAATTTCCACGGGCAGGATTGGAATGCCCTGAAAAATAAATATAAACCCAGAACATTAAAGACTACAACCGGTGAAGATTTTAGAAATGTTTTTAGAGAAATGATTGGGCAAATTAATGCAAGCCACCTTAATATTTATGCAGGTGACATTCTGCGAACAGATTTAAATTATCACCAAACCGGATTGCTCGGTATTGAAGTTGCTCCGGACAGTGATGCTGTTATAGTTAAACATGTTGTTATTAACTCACCGGCAGATAAAGAAAGAAGCAAACTAAATATCGGCGATAAAATTATATCGGTGAACGATACAAAACTAAACTCATCAACTAATTTTAACAGCCTGCTGATAAATACAAAAAATGAAAAAGTTCTTTTAGAGGTAGAAGATAAGAGCGGAAACAAACGAGAAGTAATAATTAGACCTACATCAAATTTAAAAAACCAATTAGATGACGAATGGGCTAAAGAAAAAAGAGCCCTAGTTGACAAATATTCAAACGGCAGATTAGGTTATCTACACATAAGAACCATGGGCTGGACTAATTATGAAAAATTCGAAAGAGATTTAACAGCAGCCGGTTACGGTAAAGAAGGCCTGGTAATAGATGTTAGAAATAATAACGGCGGCTGGATTACGGACTTTTTAATGACCTCGTTAAATGTTGACCAGCACGCATATACAATCCCAAGAGGCGCCGCAAACAACATTCAAAAAGAACATAAAAATTTTGTTAATCATTATCCTTTTGGTGAAAGGCTTCCTTACGGCGTTTGGACAAAACCATCAATCGCATTATGTAACGAAAACAGTTATTCAAACGCAGAGATATTTTCACATGCGTATAAAACTCTTGGTATCGGTAAACTTGTTGGACAGCCAACATTCGGTGCTGTTATATCAACAGGCGGAAGATATATGATAGACGGTACCTGGGTTCGTTTACCTTCCAGGGGATGGTTTGTTAAGAAAACCCTTGAAAGTATGGAAGGGGGACCCGCTGTTCCTGATATACTTATTGACAACGCACCCGACTACAGACGCAACGGTGAGGATACTCAATTAAAAACTGCTGTTGAAGAGTTGTTGAAAGAGATAAATTCGAAATAAGATGTTTTATAAAATAGCCGAACAAAATGTTTGGCTATTTTTAATTTCCTTCAGCAGTAATTTTGATGTTTGGTACTATCGGTTCAAGTTTAATTTCTTTTTGTATTAACACTGCTAAATTTCTAATTCTATTCCAATCTTTTTGATATTCTTGTTCTGCTTTTTGTTTCTCGTCTTTATCACTCAAGCTTTTAGCCCACTCTAATTTTTCCCGATAAAAATCAACCAATTGTATCACAACATCAAACTCTTTCCTTGTTTCTTTTTCAAGGAACAAACATTTATCAACCCAAAAATTTCTAGCAGCTTTGATTACTTCTATTTTCTCATTTTCTTTATGAATAACCCAAAGCATATTATACCAATGCCTAAAAGCTTCTTGATGAATTTGAAGTCTTTTTTCGATAGCAACAAGCCTAAATTTGTCAATGCTTTCAAACTTCCTTACTATCAAGGTAATGAAAGCACCAATGAAGAATCCTAACAATGTTAATTCTATTTCCATTTTTCCCTCAAATAAACTATTGGTAAATATTTCTTTAATAAAATAGCAATAGATATATTAAATAAATAATTTAAATGTAATATGTTACCGCTATACTTAGAAAAACATAATCCTAATTCACTGAAAGAGCGTGCAGAAAAATTATTGAAGCTGCAGAAAAAATGCAGGCTCTGCCCAAACGAATGTCTATCGAACAGAAGCGAAGGGAAAACCGGGTTATGTAACTCAACCAATCAAATTATGACTTCAAGTTTTGGCCCGCACTTTGGTGAGGAGTCGCCTTTAGTCGGTTTTTACGGTTCGGGGACTATCTTTTTTACAAACTGTAACTTGTCCTGCATTTATTGCCAGAACTATGATATAAGTCATTTAGGATACGGTAAAAAAAATACGGTAGAAAATCTTGCTCAAACAATGATTAATCTACAGAATAGAGGCTGTCATAATATTAACTTTGTAACTCCAACGCATTTTACTCCTCAAATTATAGAAGCCCTCATTAAAGCTATTGATAAGGGATTGGAAATTCCGCTTGTTTATAACTGCGGCGGTTATGAATCGATAGAGACGTTAAAACTTCTTGACGGTGTAATTGATATTTACATGCCGGATATCAAATACTCTGAAAACAAAATAGCGGAAAAGTATTCGGGAATTAAAAGCTACTGGAATGTTGTGAAAAATGCTGTTAAGGAAATGCACGATCAGGTTGGCGACTTAAAAGTCAACAGAAAGGGAATAGCTCAAAGAGGGTTGTTAATTAGACATCTAATTTTACCTAATAATCTTGCCGGTTCAAGAAAGGTGATTGATTTTATAGCTGAAAATATTTCCCAGGAATCCTACATTAATTTAATGGATCAATACCATCCCGCCTATAATGCTTGTCATTATAAAGAATTAAACAGAAGAATAACAAATTCTGAATATAGTGAAATAATCAATTACGCTATATCGAAGGGTTTCAAAATCTATAATTAACAAACTCTTCTGTTGATAAATCAGTCAACACGAATAATAAGTTATTTTTTGGATGCGGGAATAGTTTTCAGACTTAGCTGTTAAAAAATATTTGCTAATATCTAAATGTAATTCTAAAAATAAATTACTATATTTATTTTTATTTTATAAAGACGATTGATGACAAAATTTAATGATGAGCGGCCCCAAAAATTCTTCAATTTGTACCGTCCTCAATTTTTTAAAAAACAATAATTACAAGGATAAAAACACAAGGCTAGAAAAAAATAGAAATAAATTTAATAACTTCTCTCAAAGGATTAAAAAATGAATTTGGTTCCGAAAAAGGGCATGTATAAATAAATTTTTCGGTATAAATTTCCTATTGCTACTTAAGCAGGAAATTGTTCTTATCTCTGTTTTATTAAATTATTACTATGTTTGATTAGGGCAAGTTACTCAAGCCAGCTTCTTAACAACTTTCCTTCCTTTTAAGAAAGAAAAGGAGGTTGTTTTACAAAGTGATTGTTTAACTGTTTATGATAGCACGGAAAAGAAAGTACGTTTTTATTATTTATAAAAATTTTTCGATTATAAATACTAAAAATATCGTATGGAATTTATTTTAATTTATCAGTTTTTTTCATAGCTTCAATATTAAAATTGTAATAAACAATTATAGGAGAATGCAGATGGAGAGTTATCTTTTCCCTAGTATAATTGAAAGCAACAATTATGAAATAAGAAATGTTGCTTCAGATTTACTTCACGGATTAAAATTTTATGAAGACGATTTGGGTTATATTATCGGTTATTTAGCCTTGTCCGAAGGTGTTGCTCCCGGAAAAGCAATTAACAGTTTTCCAAATGATCTGGAATATAAACTTCTGGCAAAGGCAGGGCTTTTAATTAGTTATGCCAAAAATAATTCCCCAAAAAATTTAGTTACTGGATTCCCTTACTCAATTTACCATGTTAACAAAAGTAAAGCGGAAGATTTATTAAACGGTACACACCAGATTACATTTGACCCGGCTCCTTTTGAGAAATCCGGTTTAACGCAAATGATTACTACAAAAGTTAATAACGTTGAAGTGATGCCTGAAATAGAAGCATGTACCATTGCTGCTAGAAAAGGCGAATTAAGAAAAGAAGATAATTTCTTCATTGTAAGTATTGGTTACGGCACTCTGGAGGCCTGCTTAAGTACTGAAAAAGGACTGGTTTATAGAACAATTACTAGTTTGGTTGGACTTAACTATGCTGTGAATTTAACTATAAAAGAAATTTCCAAATCATTTTATTTAGGATTAAGAACCGAACATCAATTTGATGTAGCATTTAAAGAAGGAAAAATAATTCTAAACAGACAGGAACTTGATATAAGTCAAATTAGAAAACGTTCCTTAGAAAGATATTATACTGATATCATTTCACCTTATTTAAGAAATGCATGGAAGGATGATGATTTCAAAAACACGAAATCATTACTTCTTACCGGCGGTGGTTCCCTTTACAGTGATCTTGTTGATTGCTTCAAAAAAGATTTCGATTTTCTAAATGTTCAGATTGTTCCCAATCCTTTAACATTTGCAAGTGAAGGCTATTGTATTCGTTCTCTTGAGAATTCTAATGGAGACAAAGATGCTGCTCTCGGAATTGACATAGGGAATTCAACCACGGTTGTAACATTATTTCCCAAAAAAGGGGAAGTTGTAGAATCGTAGAATAATAACGAATGAATGAATAAAACATGCGGATCTTTAACAAGATAAAGAGCTATCTCGGCTTTTTCGAGATGGGCAAGAACATTAGTGAAGAAATTGATGTTTTGGTTAGTCTTGGACAAAAATATTATAATAAAAATGAATTTGAAAAAGCTAAAAACTTTTTTGCCAAGGCTCTAAAATTTAATCCTAACAATGTGGATAATTTGAATCTCTATGGAACAGCACTACAAAAAAATAATCAGGTTGATTTAGCAATAGACGTCTTCAAAAAGGCAATTAACAACAGTCCGGGCGATATCCGAGCATATAAAAATCTTGCAAATATATATTTAGGTCAATCAAATCCCAGGTTGGCTATAGAAAACTATCTTCAAGCAACTAGAGTAAATTCGTCATTTGCTGAAGGTTATTATAAGCTTGGATTAATATATTTTTCCATGCTGAATGATCACGAAAGCGCAATTAATTACTTTAAACAATCCATCAATTATGACCCGACAAATTATAACGCTTATATTTTTCTCGGCGATATAGAATTCAACGCTAAAAAATACGACAATGCGCTTTTATATTACCAAAAAGCTGCAAAAACAAATGATAAAGTTGCAGAACCGTTTTACAAGCTTGCTTTGGTATATGAAAAGAAACAAAACAAGAACATTTCTTTCAATTACTATATGAAAGTGCTTGAACTTGATGATAAACATGAAAAAGCCTTACTAAAAATAGGCAAGTCTTACGATGAAAAAGGGAATAAAGATCTTGCAATTGACTATTACAAAAAAGTGGAAAAAATAAACCAAGGGAACGCTGAAGTTTTATTCAATATCGCTTCGGCATACTTTAAACTCGATAAACTTGATTTGGCTAAAACATATCTTAAGAAATCTTTGAACTACTCTAAAAACAATAACTCTGAAACAAAAATTCTTCTCGCCCGTATTCTGGAATCTGAGGGACAAATAGATGAACAAATAGAAATACTGAAATCAATCTCCTATAAAACTCCTATCAACAAAGAAGCATACTCTTTGTTGGCCAAAGCTTATGGAAAAATTAATAACACGGAAAAGGAATTAGAATGTTATACTAAACTAGCTAAGGTTGGGGATGATGAAGCTAATGCTTGGCTGAAAAAAAACAATATTAACATAAGTCCAAATGGAGATACTAAATAAACATGTTTTTTTTGAGTCCTTAATCGTTAAAATCTTTTACATAGCGCCTACCCTTTTACAATAGCTCTCTTACCCACCTTTTAAAAACAAAAGGAATTATTGGATAAGTTGATAAAACATTTTGAAACAGACTTTATAGTAAAAATAGAATCAGTTAACTATGAATTCCCCAAAAGAGCAAATGAGATGTTGATATTTAAGCGAAAATAAAGATTCGATTACGACAAAGATTGTTCAACCCGGATTATTGCTAGTTGATGGATCTTATTTGAAGTAATTTTTTTAAAATTTATTAATATAACATTCGTGATACACTCAATGCGTTTATTGGGACGTTGTGCCGCATACAAAGAGACCTGTGCAAATGGATAGATTTATAGAAAATATTGATAAACAAATAGAATTTAACCAAGGAAAAAACATTTTTCTTGATAATCTTGAGATATTCCAATTTGCTAATGAAACTGTTAAAGCTGCCTCAAATATTAACGGATTAAATTCTGATTCTGAACAATTCTTAATAGATTATGCAACAGATAAAGCAATCGAAGAGTTTTGCAGAGTGAATCAATATTACTCGTTTGACTCAAAAGCAAAAAATGATTTAAGAAAAATCTACTCTGATTTATTTCAAAGCTTTCAGACTAAGACAAGTTCAATTGATGATATTTCGAAGAATCATTATGAAAAAATAAGAACGTGGCTTAAAGAAAGTAATCCGTTTGCTGAAAAAATTTATATAAATGCAAACAAAAAGGTTACCCCTGTCGCTTGTTCTGAATATAGCTCGAATTTACAAATTAATATTCTACAGATTGACATTGGGCATTTAATACAACCTGTTTTAGATATTGGCTGTGGTAAACAAGGCTCTTTAGTAAACTGCCTCAAAAATAAAGGAATTGATACTTATGGGATTGACAGAATGAAGTTTACTACATCTAATTTAATAACAGCAGATTGGTTGGAATATGATTACGGAACTAAAAAATGGGGCGCAGTAATCAGTAATTTAGGATTTTCAAATCATTTTAATCATCATAATTTGAGAGAGGACGGAAATTATATTGAATATGCTAAGACTTATAAGAATATTTTGTACTCATTGAAAATTGGCGGATGTTTTCATTATGCCCCAGACTTGCCGTTTATTGAGAAATATCTTGATAACAGTCAGTTTTCAATAGAAAAATATAAGATAAATGAATATGATTTTAAAACGACAATAATAAGAAGATTAAAATAAAGTACGACGGCACAACAATAGAAAATATTTTAACCTGATAGATTTATTTTAATATTATGAATTCAAAAAGATACATTGGCTGTTGCGGAGCATATTGTAAGACTTGCAAACCATTTATCGATAGACATTGTAAAGGTTGTAAGATAGGTTTTGATACTGGTGAAAGAGATATAAATAAAGCTAAATGCAAAATCAAGCTGTGCTGTTTTAGAGATCATGGATTTGATACTTGTGCCGATTGTTTCAAATTAGAGTCTTGCAATATTATCGGAAGTTGGTACGCCAAAAACGGATACAAATATAAGAAATACAAACAAGCCATTGAATTTATAAAGAAAAACGGGTATTCTAAATTCATCAAGTTTGCTGACAAATGGAAAGGAGCTTATGGTAAAATCGAGTAATTTTTTGTGCCCTGTGTCACACGTTGCGGCATTGTATAAAAATACCGACGGAAGCAGATAAATTTAGGAGCTCTATTATTTTAATTAAAATGATATTATTGATTTGAACAAAAAAATAATGAAAGAATATTCATTCCACCTTTCTTTGTCCTGATATCATTATCCCGGATTATGTATTAGAGGATGAAGAGTTCCTGTAATTATTTATAAACCCAGATTATGTAATAAAATTTTTGTGCTTTCTATAAGCAGTTGGTTTATATTGGGGTAACCCATTGTTTTTTATAGATTTATAAATTGTGTACTTTCCCAATGCATAATTCGGGTTAAAAGTTATGCACTCAAAAAAATGAACCATAACGCAGATTGTCACGTCCGGTCGGTAGACGGATCTGTGCTACATACGAGACGGCCTCACTATTTCGCGGATTTTATTTGAAGTAATTTTTGTAATACTTATTTTCACAATAAATAAAAATTTTCGTGATAACCGCAGTGCGTTTAGTGCGATGTTAGCAGTAAGCAGAAGAAGACGTGCCGTACTATTTTTATTCAGAATAAGATTTAAACGATTGAGTTTTATAGATTTTAGATATTTTTGCAAAACATGATAAATTGAAATGCAGAAGAAAATTAAAAAATATCCTGTTTATAATCCCTTACTTAAAAAGTACATAAAATTCTTTTGGGAGATTCGTGCCGAACACATGCAGTTGAACCACAAAGTAATCCCTTTGAGAAATATTAACCTTCGATTTAATTTGAGCGATACCCCACAGTATACATACCAACAAGGAAAAGAGCATCTGCTTGAAAGTGTGTTTTTTTCCGGCTTACATGACAGATATATGGATATTCATTTGAAACTGGACGGCAAAGTGCATATGCTTGGAATATGTTTTTATCCTAATGGTTTTTACCCGTTTTCGAAAATTCCTGTGTCCGAATATAAAAATCAACTATTAGGGGTAAACGAAGTTGGATTTAAAATTTCAAATACAATAACTGAACAATTAAAAGAGGCATCAGACGCGACTACCAAGCTAAAAATACTCGAAAACGAGTTATTGTCATTGCTTGATAATGAATACTACGACCTCGAAAATTTTCAGCAAATGTTTAATGCCTTAAAACAAAATAATTACTCCCGAACGGTATTTAAAATTTGTCAAACAAATAATATAAGCATGAGAAAGCTGGAGCGTTTGTTCAATAAATTTGTAGGAGTATCTGCAAAAACCTTTACCACTATGAATCGTTTTCAAAACGGTTTGAATCAACTTTTATATAGCAATTACTCAAAATTATCGGATATAGCATATAATAACGGGTATTTTGACCAAATGCATTATATCAAAGACTTTAAACGTTTTGCAGGTAATACCCCTAAAAACTTTATTCATAAAAACAATTCAATGTTGCAAATAGGGAAATTTATCTAACTGTCGTTTTCTTACTATTCTATCTTTTACTAATCATCTAATTTTATCCTCAAAATGGTAAAAACTAAAGGAAAATACTTATGGAAATACAATCACTTAAATTGGTGTGTTTCTCTCCTACGGGAACAACTAAAGCAGTAATTCAAAGTATTGCAAAGGGTGTTGATCTATGCCCCGCAGAACTATTTGACATTACAAAACCAGAAGCGAGAGACAACTTAATAGAAACAACGGGAAATGAACTGCTTATTGCAGCAGTGCCTGTTTATATGGGAAGAGTGCCGGCCCTTATAAATGAATGGCTAAATAGCATCAAGGCTTGTAAAACACCTGTTGTATGTGTAGTTGTTTATGGGAACCGAACCTTTGGTAATGCTTTATTGGAACTGAAAGACATTTTAACCAAAACCGGATGCGTTCCGGTTGCTGGGGCTGCATTTATTGGGGAACATTCGTTTTCAAGTTCTGAACTACCAATAGCTGAGTCACGACCTGATGCCGGAGATTTAGAGCAAGCAGAATTTTTTGGCCGAAAAATTAAAGAAAAGCTTCAATCTATTCCATCTATCGAAAAGATAACTGAATTGAACATCCCGGGCAACTATCCCTATGGAGGAGTTACAGAGCTGTGGAGTGTAGATTTTATAGCTATAAGCGATAAGTGCACAAAACAAGGGATTTGTGCAGAAGTATGCCCTACCGGTGCTATCGATTTCGAAAACACAAATATAATAGACAAGGAAAAATGTATCAGTTGTTGTGCATGTATAAAAAAATGTCCGGAAAACGCTAGAACAATAAAAGAAAGTAAGGTTAAAGAGGCGTCCGTACGTCTACATAACTTGTATCAAGAGCCTAAAATGCCGGAAGTTTTTTATTAATCTCGAAAAATGAGATTGTAAAATTATAGAAAGAGTGACAAATTGAGAACAATATTAAATGGTTGCCGGCAAATGGTTCATCACCAGTAAAATACTTAACTCACCGAGACTTATTAAGGAAAGACATATATTCAAAATCAATGAAAGAACTGTTTATTGAAGTAGAAAACTGTAATTTAGTTGAAGAAATATTCTCAAAACAGAAACCAGGTGGGCCGTTGATCGGGTTCACACCCGTCCAATTTTTATTGCGGGACAGTTAAGTAACAGCATAAAGTTCAACAAAATTTTTTGAGAAATGGCATTTGAATTAAAAGACATTGTTCCATGGGGACGTAGTTTGGAAGAATATGTAAGTATGTTCAACCTAACAAAACCTGATATTAACAAAAGAATTATAAGTTTTGGAGACGGGCCTGCAAGTTTCAATTGTGAAATGACAAGACAAAACAAAAACGTTGTTTCGATTGACCTTATTTACCGGTTTTCGGCAGATGAGTTAAAGCAAAAGATTGAAGAAACAAAAGACATTGTTATTGAACAAACCAAAAATAATATGGGGAATTTTGTTTGGACGAGTATTAAGAATATTAAAGAACTGGAAGGAATTCGACTAACAGCAATGGAAAGTTTTCTGCAAGATTTTGAGATAGGAAAAAAAGAAAACAGGTATATGAATCATGCATTGCCTAACAAAACTGATTTCTACGATTTAACTTTTGAGTTAGGATTAAGCTCTCATTTTTTAATTCTGTATTCACAACTTGGCCTTAATTTTCACATTTCATCAATAACGGAAATGTTAAGGATTTCTAAAAAAATAAGAATATTTCCGATCTTAAATTTAGATGCAAAAAAGCCGGAATTATTGGATAAGTTGATTAAGCATTTCGAAACAGACTTTATTGTGAATATTGAAAAGGTTAATTATGAATTCCAAAAAAGAGGAAATGAGATGTTGACACTTAAGCGAGAATAAAGATTCGATTACGACAAAAATTGTTCAACCCGGGTTATTGCTGTTTGGTGGATTTTATTTGAAATAATTCTTGTAATACTTATTTTCGCAATAAATAAAAATATCAGTGATAAATGCATTGCGTTTGTTGCGATGTTAGGGGCAATTTAATGGATTCAGATAAAATAAATAGAATATAGATTAGCAATGAAACAAATTGATTTATTTCATCCACGAATTTTTGATGACCAAGAATGGGCAGAAGGTTATTATAAACGAAATAGAAAGAGTATTGAAAAGGTTGGAAAACGTTTTGCAGGACTATTAAAAACAATTGGTTTTACAAAAGGAACTATTTTGGACGTTGGATGTGGATTTGCATCAGTTCCTATTGAGATAGCAAAAAACTTCCCGAATGCAAAAATTACAGGAATTGATTTAAGCGGGCCTTTACTTGATATTGGAAGAACACTTATAAAAAAGGAAGGATTAGAAAAACAAATGGTCCTCTTGAAAGGGGATGCTCAGAATTTGCAATATGAAAACAACACTTTTGATGTCGTAATAAATTCATTTTTACTTCATATTGTAGAGGATCCAATTAAAATGTTAAATGAGATTGATAGAGTTGCAAAATCCGAAGGAAAAATTTTAATAACCGATTTACGTCGTGGATTTTTGGCATATTTTATAAAGAAATTTGGAAAAGCATATACATTAGAAGAGGTTTCTGATATAATAAAAAAAACGAAAATCAGGAAAGGCAAATTATCTTCTGGATTGTTTTGGTGGGATTACATAGTTGATAAAAATAACTGACAGATTAAAATAAAAAGCCCGTAACAATGTATATAAAAAATAGGCGGATAATAGTAAATTCAAGGGTTATACCCGCTTCAACTTTTGTGTAGTTTGACAGTGAATTACTACGTAATCGCCTACTTTTCATATACGTAGCCGTTGGCAGGCAGCATTGTAAAAGAACACCGGCAGGAACAGATAAATTTAGAAGCCCTATTGTTTTAATTGAAAATGATATTATTTATTTGAACCAAAAAAATCATGAAAAGAATATTCACTCCGCCTTTCTTTGTTTTGATATCGTTGATATTGATTGTATTGTTCTATTTTGTATTGCCTGGATACAATTGGATTCCGTTTCCATTTAATATCTTAGGAATATTAATAAGTCTATCAGGGTTTGCGATTATGGGTAAATCACGAGATTTATTTAGAAAATATCAAACCACGCTTGCTATTGAGAAATCTACATTCCTCCTTAAAGAAGGAATATTTTCCAGAACACGTAACCCCATGTACATGGGAATGTTTTTACTATTACTCGGTATAGGAATTTGTTTTCGAAATATGATTTCCGTCTTTATATCTTTAGTCTTCTTTTTGCTTATGAATTTTATCTTCGTTCCAAAAGAAGAAAAATTGATGTATGATTCATTTGGTCAAGAATATCTCGATTACAAAAAAAAGGTTAAAAGATGGATATAAAATTTTAACTTGATAAGAAATTAAACGCAATCAACAACTTTTCATATCACCATCCTCCAACAAGTTATTTGCGTAGTACTAAACAAAGAATATAGGAAAGATATTATCGGCTAATTAATAATATAATGTTGATTCTTGTATTACTGTTGATAATGATTCTATTAAAACATATTTTGATGACAATTTGAGGGCTTTTTAAGAATTTCATAGAAAGCATTCATCTTTAAAAATTTTGAGATGAATATGAAATCTGTTATTAAAGATTTACCAAAAACAACCATCCTGCTTTGCGGTCTTTTCAATTTGCTTTTAGGGTCAGTTGTAATTATAGGTTGGTTTATTAACGAATCTTCTTTGATACAAATTACTAAATCTTTTGTACCAATGCAGTTCAATACTGCCCTGGGCTTTTTGTTATTAGGAGCGGCAATAATATTGCTGGCTTTTAATAAAAGAAAAATTTCATCGGTTATTGGTTTAGTAATATTGTTATTAGGGCTCCTGGCCTTGATAGAATATATATTTACAATTGATTTAAATATTGATCGGCTTTTTATGGGTCATTATACAACCGTTAAAACTTCACGTCCCGATCGCATGACTTCAAATACAGCTTTATGTTTTTTCATCTCAGGTATGGTTTTTATTATTTATTCACTCAAAACCAAACGGTCAAAGAAACTATTTGTTTTGTTTTCTTCATTAATATTCATTCTTGGAACTACCGCTTTTATTGACTATTTGATAGAGTTCCATGTTTCTTACGGCTGGGGAAAATTTACTCAAATGTCTGCCCATACCGCCGTTGGGTTTATAATTACCGGCGTTGCTTTTCTTAGTATTTGGGGTGTTCACTTTAACGGAATTGATTGGATTAATTCATCGATAAAAAGAAAACTACCGGTTTATCTTTTAACACCTGTTGTATGCATCTTTTTAATAATATCTGTCTATGATATAATTCAAGTAAAAAACTCTACTCAAGAAAAAGCACAACTCTCTCTTAGAGAATTGTCGTGGAGAAATGCAAATAGACTTAATCAAAAACTATTGGATTTAATTGAAGTAGCAAACAGGACCAGGAATAAAATATATACCACAAGTCAAATTACGGAAGAGCTGCTGTTTGACTTAGTAATTAAAAATGTTGAGTCAAGCGAATTTATTTACGGGTCAACAATAACATTCGCACCGTATGCATTTAATAATAAAAGAAAACTATTTGCACCTTATGCTTATAGAGATAAAACAGTTATTAAAACAATTGACATTGGTGCCGTTGCTTATGACTATACTTCCGGTGAATGGGACTGGTATGATATTCCAAAAGAAACTAACAACTCAATTTGGACCGAACCATATTTTGATGAAGGCGCCGGTAACATTTGGATGAGCACTTTTTCTATTCCCTTTTATAAGGACGGTAAGTTTGGCGGTGTAATAACTATCGATATCGACTCTGAAAAATTAAAAGAAATAATTGACATAGATTCAATCCAGGATTACCGGGTTTCAATAATTTCTAAAAAAGCTAATTATGTATTGGCTTATCATCAAGAAAAACTGGTCGGCACAAATCTTTTATACAATGAAACAGGTAAACCCAAAAATATTACTAATAAAGAACTGCCGGATTTAATTAATAGAGTTATCTCAGGCGAACCCGGCTACAAAGAAATAGAAACGGATAACGGTGAACTTCTTTATTCTTTTTATAACCCTATAGAAGCTGCCGATTGGATTTTATATATCGGATTAAAAAGCGACGTTGCTCTTTTACCCATTAAAGAAAAAATCAGCCAAACTTTTCTTGATCTTTTTCTTGCTTTGGGATTTTTGCTGATTTTAGTAATTCAACTCTCAAAAAAAATTACCAATCCTATTATACAATTAAATAAAGCTACCTCGGAAATCTCCAAAGGAAATTTGAACGCAAAGTATGTAAGCAAGGGAAAAGATGAGATAGGGAATCTTTCAATTTCTTTTAGAAAAATGGCGGAAAGTCTTCTAAATAGAGATAAAGAAAAAGAAAAACTTTTGTATGATGTTAGCAAAAGAGTTAAAGAAATAAGATGCCTCTACATAGTTTCTCAGGTCGCAGAAAATACTGCAAACACCTTGGAAGAAGTACTACAAGCTACAGCCGATGCTATTCCGCCCGGCTGGCAATACCCTGAGATTACAACGGGACGTATTACTTTTAATGATTTGGTTTGTACCTCCGCTAATTTTCGTGAATCAAAATGGAAACAGGAAACTGAAATAGTTGTTGACGGTAAACCATGCGGTAAAATTGAAGTGTTCTATCTTGAAGAAAAACCGGTACTGGATATTGGTCCTTTCATGAAAGAAGAACAAAGTTTAATCGAAGCCCTTGCAAGAGTAATAGCTGTATTTTATCAGAGAAAAGATGCTCAAGAAAAACTGATAAAGTCGAATGAAGAATTAGAGGAAAAAGTTGAAATAAGAACAAAAGACCTGCACGAAGCACTGAAGCAAATAAGCGTGTTGCTTGAAAAATCACCTATGTCTGTTATTGTTGAACAAAACGGCCGCATTGAATTTATTAATGAAAAATTTAAAGAAATTTTAGGATATGAACTAGAAGATATTAACAGTCGCGATGTTTGGTGGGAAAAAGCATTTCCCGATAAATCATATAGAGAAGAAATAATTGAAGAGTGGAAAAAACGGCTGAAAGAAGTAGAGGAGAAAAAACGGTTTCGCCCAATGGAGTTAAAAATAACAGCCAGGGATAAAACCGTGAAAGTTATGCAAGCCTCCTCTGCAAAAATAGGTGAAAAATGTGTTACGGCATTTGTTGATTTAACAGACAGGATAAAGGTAGAAGAACAGTTAAAAGAAAGCCGCCAAAGATTAGAAGTTATTCTTGAAGGAGCAGAGCTGGGCTTATGGGATTCGGATTTAATTAATGAAAAATCATATTGGAATGAAATTAATTATAGAATTCACGAAGTTGAAAAAACCCATGAGTTTTTAAATACTAATGAGTGGAAATCGCCGATTCTTAATGAAGACCTGGATGAAATGTCTACAAAATTTGAAAAGTATCTCAAAGGTGAAACTGACGAATATTCTCATGAATATAGAATAGTCGATAAAAACGGGAATCCGAAACGCTGGGTGCTGACTAAAGGAAAAATTCTCGAAACTTCGGCAGAAGGTAAACCCACAAGAGTTGTGGGCTTAACCATGGATATTACGGATAGAAAAATTAATGAAGTAGAATTACTAAAAAAAGACCGCTTTTTAGACGGCGTTGCTAAATCCGTAAGCGGTTTACTTGAAAGTAGTAATTTAAATGAAGCTATTCTTTCAGCTCTTAAAATTCTGGGTGATTCAACAAACAGCGACCGGGCTTACATATTTAAAAATCACAAAGATGACAACGGGATGCCCTTAATGAGTCAATTGTTCGAGTGGACGACAGATGATGTAGAGCCTCAAATTGATAATCCCGAATTGCAGAACTTACCATATTCCGGTGGGTTTGAAAGAATGTATGAGCTTTTAAGTAACGGAGAAATTTATTTTGGACATGTTAAAGATTTCCCGGACTCCGAGCGTGAATTACTTGCCTCCCAAAATATTCAATCAATTTTAGTAGTTCCGATTTATGTTAAAAGTAACTTTTGGGGATTTGTCGGATTTGACAGTTGTAAATTTGAAAGAGAATGGAAGGAAAGTGAAAGAACAATATTTAAGACTTTTGCAAATACCTTAGGCGCTTCTATTGATAAAAATAGAGCAGAAGATGAACTTTCCAGGTCAAAGGAATTCTTGGAAGTCATTCTCGATGCCTTACCTTCACCGGTATTTTATAAAAATGCCGCAGGCCGTTTTGTCGGCTGTAACATTGCTTACGAAGAAGCTTTCGGAACAACAAGAGATTACATGATAGGTAAGACTGTTTTAGAGCTTGAATATTTATCCCGTGAAGAAAGAGAAGCTTTTCAAGAAGAGGATATGCACCTAATCAATAATGCCGGATTTACATCAAGAGAAATTGATATTGAATACGCCGATGGAGAAACACATTCGGTTATTTACACCATCAAAGGGTTTAAACTGAAGAACGATGCCCCGGGCGGGTTAATAGGTGTTCTTTATGATATAACCGAAAGGAAAAAAGCTGAAGCAGAGATAGCCCGTGTTAGTAAACTTTCAAGCAGGGCTCTCGATTTGGCTAAAGCCGGTTTCTGGGAAGTCTTTATGGATGACCCGGATCATTATATTCAATCTGACCGGGCAATGGCAATATGCGGAATGATTCCCAGTAAGGATCAGAAACACCTAATATCTGATTGGTTCAATGCTATAGCCGCAGCAGATGAAGAAACCGCCCAAAAAGTAAAAGCAGATTTTTATGCAACTGCAAAAGGTAAAATTGAGAAATTCGATGTTGTCTACCCATTTAAACGGCCGGTAGATGAAAAAATTATATGGATCCATGCCATAGGTATAATGCGAAAAGATGAAAAAGGTTTACTGCGTATGGATGGAGTTTCACAGGATATAACTGAAATGAAACTTACGGAAGAAGCACTTGAGAAAGAGCAGTACCTGCTCCGAACCCTCATGGATAATATACCGGATTGCATTTACTTTAAAGACATCAATAGCCGTTTCATTATGATTAACGAATCTCTTTCAAAAAAATTCGGATTAAACAGTCCCGAAGAAGCTGTAGGCAAAACGGACTTTGACTACTTTACGGAAGACCATGCATACCCGGCATTTAAAGACGAACAGAAAATTATTAAAACCGGTCAGCCGGTGGTTGGCAAGGAAGAAAAAGAAACTTGGATTAATGATGGAAATGGAACCTGGGTGAAAACAACCAAAATGCCGCTGCGAGATAAAGAGAACAAAATTATTGGAACATTTGGAGTTTCTACCGATATATCTGCAATAAAGCAAGCAGAAGCCGCACGTGAGAAAAGCAATGCCGAACTTAAAATAGCAAAAGAACAAGCCGAAGAAGCAACCAAAGCAAAAAGTCAGTTTCTTGCAACAATGTCGCATGAAATCCGTACACCGATGAATGCAATTATAGGACTATCAAATCTTGCCCTTAAAACAAATCTGGATTCTAAGCAGCAAGATTATCTCACCAAGATTGACCGTTCGGCTCAAACTCTTCTTGGGATAATAAACGACATACTTGATTTTTCAAAAATAGAATCCGGTAAACTTTCTATTGAAAATACCGACTTCGACCTGGAACAAGTGATGGAAACAGTATCGAACTTAGTGTCGCAAAAAGCACAGGAAAAAGGACTTGAGTTTGCAATTAATATTAATAAAGAAGTGCCGCTTAATCTGGTAGGAGATCCGTTACGTACTTCACAGATTATAACAAATTTTTGCAGCAATGCCGTTAAATTCACTGAGAAAGGAGAAATAGTAGTTTCCGCCGAATTGTTTGAAAAGAACAAAGACAGGATTAAGATAAAATTCGGGGTGAAAGATACCGGTATAGGACTTACCCAACAACAGCAAAAAAAATTATTTCAATCGTTCTCCCAGGCAGATCAATCTACAACAAGAAAATACGGCGGGACCGGGCTGGGATTAGCCATTAGTAAAAAACTGGCAGAATTAATGAACGGAGAAGTATGGCTGGAATCCGAACAAAGTAAAGGCAGTACCTTTTATTTTACCGCAGAGTTTGGTGTTCGCAAAGATCAAAAAATGAAAGAATATGTTCCTTCAATTGATTTACGTGAAATGAAAGTTTTGGTTTGTGATGACAACCAAACAGCACGTGAAATTCTTACCGACGCCTTGGAGAATTTTTCATTCAAAGTAGTTGCCGTTGAAGACGCCGAAACTGCTATAACATTACTTGAAAAAGAAAAAGATAAACCCTTTGAGCTTGTTATTATGGATTGGAAGATGCCTGAAATGGACGGACTTGCGGCATCAAAAGTTATTAAGCAGGATAAAAAACTTAAAACCCCGATGATTATTATGATTACTGCTTTCGGCAGGGAAGAGGTAGCACAGAAAGCTCATGAAATTGGCGTTGACGCATTCCTTACAAAGCCTGTTACATACTCAACATTATTTGATACAATTATGAGAATATTTGGCAAAGACGTTCGAACAAAAAGAAAAAAGATTGAACAGGGGTTTAAGTATGAAAAAGAAATTAAACGAATTGAGGGAGCCAATATCTTACTTACCGAAGATAATGATATAAACCAGCAGGTCGCTATGGAATTGCTTACCGAAGCCGGCTTTAACGTGGAAATAGCTGAGAACGGGCAGGTTGCAGTTGATATGGTTAAGGCCTCGGGAGTCCCAAGTAAATACGATATTATTTTTATGGACCTCCAGATGCCCGTGATGGACGGTTATACTTCATCAAAAGAAATTAGGAAATTAGATGATTATAAAAACTTGCCCATTGTTGCTATGACGGCAGACGCAATGTCGGGAGTAAAAGAGCAGTGCATTGAAGTCGGGATGCAGGATTTTATTGCTAAACCTATTAATCCGGGTGAAGTACTTAGAGCGCTAGTGCGCTGGGTGAGTCCAATGCAAATTAAACATGCCTTACCGGCAAGCATGAGTGAAAAGCCTGTTCGTCGTAGCTTTAGCGAAGACGAATTAAAAGTCAAAAATGTAACAGATCAAGAAACCTTAGAACCTGGAACTTGGAACCAGGTAACAAATATCCCCGGGATAGATGTAGAGGAAGGAGTAATGAGAGTTGGCGGCAACAAAAAATTATATCTGTCGCTGCTTGAAAAATTTTATCAGGGAAATCAAAACTTTAAAGAGCAACTGGAAAAGGCGATTGAAAAAGATGACGGCGAACTTTCCGAAAGAATAGTTCATACGTTAAAAGGAGTGTCGGGTAACCTTGGAATGAAAAAATTACATAGGTTATCTAAAGAACTTGAGAAATTAATGAAAAGCAACATCCATAAAACAAACAATAAAATAAACGATGTAAATACTGAGTTAAATTCAATTTTGGAACAAATAAATAAAAATTTGGAAATATCAAAACCATCGCCAAAAAAAGAAGCAGTCCCGATTAACGAAATAAAAGATAAACTTGCTTTACTGAAAGAAAAACTTGAAGACTATGATTCCGATGCCGGGGAAATAATAAATGACATTGGTTTGATAAAAGGGTTTGAAAACGAAAGCAAAAAAATTTATGGAATGATTAAAAACTATGAATTTGACGGGGCACTTGAACTACTGAATACGATAACTAATACAGCATAATAATACATAACCTGGGAATAAAATAATGGAAGATCCAAAAAACGAAACAATTTTAATTGTCGATGACATACCTGAAGATGTTGATATTCTTAAGGAACTCCTGGCCGGTTATAAAAAAGTAGTTGCCTTAAACGGAGAAACGGCCCTTCAAATAATCAATGAGTCCCCGCCGGATCTTATATTGCTGGATATAATCATGCCCGGAATGAGCGGACACTATGTATGCGAAAGAATAAAGGCCGACGACAAAACAAAAGAGATACCGATAATATTTATAACGGCTATGGATGAAGTTGCCGACATAATTAAAGGATTTCAACTTGGTGCCGTAGATTATATTACCAAACCCTTCCAACCGGAAGAAGTTTTATCAAGAGTAAAAACCCACCTTCAATTAAGCAGTTTTAAAAAGAGACTGCTGAACATAAATAAAGAATTGCAGGAAAAAGTTGATGAAAGAACGGCGGAATTGATTGCCGAAAAAGATAAAGCAGTTGAGGCCAATAGAATAAAATCCGATTTCCTGATGTTGATGAGCCATGAATTGCGTACTCCTATGGGAGGAATTTTGGGATTTGCAGATATACTTAGAAATGAGATTAAGGATGAAGAACACAGAGATATAGCGGAGACTTTATATTCGGCAGCGGAAAGGCTGAGAGACACATTGAATTCAATCCTTGCCCTTTCGCAACTTGAATCGACTAAATTAAAACCACATCCTGTAGAGATAGACATTATCGCCCGGATAAATAAATTACTTCCTTCACATGAGATAAAGGCAAAAGCCAAAAATCTTGAAATATTCTTTGAACAAGATAATGAGGAACTCGTTGCTAAAATTGATCCGGCCATGTTTGACGTGATTTTTAACAACATTGTAAGTAATGCAATAAAATTCACCCCGAAAGGTTCAATACATATAAAAACATTCAGAGAAAATGGGTATGATTGTTTTAGTGTAACCGATACCGGTATAGGTATACCCGGGGAAAAGCATAAAATTATCTTTGAGGAATTCCGGCAGGTTGAAGAAGGAGTGTGCAGAAATTTTCAAGGGGTGGGGCTCGGTTTGTCTCTTGTGAAAAAATATGTGGACCTCCAAAAAGGAAAAATATTTTTTGAAAGCGAAGTTAACAAAGGGACACGATTTACAATAATGTTACCAACAACCTATGATAAAACAAAGTTAAAAATAAAGCCCGGTAAAACTGTTGAAAAGTTTTTCCCTTCCAGATTGGAAAAAAAGTATGGAGTGCTTTTAGTTGAAGATGATCCGACAAATATAAAAATCACTGAAATCTATCTTGAAAATTATGCTGTTGTTGATACTGCTTTAAACGGCCTACAAGCTTTGGAACTTGTAAAAAAGAATAATTACTCGGCAATACTAATGGATATCAACCTTGGTCAGGGTAAGACGGGAATTGAGGTAACAAAAGAAATCAAGAAAATTGATAAATATAATGATACCCCTATAATTGCTTTTACTGCCTTTGCAATGGACGGCGATAAAGAGAATTTTTTAAGTGAAGGATGCACTCATTATTTGGCAAAACCCTTTAGCAGAGAAGAATTAATAACTTCCTTATTTGAAGCAGTTAATTATAAAAAGAGCGTTATGTAATAGAGAGTAAAACGCTACGAGAGAAAAGCAAATTAAAAACTATATATAAAGTAATCAGACTAACTAATGACGTATCACATTTGTGATGTCATTTCGAATCCCCGACGTCCCGCTGCGGCGAGTTGTTGGGATGTCCATAGGACTCCTTCGGGCGAGAGAAATCCGAACCACGTAGAGATAGAGATTTCTCAGTCACAAAAAACGCTCCTTCGAAATGACAATCCTAGTGTTTACGATACTTTATTGTTGACATGACACTAAATAATTTAGATCAGTAAAACGATTTGAATTATGAATTGAAAACTTTATTATAAAACTTTTTTACTAGAATGTTATTCGCTCTTTATCCTAAAGTAAATTATTTAGTAATAACTAATCTGAGGATTTAATGTCTAATTCATTTGACGAAATAACAGTTTTAATAGTAGATGATGCGCCGGAAAATATAGATATACTTAATGAAGTGTTTTCAGATTATAAAAGAAAAATTGCTACAAACGGCGAAACAGCATTAAAGATTGCAAACTCCGATAATCCGCCCGATATTATTTTACTTGACATTATGATGCCCGGCATGGATGGTTTTGAAGTCTTGGGAAAACTGAAAGAAAATGAAAAGACAAGTAATATTCCTGTAATTCTTTCGACCGCTATAACAGATGTGAAAGATAAAGTTAAAGGATTAAATGCAGGCGCCGTGGATTATATTACAAAACCGTTTCAACCTGAAGAAGTTATTGCACGGGTTGAAACACATTTAAATTTGGCCTTGCTTCAAAAAGAATTATCACTTCTTAACAAACATTTGGAAAAAAAGGTTATTGAACGAACTATAGAATATAAAAAAGCAAAAGATAAAGCGGAAGAATCCAGCAGAGTTAAATCTCATTTTTTAGCTTTAATGAGTCATGAATTAAGAACGCCGATGAACGGCATTTTAGGTTATGCCGAAATTTTAAGCGACGAAATTGCAGATCCCGAACTAAAAGAATTTGCCTACGGAATTTATGATTCCGGTAATAGGCTGAAAGAAACATTAAACTCGATTCTTAATTTATCGAGATTGGAATCAAGCAAACAAGAAGTTAAACTTAATGACCTGGAAATAGTTGACAGATCAAAAAAATTATTAAAAAACCACAAGCCCCTGGCAAAAAAGAAAAAGATAAATTTAGAATTCAATGCCGGCCGAGAAAAGATAATTGTAAAAATCGACAGCTCTGTATATGACTTGATTATAAATAATTTGGTAAGTAATGCAGTTAAATTTACCGACTACGGTAAAGTTCTTGTTGACTTATCTACGGAAAAAAACGAAGGGTTTAATTGGGCGGTTATTAAAGTAAAAGACACAGGAATTGGAATTCCAAAGAACAAGCAAAGTTTAATCTTTGAAGAATTTAGACAGGTAGACGAAGGTCAGGGACGAAATTTTGAAGGCGTAGGTTTGGGGTTGGCAATTGCAAAAAAATATACGGAATTACTAAATGGCATTATTCTACTTGAGAGTGATGTAGGAAAAGGATCAACTTTTACTGTTAAATTGCCCTTAAGTGAAAGTGAAGAAATTGTTGAAATCAACAGGTACACCTCCGGTATAAAACCCAAATTAGATTTAAGGAAAATCTTACTTGTTGAAGACGACGAGACAAATATAAAAGTAGCCCAATTGTTTATCGGGAAAATCGGGAAATTGGATGTTGCAACAAGCGGCGAAACAGCAATTGAACTTGCATCACAAAAACAATACGATGTTGTTTTAATGGACATTAATCTTGGCAAAGGATTAAACGGAATTGAAACTACTAAAGAGATTAGAAAATTATCCGGCTATCAAGATATTCCTATTGTAGCGGTTACTGCTTACGCAATGGAAAGCGATAAAGAACAATTTTTAAAAGAAGGGTGTTCACACTATTTACCCAAGCCATACTCCCGCAAAGACATTTTAGCTATCATGGAAAGTGCATTAAAGAATTGATATTACCCAGGCATTCAGGGCCTGTTGCATAACTCTTAATTTGACATTGCGGGGAACATGACTTCCTTAATACAAAGTACCGTAGCCGACCGACGCTTCAAAGCCGGCTTTTCAAAGTAATAAGGCCGACCGCAGCGCGGACATGTTGAAACCGGCTTGTTTCTTACTCATGTTTTTTCTTTTTACTTTTATCTTTTATCTTATTCAAAACCAGACCTACGGTTTTTCAACTAATCCCTAATATGATTAATTAATATTTGATTAAATGAATATATTTATTTAAATATATTTTAAGATTTCCATTTTTAAATAACATTCTCTTACGGTTACTGATTTGCTCCGGTTCTCACATATTAGAAATTTAGAATTATGGAATAGATTCTACCTCCCCGGTAAAACATTTTTCCTTTTATCTTCCATCGGCGAATTCATTTACCCCGGATTATGCAATAGAAAAGAAAGAATTTAGAGATAGATTTAGTTTCAATGAGTTACAAATAATATCTAAGGAAGCAGATTCATTACCGGTAAAAGAGCTTAAGGATTAACTAGTGTCAAGTCAATTCAGTATTGACATTCCGGTAATCCCCGTATTAATACATTACGGGGCAGGCTTTAAGTCCGCCTTCTTTAGTACAAGTACGGTCGCCGACGCTTCAAAGCTATGGCGACGGAGCGCGGACAGGCCGGAATCTACAATTGATTTATACTATGTCATTCCCGCACGCATTAAGCGTGAATCTAATTTATAAAAGTGGATTCCCAATAATCGCCGCGGAATTCGGGAATGACACGGCAGTAGAAGCTTTTTTAAATGAATCTTAACTTGTTTCGGATTGATTAAAAATGTTTTCAAATTGATTGAATGTTGTTTCAAATTAGTCAAATGTTGTTTCGAATCAATCAAATGTTGTTTCGAATTAGTCAAATGTTGTTTCGAATCAATCAAATGTTGTTTCGAATTAGTCAAATGTTGTTTCGAATTAGTCAAATGTTGTTTCAAATCAGTCAAATGTTGTTTCGAATTAGTTGAATGTTGTTTCAAATTAGTTGAATGTTGTTTCAAATCAGTCAAATGTTGTTTCGAATTAGTTGAATGTTGTTTCAAATTAGTTGAATGTTGTTTCAAAATAATAGAAAGTGCGTTTCCGGCTCATAATTTAACTTTTTGTGAAATTCTGTTTATATTTGAACCAAATGCACCGGGGAAGACAAAATCGAGTTTAACTAAGGAATAGCTGAATGAGTGATGGTAACCCAAGTTGATAGGTAAAATTCGGCATATTTTCCAAATGCCAATTCAAAATAAACCCCAAAAAATAAGAGGTACTTTTTATGGCAGAAAGAATCAATTACCGGCTGCAAGACAGCGAAGCTCTTTTAGTTGCCGTTGATTCCAACCGGGAAGCTATGACGGCAAAAGGTTTCACCGAAGAAAGTTACAACAAATTTACAGAGGCGAAAGAGAATCTGCGCCTAAAAGAGCTCGCACAGCAGAATTCCGTTAAAGAACTAGAAGAAATGACGGTTCAGCAAAATAAGGAGATATCTGCCGTAGGCAAAACTGATAAAAAAAGTACGGGACGCAGCCCGCAGCGCTTACGGCAACGACAAAGATGATTTGAAGCTTTTTAAGATCGGCGAAGCTATTCCTAGGTCGGTAAAGAAGCTGCGACCCATGTGCGAGTATACAATATCGCTAGTTGGCGAAAAAAGCGAAGTGCTGTTAAGCAACGGCCTAACGCAGGAAGATATAGATGAATTAAACGTTTCGTTAGGCAGGCTTATTTCAACGGATGCATCACAGGAAAACGCGAAAAAGCTTAAAACAGCAGCTACGGAAGCACGGGACGAAGCATCAAAAGAGTTAAAGGATAAAATGTACAGGATACGAAGTTTTGCAAAGGTTTGTTTCGCCGGTGATAAGGAACTACTGCTTCAGTTTAAACCGATAGCCAAAGGCTCAGGTGGTAAAAGTAAAGAAGCAGAAGAAACCCAAACCGGTGAGCAGGCGTCAGCATAAAATGTTCACATAAAAAAACATTACTGGCAAGGAGTTCGACTACCGTTACTGAAACCTCCACTATAAGCTTCCATCCCGCAAGGGGGGGGATGGAAGCTTTCTGAATTTAATGGTTATATAGTATTTGTTGCGTAGGTCTGTTTTATCAGGCATTATCTTGAATATCACATGCAGTCCATTTTACCCTACCTAAAAAAGACAAGTATAAAAATTGGTGCTGTTAACTGTTGTTGAATTATATTTTATGTTTATAATTAATTGTAGTTTTTATATTTTTGAAGGAGGGCAAAAGTAAATTATTATTAAATCTGTCGGGTTTGGGTGCTAAGTTGAATAGAATGGTATCAATAAAAAGTATTCGTGGGACCTTTCCAATGGGGTAAATTTTGGTCTATTTAATTAAATAAAAAACTATAAACAATTGTTTTATACTCTCAATTTAGCAGTATAGAAACAATGGTTATACAATAGCGTTAACAACCATAAAAATACAACACATTGATAACAACAAAAGTATTCGTTGAGTTACTAATTACTGGATTAGGAGGCCTAATCTGGATCGGATTATTAGTATTTTGCTTTTTGGATATTAATATTAGTTTGGAAATAATTAAAAACCAAAATCTCTCATACTTATTACTACCAACCATTGGTATTGCTTACATTATTGGAATATTAATTGACAGATATAGTTATCGCATTTTTAGTAAATGTGAAAGAAAACAGATAAAATCGGTTTTCTATGAAAAGAATATAAAGTATCCACGAGACATTAATGGAGAATTATTTTTGAAACCAATTATTTCATACATTAATGAATCTTCTGAAGATTTTAAATATCAAATAACCTTCAATAAAACAAGACAAAATTTATGTGCCAACTGGATAATCAATTTTTTATTTATTAGCATTTCCCTAGCTATTAACCTCATAACTAATGGAGTTAAGTTTAATTACTCGATTCTCGCCGCTTTACCTTTCTTAATATTAAGTCTTCTATCTCTCATAATGTGGAAAAAATTAACAATTGATTACCTGAAGAATATTAAAACCAGTTATATCATTACCTTGCAAAATAAATGGAATAATAAAAAATGTGAAATAAACTATCCTATAAACTTAAGTAAGCATCAAGCTTTAAAGTGGAAAAAATAGAGGTGAAGAGACAATAAAAACCCCATGTGCCAAAGGCAGATTAAATTCTATAAGATTATATGGTGGAGAAAACAAAATGATTTCGAAATTAATTGAGGTACCAATTCGGGAAGTATGGAAGAATGAGGCTAGAAATTTTACAACCTGGCTTGGTAATCATCTGGAATATCTGGACGAACAACTTGGTATAAAACTCAGTCTAGAAGAAATAGAAAAATCTGTAGGTACATTTTCCGCCGATATATTAGCAAAAGATATTGAGGGCAATCTAGTAATTATTGAAAATCAGTTAAATATTACTGACCACGACCATCTTGGAAAATTATTGACTTATTTATCTAATCTTAATGCTAAAGCTGCAATATGGATTAGCCCAAATCCTCGTACTGAACACGAAACAGCGATAAATTATTTAAACCAAATTTCTCCTGAAAACACGAATTTTTATTTAATTAAAATTCGAGCATATAAAATAGACTCATCTTCACCTGCTCCTCTTTTTACTATTGTAGCTGGTCCTGGTGAGGGATTAAAAGACATCGGAAAAATTCAAAAAGATTTAAGTATCAAAGACAAAAAAAGATATGATTTCTTTTCTCATTTATTAGATTATTCCAATAGTAAAACAAAACTCTTTATCAATGTTTCTCCTGTCGGTTATCAAAATTGGGTAATGACTGGTGCTGGGAAAGCTGGTTTATCTTGGGTTTATTCTATTGGTGTAAACAAAGCAAATTGTCATTTATTTTTTGGTTTAAGAGATGCACAAAAAAACAAGGAAAGGTTTAATAAATTATTTAAGCACAAATCCGATATAGAAAAAATACTTGGAAATAAATTAGAGTGGGATTTCAAAGAAGGGAGACAGCAACATTATATCAGAAGTTTTTCAAACCTTGGAGGATTGAAAGACGAATCCAAATGGGAAGTTATTCGATCAGATATGGTTACACGAATGATAAATCTTGAAAAAGCTATAAGGAAATATTTAAGAACAATAGATTGAAACACCATCCAGCCAATCAAGCGGACGCCGTTTTCGCATTTGTCATTTTTGTAATTATTGGCTTTGTTCTTCCGTGTATTGTTGCTTTGTAAAGTAGTTCTGTTAAATAAATGTTTTCAAAATTACTGACAGTTGTTTAATAAGTGGCATTGTCGCTCTGGGGCGGACGGCTTATCGGCGACGCGTTATACACGTCGGCAAACTGACATATTCAATATAGATTATATCAAATACTTTGCAGGGAGGTAAGGTATGAAACGGTTTCCGGTTCATTTCAAGTATTTTGTTGTTTTCATGCTGCTATGTCTTTTTTTTGTTACATGTAGTAAAAATAGGACTTGGTGGGATATTGACTTTGAGGGTGAACCTCGTTCGGGCAAGGCCCCGCTGAGTGTGAAATTTACCGATAAATCCAATCTTTTCATTGTTCAGTGGGATTGGGAATTCCCCGGCGCCACACCTGACAAGGCACGAGGCCAGGGGCCCCATACGGTTCAATATAAAAAACCGGGTCAGTATGATGTGACACTGTCAGTTTACTATATGGTGGAAGGAGACAGTGTACCGCATCAGGATAGTAATACCAAGTGGGAGTATATCCGGGTGAATAAAACTGATTAATATAAGACATATTGAAACAGAATCACTTCCACCGGACAACTTTCCGCGGTTTTATGATTGCTGCCGGATGTCCCGGTTGTGTGGAGTAGCATATAAAATTTCTGCCGGAGTTTATTGAAGTTTGCCGTTCCACAATAATGAAAGATGTAGAGGCGGCTTACAAGTTCTTGTGTTCACAGGAAGGAGTTATTCCCTTGCTGCAACCGTCCACACGGTGGCACACTAGCTGGGTTTTAAGAAAAGGCAGTAAAAGATAAAAATAAAATACTCCCGTCACTGAATGCTTGTCCCTCAATTCGGGGATCAGTGACGGCAGTAAAATTAATTAACTAATTTAATAATTGTCAGGTTTTTTGAAAAAATGTTTTGATTTCATTTAAAAAAACGAAACAAAAAATTTCTTGACACCCTATTTTCACACACCCTCTAAAGCGAAAGGAAATTGACATTATGCCATATACTCACTTCGGAAAACAAGCAGATGTTTGGAAGCATTTAGCATTATGTGAAGTAATAACAAATGAAAAACCACAGGTTTACATCGAAACAAATTCGGCGAACTCAGATTATTCTTTAGATAATACACCTGAGCAACAATATGGGATTTACAACTTTATAGATAAAGCATCGAATTACGAAAGATTATACAAATCAAAATATTTCGATTTAGAAAGTGTAGCACTAACGAAGAATAAGTATTTAGGTTCACCGGGATTGGCAATGAGCCTTCTTGGAAAGTCATTTGGTCAATTTATATTTTTCGACATCGAAACGGCTCCATTGATTAATATTACTGAATTTGCCAATCGGAATGATTTGTCCAATAACATAAAAACGATTAACCAAGATTCGGTGATTGGCGTAATGGATTTGTTGCAGACTTTGCCTAATTCTACATTAATTCATATAGACCCATATTACATTGATAAACCAAGCACAAACGGATATAATTACCTTGATTTATTTGCAAAAGCTTCAGAACAAGGATTAATGTGCTTTTTATGGTATGGATTTAATACGCTCAATGATAAAAAGCAAATCAATGATTTTATAGTATCCCGCTTGGTAAATTGTGCAATTGATAATTTGTCTTGTGTAGAGCTGATAATGGAGATTATACAAAATGATTCAATTCCATGTAACCCAGGGGTATTGGGGAGTGGATTGTTGACCAGTAATTTATCAAACGATTCATTGTCAGCAATCATGAATTTTAGTGAATTGTTGGTAGATTTGTATAAAGGGACAAAGTATAATGATTTTAAAGGTGATTTGTGCCAAGAAATAATAAAAATAAAAAACAGACAAAATGATTAATAACAATCCGAATTTATTGCTAATTATAAGGGAAACTGCAAGCGGATTTTTACCTGACTGCAAAATTCTTCTTTTTGGCTCCCGATAAAATTTAGCATTAACTGCGGAGCAGCGTTACATTAGTAAAAAATTAACACCTACAAAATTAAAAGCCTCGTGGAGGTGAAACAAAATTTGCCGGATAGTATTTGATCTTACGATGAGCGGTTATTTTATCTCTTCTATGTCGCTCCGCTGATAAGAGCGACACACTGAACAAACTATAACAAGTTGACGTCTATGCGTACAGATAGAGATTTCTCACCACTCACTTTGTTCGGGATCCGAATCGACAATCTTGGAGTTTACTATACTTTATTGTTGGCATAACATTAGTTATGCAACACTCTTTGAAGGCCGGTGCTATTAATTTATTAGAGTTTCTGCAAAATAAAAAAATTGTCATTTCGAACCCGTTTTTTGGGTGAGAAATCTTTCAATTAGAGTATGATTTCAAAGATTTCTCCCTCCGGTCGACAAAACGTTTAGATATCTAATTTTGCAGAAACTCTATTATAAAATAACACAAATTTAATATGGGAGAGGTAAACAAAGCGCCGGACATACCACAGTTAAGGTTTTATTTGTAGTGTTCGGCTAATTTTTTGATATGCTTTTTTGCTAGTTCTTTTAATTCCGGCGGGGAGATAACCCTGCAACTGCTGCCGTACATTAAAACCCAGCGGGAAACAAATTCAAACTCCGCTGCCATAAATGTCATTTCAATTTCATCGCCGTTTTTTTCTTCGCTTACATAGCCGTAATAATATTTATAATCCTCAAAATATTTTACTACATCTTTCTTGAAAGCAAGTTTGAGTTTTTTCATTCCTACGGTAGTGTCAATTATGGTATCGATATATTCTTGGAGCGACTTGTGTTTTTTTGTTTTGAAACTGTTTTCAGTTTCATTGAATTTTTTAATGCGGTCAATTCTGAAATCACGGTAGTCTTCACGCATCCTGCAATATGCAATTAAATGCCAGGCGGAACTGTAATAATAAAGCCCGATCGGTTCAACAACTCTATTTGTAAAAGCGTCACGGTAATGTGAGAAGTAATCAATTTCAATTGCTTTCTTTTCTGCAATTGCATTTTGTATTTGCAGCAGGTTACTTGACCCGTTTCTTTTGCTTAACCTGTCATCAACCTGTACATGCTGGTGGAGGTTTTCAAGGAAATCTTTACCGGACGTTTTCAGAACGGACTTAACTTTTGTCAGTGCCGATTCAAATTCTGTTTTAACCGATTTGTCCGACATCTGCTCAACAAGTTTTCCTGCCAAAAGCAAAGCGCTTGCCTCTTCATTTGTAAACATCACGGGCGGAAGAAAGTAGCCCTCAATAATGAAGTAACCTTTACCGGGTTCAACCCCAATCGGCACACCCGATTCTTCGAGCGCCCTTATATCGCGATAAACGGTTCGCCTGCTTATATCAAATCGTTCGCAGATTTCCTCTATCTTAACAAATCTTTTGCTTTGCAGTTGAATAAGTATTGCCGTAAGGCGGTCTATTCTGTTCATAAAAGTTGTTCGTAGAAACAGACATGCCTCTCCTCGGCGGGTAAACATAGCTTGTCTCTACAAAAATAATTTATAAATTTATTTTTATACTATAATTTCTATAAATTGTTTACTCAATTTAAGTCAAACCAAACTATTACGATAGAGGTTAAATGAAAAAACTGAAATTACTCTCGTGGAATGTTAACGGAATAAGAGCCGTTTATAAAAAAGGTTTTTTAGAATGGTTTAAAAGTGAGAACCCCGATATTCTCTGCATACAGGAAACCAAAGCCTGGGAAGAACAGCTTTCAGACGAATTGACAAAGGTTGACGGCTACAATGCTTATTTTTGCCAGGGTGTTAAAAAAGGTTACAGCGGTACGGCAATATACACAAAAGAAAAACCGCTCAGTATTGAACGCGGGTTCGGGATTGAACAGTTCGATAACGAAGGCAGGGTAATGATTGCCGAATATGAAAAGTTCACTCTTATAAATATTTATTACCCAAACGGTAAGCGTGATAAAGAGCGGCTTCAATATAAGTTAGATTTTTACGAAGCTTTTCAAGAATATGCCGATAAGCTGAAAGCAGATGGCGGAAAACTAATAATCTGCGGGGATGTGAATACCGCGCATAAAGAAATTGATTTAGCCCGCCCTAAAGCCAATGAAAAGATATCCGGTTTTTTACCCGAAGAACGTGCATGGATAGACAGTTTTTTAGCCGACGGTTATCTCGATACGCTAAGAATGTTCACCGATAAAGGTGAAATTTATACGTGGTGGGATCAAATCAGCCGGGCGAGAGAAAGGAATGTAGGCTGGAGAATCGACTACTTTTACATAAGCGAAAATTTAAGAGACAATATTACAAACGCTTTTACACTGCCGGAGGTAATGGGCTCGGATCATTGCCCGGTTGGAATAGAAATTAAAATTTAGAAACTTTTGAAAAATTATTTCATGTCATGTTGAGCGGAGTCGAAACATTAACATCTTGAGTAAAACTTCACATTTCGACTTCGCTCAATGTGTCATTCACAATATTTTGTTTAATTTTTTGGAAGTTTAATTTAGGACTAAAATTGAAAAAGAAAAAAAGGAAAAATCCAATGCTTATCCCGACAATTATAATGGGAATTGCCGCAGTTATTTTGTTTGTTGTTGCTTATAATAAAAAAGATGTTGAACCTTTAATCGGGTTAAAGTTTGCATGGCAGACTACAATTGAAATTCTCCCCATGCTTATTTTTGCTTTTATTATTGCAGGTATGATACAGGTGTTAATTCCCAAAGAAGTTATATCAAAATTTATAGGTGAAGAAGCAGGGATTAAAGGCGTGCTTATAGGAGCTATTGCCGGAGGGTTAACTCCCGGCGGACCTTATGTAAGCTTGCCTATTGCCGGGGGATTAATGAAAGCCGGTGCGGGTATCGGCACGCTGGTTGCATTTATAACCGGCTGGTCAGTCTGGAGCCTGGGAAGGCTGCCGATGGAAGTAGGCATTATGGGATGGAAAGTTACTTTGATAAGAATTGTTTCAACAATAGTTTTCCCTTTATTGGCGGGATATTTTGCTCATTTTGTTTTCAGCGGTATAAAATTAAATTAGAACCTGGATTATGGGATACGATTACAACGCCAATTTACCGCTTCATGAAAGAGCAGTGACCAACTGAACAGAGGAATTTTATTTTATAATTTTTGTTTATATTATTTATACTTGATAACAAACCTCTCGTTTGTAAAAAGAAAACTTTACTAAAGCGGAAGAATAATTTAATAAGGCAATAGAGCTAATGTAACTTTTTTATCATTAGATTTTCTAATGCCGTCAATCCAGCCGTAACAAATCGCTTGGTCAACGGACTCAGGCCATGTTATGCTTTGTTTACCTGTTGTTTTTTTGTAATAACCAACCCAAATTTCCTCTATTTTGTTATGGTTTTTATCGAGCCATTTCCTGAAATCTGAAGAAGTTTTGAAAAACTTTGGTTTCATGTTTTTTTTTAACGTAAAATAATTATTTTCAAATCTCAATTATGTTAAATAAAAAACCCCGCAGTGGGCGCGGGGTCATACGAGGGTGCTTTATATTTTGTGAGTCGAGGGTGTTTTTAGTCTTTAATTGATTGTATCCATGTTTTTCGCATATCATTCATCATTACAAGAACTTCATCAAATTGTCCATTTTTTATTTTGAAAATAAAATAGCCGTAAAGAAAAGAGAAATTTTCAGCTATATTTGTATCTATATTATAGTCAATAGAACTTCTTAAGATATACAAAGTTTTTAGTACAGCGGATTTATCATGATGTTTACAAGCATCAATTGCTTTGTCATATATTTTGATAAGCCTCTCCTTTTTATCAGCAGAACTTATTCCTTCAAAATTATATTCGTATAATTTTTTTGCCGCTTCTCCCATCACGCTACCTAATTAAATAAATTTAGTTTTTTCTTCTTACTATTTGAATCGTTGACTAAAATGCTTTTCCGTTAGAGCCTAAATTTCTGATATAAAATTTCGAGAAATAATTATCGATTGTATATAGCTGGATTAAGCCAAAATTATAGCTCAGTTGAGCTATAATTAAATTAAACCGTTTGATGAAGCGTATAATACGGCTTCGGTTGTATTTCTTAGGTTCAGTTTTCTTATTATATTTTTGCGGTGGTTCAAGATGGTATATTTGCTTAAAAATAATTTTTCACCAATTTGTGTACTTGAATAACCCTTGGATATTAACTTTAGTATTTCTATTTCCCTACAGGTTAGTTTACGCTCATTTTGTATATCAACAATTTGATTATTACCCGGGTAGTAGTTTACTCCTTTGAATAACATTTTTATAGCTAAAATTATTTCCTCCGAAGGAGCTGTTTTGATCATGTATCCATCGATTCCGGCAAGGACGGCTTGTGATATAACTTCTTTTGAATCGTGAGCAGTAAGCATCAAAATTTTTATATTCGGCAAAGCTGATTTTATTTTTAAAGAGGCCTCTATCCCATCAATCCCCGGCATCTTTAGATCAATTAATAAAAGATCAGGTTTATGCTCCATGCACAGGTTAATTGCGTCTGCACCATCTTCACCTTCGGCAATTATCTCAAATTCTTGATACTCTTCAAGTGTCATTTTTAGACCAACACGAACCATTTCGTGGTCATCTGCAATTATTATTTTTTTCCTCTTCGACTCAGCCATATATCACCACATAATTATCGAAAATTTACATGCCTATTTTAAATAAAATTTATAATAATATTTTGTTAATTTTGTTAATGATACTACATAAATTGAAAAACCACTCTGCATTACCAATAATACTTTTAGTTACTTTATCATTTATTTGGGGAAGTTCATTCATATTAATTAAAAAAGGCCTTATAGCTTTCAGTCCGGTACAGGTGGGTACTTTAAGGATGGTTTTTGCTTTTTTTGTTCTTTTACCGTTTGCTGTTAAAAATCTTAAAACAGTTTTTGCAAAAGACTGGAAAAAGATAGTAACATTAGGATTCATAGCAAACTTAATTCCCGCCATTTTGTTTCCTATCGCAGAAACAGGTTTAAGCAGTTCATTAACCGGAATTTTAAATTCACTTACGCCTATATTTACATTAATTATCGGGACAATGTTTTACAGTACGGGGATTAAAAGCAAACAGGCTTTAGGTTTGATAATAGGTTTTATCGGTTCGTTTGTTCTTACATTTGTGGGTTCGGGCGGTGAGTTTGACAGCTTCAATTATTATACATTATATGTAATCGCAGCAACAATATGTTACGGTATTTCCGGTAATTATGTTAAGAAACATTTCTCGAATATCAATGCGGTTGTGTTAACTAGTTTAACAATGTTTTCTGTCGGGACTATATCTCTGGTCTATCTTTTAACAACAAATTTTATTTCAGTACTGGTTTCGCATGATTACGGTTGGATGTCTTTTATTCATATATTTATTCTCGGCGCTTTGGGAACAGCCTTTGCTTTAATATTATTTAACAGGTTGATTCAGATAGTTTCGGCTGTATTTGCTTCATCAGTAACTTATCTTATCCCGATCGTAGCAGTAATCTGGGGAGTTATTGACGGCGAAAGTTTATACATTTTTCACTTTTTGGGAATGATGCTTATTATTTCCGGTGTATATATAGTAAATAAATTCAAATAATTTATACACCTACCTACCCTTATTATTAAAAGATTAATTTGTGGATAATATTTACTCTTTTCTAAAAGGGGTCTCCGGTCAGGATGAACGGATTATATTTTATGCCGTTAAAAGTTATGAAACTCTTTTTGAGCATAGGAACTTTAAAGTATTTTCATCACGGCAGATAGATATCTTGATGATCTAAATAATAATAAACTTAAATCCAAAAAATTTTAAAAAACAAATTATTTGTTATTAACATTTTGTAAAGTTAATCCGATAATCCAATACGTACTTATTTTTTACTAGGGATGCTCTATGTCATTATTTAGTCTTAATAAATCCGTTTCCAAAAAAACTAGTTTTCAATTATCCATAGCATTAACAATTATTTTAGGAATAGCATTAGCTTTTTTTCTTCTTTTTATTGAATCGAAAATAATGCAAAATAAAAAAATTGCTTTGCAAGAGTTAGGTGCTACAATGGTTGAGTCAATATCATTTGCAATGTCCGAAGGCTCTACAGATGTTACACCTTATGTTGAACAAGTATCAAAACAGGAAAACCTTGCCGAATTAAGAATTATACCATCAAATTTTGTATATGAAAACAATGAATCAAAAATGGATGAAATTGAGAAGAAAGTAAATTTAAGCGGAGAACCTATTTATCTTTCCGAGGATTTTAATAACATGGAAGTATTCAGGTCCGTGATACCTATTAAAGCTAATGCTACATGCATAGGGTGCCATGACGGTAACATCGGAAATGTTATGGCCACAATGAGTATTAGGTATTCAATGGAAGAAACTTATGCGAATATATATACCGAAAGAATAATCGGGATAATTATAATTTTGGTTGCTCTGGCTACGGTAATTGTTTTAATACCTGTTTTGTTAAAAAGAATTGTGTTAAAAGACCTTTTCTCATCTATAAGCTTTATCAAGAATCTTTCACAAGGAAATATAAAGCGAAACCTTGAAATTAATAGGGAAGATGAAATTGGGGAGTTGGAAGATTCATTAAATATGCTAAAAGACAACAGGGCAAAACAGGCTGAAATTGTATACCAGATGTCAAAAGGCAATTTTAATTTAGATGTGAATATTATTTCGGAAGAGGACGTTTTAGGCAAAGCCTTAAACGAAATAAAATTAAGTCTTATAAATTTATCTACAGATACAAGAAAACTCGCAGAAGCAGCACACAACGGGGATCTGAATATTAAAGCCGATGAGCAAAAACATGAAGGCGATTTTAGAGAAATTGTAAAAGGATTTAATAATACATTTACATATTTGACAGAACCAATAGACGAAGGTTGTGGAGTAATGTTTAAAATGGCTGAAGGAGACCTTACCGCTAGAATGAAAGGTCATTATTTGGGTGATCACCAAACCATTAAAAAAAGTATTAACAATTTGGCTGATTCATTTTCGGAAATAATTACCGATGTAAATAATGCGGTTAATTTGACAAGACAAGCATCGCAACAGATATCGGCAAGTACAGAGGAAATGGCGGCCGGGGCTACCGAACAGTCTTCTCAATCGGAAGATGTTGCAAGTGCAGTTGAAGAAATGACAAAAACAATTTTGGAAACAGCCGAAAATTCAACTACCGCTGCGAAGCTTTCAAAGGACGCCGGTGATGAAGCAAAACGAGGAGCAGGGTCGGTTGAAAATTCAATTTCCGGGATGAAATCAATAGTAAAATCTACAGACAGTACTGGTAAAGTAATTGAATCGTTGGCTGCCAAAACTGACGAAATAGGAAAAATTACACAGGTAATTGACGATATTGCCGATCAAACTAATCTTTTGGCTTTAAATGCAGCGATTGAAGCTGCACGTGCCGGTGAACAAGGAAGAGGATTTGCGGTTGTTGCAGATGAGGTTAGAAAGTTAGCTGAGAGAACTACGAAAGCAACTAAGGAAATTACCGAAACAATTAAAGCAATTCAATCAGAGGCAAAAGAAGCTGATTCTTCAATGAAAGAAGCAAACGATTCTGTTAATAAAGGAATGCATTTAAGCGAGGAAGTTGAAACCGTTTTACAAAATATTATTATTAAAAGTGATGCTGTAATAGCGCAAATTGAACAAGTAGCTACAGCAAGCGAGGAACAATCAAGTACCGCTGAATTGATAAGCAAAAATATAGAATCCATAAATAATGTTACAAACGAGTCTGCGGCTGGTATTCAACAAATAGCAAAATCATCGGAAGAATTAAACTCTCTTACAGAGAATTTGTACAAACTTGTAAATAAGTTTAAAATAAACTCAAATATTATTTCGGGCAGTATGGTAAGAGAAAACGGGAAATTAATTTCAAGCTAAGCGGCAGTTTGTTTTAAACTGCCTTTAATCAATTTATCCTTTTCTGCAAGTAATAGTGTTCATAGACTGTGTTTCCTATCGGAACAGTAATCTTAACTTTTTCTGCATTTACAATTACTGGAATATGCACAAGCCCGCCGATTTCTTCATCTTGTCCAAGTGTAGTTTTCCGCAGTACTTCGTCTATCCAGAATGATCTTTCCATGTGTAAATCTTCCATTTCATATTCGTAATCATAATTTTCTACTGTTTGATTATCTGCCCATATTACCGCTTCTCTTACAGCATCCTCCGGGTCATTTTCCATCAACTCGGCAGTAACACCGAATAATCCGAAAACAGTATTTATGCCTGTAGCAGCATGTTCCGTTTCCCTTTCCTGCATTGATTTTTCAATATCGTTTATTCTTCTCTCCGGATCAATTGCATTAACGGACTTTGGAAATTCACCGTAAATATTACTTTCTTCGATTACTTCCGATTGAATATCATCAGGTTTGAATAATATTTTTTTATCGTTCTTATTTAATACATAAACAAAAAACACAAATTCGTTATCTGTTGTTTGTTCAATAAACTCTAATGATGAAATTCCGTTTTCATCTTCCAAAGTAACTACTTCATTACCCTTATAGTATTCAATTTCTTTTTCCATAGAATTGAGTTTAAAGATCGGTTTTTCTGCGCATCCTGTTGCAGATAAAGCAAATGCAATTATTACTCCTGTTAAAATGATCTTTAAGTTTTTCATGTGTTCCTCAAAAAAGTTTTATTTCTCTTTTTTGATTTACAACAAACAAAGTGCCATAAAAAAGGCTCATTTAAGAGTCTTTTGAAAGTTATTTGAGTGATTTTTTGACCAGATTTTTAGCTGAGTGTAGATAATAATGTACAAATCAATGGTATGAATCTCGGGGCAATTCGCCGTGGCGAACCGAACCCTGTTCCGCCGCAAGCGACGGGGAATTAAACCCCGTCTTCTCGTCCGCCGTAGCGAATGCGAAGGCAGATTAAAATTCAATCATGTTATTATCTTCAATTATATCAGGATAAAATTCATTAAGCAGTTCAGCTTTAACTACCTTTTTATTTGTATTAAGATTAATAATAAATTCTTGGTTGCAGTCCTGCCAAATACAGACAGATTCATTTATAATTTCTTCAATACCATCTTCAAAAAATATTTTTAATGAAAAAGGAACGGGAAAGCTCCCAATTTTTTCTACTGCTAATTTCCCTTCGGAATTTTGTGTTAATGCTAAATCAGCGTATCCAAACTCAAAGTACCAGGGCTTCCAAATCCAGGATAAATCTTCGCCCGCCACATTATCATAGGTAAAGAAAAAATCATAAGGGGTTGGATGTTTGCCTTTCCATCTTTTTATAAATTCCTTTGTACATTCTTTGAATTTCTCTTTACCCAAAGCGCTTTCAAGCACGAGTAATGCTAAATAACTTCTTCCATATGTATTGGCTACCAACGGTATTCCGGAAGTATTATCTGACGGCACCATCGGGGGAATATCAAAAAGACTGCCTGCAAAAGGTCTTACGTACCTGTTCCATACATGACCTAATTTACTGTAATCTTCGTCTTTCTTTTGAATTAAGCCTACCGGGAAAAAAGTTGCCCAGCCTTCGTCCATCCAGCCGTAAAGAGTTTCGTTAGTTCCAACATAAAACGGGAAATATGTATGGCTGTTCTCGTGATGAATAAGAGTATGAAACTCGTTGTAAGAAGAACACATTCCGTTGTTTGCCATCATCGGAGTTTCCATCCCGCCCCCGCGTTCGCCGTTACAAAAGCAGGTCATATGAGAATAGGGAAAAGGAACACCGGGCATTTTTTTAGACATATGCTCTACTGTTTCTTTTGATACTTGAGCAGCTTCTTGATAAAAAGTTGCTCCCTCAAAATAAATAACATCGGTAAAAACTCTTCTGTCTGTGTTTTCGTTTACAATAACACTTACGCCGTCCCACAAATAATCTTCAGTTGCACAAAATGAAAAATCCGGGACATTAACTGCTCTGAATCTCCATGTATTTTTATCATTATCAACAGTTATAATTTTCTGTGTCAAATCTTCAGGAGTAATTATGTTTAGTACTTCATCCGAGGTTAATGCTTTTTCATATCTTGAATAAATTTTGGGGTGAAGCGTTTCTTCCGCATTTGTGTTATCACCTGTGGCTCTTACTATAAATCCTTTTGGAACAGTAATCTCTACATCATAATTTCCAAAATCATTATAGAATTCCACTTTACCCGAATGTGTTGTTCTGTCCCATCCGTTTATGTCATCGTATACCGCAACCCTGGGAAAGAAATAGGCAATGAAATAAGCGTTATTTCTATATACTCCCATTCTAATCTGTGAGGTGCTCGGGATTATAAATTTCCAATTAATCTCGATTTCCGTAACTGAGTTTGGAGCAATGTTTTCAGGCAACTTGGTAACTACTAAATTGGTTGCCATTCTTCTGCAGGAGGAATCCAAGTCAATTGCTTCTCCATTAATTTTTATTAGACTGATTTCCGTTCCGTCATGTAAATCAGCGGGACCAATAGGATAATCAATCATTGTTCCTTTTTTATATAAATCTTGAAACAGTTTTATGTAAAGCCTTTGCAGAGTATCGGGACTGTTATTATAGAATTTGATTATCTCCGAACCTGTCAATTCATTCTTTTCAGTATTTATTTCTACATTAATTTTATAATCTGCTCTGTTCTGCCAATAACTTTCCCCCGGGTTTCCGTCATAAGATCTTGTGCCGCTCTCGTAAACTGTGTGAAGCTTTGGAGGAATATAAATATTTGAATTTTGAGCGAAGTTCTGTGAAGCAAAAATAGAACAAAATATAATTAGCAAAAGAATTTTCATAATCTATTCCAAATGAATATTAAAAAGTACTTGTCAAAAATAAATATAGTTAAATTTAATTTTTATAAAAATGAAATCTGTAATTTACTTGTATCTGTAAAGCTGCCAGGAAATATATACATTTTGAAAAACAATGTAGAAAACAGGCCCCAAAGCTGCTATCGGGCTAATGAATGTTAAGGCTACCCAAATTGTAAATCCGTTGTTCTTCTGACCCAGGCATTGGCTTGACTCAAGCTTATAAGTTTTTTCACCTATTAAATAACCAATTCCGAATTGAAATATGCACACAACAAAAATTATTATCCCTATAAAAAATAAAATACTTAATGAAGCCGTCATTTCATTTGATATATAATTGCTGGCTTTTGACGAAGCCAGGTAAACATTCATGACCAGCAAATAAAAAGTATAATCTTTATATCGAATCAATCTGCTGGATATTTCCGAAAAGAATCTTTTAATAATTTTTGCCAATACAAAAGGAATTAGAAACACTGTTGCCACGGGTATCATTATGTCAATTATAGATAAATCTCCACTTACTTTTAGTAAATACGGAATAGTGAAAGGTAATATAGATGCTATAATGAAATTTGTAAAGAGCAATGAAATTATTGAATATTCAATATTTCTTTTTAATAAACTTATTACAACCGGAACTGCTATAGCGGTAGGTGCTGCAACTGTAATATAAACAGCCTCGGCAATATTCTTATCGAATGGCTTCAACAATAAAAACAAAAGTACCGGTAAAGCAATGTTGATAATGATAATAATGAAATGACTTTTTTGAAACGAATCCTTTTTAAAATTTATATCAAGGAAAGAGAAAAAAAGCATAATCATTATTAAGTAACGAATAATAAACGTGTAAGAATGACCGTAGGGGAAAACCAGTCCGCAAGTAATAGTGAGCAATAAAAGAATTGTTTTCATCGTTCAAATATATGTAAAAAACAATACTTTTGAATTATCTTTAACTAATAACATTATTTAGTTATTTTTGTCCTTCAATTTACTTTGCCTCCGTAGCTCAGTGGATAGAGCAGTGGTTTCCGGTACCACGTGCGCAGGTTCGATTCCTGCCGGGGGTACAACTTCAATTCGTTATCCGGCTTATTACTACTAACTGAGTGCCAATATAGTATCTATTTAATCAACTACATTTTCTCTTTTAAGCCGCTCCCGCTTTGTGGTAGACCTTAATTGCTACACATGTTAAAGCATAACAAAACTTATTTCTGTTCATTATTGTCAGAGTATTTGTTATACATCCTAATATAGTTTGAGTCGGTTAAATTGCTGATGCCGCTCCAGTTGCCTACCCACTTGGACTCAATTGAAGCCTCACTGCTTTTGCCGGGATAAAAGTTTATATAATTACTTTGAGTTGTTGGATCAGTCAAAATTTTATTAAAAACTATGTTCAGCGATTTTGTGTTTATACCGTTCTGATTGTAAGCTTTATTAAAACTGTATTCATGTGCCCATTGCTTTTTAACGGCTGCCAGGTCAAGATAAAAAGAATTGTAATCCAGCAGCTCAAATGTAGTTTTGTCATAAGTAAAAATCTGGAAGGCCGGGTTATTCCCGAAGATAGGAGAAACAGACGGTGTAACATGGAGGAAAACGGAAGCCGGTTCTTTTACAGCCGGGTTCTCTTTAAATAATCTGAAATCATCCATGTGGATATGCCCGCCGAAACATACGGAAATCACATCACCGTAATTTTTAATCATATTGACTAACCTTCCGTTATAGTTATCTGTCATAAATAATAATGCACTATAAAGTGAATCGCCGGGATTTATGGGAGCCATAGTATCAAAAACATCAATGCCGGGCAGAATGTGCAGGATAAGCCAAACGTTTTCATTTTTTGAGCGGGCGGATTTTAATTCTGTTTCAAGCCAATCGAGAACATTTTTACCGTGCGCGTTTTCATTGCTTTTGGGCGAAAGAAAATTTGTATTTATTGAAATCAGTCTCTGATCCTTGGTATTAGGAAACCTTATAGAATAGCAGCCGTTGATCGGGTAAGTCTTTAAAAATGCTTTTTTAAGTTCCGGGTTTTTAATAAAGTTATCAAACAGCACTCCTGAAGTCTGGTGTAAAAAGGCCCCGTCCCAAACAGAATTGTAATCACCGGTGTACGAATCGTTATTGCCCAGCGTAAAGAATATGGGGATGTGCGGGTAGTACCGGTTTATTTTTGAAGTAATAAATCCGAATGTTTTGTGAATAAAACTGTTTGACGCGTAGCTGCTGTAGTTATTTGTTAAAGAATATAGCGTATCCAGGAAGTGGTGTACAATGAAATCACCTGTGTAAATTATGAAATCCGGCTTTGTACTTTTTGCAGATACTTCTTTTAACAATGAAGTAAAAAGCTTGTAATCAGAATCATACCAGTAAGCATTAAATTCATTATTGCCCAGGTCATGAAAGATTTTATCCCAATTTTGATAAGGAGAATTTACAAGCGTGTCTACAGAAACACCATTGTGAAAAGGGTCAAAATGAATATCCGAGATTGCTATAAAAGTGCCTGTCTGCGAAAAAGCGGAGGACGATAGTGCGAATAATAAAACGAAAGTGTAAAAATATTTTTTTAAAGTAAGATGTATTTTAAGCATTTGGGTTCTCCGTTTATAGATTTGAATAAATATAAATCTATAATCTTTTAAATCAAAATAGATCATGTCTTGAAATGCAATGTTTTTTAAGCCGGATAATTTCTTTTTAGAAAATCAATAGCTAAGAAGCTGCGTAAGGTTTTGCATCTCTTAATTTGTAAGCTTTATTTTTTTTGAGAGCGGAATCGAACCCGAAATATTTAATTCCGAACAAAGAATATAAATGATAGAAAAGGATAACTATCCCCGGTAATTTTTCAGGGTAAGAAAATTTTTTAAGTAACCTGTCATTGAGCATTCCGTTTTCACTGAATTCTTTACCCAGTTTTTTTACCCAATCCCGGAATAACTTAACGACCGGCCTTCCAATAAACTTGGGTAAAATCTGATAAGTTGTTTCTACTCCACTACGGATTATTGTGCCGACGTATTCACAATTCAATCTTTTGGCAAGTTTCTTAAGATACCTTTCAACACCGCGTGAATGACTTGCTTCAATAAAACCTGACTGAACCAAGAACAATAATTTCGGATTCTTTTCAACCGCGTTTTGTGAGAGAGGACTCAGTTGCTCAATAAATCTTTTTACTCTGCCGTGCATTGCATCTGTGTATAAAGGGAATGCAATAAAAACATAATCCGCATTTAGAAATTTATCTATTATATTTTTGTCATTTCCCGATGAATGAATGTTGTATACTTCATATGAATTAGCGGAATTGAGCATAAATCCCGAAAGGAATTGTTGTATAAACATTGCAGTATTACCCCGGTTTTTGCGCGGCGACCCGTTAAAGATTACTAACTTCATCTGCAACAATTCCCAATAAATTTTCATTTATAACTTTTGAATACACAAATTGCGACGAAAAACTTGAAGCTATTCTTGAATATATATCGTTAATAATTTGAATATCTTCCTCATCCGTATCAATATCATTTTGTAACAGCAAACCTAATTTAGGATATGATTCATACCTTTTCATATGCTTTAGTTTGCCTTCGCTTATTTCCGCATAAGGGTGAATTAAAGCTATCATCCTGTCGTTACAGGTTTTAAGTAAAGAACTCGTGAATCCCATAATTATAGGCGAAGCGTAAAGTACAAGATCAGATTGCATGTAATATTTGTATACTTCTTCCATATCGTCTTTCTGCAAACATTTGCCGGGAGTTTTCTGCCAGCAACAGAAACAACCAGTGCAGTATTTGATATCCATTATCCGTAACTGAATGTGATAAACCCGGTGGCTTGAACTTAGCTGCAACACCAATGCGTTTATCCAGTTATCGAAATCTACGTTTTCTGCTTCTTGATTTCCGTTTATGATTGTTATTACCATCAAAAAAAACTTGCCTTTTTCTTTGCAAAATCACAAAAACTAAATTGATTTGACGTTTAACAGATGTTAATGTTTTATTAAGATTGCTATCCTAAAATCACTTCTTAGACGCAACCTTTAAAGAGATGCTGAAGTCTATATTTAAACATAGTCTATTTCTCAATTAAGAAGTTCAAGGGGGATTCGATGTTCAAAAATTACATCACAGTTGCGTTTAGAAATTTCGGCAAAAATAAGACTTATTCACTCATCAATTTTATGGGCCTGGCAATCGGGTTTGCGGCTTTTATATTTATTCTTTTATGGGTCAATGATGAATTAAGCTACGGCAGGTTCCACCAAAAGTCCGACAGAATATTCCGTGTAACACAGAAGTTTATTACCAGAGGTCAGGTACTTCATCAAACGCAGACACCTGCAATACTTGCACCTACAATTATGGAGACCTCTCCCGAAGTTGAAATAGCAGCGCGGTTAAGGGGATTCACAAAACCTACAGTGGTTAAAATCGGGGATAAAACTTTTAATGAATCAAAACACGGAATGGCTGATGAAAACTTTTTTAAGCTATTCTCATTCAAACTTTTAAAGGGAAACTCTGAAACAGCCTTAGCCGGTCCGAATACGGCAGTGGTCTCAGAATCTGCTGCGCTGAAATATTTTGGTAATGAAGATCCTATCGGAAAGATATTTACAATATACGAGGATGAGTATATCGTTACCGGATTGTACAAAGATATGCCTCCCAACTCACATTTTCATTTTGACGTACTTTTATCAGTTGCAAGTGTTCCTCAATATTCCGAAGTACATTGGGGATCGAATCCTTTAAAAACTTATGTGCTGCTTAAAGAAGGCGTGAGTCCCGCATATCTTCATGATAAAATTAATGACATTATTCGAACACGCATGTACGGTTCGGAAGAAAGTTATTACAAAAGGCAGGAAGCCGGCTATCACACCGAGATGCCTATCCAAAAACTTACGGATATTCATCTTAATTCACACTTATTGTGGGAGTTTGAAGCCAACGGCAATGCAATCTATGTGCAATTCTTAACATTTGTTGCTCTTTTTATAATCATTATTGCAATTGTAAATTATGTTAACCTCTCAACAGCACGCTCTGCAGGAAGAGCTAAAGAAATCGGTATAAGAAAATCTATAGGCTCAACACGATCCGCCCTTATACGACAGTTTATAGCGGAGTCTATTTTAACGAGTTTTATTTCTTTAGCTTTTGCAGTCGGTTTAATTTATTTATTCATTCCCGTATTCCGTGAAATAGTCGGCAAACATTGGCTTGAATTTAACTTATTCGATAATCCTCTGATAGTAATTTTATTAATAGTTTTTAGCGTCGTCATAGGTATTTTTGCAGGATTGTATCCTTCATTTGTTCTTTCTTCTTTTAAGCCCGTCTCTGTTCTGCGTTGGCATCACAGCAGCACCTTTAAAAATGCCGGGCTGCGGAACGGTCTGGTAGTTTTCCAATTTGTAATTTCAATTATGCTTTTGGTTGGAACACTTATAGTAAACGAACAGATGAATTATATACAATCCAAGAATTTGGGCTTTAACAGGGAACAGGTTCTGGTTATAAATACTTTCGGCGAAGCCGGTAAAAAAATGGATGTATTAAAAGAAGAATTAAAACAAAACCCTGCCGTTATTGATGTTGCGGCTTCCACAAGTGTACCGGGTACATCTTTTAACAATATCGGGACAAGGCTTGAAGGAACAGACAGGGGAATTCCGACCAACATTTACGGAGTTGATAATGATTACCTGAACGTGTTTAAAATGCAAATGGCTCAAGGGCGTTTTTTTTCAAAAGATATTCCGATCGATGCACAGGCAGTGGTCATTAACGAAACTATGGCTGCAGAACTGGACATAACCGAAATAGGCAGCAACAGGCTTTTCATCTGGGCCGGGAACGACAAAGGTACATTACCGTTTCGCCTGATTGGAATTATAAAAGATTTTCACTACGAGTCGTTTCATGAAAAGATAAAGCCAATGGAATTTATTATGATACCGGGCGCGGCTGATTGGAATGAGTATTATCTTTCAATCCGTTTGAATACTGCCGACATACGGGAATCTGTTGACGCAATTGCAGATACCTGGGAAGAGCTGCTGCCGGGAATCCCGTTTGAATATACCTTTATGGATAACATTTATGATGATCTTTACAAAAATGAAAAACGCACAGGCGATGTTTTCGGGTTGTTTACCTTTTTTGCTCTCTTTGTTTCATGCCTTGGACTTATCGGTTTAACTTCATTTGTAATTGAGATGAGAACAAAAGAGATAGGTATTAGAAAAGTTTTAGGCGCTTCGGTAAACGGGCTGGTTGTTAAACTCTCAAGTGAGTTTACAAAGTGGGTTGTTGCTGCAAATTTAATAGCATGGCCGCTTGCTTATTACATGATGAATCAATGGCTTGATAATTTTGCACACAGAATCGAAATAAAATTATGGATGTTTTTAGTAGCCGGGTTGCTGGCATTTTTAATATCTGTAATTACAGTAAGTGTACAGTCACTAAAAGCAGCCGTGCGGAACCCTCTTGATACGTTGAAGTATGAATAATAATAAATAGGAGGCCTTTGTCTAATTAGCGTTCGTGGTTACAGAGAAATAATCAGAGGTTGTGTTAAAATAAAAATTAATGAATCTTTAAACCGCCGAGTAGGCAAAGGGGCATTTCATCCCTAAGCCTCTCACTGAAACGTACGTGATAGTCTCCCGGCATACGGCTCTTGTTATTCTTGATAATTTCATCTGTACCCTTTTTCCCAATGTTAAAACATTGTTGGATGTTCATTTCTTATCATCTTTAGTTTTGCAACTGTTTTTCGAAAATCAATTTTGTGAATTTTCCTCCTCCTCAATCACTACCGCATCAACAGTATTCTTTTCATCTTCTCTTCTAATTACTTCTACTTTGAAGTTGGCTACAACTGTGGCAAGTGCTCCAACGGCAGTTAATATAGGTGCGCAGACAACTCCGATAACTCCTATTGTAACGGGGATTTCAAGAAATGTTCTATCCTTTTCGTCTTTTATGATAATTCTACGGATATTACCTTCTTTTATAAGTTCTTCAATTTTAATTAATAATTCTTTCCCTTTTACTTTAAATTCGTTTATCATGGTCAGATTCCTAATTTTTTGATTTATTTCATTAGATGTTGAAAGATGGCTTTTGTTCCAAAGCAACTATCTGCAATTTATTATTATGTTTTGCGTCTAACGTTTTGGAATTTGTTTTCTTCATTTTTAGTTTACTGTAAAAATAAATTAGGAAAACTCATGATCTTATTATTTCGAGAATTAAAATCACTTTATTTAATAGGAGTTCTTTCATTTTTTGCTTTTGCATGCAGTGATTCGGATGATTCTCCGGTTGAAACGGGTACATCAGAGCGCGGAGATATTTTAGAGTTTTCCCAAACTACAACATTGACGGCTTCATTCTTGTATAATCTTTTAAGTACTTACGGTATTGAAGATACATTTGACATAGATTTGCTTTATGATGTTGACATATATAAAATGACTTACGCGACAATTGGTCCAAATAGTGAATCTCAGGATGCCTCTGGGTCCATCTTCGTACCTAAAGGTCAAAATAATCTTCCCTTGATTAGCCTCCAGCATGGAACACAGGCAAACAGGGACAGGGTGGGTTCGGCCAACCCGTTTTACTCTCCTGAAGGGTTACTCGCAGCGTCGATCGGTTACTTTGCAGTTGTACCGGATTATTTAGGTCTGGGTAGTTCGGAAATATTGCACCCGTATTTGAACGAAACAGCCTCTGCAAGTGTAGTGGTTGATGCAATAAGAGCTGCCAGGCAATTTGCCGATCAAAATGAAATTAATTTGAACGGACAGGTATTTTTAGCAGGTTATTCCGAAGGGGGGTATGTAACTTTAGCAGCCCAAAAAGATATTGAGTTGAACCACTCTTCCGAAATAGCAGTTACCGCTTCAACTCCAATGGCCGGGCCATATGATATTAATTTAACCGCACGCAGTATTATTGAACAGCAGGTATATGAAGAGCCTTCCTTTCTCGCATTTCTTATTGTAGCTTACGATGAATATTATGAATGGAACAGGATAGACGACATTTTTAACTCACCTTACAATCAAAATGTTGTGGAACTGTTTAACGGCAGTTTATCAACCGAAGATATTAATCCTTCGTTAAGTAATGATGTAACGGTTTTATTTAGTAGTGAATTTATAAATAACTATCTGGATGGAAATGATACCCAGGTAATAAGCGCCTTCACTGAAAACAGTTTGCTTGACGACTGGTCTACGCAAGTTCCAACCCGATTTTATCATGGTGGTGCCGATGAATTTGTTCCGTTTGAAAATGCCGAAACTGCAAGGGATATTTTTATTGCAAACGGAAGCACAAACGTTGAAATAATCTCCATTCCCGGAGGTACGCACAGTACTTCGGTTTTTCCGAGTATTCTTGGTGCTGTTGCGTGGTTTGAAGGGTTCAGCCAAAGTACTCTTGCCTTAAAGTAGTGCCTTTAAATTATGGAAGGCTAATTATAATTTATTTAGATTGCAACTAAAATGAATAGACGGGTATTGAAATGAAGCGTAAGACACAACTCATCTTAAGCGAATGGATTTTAATGATAATTGCCTGGGCGGCAATTGTAAATTTTTATTCATGGATAATCATATCAAACATGAACATATATTTTGATATGAAGCTGATTAGCTCTTCCAGTAGCAATTCTGTTTTATTAGAATATATCGTTTCAGGTATGCAGTACCTCGAGGGAGCAATGTTCGGCGTTATATTCGGAACACTTTTTACAGTTATAAATATCTTCACTGACCATTCCGATTTTAGAAAATACTCATACGGCAAAATTGTTGTATTAAAAAGCATACTATATATTCTTTCCGTTATTGTTACCAGTGTTATAATTTATATACTCTTTAAAATATTAAAAACAATACCTGAAGATTTATCGTTGGGTTTGCTTTGGGACAATGTTAAAGCCGATTATTTTGTTTCTGGAATTGTTTACATAACTTTTTTTATCATTCTTACAAATTTTATTTTGCAGATAAGTAAAAAGTTCGGGCCTGAGACAATACTTAATTTATTTACAGGCAAATACCACAAACCTAAAGGTGAAGAACGGATATTTATGTTTCTTGATATGAAGAGCTCAACAGCAATTGCAGAGAAACTAGGACATGAAAAATACAGCCAATTCATTAGAAACTGCTATCATGATTTAACAAATATAGTACTTACTTATAACGCCGAAATTTATCAATATGTTGGCGACGAAGTTGTTTTGTGCTGGCCTAGTAAGAAAGGATTAAGAAAACTTAACTGTTTAAATGCTTTTTTTGCTTATGAAAAGGAATTAAATAGAAAAGGAAAATATTATCTGAAAGAATTTGGCGAAGTTCCTAAATTCAAAGCAGGTATGGACATGGGGCAGGTTACGGTTACTGAAATTGGAGATATAAAAAGGGATATTGCTTACCATGGTGATGTGCTTAACACTGCATCAAGAATTCAAGAAAATTGTAACAAATTCAATCAAAAATTGTTAATTTCCGAAAACATCGAAAAACAGTTAGATTCATTAAACGGTTTTTCGAAGAAACTAATCGGTGAGATTAATCTAAGGGGTAAGGAACAAATAGTAAAAATTTACGGTATCAACTCAAATTAATCAGAAGGTTTATTATGCTAAATCTGAATAAATTGAAAATTGAACGTGTGATGTATGAATTAAAAGAAATGTATACTCGGAATTACGGAATAATGGAGCCGGAATTCGGCAACATTCTTGCGTGGTCCGGGAATCTTGCTCTTGAAATTATCTCAAACTCTGATGCTCTTTATCATAATGTTGACCACACAATAATGGTTGCGATGGTGGGCCAGGAAATTATAAGAGGAAAACATTTAAAAGAAGGCGGAATAACCCCCAACGACTGGCTTAATTTTGTTTTGGCTTTACTTTGTCATGACATTGGTTACGTTAAAGGAATTTGCAAACATGATAAGGAAGATACTATAGACGACGGTAGAGGCAACCTGGTTAAAGTAGACCCAAACGGAACAGATGCCCAATTGGCTGAATATCATGTAGACAGGGGTAAAGCGTTTATAAAAGAAAGGTTTGCTGACAGGCCCCTGATTGATGCCGAAGCAGTTGGATTCTACATTGAAATGACAAGGTTTCCCTGCCCCGATGATGAAAAACATAGGTCTACTTCTTCACTTGCCGGATTAACTAGAGCTGCAGATTTTATAGGCCAGCTCGGCGATCCGAACCACTTAAACAAAACCGTAGCACTGTTTTATGAATTTGTTGAAACAGGTACTGCAGAAAAATTCGGATACAAAAGCCCCGGAGATGTAAGAAAAAAATATGCCGAATTTTTCTGGAATAATGTTGAACCTTATATTAGGGATGCGGTAAGTTACTTGAAAGTGACACATGAAGGAAAACAGTGGATTTCGAGCCTCCACTCACATGTTTTTGATATTGAGCATTTTAAAAAGTAAGGTGCGGTATACGGCGTTTTTTAATATGGATAAAAAATATAAAACAAAACCGAAAGTATAAACATTACCCACATACCCGGGTGAACTTCTTTATATTTCCCCGCAAAAACTTTTGAAAGAGGATACAATACAAAACCGGCTGTCATCCCTATCCCTAAATTGTAGGTAAAACTCATTAATGTAATAGTTGCAAATGCAGGAATTATTTCTGATAAATCTTCAAACTTGAATTTCGTTACCGGCTGAAGCATCAACAGTCCTACTACTATCAAAGACGATCCGTAAGCATAAGTCGGTATTGCAGTAATAAAAGGTGCAAAAAAAAGTGTTAGCAAGAACAACAACGCAGTTACAACAGAGGTAAAGCCTGATTTTCCGCCTGCCTCAATACCGGCGGCAGATTCGATATAAGTGCCTGTTGTAGTTGTTCCGCATAAAGAACCGACAATGGTTGCCAAAGAATCGCATAGCATAGGTTTTTCTATTTCAGGAAGGTTACCGTCTTCATCTAATAATTCTGCTTTAAAGGAAACACCGATCAATGTGCCCATTGTATCTACAAAATCCATTACGAAAACCGTTAATATTACCGCGAACATTCCCCATGTAAATGCCCCGCTAATATCAAGTTCAAATAAAATGGGAGAGATATCCGGGGGGAGATCAACAAATCTATCCGGTAACGGGGTTACACCGAAAACAAAACCCAGTATAGTAACTGCGATTATTCCGATAAGTAGTGAACCGTTTACTTTCTTAATCATCAAAAAACCGACCAATATAAATCCTATTATTGCAAGTGTAATTTTAGGGTCTTTGAAATTGCCTACATGGACGGGAGCTCCTGCAACGCCAAGTTGAACTATGCCGGATTCGTTTAACCCTATGAATGTAAGAAACAAACCAATCCCGACGGCAAAAGCAATTTTTAATGATTCCGGAATAGCATTAGCAAGCCAGTTTCTAATCTTTAAGACAGTAAGAAGAGTAAATAAAAACCCGCCGATAAAAATTGCTCCTATAGCCGTCTGCCAACTGTAACCTAAAACATTTACAACAGTGAATGCTATAAATGCATTTTCTCCCATATATGGAGCAACAGCGAAAGGACGCTTAGCATAAACTCCCATTAGCAATGTTCCGAAAAAAGCACTTATAATGGTTGCCACCATCGAGGGTCCGAACGGTATTCCCGCAGCTTCCAAAATTTTTGGATTTACAATTACGATGTAAGCCATTGTCACAAATGTTGTAATACCGCCAATGGTTTCCTGACGGAAGTTAGTATTGAGGTCTTCAAAATTAAAAAACTTGCTTATCATGCTTATTTCGCTTTTGAAGCTTTTACTTTGCTTTATAAACGTCTTTAAAATAATAAAAAAGAAATGCTTGAAACTATAGAATATATCTATGGCCTAATAAAAATAATAGATTTGATTTATGAATTTAAGAAATCTATTTTTGTAACAAATCTAATACAGAAAAAAGGAGCTTATGATGGAAGAATTAAACACAGTAGAAGTTAAAAAAGAAACAGCAGTAAAGATTGCCGATTTATTGAACAACTTATTGGCGGATTATCAAGTATTTTACCAAAACTTAAGAGGGTTCCACTGGAATATCAAAGGTATGTATTTTTTCGGTTTACACCAGAAATTTGAAGAGTTATACACTGATGCGGCAGAAAAAATTGATGAAATTGCTGAAAGAATTCTTACTCTCGGTTTTACCCCGTACCACAGCTTTGAAGATTATTTAAGCCACACAAAACTGAAGTCCGCAAAAAATATTTCTGAGGGCAAACAAGCAGTAACTGTTACTTTAGAAAATATTAAACATTTATTGAATCAGTTAAATGAAGTAAAATTATTGGCAGACGAAAAAGACGATTACGGGACATCCGTTATAGTTGACGAAATTATAAGTTCATTTGAAAAAACTTCGTGGATGCTGAAATCGTTTTTAGCATAATCCGCAGCCTAATTATGCCGGGTAATCTGAAAAAAGATTACCCGGGAATTATTCTTTCTTTATTTAATTTCAATTCTATCAACTTTTTATTGATAATCTTTATCTTTTTTGAAATGTGGAAATAATAGAACAAAGACCGTCGGAAGAGGTAGGGTAAAATACAAATGAATAAAACGGAAATAATGGGGACATGATCCACCGGAGAGGGGCGTGTTTATACAGACAACATTAAAAAAGTTACGACTATCCAGGCAGCAAAGCAGTTGCATTGTAAACGAAAAAATCATCGGGAAATTATGAAATTCAATTTGATGCATTCCGTCTTTCAAGCGATGCGTATTTCTATATATTAGAGTTTCTGCAAAATTAGATATCTAAACGTTTTGTCATTTTATGTAAAAGTCAAGTAATTCGAGGACATTTTTCAGCAAATTTTACTGGTGAAAGACCTCCCAATCCTTGGTGTGGTCTTTCATGATTATAATAATATAAATACTGCAACAGTTCCTCTTTTAATTCTTCTTCTTTCGTTCTCCAAAACCTCTCTGCTTTTCCATTTGTCTGGGGTCTATATCCTCTTGTATACCTGTGCTTGATCTCCAACTCCATCAACAATCGCTCAAATGGATGTTCTTTCTTTTTACTTGAGTTCCAGGGCCATTGTCTGTTAAGACTTCCTTAAACAATATCGAATTAAGAGATGAAATGATCCTCAGCGACTTTGAAAAAGAAATAAATCTGAAAATTGAATGTAAATAGAACATTTTTCCCAACAACACCTAAACAGATGTTTTTCGTGCTTGACGGTCATGACGTTGATTTCAAATTATCATCATAATTTATTTGTTCGATGAATTCATTTTTTCCGAATGTTCTTTTATGATTTTGAGAGTAGAAAAGTCCGTATTAAAAATTGAATTCAATCCCTGCGGTTCCTGCGGGGGATCGCCTGTAAAATCATCACCGGGTCTCCATTTGCCGTCATCATGCTGTGCTCTTGCTTCGCCGCCCCATGTCCAGAAATTTGTTCCGGCAATCGGTGCACCTGCTGCTGCACTGTCATAAACTACATCAAACAAAAAGTCGAAATATTCATCTCTCACGGTGACCGGGGTTCCTGCCTTAAACTCTTCGTAATCACGCCCAATGCCGAATTCTTCAAGTGTAATAGGTTTATTTAATTCTCTCGCTAATCTCATATGTTCATTAAAGTAATTAAATACATTTACTTTAGTAGAGGGCAGTGTTCCTTCGGGATCATCAGCTTTATACCAGCTCCAATTTTTCGGCCAGATATGAAATGTAGCGTAATCAATATTTTTACTTTTATGCGCTGTTAGAAAAACTTCTTCCTTTTCAATACTTCCCATTGTTCCTTCATTGCCTACAGTAACTAAATGGTTTGGGTCAAGGCTGTGAATAAAGCCTGCGGTTTCATCAATCCATTTGTAAAAGTATTCAATATGGGGCATTGCGTCTTCACCCACACCGGGGCGGGGTTCGTTGCATAACTGCCATGCCATAATTGCGGGGTCTTCAAAATAGAATTTATCTGTGAATTTATTTTTTCTTGTAACTATCATTTTAACATAATCCCGGTGATGCTGAACGGCTTCTTCGTTTCTATAAAATGTAGCTACCCAGTTGCCGTACACAGGCCAGTTAAAATCCGGAGCCGCGGGGTCAAGCAAAGTACCGTCGCCAAACCATGCATTGTACTGTGAAAATCCGCCGGACCATTCCCAAAAATTATGAAGGAAAACAACGGCATACATGTTGCGTTTACCCATTTCGTATAAGAGGTAATCGAGTCCTTCAAGCAATTCTTCGTTATAAACACCAGGTTCAATTTGAAAAGCAGGTTTAAGAGAATTTTTAATTGTTGAATTTTCCGAAGCTGCAAGCACACGTAAGTTTGTAATTCCGGCTTCTTTTAAGAAATCGAGTTCTCTTTTTAATCTTTCACGGTTGCCGGTTTCTCCGGGTGAACCAAGATAACACCCGTACCAGAAATTTGTGCCGGTGAAATAATACGGCTCATCGTTTTTCATGAATTGTGTGCCTTTTGTTGTAATAAAAGAAGGTTCACTTGTAAATAATCCAGAACAGTCGCTGAACAATACAAACGACGTAAAGATTAAAAATATTACGGGAATTCTTTTCATACTTTCCTCTTGATAATTAACCGGGTAAATAGATAAGTAATTACGCATGATTTATGCCAGTAGCAAAACCTTTTATAAAAGAAAAAAACGGGAGTTGATTTGAAAATAATTTTATTATTTTAATAAAAACTTATCCTTTATTTAAAAAGTATTGATCAAAAACCATAGTTGTTTTACTCCCTTAGAATTTGTTCTAAAGATGACTTAAGTAATATGTAATTTTATTTAATCTACCAAAGGAGAAAACTAATAATGCAAATAAAAGCTGATACACCGGATGAATACGTAAATAAGTTACCCAAAGAAAGAAAAATGTTATTTCCAAATTGCGTGAAATAATTTTGGAAAATCTTCCTGAAGGATTTGAAAAAACAATAAGCTATGGAATGATTGGGTATGTGGTTCCGCATTCAATTTATCCGCCTGGGTATCATTGCGATCCCAAATTGCCGCTACCGTTTATGAAATTGGCTTCGCAGAAAAATTACGTAGTGCTTTATCATTCATGTATTTATGCCGATCAAAAATTATTGGACTGGTTCAAACGTGAATACCCAAAACATACTAATGCAAAACTTGATATGGGTAAAAGTTGTATCCATTTCAAAAGGATGAACGATATCCCTTATGATTTGATTGGTGAACTAACAACTTAAATTACAGTTGATGATTGGATTAAAACTTTATGAGAAGAATGTGAAGAGGTAGTTGATATGAGGGATTAGATTTTTTCTAGATATTGTTAAAACCAAAATATTTGGCATTATACTATGTAATTCTTTAACTTATAAAGAATTCATTTGTCCAATTACTAAGTTATCATTTAATGCAACAATTGTTTTTCTTAACAGAGTTAAGATGTTCTTAATAATTAACGGATTCAAATCATGCAAAACACATTTAAAATAATTTCAACCGAAGAATTATTATCATTTCTTAACAACAAAGACTACAAAGTAATCGACGTTAGGTCTGTAGATGCTTACAACGGCTGGGCTTTAAAAAATGAAAAGTGCGGCGGACATATTAAGGGCGCTAAAAGCCTTCCTCTCAAATGGTCAAATTATCTTGACTGGATTGAAATAGTAAAATCAAAAGAATTTATGCCGGAAGATAATTTAATACTATACGGCGACTCCGTTGAGGATGCAGAAAAAGTTGCACAGCGTTTTGTTAAAAACGGGTATGAAAATATTTATCTTTATAATAGATTTATTGATGAGTGGTCAGCAAACACGGAACTGCCGATGGAGCATTTGCCAAGATACAAACAACTTGTCCCCGCAACCTGGGTAAAAGAATTAATAGAAGAAAATAATCCACAGCATTACGAAAATAATAGATTTGTTGTTTGCCATGCGCATTACCGCAACCGAGAAGCATATCTTTCCGGGCATATTCCCGGTGCGGTCGATATTGATACACTTGCCCTGGAATCACCGGTAACATGGAATAGGCGCACCCCCGAAGAACTTAAGAAAGCTTTAGAGCAGCATAGTATTACTTCCGACACAACTGTAGTGCTTTACGGCAAATATATGTCGCCGGACAACAGGGACGAATTTCCAGGAAGCGCCGCCGGGCATATTGGTGCTATCCGTTGCGCTTTTATAATGATGTACGCAGGAGTGGAAGACGTAAGAGTACTAAACGGCGGTTTTCAATCATGGGTTGATGCAGGGTTTGAAATCTCAACTAAAGATGAACCAAAAGTACCCGTTGAAGAATTTGGCTCTGAAATACCGATTCATCCCGAACTTGCGATTGATATTCCAGAAGCAAAAGAGCTGCTTGAATCTGAAAACGGAGAACTGGTAAGTGTGCGCAGTTGGCCCGAGTTTATCGGTGAAGTAAGCGGTTACAACTATATTGAAAAGAAAGGGCGAATATCCGGTGCAGTATTCGGCAACTGCGGCACAGATGCTTACCACATGGAAAACTATAGAAACTTGGATCACACAATGAGAGAATACCACGAAGTAGCAGATATCTGGAAAGAAGCAGGCATAACTCCCGACAAACATTTGGCCTTTTATTGCGGTACCGGCTGGAGAGGAAGCGAAGCGTTTTATAATGCTTGGCTAATGGGTTATCCAAAAGTATCTGTATTTGACGGCGGCTGGTTTGAGTGGAGTAATGATCCCAATAACCCTTATGAAACCGGTGTGCCTGAAATTTAAAATAAAATTCATTAGAGTTAACTATTAATGTTGTCATATTCCTGTTCCCCATTTTTGGTTGAGTCAGTTACTTCTTTTATTGCAACAAAAATATTTTTTAACTAAAAGGAGATATACAATGGCACAGATTACTCTCATTAATAATACCAGCGAAAACATAAGAATTGCAGTCTTTAAAAAACCTTATAAAGCTCCGTCATTAAAAGTAGTAGCATGGAGAATTGAAGCATTGCCTAATAACGGTGGAAATACTAGCGTTCCTATTCCATCCAATTACGAAGTTTATATTAATTATTCGCTGAACCCTGCAACAAGGGATGACCCGTATGCAGGCATTAAAACAGCACCGATAAATATTGATGTCCAAACAGCGAAATTCTTAGTAAGGGAAGAACCTACCAACGATAAGAATGCTTCGGTTGCTACTCTTAATAGGGTCTTTGTTGACGTTGTAGGCAATGAAATTCAAATTGAAAACCAGGCATCCTTCGGTGTTTGGGGACATATTATGCTAGACGGCCAGGATGTTTATCCGCCTCAAGTGATAACTCCGGGAAGAACATTAATGGAAGACATAAGGTCACCAATCTATATAGCGGTAATTGACGAGTTTATTATAAGAGGAAACGTAGTAAAGATTGAAGAATTAAGCTCATTGCCGGTAGAAGTACTTACAGGTGATGTTGTAAGTGTAACCGGCGACAAATGGCAAGGATACAGTTTAACTAAGAAGTAATAATTACGGCGGTTTTATGGCCGCCATTTAAATCACAGTCGGCGGGTATAAGTTATGAATGAATTCAAAAAAAAAGTCGGCAAGCTAATTGTTTACTGGACACCTGAAGATGACATGACCTGGTACACTTTTTCATTATCATATCTGGAAGATTTTTTTGTAAAGAACCAGGTACTAAATCGTCAGTGTCCAGAATTTCCAATTAGTTACATACCGGAAAATAATCCTTTGGGTAAGGACAGCGGCAGACTTTATATGAATTTGAGCGATAATTCATTTAACATATCCTTGAGTTCGCCGAAAGTTGTTAAAGAAAAACTTTATCCCACGGGTAACTGACCTAAATGGAAAATGTAAGATCACCGATCTATCGGGTGTGTTGCAGAAGTCCTATTCTGTCATTTCTGCGAGGCAGTTTTATCGCCGAAGCAATGACATTTTTATAGTTGTGCAACACACTCTATCTGGCGGTAATTGACGAGTTCATCATAAGAGGAAACATAGTCAAGGTTGAAGAATTAAGCTCTATACCGGTAGAAATATTTGCAGGTGATACCAGTTAGTATTACCGGGGACAAATGGCAGGGTTACAGCTTAAGTAAATGATTTTAAGTTTTTCTAGTAGGCTGGTTTGAGTGAAGTAATAATCCCAATCATCCTTATGAAAGAGGTATGCCTGAAATTTGAAGTAAAATTCATTAGGTTTTTCATCTATCTAAAATATTACTTATAGTCCTCTGCTTACTTTTCTTAAATCAAATCTTTGGTATGAATTTATGACACTCTTTGCGTTAAAATGGCGCAACAACGTGTAAAAATTTCAGAATGGTGACAATATAGCGCATTATATGTCATATAGTCGCATCTTGTTCGTTTTTCTTTGAAGCCCCATAACTTATTAAAAATTAATAAGTTAACAGAGTCTACTTGGTTTGGCACATAATTTTATATGTAATAGGCAAACAGTAAATAAAATTCAAAACAAAAAATAAAGGAGGTTAAAATGACACTTGTAAGATGGAACCCAGCAAAAGAATTATTAAACATGGACCGTGAATTCAGGAGAATCTTTGACGTATTTGATAACAAATTCGGTACACGCAAATCTACTGATGAGGAATACGAAAGTGCAGTTTGGTCACCGTTAACTGATATTGTAGAAGACAATGATAAATATACTCTAAAATTGGATTTACCGGGCGTAGAAAAAAATGATGTAAAATTGTCTTACAAAGATGGTGAATTAGCTATTAGCGGTGAAAGAAAAGAAGAAAAAGAATCCAAAGAGTCCAAATATCACAGAGTTGAAAGAAGTTACGGAAAATATTTCCGCTCATTCAGACTGCCTGAAAAAATAAAAGAAGATAAAATCGCAGCTGAATTCAAAAACGGTACATTGACTGTAAATATTCCAAAAGCTGAGGAAGTAAAGCCAAGAGAAATTTCAATAAGTGTAAACTAAAGCCCACAAGTATCCCCTACAAGAAGGCAGTAGAATTCTACTGCCTCTTTTCTTTTAAAAGAAATAAAGATTATTTTTAATACAAATTTGTATATCCTGTACAACCATTTGAATAATAATTGGTCTAACTACCTAGTGGTTGGGAAATTATGATACAAGATTTTGAATTAATAAAACAAGCTCAAAAGGGCGATATGACTTCTTTCGAAGACTTGTTGTACAGGTACGATAGACAGGTATTAAATATTGCTGCTTCCTTTAGAAATAATGAAGAAGACGCAAAAGATATTTACCAGGAAGTTTTTATGAGAGTTTACAAAGGCTTGAAAAATTTCCAGTTCAAAAGTGAATTTTCAACCTGGCTCTACAGGATAACAACCAATGTTTGTATCTCCTTCAAGAGAAAAGAAAATAAATATAATATTGATTCGCTTGATAGAGAAATAAGGATTGACGAAGATGAAGGCGGAAAAGTATCCGACTTTATTGTAGGCGAAGAAAATACGGAAGATCGCGCCGTTGGTTCCGACATATCGGTTCATATTAAAGGAGCTGTTGATACTTTGCCGGAAAAACAAAAAATGGCGTTTACCCTAAAATATTATGAAGGATACAAAATAAAAGAGATAGCACAAATGATGCAGTGCAGCGACGGGACTATTAAGAGATATTTATTCACTGCAACAAACAAGATGAGAGAACAGTTAAAACATCTATTTGAAAATTAATCTTGCAAGAGGATTATAAAATGAATAAAGTAAAATTTACCGACTTAGCTTATCTATATCTTTACGAGGAAATATCAGACCCGGAAAAGGTAGAGTTAGAAAATTATATTTTAGAAAACGATGAAGCTAAGCGGGAATTTGAAAGTATGAAACAGCTTCATTCCGCCCTGGTTTCAAATTCACCTGCTAAAATAGGTGAAAAAGCTCTACAAGAATCCAGGCAAACCCTGCTAAGAAATATCAGGAATCTTGAGTATAAAGAATCGTGGTTCACGAAATTTACCAAGGCCCTAAAAGAATCATTTTTATTTGAATATAAATTTGCTTTGAGTGGTGTTGCCACTCTTGCAATCGGAATGTTTCTTGGTTACTTATTCTTTACACCTTCTTCGCAGGATGGTTTTATTGATACAGGTAAACAAATAAACATAGATGAATTGGAAAAAAGCGGAATCGATATTTCAAATATCAGGTTTAAAAATCCTTTTAACCAAGACGGCTCAATTGAAGTTACCTTCAATGCTGTTAAACCGGTAACTTATAAAGGTAAGGCAAGTGATGAAGTAATGCAGCGTTTGTTAGCTGCAGCTTTGGTCAATTCCGAAAATCCCGGCACAAGATTAAAATCATTAAACCAAATAAAACAACAATCTAAGAAAAACTTTAACCCTGATCCTAAAATAAAATCCGCTCTTATTACTGCCCTTAAGGTTGATGAGAATCCTGGTGTAAGAAGAGAAGCCTTAAATGTATTAATGAATTTTCCTTTTGACCTTGAAATAAGAGATGCATTTTTATTTGTACTAGAAAGTGACCCTAATTCAGGTATGCGCGTTTCAGCTATAAATGCACTCACAGATTTAAAACAGCAAGGTACATCCATTGATGATGAAATTAAGAGTGTACTAAACAAACAAATTCAGACAGACGAAAGCGACTTTATAAAAATTCGTGCGGCTTCGTTGCTGCAGGAGGTAAGTGAAAATGAATAAATCAATTTATATAACCGCAATAATTTTTCTTCTTTTCTCGTTTACGGACTTATATGCGCAAAGAAGCAGGGAAAACTCACGTGAAAAGTATCACGAGGATGAATATGAAAAGGTAGAAACATTTAAAGTATCCAAGGGGGGTACTTTAAAAATAGATGTTAATCCCGGCGATGTAGAAATAAATACATGGGATAAAAACGAAGTATACATTCTAGTAACAGATATAGACAGTGATGATTCAGAAGGACTGAAAATAAGAAAAAGCGGAAATAAAATTATAGTTACTTACAATTCTCATTGGGGTTGGTCGGATAGTGATATTTCTGCTACTGTTCCGAAAGATTTTAACCTGGATATCAGGTCTACAAGCGGAGATATTGATGTTATCGGAGATGTTACTGGAGATGTAAAAGCGGAAACTTCCGGTGGTGATATTACCACTTATAACGTAACCGGCGAAGTATACCTGAACACAATGGGCGGAGATATTAAAACTGGTGATATTAAAGGCGACTTATATTTAAACACGCAGGGCGGAGATATTAAAATCGGCTTGGTAAGCGGGGGCAAAAGAGCCACTATCAATACAATGGGGGGGGATATTAAAATTACTGAAATAGGCACTTCGCTTGATGTTAAAACTTATGGCGGGGATATTAGAGTCGGAGATATCAACGGTGAAGCTAATGCTGTTACTTACGGCGGTGATATAATTTTGGGAAACGTAAAAGCAGGTGTTGATGCCGAAACTTACGGCGGCAATATAAAATTGGAAAGTGCCAACGGCGAAGTTAAAGCAAGTACATACGGCGGTAATCTTTATTTAAAAAAAGTTAAAGGCAGCGTGTCGGCAAAAACAAACGCAGGCAAAGTATATGTTGAATTGGACCCGGAAGTAAATTCGAGAAGCCTGATAAGATCGAACATGGGAGATATAGAATTGTTGATACCGGCAAATACAAAAGTTACTGTTGATGCTGAAATTAAAGTACGCGGCTGGTGGAAACATGCAAAAGATGATTATGATATACACTCTGATTTTAAAGCAACTAATTATGTGCAAGACGAAGATGAGAAAGAAGTATACGGGCTTTACGAAATAAACGGCGGCGGACCCATTGTAAAAATAAAAACAACTAATTCAAAAATTAAAATTGCAAAAATGAAATAACGGATTGGGGGAAAAATGAAAAAGCTAAATAATTTCATAGCGGTAGTTTTTAGTCTAATTTTAAGTTTTACTAACGCACAGGAAAGAGTAATTGAAAAAGAATTTCAAATTAACCCCGGGGAGAAACTAATTTTAGATTTTGAAACCGGGATGAGTATTAAAATTAAAGGGTGGGATAAAGATGTTGTTAAAGCTGAAATATATTTGGACGGCAGGGATTCGGAAAATATCGAAATCGATTTTGATCAATCAAATAGTGCAGTGGTAGTTACTTCGGAATACATGGGCAGAAGAGATAATTATAGAGGCAGAGCGGACTCCTATTTCATGGTACCGGCAAAATTTAATATTGATTTGAATACGATGGGCGGCGGAGTAGAAATTGATAACGTTGAAGGTGACATAGAAGGCCAGACAATGGGAGGATCGTTGGATTTATCAAATCTTAAAGGCCACCTAGATTTGCAGACTATGGGGGGCGGCATAAGTTTAACGGATTCAAAAGTAGACGGTAAAGTACATACAATGGGCGGTTCTGTAGATGTTGAAAATGTTGAAGGCGATGTCAGCGCTTCTTCTATGGGCGGAAATGTCAGACATAAAAATGTAAAAAGCAGTTCAAAATCTGTAGGTGAAGAAGTAGACATAAGTACAATGGGCGGTTCAATTGATGTTGACGAAGCTTTACATGGTGCAAATGTTAAAACCATGGGTGGAGCAATAAAAGTGAATAAAGTACATAAGTTTCTAAAAGCTGAAACAATGGGCGGCGACATAACTGTTAGAGAACTTGACGGCTGGGTTAAAGCAAAAACCATGGGCGGAGATATTTACGTTAAAATGGTAGGGGACCCAAATAAAGGTGAAAGAGATGTTGAACTAACATCAATGAGCGGTGATATTGAACTATACGTGCCAAAAGGAATGTCGATGAGATTTGATCTTGAATTAGTTTATGATGAAGACGACGAAGGTGAATTCGATATTATAAGTGATTTCCCAATTGATAAAGAAGTTGAAGAATCGAGAGGAAGAAACCACTGGAATGATTCCTTAACAATGTACGGGACTGGCGAAGTAAACGGGGGCAAAAACTCAATAAGAATAAAAACAATAAACGGCGATATAATTATTAACTATTTTTAATTCGCAAGTTATTGTTATGAAAGACGTTATAGATTAAGATTCTATACCCCCTAATACTATCTGTTTTTTGAACCAATTATTTCATTTTCTCAAAGCAGCTTTTGTAAATTTATATTCAGGAATGTCAACGTTAAAATCGATTGAATCTATTATGTAATCCGTTCCTTCACCGCTAAGCAGCATGTCTTTAAAATTCATTTTCTTTGGATACCACCGGTTGTCGACTTTCATCACTTCCTGTATTTCCGTCTTTTTCAAAAGACGTCCGCTTTTTGCATATCGTTCTTCTTTTAACGGAAGCCATCTTTCTTTGTCTGCCCAAACCTTCCTGCTGTAATAAGTGATGTCTGCTTCTTTTGCGGTTAACAAAATTACGTAACACTCACGCCCGTTGAATTCTTCCATATTTTCAATCTTTGCATCGTACATATCAAAAAGCTTCCGGTTTTCGGTTACGTCTTCATAAGATAAATCGGAACCCATCACGGATTGTTTCAACAAATGGCCGGAGATAGTAATGATGCGGTCCGTAGGTTCGGGAATATAATCCCAGATGTTGTCATCAAGACGCAGCATTTTCTTTCCTCTTTCGCGCGGGGGATCGAGATACTCAACAAATGCTTTTTCTTTCCCATGCACCCACGATCTCGATTTTATTGTTCGTGTTCCCGAGCGGCTGTGGATAATCATTGTGGTTGTGCTGACAGCTTCATCGAGCACCAAATTTTTATCGATCTTTTTTAAAATATCTTCTCCTGTAAGAGACTGCGTAATTAAGATCGCCGGTAATAAATTAAACAGAAAAGATATAATTAATAATTTACTCATTATTCAAGTTCCTTAAACAATGTGGCGGTTTGTCTTTTTAATATTCCTATTCCGGCAATTGCCGTTCCCAAAATTGTAGCAAATAACCCGGGAATAAAACCAATGTAATAACTTGTAAACGTAATTCTTGCACGTAAAATATTGTTTACCATTAAAGTTGAATTTTTGAAGAATTCGGACAAATCAATTCCGACTTGCTGCAAGTAATAAGTAATTCCCAATCCGATAGCGGTTCCAATAAGTGAGCCGCTCAAACCTATGTAAATTGATTCGTAAATCATTGACATATAAACATGTCCCTTGGATTCCCCAAGCGCAATTCGAACCCCGATTTCCCCGTATCTCCGCAAGCCGGACATCAAGCCCGCATTCCAAAGAACAATAGACATCGCGAATACAAATATAAATACAATTATAAATCCCATAGATTTTGCATACGCAAGGTATTCCCTCATTTGGTTTTGGTCTTCCAAGGTTAACATGATTGGAGAATATTTATCATCTGTTTCTGAGTATTCTTTGTTAAACCGATCTCTGATTTTTGTAGTTTCTTCGGAATTATAAAAACCGTCGTCGGCAAATCCGAGTATTTCTCCCGCACCGTCATACATATCCAATGCGTATTGAATATCGCTTACATCGGCAATCATTGCTCCACGGTCCATCGCCATAATTCCGAACTCCACGGTTCCGGCAACAATAAAATTTTGGATTGCCATACTCCCGTTTGAGGAAGAACTGATAAGCGTAACAACATCATTAAGTTTTATATTTAATTGAGTCATAACATCTTTACCAAGCAGAACTTCGCCGGGTTTGTCGGGAATATGCCCGGTTATAATTGAGGATTGCAGTTCCATTCTTTCCGGTTCTTTCGAATTTTTTCCCAGGATATCAATTGCAAACCCGACGATCATACCTTGCTCTTTTGTTTCCCCGGTTGAATCGGGGATATCCAGAAGCCCGCCGAATTTGATTCTTTTGACCCAATCGTAATCAGGGTAAGATTGGGTCAATCCGTCAATCAATGAATCAACGCCAATCAGTCCAAGGTCGTTTGGAACTTGATCTGAAAGTTCGCTGTATGCTTGTGTCATTATTTTAACGTGTCCTGTATCGAACTGCGCACTGCTGTCGATAATTTCATTAAAAGCCCCCATCATCCAGGAGTATAGAATAGTTGAAAGAATTACACCTATACTGATGATAATAATAGGGAAAAGACTTTTCTGCCTGTCCCGGATTAATCCTTTGAAAAGAAATTCGATCATGATATCTTCCCCCTTAGTGCATCGGTTGGTTTAAGTTTTGCAATTTTTCTTGTGGGCAAAAAACTCACGATTAATACTGAAACAAAAAGAATTAAACTTGAACTCAAAAATAGCTGGATACTGTATTTCGGGTACAAAGTTGTTCCGATTGAAAACCCGGTAGACTGCATAGCTTCGGGTAGCCCGATTCCGTTGGCAGCGGTGAAATTAAGAATTGGAATTCCATAAATCGCGCCGGCAATAATTGCGAGTAAACCGTAAAAGGTTCCCTCGCAAGTGAAAAGGGAAATTACGTTTGCGCGCGTCATCCCCATCGCCATCATTGTCCCCATTTCTTTTCTCCGGCGAAAAATTGAAAGTACTTGTGTATCGAAAACCGCGAGTAGCGCCATAGCAAGCAGCATCACATACATAACCGCAGTGCCGCCTTTTTTCATTTCAATGAAATTATTTATCTCCTTCAGCAAATAATCATGATCTTTGTAAACCCAATCGGGATTTCCTGCCGGTACTTGCTGAATATTTTTCTTTAATACGATAATAGTAGCCTGGTCCGGAGCTGCCATCATTCCCTGCATTTTTTTCAAAGGTATCCAGATTTGACCGTTATCTATCGACTGGACTTGTGTGCTCATTACGTACGCGATTCTTAAATCAATTGCATCGAAAGTTCCGTTAATATCTTTCCAGCGGACGGTTACATAATCGCCCAATTTTAATCCGGTGCTGTTCGCCATTCTCTGCCCAATAATTGCAGGAATATCCTCCGTGTATTTGGGATCGAGTAGTTTATCGGAAGGGAAGTCCAAAATCTTTTGTGAAGGATCAATGCCTTTGAGTTTAGCAGAATGAACATGCCCGCCGACAAAGAGTGCGCTTGAGGTAATTAGGATCGGTGCTGCATCACCTTTACTAATTGCATTGCTCAGCGGTTCGGTAATTTTAGCGTGTGCTTCGTCCAGCGAGAAAGGATCATACTCATCATAGTTTTGCTGCCAGAATTGTCCGCCGCCTATTTCACTGTCGATTGTTGCGTCTTTAATCTGTTCCGACATTCCTTCGTAAAATCCTTCGGTCCAAACAAACAATACAAATGCGAATGAAAGAACTGCAACGTTCAGCCAGGTTCTAAGCCCGGCGTGTGTTATGTTCTTTAATGCTAATTTTAGTGTTAACATATTGTCACCGGCTGTTAATTCAAATAAATATCATTTACAATTTTGCCGTCCGTCAGCACGACTTTTCTTCGGAGATATCCAATAACTTTCTCATCGTGAGTAGCAAAAAGGAAAGTTGTTTTAAGTTCTTCGTTTAGTTTTATCATCATTTTCAAAATGTTATGGGAATTTGCAGCATCGAGATTTGCAGTTGGTTCATCGGCTAAAACAATCTTTGGATTTTTTACCATCGCTCTCGCAACCGCAACGCGCTGGCACTCGCCGCCGGAGAGCTGTGCGGGTTTTGATTTTGCCTTGTCTTCCAGTCCGACCCATCCCAATGCCTGCATAACAGCTTTTTCTCTTTCGGTTTTTTCTTTTTTTAACAGGAGGAGAGGAAATTCAACATTTTCAAATACATTGTAAACCGGCAGCAAGTTGTACGTCTGGAAAATAAAGCCCAAAGATTTATTCCTAAGCTGAGAGGATTGTCTGTGATTCAACAACGCAACATTTTCGCTCAGTACAATTGCCTCTCCGGCGGATGGATCGTCCAGCGCACCGATAATATTTAATAGTGTTGTTTTCCCGGAACCGCTTGGTCCAACCAATCCGGTAAACTCACCCAGCTTTACCGAAAGGTTAATATCATCGAGCGCTCTAAATTTTCTTAACCCGATTGGATAATCTTTTATCAAGTTATGAATGGAAATCACTTCGGAATTTTCCATTTTGATTTTCTCCTTAAATTTTAATAGTTATAAATAAACATTACTTGTAAACCATAACCGCTTAAAGGAATATTTTCATTTTGGCTGATACTTGTGCTTCCGCCCGAGGGATAATAAAATGCTCCAATATTTATCAGGAAGGAATCGTATGATCTTTGCCATTGTGTGTACTGGTAGAATTTTTTTTGATTCCATGAATAGTAACCGATTGCCGATAAATTGTCGAACATTCCTACTGGGTACGACAACATAAATGCGGATATTTCCGAATCGGAGTCATTTCCCAATATCTTGTTTGAAGCAAAAACACCCATGTGTTCAATAACCGTATAAAGACCGCTCCCGATTCCGAATGTATAATCTGCACCAAGTGTTAAATTCTTTTGCCATTTGTACGGAAGCAAATCCGAATTACTGTGCTGAAAAACAGATTCAAACCAAAATCCAATTTCAATATCCCATCTTCCGTCAAGAGCAAAGCGGTTTTCCCTGTATTCAAAATTCCCGGCATTTACTTCTCTTGTGTGGAACGTTGCAGCCATCTCTCCGTCCGGAACGGGGAACTGGTATCTTCCGCCAAACTCAGGTTTCTTTTTTGCCGTCGAATAAACTTCGTAACCTTTCGTCGATTCATTTCCGTATAAACCCCATAGCCAGATTCCCGAATTATTCAAAAAACTGTACCTGTAACGAATGCCGTACACACCGTCCGTCATATTTAACGGGTCGCGGGGATCGATTTTATCGAACCACATTAGTGAACGCAAAATTTGAGCAGGTCCGAAATTTAATTGCTGAAGGCCAATTCTTGTTTCGGATTGTGCGGTTGCAAATCTCAGCTTTAATCTATAAAGTTTTAAATCTTTGTCTGAATTATCGAAATCCGTTTGAAGAAAACCGTTCAAAGATAACTCTGCATCAAAAAACATTTCGGAATTAAGATATTGTTTAAAAGTTATTTCAGGAAAGAATCGTAATCCCAAGTTCAGGCGCCATTCATTCAAAGTATTTATCGGGCGAGTCCAAAGAGATACCTGCCCGCGATGTTTTAAATCACCGGCAAAAAGATTGAGCCTAAGGAAAGTGAATAGCAAAAAGGCTCCCAATATCAGCTTTTTATATAAATTCATTTTCCGTTTCCGTTAACGGGCTAATAAGCCGTAAAACAAAAAGTTATTTATTTCAAGAACAAGATCGGTGTAATTGGGATACAATTTTTGTAACTCCGGATCTTGAGGAAGCTCCATAAGTTTGTTTGCAACAAAAAGGAAAAACTCCGGCTTCATATTTTTTCTTATATCGCCTGCTTCCTGTGCTTCTTTCATAAATTTGAGAAATTTATCCATACTCTTTTTATATACTTCTCCCATCCATTCGTTCATTCCCGGTTCGGTATTCTCCAAATATTCCTCAAGAAATTCATTGCTCATTTTATCGGTATATTCCTTTTTCATATTCAGGATGAATTTAATCTTTTCAGTAAAAGGAATATTTTGTTTATTAACTTCATCAAGTCTTTCGTAGCCGTCGTCAATTAGCTTATTGAGCCAAGCTTTAATTAACTCATTTTTGTTTTGGAAATACTTGTAAAAGGTCATCTTACTTACGTTTGACTTTTGGCAGATTTCCTCCACCGTTATGCGTTTGAAACCAAAGCGGGTGAATAAATCCTCCGCTGTGTTAAGTATATCCAGCTTTTTCTTTGGTAATTCCATGATTCTCCATTATTTACGAATTTTCAAAAACTATACGAAAATTGTTCTATTTTATAAAACCCGTACAAAAATTACGGTTTCGTAAACTGTTTGTCAAGAGAAATAATAGAGTTTCTGCCAAATTAGATATCTAAACGTTTTGTCCGACCGGCATGGCGGGAGGGAGAAATCTTTGAAATCGTACTCTAATTGAAAGATTTCCCGTCAAAAAGATACGCCAAAGGCGCACAGGCGGCGGACAGGCTCACCTAAAAAACGGGTTCGACAGACTTTTTATTTTGCAGAAACTTTATTAGAATAATCACATTAACGTAACTTTCATCATGTAGATTATTTTTTTAAAAAAGTTTAATTTAGTTTTGTCAAACTAATTTTCCTTTTGCTGATGACAAATATATGCGTCTCTTCTGTTCCCTTCGGATACATGGGCTTTTCCATATATCATTTTACTAACTCATTCTATAATTAATTTTAAGGAGATTTATTATGTCCAAAAGAACTTTGTATTTAACTCTGCTTTATATCTCTCTGGCTTTTGTTATGCCGTGGACCGGCTGCACCGAAGATGCGGAGGATAGTTTAACTGCTCCTGACGGAACTACTATTACCCTAGAAAACGCCGGAAGTCTGCAGCTTTCTTTTAACAAGACTTCCGCTACGGAAGCAACGGAGGATATCGACACAGTTACGGCAATACTTACAAGATCGGGTTACGAGTCTGTACAGGAAAACATTGCAGTTGGGGACGGCTCTGCAAGCGGAACAATGTATAACGTAGCTGAAGGAACATGGCATCTTACAATAAGAGCCAAAGATTCTACAGGCACAGTACTTTACAGCGGCAATACTGAAGTGGAAATAGTAAGCGACCAAACAACGTACGTAACAATTGAACTTTCAGCCGCCGCAACGTCGGGCAACCTGTCAATAAACGTAACATGGGAAGAAGGTGACGGGATTAATTGGACGGTATACTCAGGCAACCCGGTATTGGATTTAGGAGCGTCCGGTGAATGGGATGACTACGATGTTGCTCATCCGTCAATAATATATAATGGAACTTATTATGAGATGTGGTTCGGTGGGTACGATGGCTCTAACCATTCTATTGGATATGCCACATCGACCGATGGAATAAATTGGTCTAAATACTCAGGAAACCCTGTGCTGAATTATGGGGACTCAGGTGAGTGGGATGATTATATTGCCTCTCCTTCTGTTATATATGATGGAACAAGCTACGAAATGTGGTATTCAGGATATGACGGTAGTAATTACCGCATTGGTTACGCTTCATCTCAAGATGGAATTAATTGGACGAAATATTCGGGTAATCCAGTAATGAATTTGGGGACATCTGGTGAGTGGGATGATCAGAGTGTTAGTTACCCCTCGGTAATATATAACGGAACACATTATGAAATGTGGTACACTGGTTATGATGGTACAAACTGCAGAATTGGCTATGCAACATCAACCGACGGGATTAATTGGAGTAAAAATTCAGGAAATCCGGTTCTTGATCTCGGAACAACCGATTCGTGGGACGATGAAAGATTAATAGAACCAAATGTTATATTAAATGGAAGTGATGATTATAAAATGTGGTATTCAGGATATGACGGCTCATCAACCAGGCATATTGGGTATGCAACGTCTACAGATGGGATTAACTGGACGAAATATTCGGGTAATCCGGTGTTAGATGTAGGTACTAGTGAAATTAACAGTGGCTTATTTTCATCGTTCGTTTTATATAACGGAACAAGTTACAAAATGTGGTTTGGTGTTATTAGCGACGGGATAAATCGTCGTATAGGTTACGCAACTTCCCCGTAGTTTTTTCCTCCTTCGCTAAAGCTTTGGAGGGTAGATAACTTTTTCCTTCGTTGAGGCTACGGAGAGGATGAATCCATTCTCCGTAGCTTTAGCGAAGGAGAAGTCTGTGGTTTTCCAATCTAGATTCTTAATCTGGTTGGATAATATTACGCCGCTGATTTCTATATCGGCGGGAAGTTTTACTTCGAAAAGGTATCCTTTTACCCGGCTTGTTACGGGACAAAATATCGCAAGATTTGTTTTGCCGTTATACACCGCCGGAGATATAACCAAAGCAGGCCTTCTGCCTGATTGCTCACGACCGGATTGCGGATTGAACATCAACCAAACAATATCTCCGCAATCAGGGATATACTGCTTTGGCTTTACCACTGCTCTGCCCCGGTTTTCTCCCCGAAATCTATTTCTTTATGAAGATTCGACTTTTTATACCGGAGACTAATTCATCCAAACTATATTTTTCCCCTTCAATTGGTTCAACTATAATTTTAACCCGTTGTTCGAGATACTTACGATCATTACAGTCAATAGTTATACAAATATTCTATAATGAGTTAACACAGCAACGAGCTGGATGACAAAGAAAAGCTAAAAAGAGTGTAAATAAAAACCTCCGAAGTCTTCCCGCAAGGCGCTCACAAGAACACGCAAGGCGCCGACAAGAGCACGTAAGGCGCTGACAAGAACACACTAGGCGCCGACAAGAGCACGCAAGACACTGACAAGGGCACGCAAGACGCTCACAAGAACACGCAAGGCGCTCACAAGAGTCCGCAAGGCACTTGGGGAAGGCCGCAAGGCATACTGGGGAAGCCTGCAAGACATTGAGGGAAGTTAAAAATAAACTGTGGATGTTAGCAAATAGTGCAAATAACGGGGAAAAACCCGTCTTTTCCCTTTCCGGCTGTGCCGATAGGTCTCAACAAAAACCGTGTTTTCTTTAGACGGCATACAACTGTCTAGCTTTTTATTTCGAACAACGGGTTAATTTTATTATTCTCCAAAGTTAGATTTACATACTCGTCTTGTCGAATCTTTGATTGGAATGCAAAAGCATTCGGGATTCTCAGAGCCAAACTATTACCCCATTTTTGAATCTTGACACGTATTTTACACCTTCCTTTTGTTTCTACAATAAAGATACATAAATCGTCCGGGGCTAGTAATAAACAAAACCATCCGGCGCATCTGTTTCGCGACCCCTCCGTAGTTTTTGTTCTACATTTTTTATAGCCCTTGTATAATGTGGGCTGTATTTTTTTATTTCTCAATCGGTGTAAACCAACATTCAGCCAATCACCCTTTCATCCAATCCCGTTCATTTTTACTTCGGATACATGGGCATTTCCATATATCACTACACTAACTCATTCTATAATTAATTTAGTTTGCTGCCGTTTCAGTTTCTTTGCCTTTTAGAATCTTCCTGAATGCATTTAACAGTTTACAAAATAATTTTACAAGATTGATTCCCCATAAAAATATCTTTATTATTAATAACCACTAACAAACTAAAACTAGAATTAAAATTTAAAATGAAAAGAATACTTTATTTATTTTTAATCGCCTTTTTGTTTTCTACTTCTGCATTAATCTTTTCGCAGGAAGTAAGATTAAAATTTATTCAAACCAGCGATATACACGGCGCTGTCTTTCCTTATGATTTTATAAACGATAAGGAAACAAACTATTCATTGGCCAACCTGCAAACGTATATAAGAAAAGAACGGGAAAACACGGACCGGGAAGTGATTTTGCTTGACGGTGGAGATATATTACAGGGCCAGCCGACCGTCTATTATTACAATTACGAAAAACCAAATATCCCGCACCTTTACGCTGAAGTTATGAATTATATGGACTATGATGCCGCAACCGTAGGTAACCACGATATTGAGCCGGGACACGAAGTTTACGACAGGTTCACAAACGAGTTACAAATGCCGTGGCTTGCTGCAAACGCCGTAAATGTAAGTACGGGCGAGCCGTACTTTGAGCCCTATGTTGTAATCGAAAAGAAAGGAGTTAAGATCGCCGTACTCGGATTAATTACCCCGGGAATTCCCAAATGGCTTAATGAAAAAATTTGGGAGGGAATTGATTTCGAAGATATGGTCGAGTCCGCGGAAAAGTGGGTGCCGATAATCCGGGAAAATGAAAACCCGGATTTATTAATCGGGTTGTTTCATGCAGGTGTTGATTATACTTACGGCAACGAAAGCGCCGATACCTATAGGAACGAAAATGCTTCACAGCTTGTTGCGGAACAGGTCCCGGGATTTGATATTATATTTGTCGGGCACGATCATCAAGGCTGGAACTTTAAAGTAAAAAATCCCGATGATGAAGAAGTATTAATCTTAGGAACGCAAGCTCATGGAAGAACAGCTACTGCTGCGGAAGTTAACTTAAAATTTAATGAAGAAACACAAAGCTGGGAAAAAAATATATCCGGGGAAATAATAGAAGCCGATAATTATGTTGTTGACGAAGATTTTATGAATAGATTTCACGCGAGTTATGAAACAATTAAAGAGTATGTCTCCAGACCAATCGGAAAGTTTATTTCACCTGTTTCATCTAAAGATGCATTCTTCGGCAATTCCGCTTTTGTTGATTTTATTCATAATGTACAATTGGAATTAAGCAATGCCGATATATCTTTTACAGCCCCGTTAACTTTTAATACAATAATTAAAGAAGGGGATCTTTATGTAAGAGATATGTTCAAATTATACAAATACGAAAACACTCTTTACACAATGGAATTATCCGGCTGGGAAATAAAAGATTACCTGGAATATTCATATTCGCTTTGGTTCAACACTATGCAGAATGAAGATGATCACTTGTTGAAATTTGAACTGGATGAAAACGGGGATATTGTATACGGGAGGGGTCACCCGCAATTGTTAAATCAATATTACGGTTTTGATTGTGCCGCAGGTATTGATTATACCGTTGATGTATCCAAACCCGACGGGGAAAAAATAAAAATAATTTCTTTATCCAATGGAGAGCACTTCCGGTTCGATAATAATTATCTTGTGGCTCTAAATTCATACAGAGGCAACGGCGGCGGCGGTCATTTAACCAACGGTATCAGCTTAAATAAGGAGGAAATAAAAAATCGAATTAAATCGGTCTCGGGAAAAGATTTGAGATTTTATATTATGAAATGGATTGAAAAGCAGGGAACTATCAGTCCGCAGGCAAACGGAAACTGGACCGTCATACCGGAACAATGGTGGTTGAAAGGTAAAGAAAAAGATTATAAAATATTATTCGGCAACTAATTTATCGGGGCAATCATTTGAAGATAGTTAAACAATTTTTAATTCTTGTTTTATTATTTACATCGTTAGTTTATACACAAAACAAAGTCGACGTTGAAAAGCTTGATAAAAGATTTCAAGAAGCCGTAGATGAATTTGATTTGATCGGTTTGGCGGTTGGAATAATAAAAAACGGAGAAATAGTTTTAGCCAAGGGTTACGGAGTAAAGGAAACAGGTAAAAGCGATAAAGTAGATACTCAAACTTTATTCGGTATTGCATCGCTTTCAAAAGCTTTTACTGTTGCATGCATCGGGATGCTTGTAGATGAAAAAAAATTAGACTGGAATGATAAAGTAATAGATCACCTCCCGTGGTTAAAGCTTAGCGACAATTATGTTACAAACGAATTAAGAATTGTTGACCTGCTGACTCACCGTGCCGGGTACAATACATTTGACGGCGACTTGCTTTGGTACGGCACAAATTATACAAGCGAAGAAATTGTAAAAAGGTTTCGCCTGATGCCTGCAAAGAAAAGTTTCCGTATAGGTTACGGCTATTCCAATTTGATGTTTATTGTTGCCGGTTTAGTTATAGAAGAAGTAACGGGTAAAAGCTGGCATCAATTTGTAAAAGAAAGAATTTTTCTGACGCTCGGTATGCAGACAACAAACACTTCAACTTCAGAGTTTAATGAAAATAGTAATTATGCATTACCTCATTTGAAAAAGACAAAACAGGAAATCTTGAATTATGATAGTGTCGGCCCGGCTGCATCAATAAATTCCAATGTTGATGATCTTTTGAAATGGCTTAAGTTCTGGCTTAACAGAGGAAAAGTTAATAATGAAGAATTATTGTCTGAAGAATCAATTGATTTTATATTAACTTCTCAAACTGCATTGAACGGCGGCAAGGGTGATAAAATCGACGGAAGTCATTTCAGCAATGTTGCCTGCGGTTGGTTTTTGAGCGATTATGCCGGAAGAAAAATTATTGCGCACGGCGGCGGACTGCCGGGATTTATTTCAAGAATTACATTTGTACCCGAAGACAACCTGGGAATAATAGTTTTAACAAATGATGAGGGCTATATTGTTACTGCTGTTGTCAACACAATCTTAAATACATATTTAAAAAACAATAATGAAGAAGATCGGTTTGAAAAATTAAAAGAACGGTTAAAAAAACGTGAAGAGAGAAAAGAAAAACAGAGAAGTGATTTTTACGAATCAAGAGTTGAAAACACAAAGCCTTCCATGGAGTTCGAAAAATACGCCGGCGCCTACGAAGATAAAATGTACGGCAAAGCTGAAATCGGTTTTGATAATAATGAATTGACGTTAAGACTGCTTCCCGCTGAAAAATTATTTACTTCCAAAATGATGCACTGGCATTATGATACTTTCAAAATAAAATTTAAAGACCCGTTTTTACCGGAAGGATTAGTAATTTTTTCAATAAATAAAAACGGCAAAGTAGAAAGCTTCAAAATAGATCTGCCCAACCCGGATTTTCATTTTTATAATTATTTTTTTAAAAAGATTGATTAAAAATCTCTGCGTCTTTGTACCTCTGTGGTGAAACAATTATTTTTACCACGGAGACACTGAGTTTGTAAAGTGCAAAATTCATACAAAAAAATAATTCACATAGACATGGATGCATTTTACGCATCCGTTGAAGAAAGGGATAACCCTGAATTAAAAGGCAAACCGATTGCCGTAGGCTACCCGGGAAAAAGAAATGCCCGGAATTAATTTTTATCCCTCCCCGTTTTGATGTTTATAAAAAAGTATCAAAAGAAATAAGAGAAATATTTAAAGAATACACAGACTTGGTTGAACCTCTTTCACTTGATGAGGCTTACCTTGACGTAACCGAGAACAAAAAAAATATTCCTTCTGCAACGGAAGTGGCAAAAGAAATAAAAAAGAAAATTAAGGAAAGGCTTAATCTCACTGCTTCTGCGGGCGTATCGATAAATAAATTTCTTGCAAAGGTTGCTTCGGATATGGATAAACCCGACGGGCTGTTTGTTATTCCGCCCAAAAAAACAATTGAGTTTATTAAAAAATTGCCGGTTGCGAAGATTCCGGGTGTGGGAAAAGTAACGGCAGAGAAAATGAAAAAGATGAAAATCAACACCGGCGCTGATTTAAGAAAGTTCGCTAAAGAAGAGTTGTCTAAATTTTTTGGTAAAGTCGGTATTCATTATTATAAAATTGTTCACAACGAATACGATTCGCCCGTGCAGCCGAACAGGATTAGAAAATCAATCAGTTCGGAAAATACTTACGCCGACGACTTAACCGATGAAAAGGAAATGCTAAAGCAAATAAAAAAAATATGTGAAGGTTTGTTTAAGAGTATGCAAAAGAATGAAACAAACGGCAAGACGGTAACTCTTAAAATTAAGTATCACGATTTTGAACAAAGGACCCGGTCAAAAACCGTAACCCATTATTTAAAATCAAAAGAAGAATTATGTGAGATTGCTGAAAGTCTTTTTTGGTCCCCGGATAAACCGGGTAAACCCGTAAGGCTTTTTGGAGTTGGAGTTTCTAACTTAAACACTGAGGAGAAAAAGATAGAAAAGGACCAGTTGGATTTGTCGTTATAGATTTTAAGAAAATGGAACGCAGATTATTATGATTTAATATGATTGGTTATGATCTTAATTAATCATAACAATCCGTGTTCTATTCAACAATCATGTTAAGTTGTATATGTCACAATTACCGCAAGACTTTTTGGTGTCGGAGTTTCCAATTTAAACACTAAGGAGAAAAAGATAGAAAAGGACCAGTTGGATTTGTCGTTATAGATTTTAAGAAAATGGAACGCAGATTATTATGATTTAATATAATTGGTTATGATCTTAATTAATCATAACAATCATAATGATCCGTGTTCTATTCAACAATCATGTTAAGTTACATATGTCACAATTATCGCAAGGCTTCTCATTCGGGAATCCAAAGTACTTCGATATAAAAACGCGTCTGCATTTTTGTGTTCTAAAATAATTTACAACTGAAAGCAGTTTTTTATTATCGCTTGTAAGTTTGTTTTTTATTCTTTCATCGTCTTCCAATTCCAAAGGTAGATCAGAAATTAATTCCAAATTCTTTTTCTCAATTTCACCTTCTGTTACACCGTACCTGTCGAGCATAGCAAGCACTGTTTCAACCCTGAAGTCGTTTTTATCTTTAAAGCTCATTTTTTCTCTTATGTAATCAACACCCATTGAGTTTACAATTTCAATTTCTGTTTTAAGCATGTCGTAAATTCTTGAGTAGTAATCAGCATCGGGGTTTGCCCACTTTATAAATTCCATTTGGGTGTGAATATCCTGCCGGTTGTAAAGCAGTTTGCAGAGAGAGTCTTTGCCGTCGCGTCCGGCTCTTCCTATTTCCTGGTAATAAGATTCAATTGATGAAGGAAGCTCTGCATGAATAACAAAGCGGATATCAGGTTTATCAATTCCCATGCCGAAAGCATTTGTTGCAAGAATAATGTTATCAATACCTCTCAAAAAATTCCTTTGTTTTCTTTTACGTTCAATAGCATGCAGTTTACCGTGATATATTGAATGTTTTATTTTTTTCTTTTCAAGCAGAAGCGAATATCTTTCAAGTGTTTTGATTAAAGAAAAATATATTATTCCCGGTCCTTTATACTTTTCGATTATTTTTAAGATTTCGTTTAATGTTTCGTTTTCATCAATCACGTCCACTGCTTCGAGTCTTAAATTCGGCCTTTGAATTCCCTGGTGAAATATTTTTATATCATCAGGTTTTAACCCGAGTTTATCAATAATATCTTTTTGAACATCTGGTGTTGCTGTAGCCGTTAATGCAATTGTTAAAGGATTATTAATAATTTCCTTAAACTCTGCAATCCTTGAATAATCCGGTCTGAAGTCATGTCCCCATTCGGAAATACAATGTGCTTCGTCAATTGCCAACAGTGAAATGTTAGCTGTTTTTATTTTTTCAACAAATTCTTTTTTGCGAAATCTTTCCGGTGTTACATAAAGTAGTTTTATTTTGCCTTCAACAAAATCATTTAATCTTTTTTCGCGTTGGTCCGGTTTAACGGTAGAATTTATAAACTCTGCCGGAATGTTTTTCTTTTTAAGTGCATCTACCTGGTCCTGCATTAAAGCAATCAAAGGGCTTATAACTATTGTTCCGCCTTCAAATATTAACGCGGGAATTTGATAACAAACCGATTTACCTCCTCCGGTAGGCATTAAAACCAGCGAGTGTTTTTTCTCATCAATCAATCGGTTAATTATATCTTTCTGGTTTCCTCTGAAAGAAGAATGATTAAAATATTCTTTAAGTAATTTAGCCGGATCAGACATATTTTTTGTTTTATAAATATTAAAAAAAATTAGCAAACCAATATAGAAATTATTTCAAAGTATTGTACCGGCAATAAAATAGGTTGCATTGTTGTGGTCTAAATTTGGTTTCGGATTTTGTTTTTTTTATGAACTCTCTCTTATCTCTCTTACAAAGAGAGAAGTTCATGGAAAAATCCGAAACCAATTTATTGTTACTTCACTAATCTTGAACTATTCTTTTGCATTGAATAGTATTGCCGGGTTAATATTAAATTAGAATGGAATCAAAAAAAATTTTTTGGGTTATTAAACAATGAAAAAATTTTTTAGATTTAGTAATAAAATTTGCCCGGATGGTGGAATTGGTAGACACGCTAGGTTCAGGGTCTAGTGCTCTTAAGGGCATGGGGGTTCGAATCCCCCTCCGGGTACATAAGTAATTGCTACATCAAAGCCTATTATTTAATAGTAAATTTAACTATTAATTTCATACCCCTTCCTTTTTTACTTGATGCTTCAAATTAAGAAATGCATGTGGTTTTTTTGAAGAAAATAGCGGTCATCTTCCAAGTGATGACCGCTATTTTCTTTGTCAAAATTTTATTTGACGGAAGCAATTATTTCAATAATATCATTTTTTTACTTGTTGAATAGCCGTTAACTTCAAGGGTATAAAAATAAATTCCGCTTGCATGATTAGCAGCATTGAAATCGGTTTTATAACTTCCTGCCTGTAAATTTTCGTTTATCAGTGTAGTTATTTTTTGTCCTATTGAGTTATAAATATTTAGTTTAACAAACCCTTCTTCAGGAATACTGAATGATATTGTGGTAGCCGGGTTAAAGGGGTTGGGATAATTCTGTTCCAACATATAAGATATAGGAATAGCATTTTCAACTTTTTTTACATTAGTAACAAGTTCCGGCAGGTAAGAGTTTGTAGCATAAACATTTCCGCTAACCATTAACCATGAACCGTCGACTTCACCGGTATTATAACAATATATACCGTCGCCGTCGGTAGGCATAAACAACTTGTTGTCATAAAGTACCGGGGACCCCCATGAAATAGGCCACCATTCAAATTCGCCGTCCGGTTTCCCGGTCCAGATTTCATTCCCGGTTTCAGCATCTGCACATACAATCGAATAATCATTGTTTAGTGTATTCTCGTAATAAACTTTTCCGTCCAATGCGATTACGTAAGGCGTATTGGTTAAACCGCTTCTTCTTGCAGGTTTTTCCCAAATAATATTTCCATTTAGTAAATTAAATGCAACAATGTTTTGAGAAGTATCCGAGGAAGTTTTTTGTGTACCGGCAAAAACTTTATCTCCCATAATTGCAGGCCCTACGCCATTACCGGTATGGCCTATTAGGTCGCTTCTCCATAAAATATTTTGAGCTATAACATCAATAGCGTAAACATACTGGGTATCAACATTCCAGTTCCAATCGGGGGTTAAAACCAAATATTCTTTAGATTGATAGTTGGTATACGCCATGCCTGTTATAGAATTTTTCTCATCAGGTAAATCAAGCCGCCATGACTGCTGGCCGTCACCAAGAGACAAAACTTCAATCATTGCCGAATCTTTTCTTGAAGCAAATAATTTTGTGCCGTTATAGTCAATTAATAAATTTGAGTATTTGCCTGCTTTGCTCCAGACAACGGTTCCGTCATCAATTGCCAAACAATAGAGGGTATCGGTACATGCAACAAATATAGTTTTTGAAACGATATCAATTGGTTTTGAAGAGCGGTTAGAAACAGTAACATTCTGCTTTTGCCAAATAATAGCGCCTGTTTCTGCAGCTAAAGCTAAAAGCCCTTTGTTCGCCGGATCGCTCCAACTATCTCTTGAAATAAATACTTTACCTTCAAAACCAACCGGACTATCATAAGTGCCGTTTCGGAAGTTAACTGAATCAACCCACAAAATGTCACCCGTAGCTTCATCCAAAGCAGCGAATGCTTTATCTTGTCCCGCCCAGAATAATTTGTGATCCATAATTAATGGAGTACTCCATGAATACCCGTTAGCAGGTAGTTCATTACTTGATTTTTGCCAAATTAGATTACCTTGTGCGAAGGTAAATTGAATGATAAAAAAGAAAAGTAAAATATAACGCATTAATCCTCCTGAGATTTATTTAATAGGTTTCTTTTATAATAAATTCATTTGTTCAATAATTCCCAATCGTTCTTTTGATTAAATACTTTTTTTAAAAAAGGACAAATATAAGCATTATCCTTTTTGAAAAAAATTATTGCATCCCCGAAGTGATTATTATCACTTTAGGTAATCTGATGAAAATTATTAAATTATTGTTAATCTTAAGGATGGAAGTGACAAAGTATAGAATCTTTATTTATTTAACCACTCTTTAACACTTGAAACTTTTTCGCGGCTAACTATAATTACTTTTTCGAAAGGAATAGTAAAAATTATTTTTAGCCTGTTTCCGGGGTAGTTTACCATTGATTTGATGTAATTAATATTTATTATGTTTTGCCTGTTAACCCTAAAAAATTGTTCAGAGTCCAAACTTTTTTCCAGCTCATCTAAAAAAATATCTATTATATAAGTTTTGCCTTCATAGTCGCAAAGGTAAACAAGCTGGTTTTCAATTCTGAAACAAACTATATCATCGACCGAAATTGATTTATATTGTTTGCCATGTTTAACTAAGAACCTGGTTTTAAAGTTTTTCCTTGCTCCCTTCAAACTTTCAAGCAAGTTATTTATATTATTATCATTTGAGAATTTTCTTTTAAGCGAGTTATACTTATTTATACTTTTCTTTAACTCCTGGGAGTCAATGGGTTTTAACAAATAATCAATACTGTTTACTTTAAATGCCTTTATTGCATATTCATCGTAAGCCGTAGTAAAAATAATGGGAATATCAACATTAACTGTATCGAATATTTCAAAACAAATTCCATCCGAAAGCTGAACATCCATAAATATAAGGTCAGCGCTGTTGTTTGATAAATAACTTATACTTTCATCAACATTTTCCAGTATTGTTTCAACGACAATTGAATCATCAATTTCGTTTAACATTTTTTTTAGTCTTTTAGCATTAGACTTCTCGTCTTCAATTATTATTACTTTCATCGGATTTCTCATTTTTTATTAAAGGAATACTCACCTTAAATTTATTTGCGCTTTTTTCTATTTTAACTTTTTTGCCGGTAAAGAAACTATAACGATCTTTAATATTTTCAAGTCCTATTCCTGTTGATTGTTCCAAAGTGGTTCTCGGTTGAAAGGAGTTTTCAACCACCAGGTAATTTGAATCTGTATCTACAAAAATGAACAACCTAAGGGGCTTTTTATATGAAATAGAATTATGTTTTATCACATTTTCTACCAATATCTGAAGACTTAAAGGAACAATGATTTTAGATAAATATTTTTCGGGGATTTGAATATCAATAATTATCCCTTCCTGAAATCTTTTTTTGATTAAAAAAAAGTATGAATCAATAAATATCAGTTCTTCTCTAAGCTCAACCAGTTTTTTATCTTTGCTTTGAAGCACGTACCTGTAAACCCTTGATAACTGCTGAACATAATCGATTGCCGTATTTTGATCTTCTTCAATAGCAGTAATTAAGTTGCTGAATGTATTAAATAAAAAATGCGGGTTAACCTGGTTTTTAAGCGCCTCGTATTGCGACTCCAAATACTCTTCTTTTAATTTGAATAACTCCAGGTCCTGTTCTTTTAATTTCAGTTTATATTCTTCTGCTTGTGTTATTCTCCTTTTATAATACTGTACAACCATTTGTATAAACCCGAAAAGGAAAATTAAATTACCGTAAGGGAAAAGCTCCAAGCCCATATAAGAATCATCCCAAAACTGCGATACTACCACATCTGATAAAGCAAAGAGGATATAAATAAGTGTCGGTATAATCATCGGCTTTGCATTTTCTTGCCTGTGAAATCGTGATACAAAAAAAACTACAATAACCAGTATTAATTCAATAATAAGCAGCAGCAAGGAAATTATATATACGACTAGTATATAACCAAGGTTTATTAGAACAATAGTGAATAATATTAAGGATACAACTATTTGAAATTGCCAGATCCTTCTAATTAAAGACTTCCATCCTTTTCCAAAAACATGTTCCAGCGTTAAACAGTAAAGAATCGGTAAGCTACAGAATATAAAAAAGGATATAAGTGAAACCAAGGTTAAGGTTATATCAAATGTTATAGATGATAAAAAAATTGTAAGTTCGTCGGTGGCAAAAAAATCCAATCCCGTTACAAAGGTTAACAGCCCTAAAAATAATAGGGGGTATATTTTTTCTTTGTAGGTTTTAAAGAAAAGGAAAATTGATAAACACCCGAAAAAAAACAAAATTGATCCAAAGAACACATCCCAAATATTACTTAAAAGCAGTTCTTGATTTTTTCCTTCTGCTAATTCAATAAGTGATTCCAGTGAGCCGAGAAAAAACAATTCGACTCTATCTGCTTCTATTAAATTTTCTATATTGAGACTTACAAGAATATTTTTGTTTTGATAATCTTTTTGTATGGGAATAATGAAGGATCGTTTGCTGCTTTTTTTTTCGGGATATTTTTCCTGGTAATCAAAGATTTTTTTACTGTCTAAAAAAATGTGCAAACTATTTAAGAAGCCGTGAATATACAGCGCAGGATTTGTAAAAGTTGTATCGGGCAGTTTAATGATTACCCATATTTGTTTATAGTTGGTAAATTCAAAAGCATCAATTGAATCTAAACCGAACCATTTTGAACTATCAATTTTTTTGCTGAATAAAGGATGGATTATATCCGGGTTAAGCGGTTCTTTTTCAAGCCGGTACAAAACTTCTTTTTCATTAAAAACGGAAACGGTATCAAGCTCTTGCGATCGTAGCACAAGAGCCGATACGAAAAAGACTAAAATAGGTACATATAAATTTTTCATCATTTTACAATTTCAAAAAAAACAGTGTCTTTTACAACCCCTGTAAATACACCGATTCCGTCTCCCTCCAAATTAAATTGAGGCAAATTAAAATTCCCGTCAGCTTCTTGAAGATTTTCGGTTGTCAGCAGATACTTTTTAAATTCTTCATTGCCAGTATACATTATTAATCTATACTTACTGTAAAAATAAGTATAGTAATCGTAGATAGGCAGTTCCAGCGGCTGGGCTGTATCACTTAGTATTTCCAGGTAATAGTCGGATATAAATTTAATCTCGTTATAAATATCCTTAAAGTCGTTTTTTTCAATTTCGGAATAATAGGCATTATCCTGTATAAAATCATTGAAGTGTGCCTGTAACGGAATTATAGATAATGCATAAAATGTCGTAGTGGGTGAAGTTGTGATATTGAATTCCCCGATGTAATTTGTATAATGTTTCTCACCTAAATCATCTTCTATTATTTTAAACCCTTCCCCGGGAGTTGTTGTCTCGCCTTTCGTGTAAAGTGTTTTACCGTCAACTGATGCTGAGGCTTCCAGAATATAATTCTTGTTGAATTCGATATTTAATTCTTCAGAATAATATGATTTTGTTTCTTCATCAAATGATAATTCAATCCCGTTTATTTTTACTTCGGCTTCGTCGTCAAAAGGATTTAAGTACAGCTCATTTGAGTCAACCGTTGTATTTATTGCGAGATTTCTTTTTAGATAAATATTTTTGACCGGTTCTTCCGGCGATATATATGCTTCAATTACTAACTTCGGTTCGTAACTTATTTCTTCAATATCAACAACCGGATCCTCACATGAGACAATTAAAAATACAGTTAATAACAAACTAATACTAAAAAATTTTTTCATCTTTTCCCCCGAATTAAAATTTTATTTGAACGCCTAAACTTGGAATAATAGGCAGCATTCCTATTGTATCTATTTTTTGTGTTGTCTTGCCGTCAACATCTTCCTGCAGGTAATCTATGTACCAAACATTTTTTCTATTGGTTAAATTATAGATTTGCAAATACGTTGATAAAGACCAACCGTTGAAGTTAAATTCTCTTGTAATGCTTGCGTCAACCCTAATATAAGCCGGTAAACGATAAGAATTAAAGTTAGCAGGCATTAGTTTATAGCCCGGGTCAGATTCAAGTTCTCTCGATATTCCGTTCCAATCAGGCATTGTATTTAAGTAATACGATGATGCCGGAACAGAAATCGGTTGGCCTGTTGAGTAAACGAAATTCAAACTAAACAGCCAGCGGTTTTTGTGTTTTACATATGACTTGCCGCTAAGTTCATTCCAGATATTATCCCAATCAACATTGAATACGCCGTTTATCGTGACTGTTCTGTCATGCCTTGGTATAAAATAATTTCCCCTGTTTAATGTGGGATATTTTAGATTTGTCCGTGCATATTCTGCGGATAACCAGCCTGTAACAGCGCCCATATTTTTCTTGAGCAATAATTCAGCGCCGAATGATTCGCCTTTTCCGGTTAAGAATAAATGATTTGTTGAGTTATATAGCGGGAACCCGTTTTCATCATAATCATTCGTTTCAACCTCTAACCCGTACCAGGGATTATACATACTAATATTTTCATACTGCTTATAATAAGTTTCCAGCTCTACTTCAAATTCCCGGCCGAAACTTTTTTGATAACCCAAAATGTAATGGTAAGCTTTTGATTCGGGATTGTATTTATCGGCAGCCATCCAAATAGCTGTCATAAAAAAACGTGGAATTCTGTTTAAATATTGATGAAATATTCCTGTAGAAAATTTAAGATTACTGCTTTCAGACAACCTGTATTTTGCCGAAAACCTTGGTGAAAAATTACTAATGGTAGTATCCGAACTATAAAAATTTGTTCTTACTCCCAGTTCTAATTCTAATCCGTCGGTTGGTTTCAATAATGATGAAACATACAAAGCAGACAGAGTGTTTTTTTTGTTATTAAATATTTTACCGGTTTTGGAGCTGAACTCATATTTTTCCCGGAGGAATTTTTGTTCGCCGCCGAGTTTTAATGTAAACGAGTTTGACCCGTAATATTCTAGAGCTCCTTTGAGTGTTACGTCATCCACACCGTTATCTTCGTACTGTTGAAACTTATTAAAATCAAAGTCTGATCTGAATTCGCTGCCGGTAACCCAAAAACTTGAAAACAATTTTGAACCGAAAATATGCTTCCAGTTCAAACTTCCTGTTATATTTCGCCAGTTGTAGAAAAACTGGACCCCGTTTGAAGTCTTTTTGTTTTTGAAATCCAAATTATCTTTACTGTTGAAAAAACTTATCGATACCTGATCTTTTGAAGTAGGTTCAAGATATGCTTTCAAATTTCCGTCGTAGAAATAGTAATCCGGTATATCGTCTTCAATTTTTGAAAGCGTTTGGTCAATATAGGTTCTTCTAAAAGAACCTGAAATAGAACCAATCCCCCCGATCGGTCCTTGAAAAGTTGCAGCACCTGCAATAAGACTTATATTAATATCGCCTTCATATTTTTTCCTGTTGCCGTCAAGGTTAATTACATTTAATACGCTTGATAGTCTACCCCCGTACTCGGGGCTGAAACCGCCCTTGTAAAGTTCAACTTTTTTTATGGCGGCAGTATTAAAAGTCGAAAAAATTCCGAAAGCGTGTTCCGGGTTATAAACATCGGTGCCGTCAACTAAATATAAATTTTGGTCCGCTGTTCCGCCTCTTATGTTCAATGCGGAGGAGAAGTCGGAGACGGATGAAACACCGGGTAAAGTTTGTAAAGCTCTTAGTAAATCGGCTTCTATAAATCTTGGTATTTGGTTAACCTCGGTCGGTGTCATTTCAACTGTAGATACATTTTTGGCAAATAAATTTTCAATCTTGTTATCAGACTCGGCTTTAACAACAACTTCGTCGGTTTCAAGAGAAGCTTGCGATAAATATACTTTTAACAAACCTTCGTCGGCAGGTAATGATATTTCAATATTTTTAGGATTATAACCGACATAACTAACCGATAATTCATACCTGCCGTTGGGGATTTTACTGATAACAAAATACCCGCTTACATTTGTACTGGCTCCTATTTCCAGTTGCTTGATAAAAACATTTGCACCGATTAATGATTCACCGTTTGATTCGTCATAAACATATCCGGTTAATGTATTTTGTGCAAAAATTTCCATCGATATCATGAATAACATTGTAATAATAATTTTAGGATACATTTTTCTCCTTGTTTTCTATAATTTGCCTGCAAAGCTAACACCGGTTTTTAATTGAGAAAAGCAGATTAAATTAAGCTGCAAAAATGAATCACTGAAGTGTTATAAATGCCGGTTTAACTGTAGATTTTACTTTGGTTTGATTAGGTTTTAAAAACGTTTCGCTGTTAAATAGATAGTTTGATAAAACATATATGGAGTGGCACTAAATAAATCATTAAGTGAAAATTCTGGGAAGTGAGAGTTTATTTTAGAGATGTTTAGCTAGTGTTATGTCAACAATGAAGTGCCGTGTCATTCCCGAATTCCGCCGCGACGGATTATCGGGAAATCCAAAATTAGGAGATTCCCGCTTAATACGTGCGGGAATGACATAGTATAAGTCAAAATTGTAGATTCCGGCCTGTCCGCCGTATCCCGACACGTCGCATAGGCGTCAACCTAATTCCTTAACTTTTTGATAAAAATTGCGCCTATCATTTCGTGATTCGTATCGACAATAATAATTTATTTGCTTGATAAGCATACTCTCATCAATATAGTATCCCATTAAGTTTTGTTGAACTATTAAATCAAAATTGTTCTTTATATACTCCATTAAACTTAACAAACTGATTCCTCTATCATCTCGTTTGTTTTTCTCCAAACAATAATTATAGAAGTAAACTTCAAACAGCGTTATAAATATCAACATAGAATAAATGTAAGATTCTATTCTTATCTTGTTTGTATCTTGAGGAACTTCCGTGATTCTAAAATGAGTTTTCCAAGACTTAAATATTATCTCTATACGCCACCTAATA
>JASFMY010000003.1:0-115586 GCA_050117315.1 Ignavibacteria bacterium
AACTGCTTTTTTCAATGTTATTTCCAATTATGGGACTTTCCTTTTTAAACATAACTTCTTAATCTGTTTTTAGAGTACGATTAAGAATTTATTGATTGAGGTGAGTCGCAAAAAAGTTATCATTTAGACAACAATGTTATATGAATGATAACAACAAAAGATAACCTAATCTTTATTTTGAAGCCGGTTACTTTACATTTTATTAACTAAAATCACATCTATCTTTATTCAAAAGTAAAAATGCTTTTTGGCATATATGTTGGCATTATATTTTTCTGAAAAGACTCAATGTTATTTTTAGACTAACCCTTAATAAATACATTTTTTAATGCAAGGAGTAGCAATATGATTAAAAAAAATTACTACAAAATACTCAATCTTATTTTCTTTATAGTAATTTGCCCGGCCTTTTTGTTCGCACAGGAAAGCGGTACAATTACCGGTAAAGTTACGGATACCAACGGTGATCCGGTTCCTTACGCCAATATCATTTTAGAGGGCACTACCATCGGTGCTGCTGCAGATATTGACGGAAATTACAGGATAACAAATGTTCCCGCCGGAAATTATACAATTAGCGTAACCGTAATCGGCTATAGAGGAAGTAAAGAATCAGTAAGCGTTGCAGCAGGCAAAACATTAATGCAGGACTTCACACTTGCAGAAGACGTACTGCAAATGGAAGGTGTTGTAATAACAGGTACTGCCGGCGGTGCAGGTGTTAAAAAGAAAGACGCAAGTTTTGCAATCACTACGGTCTCCGCATCAGAACTTGAACAATTAGCGCCTCCCAGCACTGCAGCGGCATTGGAACTAGTCCCCGGTGTCTGGTCGGAAAGCTCGGGCGGTGTAGCCGGTGCAAATATTTTCGTAAGAGGTCTTCCGTCCTCAGGTGACGCACCTTTTGTTACAATGTCTATAAACGGTGCCCCGATTTACGGTACACAAACTCTTTCATTCTTTGAACAAAGCAGTATATTCCGCATTGACGAAACAGTTGCAACAACAGAAGCACTTAGAGGCGGGCCTAGCTCGGTTTTCTCCAACGGTGAAGCAGGTTTAACAACCAACTTCAACCTGAAAAGAGGTACTTCGCAAACTCAAGGGAAAGTGAAGTACACTACTACCGATTACAGCCAGCAAAGATTGGACGCTGTATTGAGCGGTCCGATTTCCGAAAAATTATACTACATGGTAGGTGGTTATGTTAGAACTTCTCCCGGAATTAGAAATACGGAATTTAATTCCGAAAGAGGCCGGCAATTTACAATTCAACTTACAAGGGTCTTTGATAAAGGCGTAATAAACGGCTTTGCCCGCTTTACGGACGATCACGGACAATGGGTTCTGCCTATGGCATTAGGTACCGACAACGACGAAGGTACATTTTCACCCCTTGGAAATGCTACCCGCTACAGAACATTGCAAATCAATACACAAGGCGACAGCGCTAGTTACGATTTTGCAAACGGCCGCGGATGGAAAGGTATTGTAAGCGGAATTAATTTTGACTATGAACTAGGCGACGGCTGGACTGTCCGGGATAATCTTTCCTATACTAACGGCGATGCTAATACTTTAGGATTTGTTTCAAACGGGGACCCTATGTCTGTATCTGCATTGAAAGCACAATTAGGAGTTAATACAATTGAAACCGTTGGCGGCAGAACTCTTAATTCAGGTTTTGTACAAAGCTACGGCCATTGGGTAGTTGAGAAACAAATTGAATCTTTTACAAATGATATATCTTTAACAAACAAAGTAAAAAATCATAACATTACTTTAGGTGCTTATCAAGCGTTCTGGTCAACTAATGATTTCTGGACTCTCGGAAATCATATCCTTGTTGAAAATGTTGAAAACGGCGATGTGATAAAAGATGTTGATGCCAATGAAGTTGCCGGGAGCTGGAACTACGGTATAAATGAATTAGGCGATGCAAGAGTATTTGCTTTGTATGCCGGTGATTCATGGCAGGTGTCCGAAAGAGTGAGGTTAGACTTAGGCGCACGTTACCAGTTTTTTAATCTTAACTTCACATTAGACGCCGGAGAATACCCTGACGGCGTTATTGATAGAATAGCTAATCTTGACGGGAATGATTGGGCAGGTACGGCAGCCATAAATTATGCAATTAATGAAAACACAGGAATTTTTGTCCGTGGCTCAAAGGGATCCTTATTCCCTCACTTCGACCAGATTAGAGAAAATATTGGTTATAAACTGGATGATGAAGAAGCAGGCAGTAATCCGAATTCTATCAAAGGAACATTGGATGCAAATATTTTCAATCAATTTGAAGTTGGAGTTAAACTTGATCAAGAACGATATAGTTTATTTGTCACAGGTTTCTTAAACAATGTTGAAGTTTTTGACGGAGATGTGGGCGCTGCAAGAGCAGCTGCGCTTTTAAAGACAAGAACATTCGGAGCTGAAATAGATGCTGCTGTAAGCGTTGAAAAGTTTAGAGTGAATTTTATCGGAACATTCCAGAGTGGAGAGATAACAGAATCCAGCGACGCAGCTGCAGAAGGCAATAATATATGGCGTCAGCCCGATTTTCAATTCCGTATTGGCCCAAGCTATGATTTCAAATTCAGTGAGGTGGTTGACGGTTCTATCTACGGAGCATTCAGGTACGTAGGTTCACGCTGGAACGACAGAGATAATTCTTATGAACTGGATTCTTATACAAAATTGGATGCCGGATTAGATATTTCCACATCAAGCGGTATAACATTTAACGTAGGTGTTGATAACCTAACAGATTCAGACGGACTAACAGAAGGCGATCCCCGTGATCCTACTTCGAAAAACGGTCGTCCAATTTTTGGTCGTTCCTTTAGATTTTCAGTCGGTGTTAACTTCTAGTTTGTAATTATAAAAGAAGGGAGACTGTCTTATGATATTGTCATTTCGAACCGAACGGAGTGAGTGTGAGAAATCTCAACTGTATGATTGGCTAAGGTTCTCACGTCGCTTCACTCCTCGCGACAGAAGAAAATTTTAAGACAGTCTCACAATTTTTCCTAAGATTATTTAACGAACTGTTTTTTGTAAGGATGAATTATCATGTCGAGATGGAAAATTAAGATATCACTTTTTTTGAGTTATTTTGTTTTGGCAATACTATTGAATACAGTAGGCATTGTCATTGCGCAAGTAATTGAAGATTACAACGTAAGCAGGTTAACAGCAGGAACACTGGAAGCTTTTAAAGATCTTTCAATAATGTTTGTTTCGTTTGTTCTTGCTTCATTCGTTCCAAAGTTCGGTTACAGGAGAACACTAATTTACGGTCTTATAGCGCTCACTTTCGGCTGTATGATTATTGCTTCGATTACGGAATACTGGTCGGCACCCGTTCTATATGCTATCACCGGTTCAAGTTTTGCTCTTATGAAAGTATCGGTTTATTCCACTGTTGGACTAATAACCAAAACTCAAAAGGATCACACCGGTTTTATGAATATTCTTGAAGGGATATTCATGACAGGCTCGCTTACCGGTCCATTAATTTTTTCAGTGATGATAAGTTTAAGTCACTGGAACAACACTTACTGGGTTATAGCGGTTTTCACCGTTATTTCGCTTGTCCTTATTTTATTTACCGAACTGGATGAAAGCCAGGTTAAAGAAGAAGCTAAAGAATCCAGTTTCATAAAAATGTTTGCATTGCTGAAATACCCGATGGTTTGGGTATTCATTATTTGCGCCTTTTTATATGTTATGATTGAACAAAGCTTCGGTACTTGGCTGCCGACTTTTAATAAAGAAATATTTAAACTGACATCCGCACAGTCAGCATCTTTTCTCAGCATTTACGCCGGATCAATTGCCGCGAGCAGATTTTTAGCCGGGTATTTATCAAAGCGGTTTTCATGGTTAAGCATCCAGTTGTTTTATCTGGTAGGAGCTTTTTTGCTTACTCTTATAATATTAATTCAGACAATTGGTTTCCGGGCAAGCGGGCATGAAAACTGGTACCAGGCTCCTCCTCTTGCTTTTGTCTTTTCTATGGTCGGATTTTTTTATCGGCCCAATTTACCCGACAATATGTTCCATTGTTTTAAGCAAACTTGAAAGAGCAAGGCATAGCTCAATGACCGGACTTATAATTATTTTCTCCGCTCTGGGCGGTACTTCCGGATCAATGATAATAGGATTATTCTCGGAAAACTTCAGTGTTCATAATGCTTTTTTCTTCCCGTTATTACCGATTGCACTTTTAGCTTTTGCATTGATCCCTTATAAAAAATTATCGGACAAATTTGGAATAGAACATCATACAATGCAGTAAAGTCGGATTTATTATGAAACTAAAATTAAAAATAGAAGAAACACTAAATAAATTACTGGCACAGGAAGATACGGATAAGGATAAGAAAATTACAATTGAAGACGAGGGACCAAAAAAGTTTTTTCTTAGAACTACGGATGGAAAAGATATTATAGTAAAGGGGACGTATTATTTATCAAATTTTCTGCAAGAATTAGTATTGGCGAAAGAGAGCGGAAAAGAAATTGCTGAAATTGATTTTGCATATATTTTTGAAAAACCGGTGGATAGAATCAGCCGGATGATAAAAGATTATTACTGGGACGGACTAACGAGAAGAATTGACGCTGAAGGAATTATTAAAGCGCTTGTTGATACAAAAGCCGAGACAAAAAAATATTTTTTGTATGTGCCTTTTGACGACGATAAGGCTTTTGAATATTATAACGAAGTTGTTAAAAAGATCAAAGAAATAACCATAACTGTAGTTAAACTTCCCGGGAAAATTACACCAGAATATGTGAGAAGCATAAACAACAAACCGGGTGTACTTTCACTTGATTTAGTTAAGAATGAAAAGGGCAAAACCGAAGGAATGCCGTTTGTTGTTCCGGGCGGAAGATTCAATGAAATGTACGGCTGGGACAGTTACTTTGAAGCGCTTGGATTATTAATAGATGGAAGAGTTGACCTTGCAAAAGCAATGGCGGATAATCTTGTTTATGAAATTGAACACTACGGACAAATATTAAATGCAAACAGAACATATTATTTAACACGTTCCCAGCCGCCCTTTTTAACTTCCTTTGCTTCGGCAGTCTATAATCATTTAAAGGATGAAAATAAAAAAGAATGGTTAACCAAATTGCTGAATGCCTCTATTAAAGAATACAACACGGTTTGGATGAGTGAACATAAACTTACGGAAACAAAATTGAGCCGTTATTTTGGGACAGGTATTGGTTTGGCTCCGGAAACCGAACTTACTCATTTCGATTCTGTGCTCAAGCCGTATGCAGAAAAGGAAGGGTTAACAGTTAGGGATTATCATCAAAAATATTTGAACAGAGAAATAGTACACCCTCAAATTGAAGAATTCATAAAACACGACCGCAGTATTAGGGAATCGGGACACGATACTTCTTACAGACTTGATAATATTAGTGCGGACTTAAATACAGTTGATTTAAATTCGCTTCTATATAAATATGAAGTTGATATTGCGGAAATAATCAAAAATGAGTTTGATAACTATTTCGTTTCATATAACGGTACTGTTGAGAATAGTGAGAGATGGTTTGAAAAAGCTGAATTAAGAAAATCCATTATGAATAATTTAATGTGGAATGGAGAAAAAGGATTTTTCTTTGACTATAATTTTGTAAAAAAAGAGCAAACCGGGTTTGAAAGTGCAACTGCTTTTTATCCTTTATGGGCAAAACTTGCCACTCAAGAGCAAGCTGATCTACTTGTTGAAAAAGCTTTACCTCTTTTGGAATTTAAAGGTGGAATTGCCGGCACTTCAAAAGAATCAGTGGGAATTATAAATGACGAAAGACCGCAAAAACAATGGGATTATCCCAACGGCTGGGCGCCGCATCAAATTATAATCTGGAAAGGATTGAAAAATTACGGCTACGATAAAACAGCCGAAAGACTTGCTTACAAATGGTTTTATATGATTTTGAAAAACGCTGTTGAATATAACGGAACAATCCCGGAAAAATATGATGTTGTTACCTGTACACACAAAGTCTTTGCCGAATATGGAAATGTTGGGACCGAGTTTGACTACATCAGCCGCGAAGGCTTTGGCTGGATGAACGCTTCATTTGAAGTGGGGCTTACAATTTTAAATAATGAGTTAAGGGAAAAGTTGAATAATCTTGTCCCGGCCGAAAAGCTTTTTTGAAAAATAATTTGGAATTCCCGTTGTTGGAAATAAAAACTTGTGGCAGTAATGAGTATTTCCTGATTTCCAAATGAAGAATAAGGTACATAAATCTGCAATAGCGCTGGTTTGAAAAGTGTGTTACGCAAGCCTGTTTTGTTTTTTCGAATTCCCGGTGTAGTTTGCCTGGGTGTCCTTTGGGACAGTCGCAAAAAATGCTCCTTCAATTGACAGGTAGCCCTGTGCAATGACAAATTATTAGTTCTGCAACATACCCTCCAGGGGGGAACAGTGACGGCAGGTAATAATTTTAATCCAAACATTCCCTTCAAATTCTATTCTTGGACCTGATCGTATATTTGAATTTTATAATCATTTAATCAGTTAAATACTCTTTGCTTAAGGGGATAACTATTAGTGTAATTATTAATGTGTTTACAAATATTGCAATATTAGTTAAGTTAGGTGTTAAAATAAAACTTCCATAATATACATTGTTGCGATGCTGTTCATTTTATTTGATCTTTTGTGTCATTATTCATACGCCGCCATTATATATAAAACAGTAATTTGATGCCAAGCAAGTAAAGTGTCAAATTATCTTAAACGCCTTAGTGAGCTTATATACTTGTTGCAAATTGGTTTTGGTATTTTGTTTTTTTAGAACTCGCCTAAATCCTCCCCGCCTCCCAAAGTCTCGTACGGCGGGCAGGTCTTAAAAAGAGAGGAGTTTATGGCAAAATACCAAAACCAATTTGGCTTGTGTGTAATTATAAATCAAAGAGAAGGATTCAATAAAAATGAGACAGAAAATAATATTCATTTCTCTTCTTATAATGATACTTACCTTTAACTGCAGTACAACCGACCCGGAAATAAGTGAAAACAAGGTTGCGCTTAAAGAAATTGATGTAGCAGTAAGTGAAGTCTATCTAAAAATTGAAGTTGAAAAAGCAAATCCAAATCAAGTTGTTATACTAAAACGTAACGGGGAAACAGTATTAAGTTATACAGCAAACATAACAGATACGGTATTAGCTGATACGGGCTTGATCGCCGGGAGTAATTACAGTTACCAAGCTGAAATAAAGGAAGAGAGCAAGTTGGCAGCAGAAAGCCAAAAATTAAGTATTCAGACTTTGCAGCCTACGAGCCATGAATTTAGCTGGGAAGTTATAAAGTTAGGCGACCCCTCAACAAGCGAACTCTGGGATGTGGCTATTATTGATGAAAATAATATCTGGGCTGTTGGTGATATCAAAATTGTGGATACTAGTGAACGAGGTTATACAAATTATAATGCTGTGCATTGGGATGGCAATGAGTGGGTATTAAAAAAAATATTATATAAAAGTTCAATATGGGAAATAAAAACATTATTAGGTTTTAGTGAAAACGATATTTGGTTTTCAGCATTTGTGAGATATGATGGTAAAAATTTTATCGATTTACAAATTCCAGACATTTTGATTGGATGGGGAGTTAACAAAATTTGGGGCAACAGCAGTGAGAATTTATATGTTGTGGGTAATAACGGAAACATCGTTCAATATGACGGTACAAATTGGCAAAAACTGGAAAGTGGAACGGAAGGTAATATAACCTCAGTTTGGGGAATAACGGAAGAAGAAAGCGGGGATGAATATTTGTATTACACCATCCCGTCGGAGAAAAAGTTGTTAAGAATAAAAAATAAACAAGAAATAGAAAACACCGGCTGGAACGAGAATAAAACAATAGCGGATGTTTGGGGAGCAAGGAATGAGTTATTGTATGGAGCTGGAGAAGATGGAGTTTATAGAAAACTAGGCAATAAATGGGAAGTGCTTGATATAGGGAGCCAACACTTTTTTGTAAGTATAGGAGGTCAGGGCTTAAATGATCTTATATTCTGCGGGATAAGCGGCGGTGTAAGTCATTACAACGGAATAAGCTGGAAAGAATATCCTGAATTGCAGTCTCCTTCGTTATCCCTAAGACAAGCAGCAATAAAAGATAATACTGTTGTAATGGTAGGCATAGACTCTTCATATGCTGTAATAATTATCGGTAAAAGATAACGGGAGGTATAAGCTAAAGAAATTGAAAAGCAGCGCCGGTACTACGAATACCAGCGCTGTTAAAGATGCATACAAATCGGTTTTTTGTCCCTTATACGGCCTGGCTAGCCGTACGTGCCTTTTTGTATGTGTTATAAAATACAAATAATTAATAAACAAAACACCTTAACAGGAGGTAAATAATGAAGAATCTAATTATAGCTTTGATATTGCTGCTGACACTTTCAGTTAGTAAAATATTTGCCCAGAAATGTGTGCTGCGGGGAAGCGGTGTTAATTCTTATACAAAGGTTGCAGCGCCTTCTATTTATAAAGATAGGGAAGCTTTATCCAAAACTTCAAGTGCAAATTTTGACGTAGATATAATTAACTCACCGGGCGTTGAAGCAGATGAGGCAGTTATGGAAGCCATAAATATTTGGAGTTATTTGTTAAATAATTTTACTCAAACAATAAAAATTAAGGTTACATGGACGGACCTGGGAAGCGGAGGTATTCTAGCGCAGGCAGGCCCAACAAGTTATGAAAAAAATTTTTCCGGTCTGGCTGAAGCCGATAAGTATTACCCTATTGCATTAGCAGAAGCAATAGCCCAACAAAATCTTAATGGAAGCAGCTATGATATAAATATGGAAATAAATACCAATAGTATCGATTGGTATTATGGCTTGGACGGCAACACACCTGCAGACAAATATGACCTGCTTTCCATTTCTTTACATGAAATTGAACATGGTCTTGGTTTTGTTGATTCTTATAATTATTCAGACGAAATAGGTTCATATAATTATGATAAAGATACAACTATTAGTGGTGATGAATACCCAATGATTTATGACCGGTTAGTTTCAAGCGGTGAATCACCGGCATCACAATTGTTATTAGATTTTCCTAATAATTCCCAAGATTTGGGAGACCAGTTAACGAGCAACAGTGTTTACATAACAGGTTATAATTTGGTACCGCTAAACAATGGTAATAATGCTAAAATCTATGCCCCTACCACCTGGGAGTCAGGTTCAAGTATATCTCACTTTGATGAAGATACTTACCCGGCGGGTAACAGTAATTCGTTGATGTCGCCCCAATTTGATATGGCCGAAGCAGTACATTCTCCCGGCGAACTGGGACTCGCAGTCATGCAAGATATCGGATGGGAAATAAATCGTTTAATAACAATAACATATCCTGAAGCCGGTATATATTTAACAATGGGAACTACTTATAATATGAAATGGACTGATAACTATGGAGGCAATATTAAAATTGAACTTTGGAAAAGAAATTTATCTTCGTATTCTCTAGATCGAACAATAGAGAGCAATTTTTCCAGCAGTAAAGGAGCTAATACTTATTCATGGAGTGTCCCGTTGGATCTGCAAGAAGGAGAATATAAACTGAAGATGCTTGATGTAGGGAGTGGTTACGGATTCTCGGAAACATTCAATATTCAAGCACAGCAAACAGTAATTAAAACAGTTTATTTTGACCAGCGTGATGATGATGATGATCTTTTAGGTAGAATAAATATTTGGCCTGATAATGTTTCAGCCTGGCAGGATATGTCTTCTTCTTCCTATACTGATTTGGTACTTAATTCGCAGGTTGCTGTAAGAGCATCTCAAACTTTTCCCGGTGGTACCACAAAAAAATTCTATAGAATGTATGATGAAAATCCAAATAATGACCTTTCATACATAAATCACACTTATTATGCTGTAAGAGATATGGACCAGGGAGAGTGGCAGTGGATATATCTAAAACTAAACCAAGCTGAAAATTCTACAATAAATACATTGGTAGACGGAGTTGATATTAGCAGCTTAACTGTGGAATTTAAGGACCCATGGTATATTGATGATAATTCAGACTCCAAAGGTGCCAGAAACAGAGGTATTAATGCACTTTATTACTCAAAGTCATCACCATTTACGCCAAGTACATCTTCAGATTATAAAGGTGTTTTCTTAAACCAAGGATCCCCCAACTGGGTGCCGCCCTATTACTCACTACGTGTTCCGTCAACACAAACAATAGATATAAACGGGCGAGACCATACTTGTTATTTTCTTAACTGGAGTTCAAACGGAGCAGACTTTCAAAACGCTAATGTAGTTGAAACACCGGTTGTATTTACGGCCTCAGACGCAGTAGTAAGTGCAAATTATAAAGGCACCGGCCTTTCAAATAATAACAACGCCTTTGGCAACACCAGCCAGCGTAAGTTTGTAAGGACTGATAACGGCGATCTTCATATTGTTTATGAAAGCATGGGCAAAGTATGGTATGAAAGAAGTACGGACAACGGGTTAACATGGCAAATTGCCAACGGCGAGCAGCCCCTAAGCGGTTCTAATGAAGGCAAACTTCCGGCAATTGATTATAGAGATAATGAAGTTACAATAGTCTGGCAAGAGGATGATAGTGGAGCATATTCAATAAAAATGGCAAATTATTATAGCGGGAATCCAAGCTTTACTCCTCGTATTGTTCATATAGATATTGCGGTTTCCTATGATTATAATACAAATCCTTTAATAGCAAAAGATGGGGAAGGCAGGCTATTGGTTGTATGGCAAAATGGTCAAGACGGTATTTCATACAGGTTTGGCGCACATAGCTCATATTCTGAGAATTGGTTTGATTACGGCGTAATACCAAATACAAGCACCTCTTCTATTAATCCTACCATAGCAGCAAATAAAACATCACTAATACCGGCGGCTTATCACATAGCGTGGGAAGAAACATCCGGGTCTTATTCTTATATTAAATACTATGAATTATATAGAGACGGTTCCCAGAAAATACAGACAAGAACAACTTCTCCTGAAACCCCTTCAGACGGCGCCGGTTTTTGGACAAATTGCAAACCAACGATAATTTCACTTGATGATAACACACCGAGACTTGCCTGGGTAGGTTATACCCCCTGGTATGGCTCACGCGCGGTTTCTAGAACAAAGCAAACATCCGGTTTGTGGAGTTCTACTATTTATAATATGGGCAGCAATGTTGAAACCGTAAATATGAACAGAACAGATGACGGTAATTATGTTCTTGCGTGGGGTCAGTTTTTGAGCAGCAATTATACAAACAAATATGTAAAAAATTCTGCTATGTATACAATACGTGACTTTGGTACAACGGGTAAAGATATGCAAATATGCAATTCTGCGGATTTTAATAATATGTACTCTTTGAGTCTCCTCACAAATTCAACACCTTATAATTTTGTTCAATCTTCGAGTGTAGGAACCCTGCAGAAAAGTAATTCAAGTATTGTTTCAAACGGAAGGGCGGCTGTTATAAGGAAAGACGGTTATGAGTTCATCTGTGCAATTGGAGATATTGCTTTAGATGACGAAGCGATTGATTTTGTAGATATTCAAGAGGAAGCTCCACTAAAGACTACAAATGAATTAAATCAATATGTTGTAACAAAGCCCGTTTTATTAAATGAAAATTCAAAACTTACTTTAAGTGTTGTTACTGGAGTAACTGATTCTACTGCGGCAAAAAAACTATTCAAAGAAAATGAGTATATAAAATTTAGCATTGAATTAATAGAAGCTGAATCAGGACTTGTTCTTGCTTCATTTGCAGATTTTGAATACAAAGCAAATAATATGGAAGCACAAAATATTCGTACATATAACCTGAATGCAAAAGGAATAGGAGAAAAGGAAGTACAAATAAGGTGCTCCTTAATTGAGAATATTACAGGAGATTATACTTTATCCGAATTTATAGCAGATGAGAAGATATTCACTCTTGGAAAGGAAAGTTATCATGAAGTATCAGATGAGGTGAATTTAATTACAACTGAATATGAACTTTTTCAAAATTATCCCAACCCTTTTAATCCTTCAACAATAATTAAATATCAAATACCGCAAGAAGGACTGGTAAGCTTAAAGATATACGACATATTAGGCAGGGAAGTAACAACATTGGTTAACGAGTATAAGAGCATAGGCCAATATGAAGTTGAATTTAATGCTGGCAGACTTTCAGGCGGAGTCTATATCTATAAACTAACAGCAGGTAGCTATGTTTCCAGCAAGAAGATGATTTTGATGAAGTAATTTAACCCGGATTAAATGAAGAGCTATAAGGGTGCGGTTGACTGCACCCTTTTTGTTATTAGAGTTTCTGCAACATGTATATAACAATATAGTCTTAAGTTGACAGCATTGACTTGCCCCGTAGGGATTCATTATGGAAAAGTTGGGGCTATTGTACAAAAAATGAACATTTCACATTAAGTTGACGCATATGCGTAACATACCAGGGGATGGGTTAAAACTATGGATATAGGTTGCATTGTTGTGGTCTAAATTTGGTTTCGGATTTTGTTTTTTTTATGCACTCACTCTTATCTCTCTCATGGATTCCCGATAATCCGCGACGGATTAGCGGGAATGACACGGCACTTCATTGTTGACATAACACTATATACTATTGTTAAACGGTAGGCAACGTAAAAAAAACCTGTAGAGACATGCCCCCTCGACGGGTAAACACTGCATATCTCTACAGTTTGTGTTTATAAGCCTTCTTTAATATTACCCCGGTTATAGTTCAACAACTATTATATCGCTTTTTAGTCCTACCAGTTCGTCATTCTTCAGATATTGAAAATAATACTCTACCCCGCTAACCGACGGGGGGCTTATTTTATACGGGCTTTTCATATCAATTCCTACCTGAACAAATTCACTTTCCCCCGGATTTTTGCGGAATACGGCTACTGCATCAAAATAACCCCTCAGTGAAAAACCAAACTCGTATCCGGTTCCGGTCTTACTTAGTTTTATTTCGGGGTAAGCCGCCGACTCATCAATGTCTCCTCCTTCTGCAACAACATCCATAAGTTTCCCTGTTGCCTCGCTATAAACCGGGGACGTTTTTATTCTCTGTATCACTGCGCGCAATGCCGATTCACTTGCTCCTAATATATTGTTCTTCTCTTCGGTCTGTTCTTTTAGTTTTGCTTTTAAGTTCTCAATATTAGATATAGCGCTGATAATACCGTCACATAAACCGGTTGTTTCGGTAATTTCTTCTGCTGTAAATCCCAGCGATTCCCCTTTTTCTGAAAATTGAGTCTTAAAATTTTCGCACCAGAGGGTTAGTGAAGCTTCATTTGACGGATAATAGTCTGTTCCCATAAAATACTCCATAATTTTGTAAGTAAATGAGTTTATTATTTAGTTTAACCCCAATTAAGCATTAGGGATTGTTAAAACCGGAATCGTTGTATCATATTATTTTATAATTGATTACAGAAATTATTCTTTCTCTAATGCATTATCCGGGGTAAAGGGAAATGATGTTTTTCCCCGTTATTTACACAATTTGCTAATATCCATTGTTTATTTCTAACTTCCCCAGACGCTTTCCGGGCTTCCCCAAGTGCTTTGCGGCCGTCCCCAAGTGCCTTGCGGCTTTCCCCAAATGCCTTGCGGGCTTCCCCAAGTGTCTTCCGGCCTTCCCCAAATGCCTTGCGGCTTTCCCCAAATGCCTTGCGGCTTTCCCCAAGTGCTTTGCGGCCTTCCCCAAGCGTCTTGCGGCTTTCCCCACGTGCTTTGCGGCCATCCCCAAGCGTCTTGCGGCTTTCCCCAGATGCGTTCGGGGATTTCCAAAAGTTATCCCTAAACGCCCTGAGGGCTTTTATTACTGTATTACCGGGCGTTGTTAATTCTGTCCGGGAACTAATATTGGTTCTGTTGTTAATTGTTTTCAGCATTACATTATTACACTGTATGCTAATGTGCCGGGCGGGGATATATTTATAATGAATATACGCTTTTAAGATATTAACACTTTTACCTAACGTAAAGTTATAATAAAAATGGTGAGAAGAAGAATTTAGAATATAAACAGCATCCATATTTGCAACAATGATTAATTCAGTTAATTAATATTAATATCATATGCTTTTAAAGTCAAATATATTTTTATGTCTCTTAGATGGCCGGCTTTGCATGTAAAGATGATCCGATGGAGTGCCGGCATGCTGCTATAAAATATTCTTAAAAAACTTTTCTATTTAGTGTCCGGTGGGATACACATAAATATTAACAAATAAATAAGTTAAATGACTTGAATAAATCCAGAAGGCCCGCCTGCGTAAATAGAAACTACGGCGGACAGGCTAAATTGTCAGACCCACCTACCGGCGAGGCAGGTTGTTTTATTGCCGTTGAAACTTTGTCTCAACTATTTGACCATTGAGCAATTTAACAATTGATACGATTATTCAAGTGTGAAATACTTTGAGTCTTATTTGTTTATATCTATCTGCTGATATTCGACCAGATACTATGTAGCGTTTTGTGTAACTGGGACTCCTTTTAAGAGAATTCTTGCTTAATTCAAAAACTTTTCACTCTTGCCTTTTTTATAGCTCCGGCATTCAAGGGTGTGTTGCATAACTCAATTAGGTGCTTCAATAGCCACGTGCTTCAGCACGTTGGAAATAAGAAACCGAATAGGAACCGGGCTTTAGCCCAAATATTAGAGAAAATTGGGCTAAAGCCCAGAGTTTTTGTTGAGACTTATTGTCCACGACCTGAAGGATCGTGGCTATGATTATTTATTTTAGTTACGCAACACACCCTTCATGCCGGAGATTAATTTTAGTCCTAAAAAAACTAATGATTTGGGCTATCCGAAGGATCCCTTACCGGGAAAGCCCATAGTTGTGTGTGCCAATCATCTTTTCCCCAACTTGCCCCAAAAGGGATTCATTAAGAAAAAATTGGGTCATTGCTAATATCTCGCATTAAGTTGACGCATATGCGCCTTGCCCCAAAGGATGCCTATGGCTCCGGCGAGGTGAAAATGTTTATAAATTCGTATTCCGGCTTTTTTGGCTTGCGTATAATATCAACATCCCGGCAACGGTTCTATATAGAATTCTTAAAGAAATAACATTTGTTAAAAAGAGAGATGTATTGCTAAAAGGAGGATTCAAAGGAATCTGAATTGAACAAAAATGAAGATGAAAAAATGGAAAAGCTTTCCGGGAAACTGCTGGGTATACTCACCTTTTAGCGGCTAATATTAGCCAAAATATTATAAATCACCATAATATTAAGATATAACACCCAAAAAGCAAAATATTAAACAAATTTGTTGGAACGCAAATTGGTTGAAATTAGCTGAATAGTAAATAAGCAATTAAATATCTATGCATAATATTAAAAGTTTTTACGCGTTAAAAATGTATGCAGGTGACATTCACGAAAAAGAAGAGTACCAGGGGATTATCGGTTTGTCGTTAAACCGCAATGATTATAGGCATTTACTCGACGATTATAACTAAACCAATGCCATTGCAGGATAATTGTGTTGAAAGCTACCAGGCGGAAGATGTTTTTGAACATATTGATTATGACAAACTACCTGAAGTAATAAATGAAATATATAGAGTACTAAAACCCGGCGGTTATTTTAGGTTATCAGTTCCCGATTATGGAAGCGACGTTTATATTGAAAGAAGTACTAAAGATGAAAAAGGTAATGTAGTTTTTGACCCGGGTGGTGGGGGCACACCTGAAAATTCCGGGCATTTATGGTCCCCGCGATACGATAGTGTGAAAGCGTTATTTGATAAAACAAAGTTTGCCGAAAAAGGTAAAGTACGGTTTCTGCATTACTGGCAGATGGACGGGAAAGGTGTAACAAACAAAATTGATTATTCAAAAAGAAGGAGACATTAAATTGGATGGAGCAAAAGATTTTATTGATGAAGACAAATATGAAATTATAGAATCTTCATATAATGATTTAAACGAAGAAGTTGAAATAGCTATTGTTAACGAAGATTTTGATAAAGCGATAAAACTTCTTCAAAAAATTATCAAAGAAAAACCGGGCGATACTAATGCTCTTAATAATCTTGGGGTAATCTTAGCCGCATATGGTGAAATAGATGAAGCAAAGCGTGCATTTAATTTGGTGCTTAAGGTTGATCCGGCAAATGAGATAGCTTTAGAAAATCTTAAAATATTGAATTAAAGTACTTATGATAAAATATAGCTTATCTTTTGAGCTTGTTGGCTAGGATAAGAAATGATGCATCTAAAATATAAATAGTTACCAAATTATAACCAGGGTAAATACTTAGAACAAACAATTCTGGGTGTACAAAGGGTTTGCTGAAAAACAAATAAGTGCTTAAAAAATAATAAGATAGGGAAAGAGAAACCTAATAAAATGCAATAGAGTTTCTGCAGAATAAAATATCTAAACATTTTGTCATTTCTAAAAATGTTTATAAATTCATACCCAGGCTTTCTTTTGGTTACATAAAAACAACCTTCGTTTCTACTAGCTTTTTTATTTCAAACAACGGGTTAATTGAACTATAATATCTCCCAGCAACGGTTCTGCAAAGAGTTGTCAGAGAAATAACATTTGTTAAAAAAGGAGATGCATAACTCAAAGAAGGGTTATAAAAGAAAAATTAATTCCTATGAACATGATTATCAAAAAGAATTCAAAGATATAGAGAAAAATTGCAACGCTGATAGAAGAAAAAGATTAAAAGGAATCTGAATTGAACAAAAATAACGATGAAGAAATTGAAAAGCTCTCCGAACCACTAAAGTATATATCCGTCATTTAGTGGTTAATAATAGCCAACTCTTCAAAAATCATCAACCCTAAATAAAAAAGAAATTAAAAATCCTAAAAACAAAAGATTTCTTTGGAACACATTTTGGTTATTATAATTACTATTAAAGAAAAATAGTAAAAGACAAAATGTATTCAGCAAAATTGGCTAAAGCTAAGAAATTAAATGAAAACGATACTGAAGTAGATTTTTTCAGTATAAATGAAAGAATTAATGTTACAAAACCGGCGCTTCCGCCGTTAGAGGATTTTATCCCATATCTTAAAGAAATCTGGGAAAACAAAGTACTAACTAATAATGGCAAATTTCACCAGCAATTGGAAAATGAGTTGGCTGAGTTTTTGGGAGTGAAACATCTTTCCCTTTTTGCTAACGGTACCTTAGCCCTTTTGATAGCTTTACAAACTCTTAGGATTACAGGCGAGGTTATTACTACTCCCTATAGTTTTGTTGCCACAACTCATGCTCTTCACTGGAACGGCATAAGGCCGGTTTTTGTTGATATTGACCCTGTATACTGTAATCTAGATCCTTCAAAAATAGAGGCCGCTATTACGCCTAAGACCACGGCCATCCTTCCTGTTCACGTTTACGGGAATCCATGCCAGGTAGAAGCTATAGAACAGATAGCTGATACATACGGCCTTAGATTGATTTACGATGCCAGCCATGCTTTTAACGTGAAGGTAAACGGGACTTCCGTGCTTAACTATGGAGACCTTTCAATTTTAAGTTTTCACGCAACAAAGGTCTTTACAACATTCGAGGGCGGAGCTATTATTTGTCATGATGAAAAGACAAAAAGAAGAATAGACTTTTTGAAAAATTTCGGGTTCGCCGACGAAGTTACTGTTGTTGGACCGGGTATAAACGCAAAAATGAATGAGTTCCAGGCTGCGCTGGGATTACTGCAATTGAAATACATTGAAAAGAATTTAGAAAAAAGAAAAAAGATTTATAAAATCTATAAAAGTGAATTAAAAGAAATTCAAGGGATAAGAGTGCTGGATGAGATGCAGGGAATAAAACATAACTACGCTTATTTCCCCATTTTTGTAAATACGGAAAAATACGGAATGACAAGAGATGAGCTTTACGAAAAGATGAAACATAATAATATTCATGTGCGTAGATATTTTTACCCGTTGATCAGCCAGTTCCCGGCATATAAACATTTGAAATCGTCTGCAAAAGGAAATTTACCTGTAGCAGAGAAAATAACCGGCGAAGTATTGTGTTTGCCGATTTATCCCGACTTAAACGATAAAACCATAGCAAAAATAGTTAGGCAGCTAAAGTAAAACTCAGACTAACGGGGAAACATTTCATGAGGGATTCATGGATAAAAGATAATTGGAAAAATTATGAATTATCACAGCAGCCTGAATGGCAGGATAAGAAAAAACTAAATGAAGTTTTATTAACTCTTAAGAAACTGCCGTCGCTAGTGTTTTCGGGTGAAACAAGAAAACTGAGTGAAGCCCTTGCAGGTGTTAATGAAGAAAAGAACTTTGTGCTGCAAGTAGGCAATTGTGCTGAAAGTTTTAGCGATTGTAATGGTCCTAAAATACATAATTTCCTTAGAATACTTTTGCAGATGGCTATGGTTCTGGAATTTTTAACCAATAAAAAAATAATTAAAATCGGCAGGATTGCCGGTCAATATGCAAAACCGAGGTCTTTGCAGCATGAAACTATTAACGGGAAGAAAATTCCAAGTTACCGGGGTGATATAATAAACGAACACGAACCTACACTTGAAGCAAGAACTCCCAAACCGGAGAAACTCATAGAAGGATATTTTAGATCTGCTGCAACCTTAAATTTAATAAGAGCCTTTATTCAAGGCGGGTATAACGAGATAACCAATTTGAACGATTGGAGTGAACATCATTTTTCGAAAGAAGTACGGGAACTTGGCTACTATAAAAAATTTGCTAAGAATATTAATGATTCATTAGCAGATAAAAGTGAAAAATTTTTGGAGAATAAAAAAAGCAGCCAAATTTATACTTCTCACGAAGGACTTATTCTCGATTATGAAGAATCGTTTACAAGACTTGACACTGTCCACGGCGGATATTACGACACCAGTGCCCATTTTATTTGGGTAGGCGATAGAACCAGGCAATCCAATAGTTCACATATTGAATTTGTCAGCGGCATCGGTAATCCGGTGGGAGTAAAAGTAGGTCCCGGTTATGATTTGGATGATTTAATTAAGGTAATAAAAAAAATAAATCATGGAAACAAAAAGGGAAGACTAACACTTATTTGCAGAATGGGTCATGAAGAAATAAAACAAAAATTAAATAGACTAATAAGAGCTGTAAAGAAGTTGAACTTAGAAGTAATTTGGGTAATCGATCCTATGCACGGCAATACTTTCAAGCACAACGGTTTTAAAGTTAGGGCTTTTGATCAAATTGTTGATGAAATTCAATCCTTCTTCAGGATATGTTTGGAAGAACATGTTATACCGGGCGGTATTCATTTGGAGATTACAGATGAAAATGTTACCGAATGTATCGGCGGTTTAAATGGATTGGTTTTATCGGACTTAAGTATTAATTATTCCACAAAAGTTGATCCAAGATTAAATGCGGCTCAAGCTTTGGAAATAGCCTTTATAGTAAGTGAATTATTAAATAATCATACGGTGTAGCAGATTATTATGGAAATAAAAGAAATCGATAAAAACAGAAAATTAAAAGTAGCTTTTCTTGGCGGCGGAATAAATTCAGCAGTTGGTTACGTACACTTCTCATCTATTAATATTGATAATAAGTTTGAACTTGCAGCAGGATATTTCAGCAGACATTCAGATATTAACATTGAAACAGCAGAAGTGTATAAAGTAAGTAAAGATAGAGTATATGATAATATTGATGGACTTATTCAGAAAGAAAAAAATAAAATTGATGCGGTGATTATATTAACTCCTTCTGATCAGCATCCTAAACAAGTAATAAAATTTATTAATAATGATATTCCGGTTATTTGTGAAAAAGCTCTAATTGGTTCATCTGAAGAAGCATTAGAAATCAAAGATATTATTAATAGGAAAAACGGATTCCTAGTAGTTACATATAATTATTTAGGATATCCGATGATTAGAGAATTAAAAGAAATAATTTCAAACGGTACACTTGGGAAAATACATCACATCCAAATTGAAATGCCGCAGGAAGGATTTGCAAGAATAACAAAAGAAGGTAACCCGGTAATTCCTCAAGACTGGAGATTAAAAGATAATAACGTTCCTACAATATCACTTGATCTTGGTGTTCATTTGCACATGTTTATAAAATATTTAACAAATGAAACACCAGTACAAGCAATAGCTAAAAATGATTCGTTTGGGAATTTTTCATCTATTGTTGACAACGTAAGCTGTATAGTTGAATATACTAATAATATAACATGTAATATGTGGTACAGTAAAATTGCGTTAGGCAACAGAAACGGTCTTAAGATAAGAATTTATGGTGACAAAGGGGGAGCAGAGTGGGTGCAGGAGTTCCCGGAACAATTAACTCTTGCAGATAACAAAGCAAACAGATGGATAATTGACAGAGGTAACGGAGAAATAGAAATTGCAAATAAACAAAGATATACAAGATTCAAAGTTGGTCATCCTGCCGGATATATAGAAGCTTTTGCTAATTATTATCAGGATATTTTTAATGCGTTAATTGAATATAAAACTAAAAAAATAAAAACATTCACGGACTGTTTTGGAATTGATGAGGCTTTTGAAGGAATAAAATTATTAGAGGCGATTAACAAATCTGCTAATTCAAAATCTTGGATTACTATTGAAGAAATAGAAGAATATCATGGTGGAATCAAAAATACTTTTATTGGATACTAGTTTTTCTGCAAAACCTATTTATGACTATTTGGTTAGTACAGGGGCAGAAGTATATGTATTGGGCGGAAATCCAAATGATGCATTGGCTAAATTTGTAGATAATTATATTAACCTGAACTACGTAAATGTAGATGAAGTAAAATCTCAAATAAAAAAACTTGGTATAGATTTTCTAGTTCCCGGCGGAAATGATTTTTCCTACAAAGTATGTTCTGAAATAAACCAAGAATTTGATTTTTATAACATAGATCCCGTAGAAGTAAATCAAACAATAAACGATAAAGAAAAATTCGGAAAATTTGCTTATAAGATTGAATTACATGTGCCAAGATTATTTGAAAACATTGATGATGCAAAAAACAATTTGCCTGTAATAGTAAAACCGGCTGATGCATACAGCGGGCATGGTACAGCTGTAGTTGACGGTAATGAAAACAATGATTTAGAAAATGCAGTTAAAACGGCAAAAGAGTTTTCAAAAACCGGCACTTATCTTATAGAAGAATTTGTAAAAGGCCAGTTGTATAGTCACTCCGCTTTTATTGTTAACGGAGAAGTTTTAATCGACTTTATTGTAGAGGAACATTGTATTGTAAATAAATTCGCTGTTGATACAAGTAGGGTAATTTTTGATTTTGATGAAAATATTCTTAATCAAATAAGAAAAGATATTACCAAACTAGCAGATAAATTATCCTTGCCGGACGGACTTATTCATACCCAATTCATTTGCGATGATAATAATTTTTGGTTGATCGAAATTACCAGAAGATGCCCGGGTGATCTATACAGCAGATTAATTCAGGAAAGTACCGGATTCCCTTATGCAGAGTTTTACGCAAAACCATTTTTGAACATTAAAAATGAACTCAAAAATTTTCAGTTAAATAAAAAAAATGTAATTAGACATACAGTAACCCAGGATCATAAATCAAATTACAATTTAATAAAATTTTTACATCCTTTTGATAATTTGGAATTTATACCGCTATCTTCAACCGGGGATGAAATTAGAGAAAGTCCTTTCAGCAGAATTGGTATAATTTTTGTTTTCTCAAATAATGAAGCTGATTCACAATTATTATTCAAAAAATTTATAAAAAGAAATTTATATGAAATTTTATGATGTAAATATTAGGAATAAGGTTTAAGTCAGGGGAAAAATGAAATACAGCTATTTAGGAAATTCCGGATTAATTGTATCAACTGTTTGTTTGGGAACTATGACGTTTGGCCAAAAAGATTGGGGCTGCGACGAAAGTGCATCATTAGAAATTTTGAATGCCTATAAAGAACGAGGTGGTAATTTTATTGACACAGCTGATATTTATTCTGAAACGGTCTCTGAACAAATAATTGGTAAATGGCTGGAAAATCAAAATAGAGATGAATTTGTAATTGCAACCAAATGTTATTATAAAACTGGTAATGATATAAACAGCAAAGGACTTTCCCGCAAACACATTATTAGTGGATGCGAAGCAAGTTTAAAACGATTGAAAACAGATTACGTTGATTTATATCAAATTCACGGACCTGATTACGGAACACCACTTGAAGAAACTCTTTCAGCATTAGATACTTTGGTACAACAAGGAAAAGTAAGGTACATAGGCTGTAGTAATTTACCCGCATGGATGATTACTAAATCAAATTATAAGTCCGAATTAAAAGGTTATCATAAATTTATTTCCGGACAATACCTTTACAATTTATTAAAACGTGATGTTGAAATCGAAGTAATATCCGCAGCTAAAGATGCGCAAATGAAGTTAATATGTTGGAGCCCCTTATCCGGCGGAATGCTGACAGGCAAGTATGTAAATGAAAATAAGCCTCCGCAGAATACCCGTTTTGAATTAAATAAAAATGTAACTGATGAAAAATACCAAGTATGGATTCAAAAGAGTAACCAAGTAATTAGTAAAGTACGTGAAATTGCTGAATTACAAAATCTAAGTTCCACAATAATTTCTTTAGCATGGTTACTCAAAAATGAAATTATAGCTTCTGTAATTACCGGTGCAAGAAGTTCAAAACAAATTATTGAAAACTGCAAAGCCTCTGATTTTATTATTTCGGACGATGATTGGAATTCATTAAATGAAGTATCAATGATTAGTTACGGTTATCCTAACGAATGGTATAAAACAAATTCAAAAGGATGGTTTGAAAATATTGTTTAAAATTTTAATTCCGTACAAAATTGGAAATTATAATTAGGAAAAAATAAATGGCAGAAAAAAGTAAGAATTCAGAATTATTAGAAGAATATTCAAATTATATCTTACCTGTTCTAAATTTTAAAGATACTGTAATTACTAAAGGCAAAGGATCATACGTTTGGGATGCTGACGGGAACAAAATTTTAGATTTAAATAGCGGACAGTTTTGTGCCATACTTGGTCACTCAAATCCAATTGTATCTCAAGAATTAAATATTATTGCAAATAAACTTCAGGATACAGATACCTCTACTTTATCTGATGATGTCCTGTTCGCTGCAAAAAAAATGCACGATATATGTGAAGGAATGAGCGGTAGAACTTTATTTTTATCTACCGGGGCTGAAGCAAATGAATGCTGTTTAAGGTATGCTAAACATTTAAAAGAAAAAAACGGGATAGTCGCATTTGATTTAGGATATCACGGATTGACTCATGGAACAGCCGGGTATTCAATGTCCAGATCCCGTATTCGGCCTGTACTTCCTCATTCGTATGTTGTCCCTGCGCCTCTTTCTTTTTATGGTGATGATTTAACGGAAAAACAGATAGATGAATATGTTGAAGAATTTGAGAAAGTAGTTTCACAAAATGTTGATAATATTGCAGCAGCTATTTTTGAACCAATAATTTCAGGTGGAGGATTATACTTCCCTCCAAAATATTATTTTAAGCGAGTTAGAGAATTGTGCAATAAATATGGCATCTTTCTGATATTTGATGAATGTCAAACCGGTTTTGGACGCACCGGGAGTTGGTTCTATTACCAACAATTAGAAACTGTTCCTGATTTTCTGGTTTGTGCCAAAGCTATGGGCGTTGGATTCCCGGTTTCTTGTGTTGTCGCGAACGGAAATACAGTTACAAATGATTTGTTCGTAATGCAGCATTATAGTTCACACCAAAATGAACCTTTCGCTGCAAGATTAGTCAGTCTGCTTATTGATACAATAAATAGTCAGAGTTTGTTGGAATCCAATATCACAAAAGGTAATTATCTTCTAAATAGATTAATAGAGTTATCTACCGAATATAATATTATAAAAAAACCAAGAGGTATTGGTTTAATGACTGGGTTTAATTTGTATCGTGAAGGATTGTCCAACTACAAACAATTGGGCGAGGAATTCTGCAGTAAAGTATTGGAGCATGGTGTTATGTTGCAACACTGTAATAACGGAAGAACCATTAGATTCTTGCCAAACTATTTGATTGAAAAAACAGATATAGATTATTTGATAGAGAAATTAAATAAACTAATAAAAGAAAATTATTAAAGTGAGATAAACAAATGTTTAAACCCAATTTAGAATATTTGGAAACTGCAATCGAAAACATCAGAACAAAAAAATTGGTTTTTTGGGGTGTTGGCAGAAAAGTTAGAAATTTTATTAAAATATTTTGTCTTAAAAAAAAGATACTGCCGCTTCCCCAATATATTTGCGACAGTACAAGAGACTTGACTGAAAAAGAAATATTAGGGATACCTGTTATTGAATTTGAAGATTTAAAAAAGTTTGATTCAACTGATACAGCAATTATAATCACAGCCGGATTAATGGATTTACAAGTTGCAGTAACTCCAAATGAATTCTATTATTTTCCGGTTTATCATTTCAGATCTTTTGAAGTTTATGATTTTCTGAAAAAAGAAGAAGAGAAATTAAACGATGTGCTAAGTCTCTTTGAAGACGATCAATCAAGACAAGTATATGAAAAGATATTTAAAAATATATTGAACGGAACATTTTGGGATCAATCATTATATGAACCCGATGCATACTTTGGCAATTCTCTTTTCAACAAATTTAATGATGATGACCATTTTATTTTAGCTGGTGCGTTTAATGGTAAACATATTGTCAGAGCCTTGAACAATAATAATAAAATTCAGGTAACGGGATTTGAACCAAATCTTGAATGGTACAATTATTTAACTAACAAATTTGCTGATAACAATAACATTGAAATAATTAACAAGGTTTTATGGAATTCTGAAACTGAATTAAAGTTTGACGGAAATGAGTTTAATAGTGGATTAGATGCACATGTTTTAGAAGATTCCTCTGAAGAATATGATTTTAAAATTACTAGTACTACTATTGACTCTTTAAATAGACAAAAGCCCAGCTTAATTGCATTAGATGTAGAAGGATCGGAGTTGAAAGCTTTAGAAGGGGCTAAAGATTCTATATTAAAAGATAAACCTAAATTAGCTATTTGTTTGTATCATAAACTTGAAGACTTTATTGAAATTCCACTGATGATTAATGAACTGACTAAATTAAATCCTTATAAATATTATGTTAAACATCATTCTTGTATAACGGCAATAGAAACAGTTTTATATGCAGTTTAAAGATGTTTTAATTGTTATAAATAAAGATAGAAATAATAATGAATAATAAAATAAATAATCCGCTTGTAAGTATAAATTGTATTACGTATAACCATGAGAAATTTATAAGTAATGCCATTGAAGGATTTTTATTACAGAAGACTAATTTCCCCTTTGAGGTTTTAATGGGAGAAGATTGTTCAAGTGATAATACATTAAACATTATTAAAGCTTATCAAGAAAAATACCCTGATGTTATAAAAATAATAACATCGGAAAATAATGTAGGTACATTTGAAAACGGGAAAAGGTTAATTGAAGCTTCACGCGGGGAATATATTTCTTTTTGTGAAGGTGACGACTATTGGATAGACCCATTAAAATTACAAAAACAAGTCGATTTTCTTGAAAAAAATTCGCAGTACGTTCTTTGTTATCATAATGCCAGTATTGTTGATGAAAACGATGTAATTATTTCTAAATCAAAATTAAGGGATGATTTCAAAAGTGATTATTCTCAAGAAGAGTTGATCCAGGGAAAGATGGTTCTAACGTTAACTTTACTAGCAAGAAATGTGGTTAAAGAGTTTCCTCATGAATTTTTAAAAGTAAAAAATGGTGATAAGTTTCTTACATCACTATACGGTAATTTTGGTAGAGGAAAATATTTAGATAATATAAAAAACGCAGTTTACCGCAAACACTCTTTATCAATCTGGTCAAAGCTTGATCAAACAACTCAAATTTTTCATAACGGAAATACACGTGCGTGGTTGTCAAGATATTACAAAAGAATAAATAAAAGTGAATATGCTGATTATTTTAGAAATGAAGTGGTAAATCATTTTTACGACGTTATAGATAATGTTTTATTGGATGAAATTAGTGACTATTCTAATTTAATAAAAAAAATATTCAATGAATATAATGACTTAATCTACCCCAATGAAATTGAAAAATTATCCAAACAGTTAATTCACAATAAGAAGTATTCAATTTTGTTTGATCCCAAAAGTAAAGTTCTGCAAAATAATTTTAATGAAAAAGAATCTGTTCATTGTAAAAATATGCAAATTTTAAGAACCGGTGACTGGGAGTTAATGGAATTGCAGGAATTAAATGTAGATTGGATTTTAACCAGGAAATGTAATTATCAATGTAATTATTGTACTGTACACGACAATAAAAACGGTTTTTTTGTCCCGCTTGAAAAAATTAAGAAAGTCGTTGATAAAATTAGAGAACTGCCGAACAAAAATATCATAATCTCGTTTTCCGGGGGCGAACCTACTTTGCATCCCAAATTTTTTGAAATAAATGAATACGTTTTTGAAAAACTCGGGGATAGAGTAAAAATAGTAATTCAAACCAACCTGAGCAAGCCGGTAAAATTTTATGAAAAATTTATTGAGAGATTTAGAGATAAATTAAATTTATTCAAATTCTACACTTCGTATCATTTTGAATACGCGAAGAAAGATAATTTTATTAATAGACTAAAATTACTTTCTAAAAACGGTGTTTACGTTGTTTTTAAGATTTGCGCTGAACCAAATTTTATGGATGAAGTTAAACAAGTCTACAGTGAAGCGTTAAAAATTAAAAATGAAAAATTAGACGTAGCTCTTGTTGTTGTAAGACAGGATTACGGTTCAGTCCCTGATAAAAGATATAAACCTGAAAATTTAGAATGGTTGGAGGAAAATTATGTTGAAGAAAATCATAAATCAATCCTCTTGGAATATCAAGATACTGAATCCGGGAAGTTAATAGATTCACAAAAATATTTGGCTGATAATCTCATTATAAATAAACAAAATAATTTTAAGGGCCTGGTTTGTCATGCGGGGCTCAATTTAATGTCGATTAACGGTGACGGAACACTTGATAGATCGGTTTGCTTTAGAAAAGTGAGAACCGAAAAACCCAATGTTTATGATAACCCGGACAGTATCCTGGATTTTCAATATCCTATTCGTTGTCCGTTTGATAGCTGTTATGTCCCCACGGATTTAAAGCTGCCTAAATACAATTTTAATGTTTTACAGAATTTAATTGCCGGGAAAGATGATGCCTCTAAGATAATTACGGACAGCGTTAAGAAATTTTTTGATATTTATTCATTTGACGAGGTTAATTCTGCTATTGAAAATAAAGAATTAACCAAAGCAAGAAGGACTATAGAATTCTTACTTCAAATTGATCCAAATAATGTGGGGATTTCAATTTTACTTACAAAACTATTGATTGCGGAAAATAAAAAACTGGAAGCCGTTACGGCAGTAAACCGCGTACTGGAACTTGACCCGGGTAATAACACTGCATTTAAGTTATTTGCCGGCATTAAAAAGGAACTTGTTCCTCAAAACGAAAAAGAAAAATTAATCACTGAAGAACAACAAGAACAAGCCAAAAACATAAAAGAAATTACTGAAAGAAAATATGTAAGAGTTGGTTCTAAAAATAAATTTACAGATTCGGACAATTTGGAAGTTAATTGGGTGCTTACCCGGAAATGCAATTACCAATGTTCTTACTGTACGGTTTATAATAATAAAGGATCGTTTATTCCCCTTGATTTACTTAAAAGAGCAGTTGACAGATTGGCGGAACTTGACAAATCGCGATATACAATTATTCTCACGGGAGGCGAGCCTACAATCCATCCTGATTATCAAGACCTGTTATTATACATTTTTGAAAAGTTGGGAGAAAAAGTTACTGTTATAACAATTTCAAACTTAGGCAGAACGAATAAATATTTTTCTGATTTTGCAGAAAAGATGAACGGTTATGAAAATCAAATCCGTTTTGTTGCATCTTACCATTTTGATTTTGCCAATAAAGATAAATTCCTTGAAAATATAAATACGCTTTCCTCAAAAGGATTTTATACTAAAATTCAAATTATGGCTCATCCTGAAAAGATGAACGAAGTCCGTTACCTTGATAAAGAATTAGGTAAAATTAAAAATGAATATGTTGAATACCGTGTAATGGTAATCCGGGAAAATTACGGTACGGTTCCCGATAAAAGATATAATCAAGAAGACTTGAAATGGATTCAGAACTATTATAACAATCAAACAGAAGAACAAAACATATTAATCGAAACTATCAATAAATATGGGCAAATTAAAACTGATTATTATTCGGAGCCTGAAATAAACTCTAAGGGACTTAACAAATACAAGGGCATGATTTGTAATGCAGGCGTGAGTAATATGTCTATTAATGAATTTGGTTCGGTGGATAGGGCTGTTTGTTTTAGGGGAACAAATGTAAAATCCAAAAATATATATAACGATGATAATCCGCTAGAAGGATTTGAAAATGCCGTTGTTTGTCCCTTTGAAAGATGCGGCTGTACGGCTGATATTGCGATTCCAAAATTCTCTCCAGATTATAATAAGATTTCTATAAATAATAATGATTTAAGAAAAAGACTGGAAAAAGTTAACTGGTCAATTAAATATGAAAAGTATGCAGAAGTTTTTGAATACAACAAAATATTTAATAATGTAGCCAATCCCAAAATATCAGTAATAGTAATTTCTTGGAGGCTGCACCCGGATAATCTTAAGAATTTTGAAATTCTTCAGAAACAGAGAAATCAAAATTATGAACTAATCTTTGTAAATAATGGTGCTGACAAAAAAGAATTTGAATGCCTTGAGCCATTTATTGATACTTATATTAAACTAAATAAAAATACCGGTGCATATTTAGCTAGAAATATTGGATCAGTATTTGCTAAATCAGATATATTGTTTTTCTTAGAAGATGATGGCATACCCTTTGAAAATATTGTAGAGGCTCATCTTACTATACATGAATTATACGATGTAATTGCTGTTAGAGGAGTTTATATTCCTAAAACGGAAAATAAGTTTAATGAATATACATCTCATTATTATTTAGGCAACAAACCTTTTCCAATGTATGCTGATCTTGAGGGAAATACTACTTATAAAGCAAAACATTTTTTTGAAGTTGGTGGCTGGGATGATCAAATTAGATTTGGCGGCGGCGGGGTTGACCTTTCAATTAGGTTAAATAAAATTGAACCGGATAAAAGAAAACAAATTTATTCTCCTGATCCTGTTATTTATCATGACTATGCAAAAGATGAAAAGCACTTACAGCATAAAATAGACAAACAAAAAAAATCACGTGAAAGATTAAAAGATATACATCCAAATTGGGATGAATATTTAGCAAGCTGGCACAAATTGAGGGAGGATGAATTCAGCTTAATTAAAAAAGAGATAGAAGAAGAGAAACAAAAATCAAAAAATTTATCACCTTTTATTTCTATTTGTATTCCAACTTACAACAGGTCAAAATTTATTTTAGAAACCCTAAAAAGTGCATTAGATCAAAAATATGATAATTTTGAAGTAGTTGTTGTGGATGATGGTTCAACTGATAACACTAAAGAAATAATAAAATCAATTAATGATCCTAAATTACGTTTTATAGAAAAAGAGCATACTAATGCTCCGGATACTAGAAATAGATGTATAGCAGAAGCAAAAGGTGATTATATTTTATGGCTTGACAGTGACGATGAATTCTATCCGGATATTTTGAATGAGTATGTTGCCGTATTAAATAAATATAAAGATGTACAGATAGTTTATTGTAACTTAAAAACAGTTGATGTAAACGAAAAACTATTGCGTGTATTTAAATATCCTGATTACTATAATAAATTATATGATGCCTATACTTTTTTGTTTACCGGACAGCCAATACCTAATGCCGGAACTTTATTGAAAAAATCTATTTACTCGGAAATTGGAAATTTTAATACTGATTTTAAACGCGCTCATGATTTTGAATTTTATTCAAGACTATTTTCTTTGAAGAAATATAATCTTAAACACGTTAATAAGTTTTTGTATAAATACAAAATTCATGAAGATAATATTACATTTAATACTTCTGGTCAGCTTGATACCTCTTACGAAGTAAAAATTTTTGAAAGTATTTTTTCTAAATCAAATTATCGCGATTTTTTTCCTAACTTAAATTGGCAAAATGATCCCCAAAATAGTAGTGCTATTGCATATTTAAATATTGGAATTAAGTTTTATCAATTAAAAGGTTTTAGGCTATCTGAAAAGTATTTTGAGAAGTTTTTATTAATTGATAATTCAAATAATAATTTTGTTGAATTGTTTAACAAATTGTTCAATGACGATCAATATGAGTTAGCTTCATTATTATTATCGAAGGTGGAGCAGAAAGTATCCGGATATGGATCATTTAATGATGTAAAAAGAATTATTACTCAAGCTGGATATCAAATTAATAACAGTTCTAATATAAGTTCAAAGGGACCGGTTGATATAATATTTCTTACATATAATCGATTGAAGTATTTTCAAAAAACACTGGAATCATTAAAAAACAATACACGCTATCCGCATCGCATTATTGTTGTAGATAATGCAAGTGAAAATAAGATGGTAAATTATCTTAAAGAAAATGAATTGTCATTTCATAAAGTAATTTACAATAAATCAAACGAATGGACAGCAGCGTTTCAAAAGGGAATTGGTGTTTCAACTTCAGACCCGTTTATTGTTTGTGACCCTGATATTCTTGTCCCAAATATAGAAGGCAAATGCTGGCTTGAAAGGTTAATAGAGCTTCATGAAAAAAATGAAGACATGGGATTAATAGCATTAAATCTTGATCCTTCAAATAAACCGGAAAAAATGCCGGATGTTTATATAAGCGACAAAACCAAGTATAATGATGATATTACTTTATCCAATGTTGGAACTGTAATGCAGGCAATTAAAAGAAAATATTTCAATTTCAGTTACAATACGGATTGGGAAACATGTGAAAAGATAAGACAGAACGGGGGTAAGGTTGGTTTTGCAAATAATATTATCGCTTATCATTTAGGCTGGAACGAGGGTAAAGATTATCCCGATTATATGGTTGATAAATTTAAGTACTTCAAAAATAATTACGGCGTTGATACATATAAAATGTATACACAAAACTCGGATATATTAAAAGCAATGGACAGCTCGGTTGAGCAATATTATGAATATAATAGACCGGAAGTTCAAAAACTGGTTAATCCAAATTCAAAAAAAATTCTTGATGTTGGCTGCGGAAGCGGGGTAATGGCATTTGAATTAAAAGAAAAACTTAATGCTGAAGTGTGGGGAATTGAACCGGTTGAAAAGGCGGCTAAAAAAGCAGAGACTAAATTAGATAAAGTTATTTCCGGTTCTATTGAGAGTGCCTTGGATAAGTTACCGGATAATTATTTCGATTCGATAATTTTTGCCGATGTGCTTGAACATCTTGTTGACCCGAAAGAAATAATAGAAAGCATTAAATTGAAATTAAAATCAAAAGGTGAAATAGTAACATCAATTCCTAATGTACGTCACTGGACAATGATTAAAAAATTGATTGAAGGTGATTGGAGATATGAAGATGCCGGAATTCTGGATAAAACTCATTTGAGATTTTTTACTATCGATACAGCTATTGAGCTGTTTAGTAAATGCGGATTTAATGTGGAAGAATTAAGCGCAACTTTTTCTGAAAAATATCAATATCCCGATGAACTACTTACAACATTAAATAAATTCGGATATAATGTTTCAACATTACAAGAGCATTCTCAATACTACCAATACTTGCTAAAATCGGTATTGAAAGAAGTTGAAATAGAAACATCAATAGTAATACCTGTTTACAATCAACTGGAACATACGGAAACAACTATTAATTTTATATATGAAACCGTTAAAGGAAGTTTTGAATTAATTATTATTAATAATAACAGCAAGCAAGATATTTCAGACTATTTGAACAATCTTAGTGTAGATAGGGATAATGTAAAAGTAATAACAAATAATGAAAACTTGGGATTCCCGAAGGCTGTTAATCAAGGACTAATGGAAGCAAAGGGTAAGTATATTGTGGTCGCTAACAACGATATTATTGTAAATAAAGGCTGGCTTGAAAGATTTATTGAAGCTGCCGAATCAAGTGATTCGATAGGAATAGTAAGCGGAATTTCCAATGAAGTAAGCGGTGTACAGAAAGATCTTAATGCTGCTTATAAAAGTATTGAAGAAATGCAAAAGTATGCGGAAATGGTTAAATTGCAAAATGCCGGTAAAAAAATGGAATTCCCGAGAGTTGCATTTTTATGTACACTTATTAAAAAAGAAGTAATTGATAAAATCGGCGGGCTCGATGAAAGATTTTCTCCGGGTAATTATGAAGATGATGATTACTGTTTGCGAAGCCAGGTAGCCGGGTATAAAACTGTTGTTTGTAAAGATGTTTTCATTCATCACTTTGGTTCCAGGAGCTTTAAAGCAAACGGTAACGACAAATATGATTCGCTGCTTAATATTAACAGGCAGAAGTTTATAGATAAGTGGGGAAATGATCCCGACAACATCTGGTTAAAAGGAAAGAGTATTAATTTACGTGAAGTTGAATACCCGATTGATCAAAATGAAATACATAGGTTTGTAAAAAGAGCGAATTATAATATAAATAGTAATGAGTATGATTTAGCCCTTATTAATCTTAAAAAGTGTATAGTCTCGTTTAATAAACAGAATAAAATTGAAGAGGGAGAATTAAAACTATCCTCGATTTTGAATTTAGCCGGTAAAGTTACGTTGAAGCTGGGGAAACAAAATGAAGCGGAAGATTATTTTTCTATGGCCAAGAAAATTGAAAACAACATTTTTAGAAACGACGACTGTATTCTGAAACTTGACGAAATAGAGAATGAATTGTTAAAAGAAAACGAAATCAGTAATTTTGTAGAAAAAAAAAGCTAGGATTGTAACTTTACCACAAAGTTTCTAAAAAAACTCGGAGGAAGGGATGTCTCAAACCGATTACTTATTTAAAGAAGCAATTAGACTATTAAAAAATGGGGATGTTGAACAAGCTATAATAAAATTTAACGAAATTGAAGACTCCGGTTTTGAGAGTGATATTTTATCGGAAGAAGATTTTTATATTGCTCGCGGAAGTGCATATTTATCAGGCCGGGATATTAAAAAAAGCATGGATGATTTCGAATCTGCTTTAAGTCTTAACCCGTCAAGTGTAGAAGCTTGTATGGGGCTCGCTAAGAACTTTGTGGTTAGCGGATTAAAGAAAGAAGCAAAAGTTATGTTCGAATGGGCGGTTAAAAACGGACCTGAAAACAAAGCCGCAATTGAAAACCTAAAAAAAATAAATGAACTGCTCGGATACGAATTGACTCATAACAGTTTAGATAATAACGAGGTGATTATTGAGGAAGAAAATAATTTTAACCCTTTATTTGAAAAAGCATACCGGTTGTTTTTTGAGAAAGAATATGATAGGTCGCTTGAAAACTTAGAAGAGCTTCAAATGAGATTTGAAGAAGATCTAAATATTTTGAAAGGCAACATATATCTTGCAAAAGAAGAATTTGAAAATGCAAAATTATTTTTTGAAAAAGCATTGAAGGTAAATAATAAATCTGTTGCAGCTTATAACGGGCTTGCCGGTATTTATAAGTTAAGAGGCATGCTTAACGACGCCAAAATTATGTACGAACGTGCACTGAGTTTTAATCCCGAGGACACGGTTGCCGGTTTAGGTCTAACGGAAATCAACAGGGAATTGGACATTCCTCTTTTTCATACTGCAGTACAGTTTATTACCGATCCGAAATTATCTACTGAACTAAACGAAAAGTTAGAGGAAGCATATAAATTATTCCAAAATAAAGAGTACGAAAAGTCGTTAAGTATAGTAGAAAATGTTTCAAAAGAAAAGTCGGTTCAAGATTTAAAAGGAGTTTCGGCTTCCGTGGATAATTTTGCCGGTTTTAACCTGCTGGCTTTAGATAGATATAATGAAGCACAAACCATGTTTGAAAATGCGCTCAAAAAAAATCCGCATAGTTCCCAAGCTTGCGCCGGACTTGCGGAGTTGTGGTACATTGAGGGTAAGTACAAAGAATCAAAAACAATGTATGAATGGGCTTTAAAGAATAAGGCAAGTAATCATTTCGCCAAAGCCGGTTTGGCTAAAACAAATGAAGAACTCGGATTTTCTCATGACCACAGCACATTGGACCTGGGCATTCCCGAAGAAATTGATAAGGAATTTACGGAATTAATAACCAAGGCTTATGAATTGTTTTCAGCTAAAAACTACAGCGGAACAATTGAATTGATAAACGACGCCGAACAGTTATTATTGAAATACGAAAATGAAAATGATCTTTCCAAGCCCTTAACAAGTTTGTATAACTTCAGGGGATTTAATTATTTGGCTTTGCAGTCCGTAAACGAAGCTGAAAAATCGTATCAAAAAGCGTTGGAGTATAATCCGAAATCATCACAGGCATGTGCAGGCTTGGGAGAAGTACTGTTTCTTAACGGCAAAGATGAAGAAGCAAAGAAAATGTATGAATATGGAGTAATCTATGGATCGAGAAATCAGTTCGCAATTTCCGGTTTGAAGAAAGTAAATAAATTGCTCGGCCTGCCGGAAAACGATAATTCGCTGCTACCCCGTGATAGAAAAGCTACCACCGATAAAATAAGTAATTTGATTGAAAGTGCTTATGAAGATTACAACAAAAAAAGTTATAATGACGCGATAGATAAATTATCCGAAGCGGAGAAACTTGTTGAAGAAAATTTTGATTCGTCTGAAAATTTTGAAACACTTACAAGAATAAATAACTTCCTGGGATTCAACTACATGGGTGTAGGCGATCTTTCAAATGCGAAAGAATGTTTTACCAAGGCGCTGAATATTGATTCCAACTCATCGCAGGCTTGTGCGGGACTTGGGGAAGTATTATATCTCGAAGGTCAGGATAAAGAATCAAAAACAATGTACGAATGGGCCGTTAAAAATAACCCGAATAATAATTATGCTGTTGCGGGACTGGCCAAACTTAATAGAATGATGGGTAAACCGGAAAATGATAATTCATTAATGGAGAATAATTTAAACTAGGTTATGGCAGCTCCCGGATTGACATTAAGTATGATAGTAAAAAACGAAGAAAAGTATCTTGAAGGATGCCTGGCTTCGGTTAAAGATGTTGTTGATGAAATAGTAATAGTTGATACGGGATCAACCGACTCTACCCTGGAAATTGCCTCAAAGTATAACTCGAATATCTATAAATTTGACTGGATAAATGATTTTTCGGCAGCTAGAAATTTTGCTCTGAGTAAGTCAACGGGAGATTGGATTCTTTACTTAGATGCCGATGAAAGACTGGCTGAGAATTCTGTTGATGAATTAAAAAAAATAATTAGTTCGAAAGACAATGCGGGGTACAAATGTTCGGTCAATAGTATCAATAACATCAGCGGTATCTCGAATAAAATGAAATACATTAGGCTTTTTGCAAACAACAGCCAATTGTATTTTACCGGGAAAGCCCACGAACAAATTGAAAAATCATTATTAGAATTGAACTACGAAATTAAAGACTCGGATATTAAAATAATTCATTTAGGCTATAACGTTGAACAATCCGAACTGAATAAAAAAGCCGAAAGAAATTTAAAATTATTAATTGAGGATTTTAAAACAAACCCTTCCGCATATAATGCTTTCCAAATAGGACAGACTTTTGTAATGTTAAACAAAATTGAAGACTCGGTTGAGTATTTTAACTATGCTATAAAAAATAATTCGCTTAACAATGTACACAAATCACATTGCTACAGGTATTTAGCTGCTTATGAGTTAAACAAAAATAATGATCTCGCAAAGGCCCTGGAGCTTGCTGAAATAGGACTAAGGTTAAATTCAAAACAGATCATACTTCATGTAATATTATCAAGCATACATTTAAGATTGCAAAACTACGACAAAGCGGAAGAGCACTGCCGGCTTTCATATAAATTTAATATTGAACAAAAAAATAAAGCGAACGATTTTGAAATATTATTAAACGATAACGATGTGTTGAACCATGGTTTGGATATTGCAATAATGAGCAGCAACAAAAAACTCTTTAATGATTTTTATGATAAATTAAATAAAAAAGAATGTGAAGAAAAACGAAACAAACTTTTGGAAATATTTAATACCCTCTTAAATAACAAAGTAATAGTTTATGAAAGAGCAGCTCACTATGCAGAATTTATAAATGATGAATTTGTACCCTATGCTTTACTGTTGCTAGACCCTAATTATGATTCAAAAACTAAAATCGTATTTTATGAGAACTTCATTGCAAGAAAAAATTATGATTACAGGTTATTAAATCTGCTTGCAATTTCTTACGGTGAGGTCGGCGACAAAAATAATTCAATAAAATATTTTGAAGAGTCGTTGCAAAAAATAAATAACAATCCAAACACGATATTAAATTTGGTTTCTCTTTATGCCGGTACTGGCCAATACGTAAAATTAAACGGGTTAATTGATAACTCGGTTTCGTACTTTGAATCTCAGCCGCAAATAAAGAACAAGCTTCTTTCGCTAAAAAAGAAAATCGAATCATTAGTTTAAAATGAATGTTCCGCGAATAAATGAAATTTCCGCATCCATAAACAAACTTTTAACCGGCTTTATTCAACAAGATAAACTTAATTTAATTCCTGCAAAACCCGGTTTCTCATTTGTTGAATTGATTGATATAGCGGAAAAATTAATAGGCAATCAATACTTTGACCATGCGGAAAAACTATTATTGTTATTAAGCGAGATAGAGGTTGACCCGGCTATTCTATCCAGGCTGGCTTTTTGTCAAAAGAGATTAAAAAAGATTGATGCTGCAAAGAAGAGTTACGAGAGTGCATTACAATTAAGCCGCGATTCATATTTAATAAATTATAATTACGGAATAATGCTGCAGGAAATTGGCGATTATGAATCCGCAATTGAAAAGTATAGTGTCGCAATAAAACTAAACCCCGGATTAAAAGAAGCGTATTACAACCTCGGAAATATTTACCGGGAGTTGGATAATTACCCCAAAGCAAAATCATGCTACCAAAAATGTATTGAAGTAGATAATAAATATGAAAATGCTTATTACAATCTTGGCGTAATTTATGAAAAGCTGGATGATGACGAGTCGGCGGAAAAATCTTACAATAAAGCTATTGAATTAAATGAAAATAATATTGAAGCGCATTGGAATAAGTCTTTAGTACTTCTTAAAAATAAAAATCTAATTGAAGGATTTAATGAGTTCGAATGGAGACTCCGGAAAAAAGAGTTTGAAAGAACATTCCCTTTCCCTAAATGGAACGGTGAAGATTTAAGAAATAAAAAAATATTTGTCTATTGTGAACAAGGCTTCGGTGATGCAATACATTTCAGCAGGTATCTTTATAACTTATTAAATATAGATTCGGATGTCACTCTTGAATGCAGGAGAGAATTGGTAGACCTATTCAAAACTAATTTCCCCGGAATTGAAGTTGTTGAAAGAGGTACATTAAGTTATAAAGAGTTTGATTTTTATATCCCCTTGTTAAGCTTACCCCGTTTATTCAAATTAGTTTTTGAGATGATTAACGGCGATTCATATTTGAAAGCAAATGAGTTGAAAAAGAATGAGTGGAAGAAAAAATTAATCAATAACGGGAAGCTAAATATAGGAATAGCATGGGCGGGAAATAAAAATCATCAGAATGATGCAAAGAGGTCTATTGAACCTACTTTGTTTGATCCTATAATTCAAAACGGAAATTACAATTTTTACAATCTTCAAATTGATACAAGTTACAGTAACGGTAAGCTGATTGACTTTACAAATAGTTTTAATAGTTTTGATGATACTGCAGCGTTCGTTTCAAATTTAGATTTGGTAATTAGTGTTGATACTGCTGTTGCTCATTTAGCGGGAGCGCTTGGTATTGAAACATGGATTTTGCTGCCTTATAATTCAGACTGGAGATGGTTCAAAGATATAGATAAATCACCTTGGTATGATTCTGTTGAATTAATTCGAAAAAATAAAAATGAAAACCGGGAAAGCGCAATAAAAATTTTACAAAGAAAATTAAGTTCAAAAAAGAGATTAGAGTTGGATGCTGATAAAAGATACGAAGAAATTAATCTTCTGTTGAAAAATAACAATTACAAAAAAGCCTTAGAAAAAATTCAAAATCTTCTGGATAAAAATGAAACGTCTGAAATAGCTTTAAACTACCTGGGGATTTTGTATCTCAAATTAAAAAAATATTCAAAGGCAGAAGAGTACTTTCAAAAAGTCATTTCAATAAACCCGGGTTTTTCAGAAGCATATTCTAATTTGGGAATTGCCTATTTTGAACAGAAAATGTATGAAGAAGCAGTTGAGCTTCAGAAAAAGTCAGTTGAATTAAATTCGAATAATGCTGATTCCTTTTATAACCTTGCTTATTCTTTGCAGGAATTAGGCGATATTCAAACTGCAATGAGTAATTATAATAAAGCAATCCGGATCAAACCGGGTTATGCAAATGCCTGGTTTAATTTATCACTTCTTCAATTGATGACCGGAAACTATAAAGACGGGTGGCGTAATTATAACAAGTGGATTGGCAAGACCGGAAACATTATTAAAAGAGAATTTGATACCCCTAGGTGGCTTGGTGAGGATTTAACCGGGAAAACTTTACTGGTTTATTCCGACCAGGCTTACGGCGATGCAATTCAGTTTGCGAGATATTTGCCGTTGTTAAAAAAATATAACTATGAAATAATTTTTGAATGTCCTGAAAGTTTAGTTTATGTGTTAAAAAAAATACCCGGTGTTAATAATGTTGTTTCAAGTAAGGTAAAACAAATACAGCATGATTATAATGTAGCATTAATGAAACTGCCTGAAATATCAACATGGGAGAAATCAATCCCTGAAATTAATTATGATATTTCAATCAGTGAAAGTGTTTATAATTTATGGCATGATAAAATTGTGAACAGAAATAAATTTAAAGTGGCGTTTGTTTGGTCCGGGAATTCATTCCCTGAAATTAATAGAAAAAGGCACATGTCTATTGACGATATTGCACCTCTTTTTAAAATAAAGGATGTTGACTTTTACAGTTTGCAATTAGGGGATGATAAGAAAGAATTAAACCGGTATATTGACAGTGAGAATGTTCATGATATAACGGAAGATATAAAATCATTTGAAGATACCGCAGCAATTATTAGCCAGGTAGATCTGGTAATTACAATAGATACCTCGGTTGCTCATTTGGCGGGAACAATGGAAAAAAATGTTTGGACTATGTTGGCCTTAGTTCCTGATTGGCGATGGGAGATAAATGGCGCGGGTAGCAAATGGTACCCTTCTATGAAATTGTTCAGGCAAAAGGAACGAGGTAATTGGAAAGACGTTATAAATGAAGTATATAATGAGTTAAAGAAACAACTTACATAAACTACTAATTGGCTATGGCAAAAGATAATTTTAAAATTAACGAAAACTTTGAAGAAACCGTTTCTAAAGGATTTAAGAGACTGAGAAATTTCTTGAAAAAAATAGAAAGTGAAACATACCCGGAACCCCCTTCTTTTCAGCATGATGAAATAACAAAACAAACATTCAATTGGATTATTAGTCAATACAGGTTAAGTAAAGACAGCAGAATTCTGGACGTTGGTTGCGGGCAGGGTGTTTTTTTAAAGTTGGCAGAATCACATGGGTATAATCCTATCGGCATAACATTAAATGATGAAGATAAAAAAGTATGCAATGAGCTGGGGTATGAAGTATACAAAATGGATCAGTCTTTTCTGGATTTCCCGGACAACCATTTCGATATGATCTGGGCGAGACACGTTCTAGAACATAGTATTTTCCCGATGTTCACATTAAGCGAATTTAATAGAGTTCTCAGAAACGATGGTTTACTTTATTTAGAAGTTCCAATGTGTAATTCACCTGCAGAACATGAAGGTAATCCTAACCATTATAGTGTACTCACGAAAAAAATGTGGATATCTTTAATAAATAGAATCGGCTATAGCATAAATAATACTTTTGATATAAAATTTGAAATTCAGGCGGGTGAAGAAGAATACTGGTCGTTCGTTTGCCAAAAAAAGGACGTTGAACAAAAAGAGAAAAAAGAAAATAAATTATTCTTAGCACTTTCTGCAGGGGAGAATTTTGGGTGGGGAGTCTGCAGCAAGTATTTGAATAAAGAGGTTCCAAAAATTTATAACGATACCACAGTCTGGGATTTTAAAAAATTAGGAAACGTTGAAAAAGAGGTTGACGGAACCGTTTTCCATGCATTAACCGGTATTGAGTTTCAAAGCCTTTCCAAGATTTGGGGTAAAAGAAATGTTGGATATACTTTTTTTGAAAATGAATTAATTGATTCTTCTCATGCAAATTCAGAAAAATACGATATGATTCTCGGCGGCTGTACATGGTGTCGCGATAAATTAAAAGAGAAAGGAATTACCAATACCGATGTGTTAATCCAGGGAATAGACCCGGAAATATTTTATCCCATTGAAGAAGAAAAAGATGAAGATTTGTTTGTAATTTTTTCCGGCGGTAAATTTGAACTGAGGAAAAGCCAAGACTTAATTCTTAATGCTATTAAAATACTTCAGCAAAAGTATAATGATATAGTACTCATCAATGCCTGGTATAATATGTGGCCCCAAACTATGGAATTAGTTGCAAGATCAAATCATATTAGGTTCGAGTTGGAAGGCGATAAATGGATTGACAGAATGAATCATCTTTATGAAATAAACGGGATTGACAAAAATAAAATTTTAACTTATGAGTTAATACCTAATACCGAACTAAGGGAGTTTTATAAGCAGACCGATATCGGTATTTTCCCAAATAGGTGCGAAGGCGGAACGAACCTGGTTTTGATGGAATACATGGCGTGCGGAAAACCTGTTATTGCATCTTACACAAGCGGTCACAAAGATATTGTTAACGAACAGAATTCATTACTCCTGAAAGACATGCAGCCTTATAAAATTTATTCAAACAATAGACTCTGGGCCGATTGGGAAGAACCTAGTATTGACGAAATAATTTCACAAGTAGAATATGCTTACCATAACCGTAATGAAATAAAAAAAATCGGCAGACAAGCGGGGAAAGATCTGCAGAAATTTACATGGACGAATACTGCAGAAAAATTAGTGTCGATTATTAATTCTCTTTAAAGATTATTGCTTTTCGTTAATAACATTTTCTAAATTTTCTTTTGCAACAGCAAAATTTGGATCAATCTCCAGAGCTTTTTCAAAATTTGAAACTGCTTTCTCTTTATTTCCCTTATGATATTCTATGATCCCAAGATTACAGAATGATTCCTTATTCTTTGGAAAAACTTTAAGTAGCTCATTAAAAATTTCTTCTGCTTTAGCTAAATTTTGATTTATGAGATATTCGTTTCCCCTTTCGATGATTAGTTTTGCCCAATAACTCTCGAGTAATGATTCATCAAATCCGTTTTTATTAACAAGGTTTCTCCATTTAGCCAGAAATAATTTTTTATTCCTTTCTAATATTTCCTGCGCAGTTTCTTCTTTGTTTAAATACTTTATTGTTCTAAGTGCCCTAATACTACCGCTCCACTCGTGGTCGTATTCTGTGGAGGGAATAAGATAGCTGAATAAGTTTGCTTTTTTGATTTGCAGTCCTGTATCCCATTCTTCAAAGTAGCATGGAGTGTACCTGTTATCAAAATTAATTTCGCAATCATGGAAGTATTTAGTCTTAGCAGCAAAGAAAAATCCTGAAACGGCATCTACCGGCATTGGTTTGTCAAATGTCCCTTTGTCAAAATAATGGAGGTCGCGGGCATTATAAGCATTAAAAAATGAACCCTGTGGTCCTGTAATTGCTGCTTTGCTGAAATTTATTATTCCTTTTTCAAGTTTTTCCACGGCTTCTTTTTGAACGTGAAGATCGGCATTCATTACAAAAGTAATGGGGGTTTGAGACATATTCATTCCAATATTCCAAGCTCTTGAAACACCGACATTTTTTTTCATTATCGAGTAATAATCTATTCTATTATTGTCTTTAATTTCATTTGCCACATCTTCGTTATTAAAAACTAAAATTACGTTTCCGTCGATTTTATTTAAGTCGCTCAATAAAGTTTTTATATTGTATTTACTTGCCGGAGAATAATCAAGCACGGGAATTACAAAACTTCTTTTTAAGTAATTTATATCTTTTGGAGTTACGGTTGTGTTTTGTACGGATTTTTCACGCCACTCGGCTGCAGAAGGTGTATTTGTTTTTCCAGATTTAACTACTTTCATCATCTCGGAAACCCGGTGGTAGTAAGTATGAGCATTGTGGACCAGTTGTTGTCCCCTCTGGGCAATTGCTTCCCGCAGCTCATCGTTTCCCAAATAAAACTCCACTGCGCTTCCGATTAAACTATCCCGGTATACTGCCAAATCTTCTCCGTCAACAAATAGTTCATCCTGCCCGCTGTTAAGTGCATTATCTGTTAATAAAAACGAACCTGAGGATAATGTTTCAAAGACCCTCATATTCAAGTCTCTTTTTACGGCATTATTAAAAACAATTTTCGATTCTGAAAAAACTTTTGCCATATCGAGCCAGAAACATCTTTCATAGTAGAGATCAAATTTTGATTTAAGCTCATTAAGCAGTCTGACTCTTCTTGTGTTGCCTCCAATACTACCCACAAAACTAATATCATGCTTTTTGTAGTTTGACTGTTTCGAGTGAATTTCAACATCACAACCCAGGGGAAGCCAATAAACGTTTTTTATTCCTGCCTTTTTAAATTCTGGCAAATATTCTTTTTGGGCTATAAAGACAAAATCAAAGTTTTTGCCCCAATCTAAATGTAGTTTTAAATTATTACTTAGATGTGAATCAATAAAATAACACACTGTGGGAATGTTTAGCTTATCTATATTTTGGGGGTAGTTGCCGTTTACAGATTCGATCCAAATAAAATAATCAGGCTTATAGTCCGGATGCAGGGATTTAATTAATGAAGCAATATCAATGTTGCCGTCAAGCGGAATTTCTTGAGGTTTAACTTCGAGCTTCATGTTTTCAAGTTCCCATTTTTTCATGATCCCCGGAGTAATCATTGGACCACAGGTAGTAACATCGTAATCTTTTCTTAAAGCTCTTTCAAAATATACTGCAGTAGTAACAGGATATGATACATATGAAAGCCAGATCTTTTCTTTAGATTTCTGCATTTAATCTCCCGGATATAATTAACGACTCTATAACACAACTATAATACCAACAAAAAAACAGCTTATTTAAACAAAAAAAACAATAGTTTTATAATAACTGCACAATATTAGACACTTGGCTTTTATGGATGAACTATGAGCACAAAGTATCAATAAAACAAAGCGAAAACGCAATTTCTATAACAAATTGTAAAAAAAAGTTTTGGCAAAGAAATTGAGTCGAAGTGTGAAAAGTATGGATACGTTTAAAGCGGAAAGGGATTTTGAACGTTCGGTTAAAAAAAATATTTGCTAAACATCAAGAAGGGAATCTAAAAGAAGCTAAAAAAGATTATTTGGAATTGCTGGAAAGCGAACCTGCAAATTCAAAATTAAATTTCTTAATAGGTTCTTTATATTTTCAAGAAGGCAACCCTGAGGAAGCAATCAGCTATCTTCAGAAAGCATTGGCTATTAATCCTTCCGATCACCAGTCGTTGAATAATCTTGGTTTAGTTTACCAAGCATTGGGTAATTACGATTATGCTGTTAATTCCTTCCATCGCGCAATTAACCTAAAGAATGATTACATACACGCTTATAATAATCTGAGCGTTTGTTATCATACCTTCGATCACAATGAAAAGGCAATCAATGTTTTAGAAGATGCTATCAAGATAGAACCCGAAAATCCGGAAACAAACTTTAATATCGGCATACTTAATTTCAAAGAAGGCAGCTTTAAAGACGCGGAAAAATATTTAAGCCGGGCTGTTGAGTTAGCTCCTAATAATCCTGTGTTTGTTTATAACTTAGCTATTCTTCAAATAGAATTAAACCAGTTTAGAAACGCCCAATCCAACTTGGTTAAAGCTCTTAAGCTAAGTCCAAATAACTCTGAGATTATGTTTAATCTCGGCTATTTGAGCGAAAAGGAAAATAATTTAGATAAAGCAATAAATTTCTACAAAGCAGCAATAGAGGTAAATAAAAATTTTGCTGAAGCTCACTTTAATTTGGGAAATATTTATAAACAGAAAGAAAACTGGGAAGAAGCCAGGCTCAATTTTAATAAAACTACATTGTTGAAAAAAGACCACTATAAAGCACTTAATAACCTGGGATATGTTTATCACAAAGAAGGCAATTATAAAAAAGCTATAGAATATTATAAAAAGTCGATTGAAAAGAATAGCGAATATTTAGAAGCATACATCAACTACGGTTCGTCCCTGCTGGAATTAGGTGATATAGGATCCTCAATAAAGCAATATGACTATGTAATTGAAAATGAACCGGGTAACAGAGATGCACACTTTAATAAAGCAGTAGCTCTTTTGTTAAAAGGAGATTTTGAAAAAGGTTTTGCTGAATATGAATATAGATCGAAAGATAAGATTATAAACAAGAATAAGATTTGGAACGGAGAAAATTTAACAAACAAAACTCTTCTGATCCATGATGAACAAGGCGCCGGCGACACAGTTCAAATTATCCGGTTCTTACATTTAATTAAAAACGCTGATACTAAAATTATTTTAAGGTGCCGAGAAGAATTAATCCCATTGTTTAAGGAGTTGTCGTTAATTGATCATTTAATAAGTTTTAATGAAGAACTTTATCACAAGTATGATTTTGAGATTCAGCTTTTAAGTTTACCTTATTTATTAAAAACGACAGTTGACACAATTCCGGTATTCCAAAAATATTTAGTAGTTAATGATTCCAAAGTTGATGAATGGAAAAATAAATTAATCGGTTCTGCCAAACCAAAGATAGGTTTTGCCTGGAAAGGGAATCCCAAGCATAAATATGACTTTAAAAGAAGTGTTGATGTTGAACTGTTCGAGGGATTATTTAACTTAGAGAAGTTTGATTTTTATTCTCTCCAAATAGACACTAATGATAAAGAAAGAAAATACCTGTCTAAGTTTAAAAACATTCATACTCTCGAAAACGAATTAAACACTTTTGAAGATACTGCGGCAGTTATTCAGAATCTTGATCTTATAATTACCATTGATACTTCGATTGTTCACATTGCCGGAGCATTAGGCAAAAAGACCTGGGTTTTATTACCCCATATCCCGGATTGGAGATGGCTGCAAAATAGGGACGATTCACCCTGGTACCCGACTCTTAAATTATTCAGGCAGAAAAACATTGGTGAATGGAAAGATTTGTTTAAAGAAGTTGAATATAAGCTGACTTCTGAGTTTGATTCTGAAAATGATACAACTTTATTAAAAATAAAAGCATTTGAAGCCCACACAAAAGATGACCTAATAAGTGCAGAACACTTTTATAAAGAGTTGTTGGAAGAAAATCCTGAAGATGACGAAATAAATTTTTGGCTTGGCAAACTGTATATTCAACAAAACAGATTGGACAAAGCTGTTCCGCATCTTGAAATATCATTTTCGGCGGATAGTACCAACAAAGAATATTCAAAAGCATTAAAAGAAGTTTATACCCAGCTTGCCAATGACTTAATTAGAAAAGAAAAATTTGAAGAAGCCAATGCAGTATTTGAAAAGCTGATTCAATTAAAAGTTAACGAACCGGATGTATATAATAATTACGGTTATGTACTACAAGTTCTGCAAAAATATGATGAAGCTAAATTCTACATTAGAAAGGCTGTTGAGTTAAAGAGTGACCCGAAATATTTAGCTGCACTTGCAAACAATTATTACTTCCAGGGGAATCACCTTAAAGCTATTTCACTTTATGATGAAGCTCTGGAAAACGACCCTGAAAATTTTAACATACGTTTTCACAAAGGTATGGTTCACTTATTACTGGAAGATTATGAAACCGGCTGGAACTATTATTCCTACAGATCATACGAAAATAAATTTTTAAATGAGCTTGATAATAAAAAATTGTGGGACGGAAAGTCATACCAAAATAAAACGTTGGCCGTATTTGCCGAACAAGGTTTTGGCGATACAATTTTATTTTCAAGATTTGTATTGCTGGTAAAGAATAAGTTTGATAAAGTCCTATTTTTTGTTCAGCCTGAGCTGTATAATCTTTTTAAAGATTTTAGTAAAGAAATAGAAATTTTTCCTTTTGATAAAAAATCAGTCCAGGCTAATACATATGATTTTTACATACCGTTATTAGAAATTCCAAGATTGTTAAAAGTAAAGACGCAAACTATCCCTGCAAACACACCTTACTTACAGGCTTCAACCGGGCTGGTTAACAAATGGAAAAAGATTATTAACAATGAGAGTAAAGTAAAGGTAGGATTAGTTTGGAGAGGAAATCAGAAAAACACCTTGAATAGGAGGAGGTTCCTTTCGTTAAATGATTATTTGCAACTGTTCAAGAATGAAGATATTGATTTTTATATTCTTCAATACGACCTCACGAATGATGAAAAAAAAGAGTTGAAAAAATATAAAAATGCAAAAGTGCTCGGCAACAATTCATTTGAAGACGGGGCAGCGGTAATCTCTCTTTTAGACCTTGTGATTACACCGGATACATATTCCGTGCACTTAGCCGGGGCACTTAATATTGATACTTATTTATTACTTGAAAATTCGAGTGATTGGAAATGGTTATTAAACAGGGAAGATTCCCCCTGGTATTCATCATTGAATTTATTTAGAAGAAAATCGAATGAAGGATGGCAAGATGTTGTTGGACAAGTCAATGTTGAACTACAAAATTTTGTTCAAGGAAAAGCAACAGATTTATCCGGCGCAATTGAATTTGCCAGAAAATTTATAGATCAAAACAGAATTGATAAAGCCATCAATGAGTTCAACAAAATTCTGTCTAATAATTTTAACAGCGTAGATGCTTTGTTTTATTTAGGGTATTGTTACCATTTAAAGAATGATCTAGTTTCAGCTTATGAAAATTATTCCAAGGTAATTAACCTTGACCCTGTTCATTACAATGCTTACAACAATTTGGGAATTATATTAAAGGATTACGGAAAATTTAATGAAGCTGAAAAATGTTTTAACATTTCGATAAAGATAAAAAAAGATAATCCTACGGCACTCAATAACCTTGGTATAATCCACGATTTGAAAGGGGAATTTGAAAAAGCAATTTCTTCCTTTAAAGAAGCTGTTGAATATAATAATAACTACGCAGAAGCTTACCTTAACTTGGCTAATTCATACCAGGCTCTAAATAATGAGGCACAAGCTTTAGCGTCGATCAATAAAACGCTTGAAATAAATCCTTTTTATGTTGACGCCCATTTCAATAAATCTTTGATTCTTCTGAAGTCCGGTAACCTGAAAGATGGGTTGGTGGAATATGAATGGCGGAAAAGAAAAGATGATTATCCGCGCAGAAAATTTTCCAAACCGGAGTTGTTTGAGCAGGATGTAAAGAACAAAACAATTTTTGTATACGACGAACAGGGGTTTGGCGATACTTTCCAATTTGTCCGCTACTTATATAAACTAAAGAAACAAGGTGCACATATAATATTTGAATGCCATAACTCATTATACGATTTAATGAAAAATATTGAAGCCGTAGATGCTGTAATGGAAAGAGTAAGTTTTGAAGAACCTGATGTTTATTATGATTACCATATTTCACTTTTAAGTTTACCGCTTTACTTTAATGCTACTATTAACAATATACCCAACACAGTACCTTATTTATCACCTGGTAAAGAATTGGTTAAACAATGGAGAGATTTCTTATTACAGAATGACGGATTGAAAGTAGGAATTGTTTGGGAAGGTAAAAAACCGTTACATAATGCCCATAGAGCAAGTTCGCTAAATGACTTTATGGAATTATTAAAAATAGAAAATGTAGAGTTCTTCAGCCTGCAGGTCGGTGATGTGGCACAGAAAAATAAAGAGTTAGTTAATAAATATGGTATTAAAGATTTGTCTCAATATATAAAAAATTTCAACACTACTGCATCAATAATCAGTAATCTTGATTTAGTTATAACGGTAGATACTTCTGTTGCACATTTATCCGGCGCATTGAATGTACCTACCTGGACATTACTATCATCTAAGGCTGACTGGAGATGGTTTACCGGAACCGAGGAAAGTATCTGGTATCCTTCAATGAAATTATACAGGCAAAAAGAATTCGGCAGTTGGACAGAGGTAATTAACAGAGTTTCAAATGATTTAAGAAAAACAAATAACAACTACATTAAACAACATTATAAGGAGCTTAAATATGGGCTTTAGAGTAAACACAAACGTAGATGCTTTGCAAGCTTATAACCAACTTGCCAAAGTAAATAGTGAAACAACAAAAGCACAACTGAGACTTGCTTCAGGTCAAAGGATTCTCAGTGTTGCAGATGACACATCAGGTTTTAACGTTGGTACATCATTAAAGGGAAAAATTTCAGTAATGCAAGCAGCCCTAAACAATGTAGGAGCTGCAAAAGACATGTTATCTACTGCTGAAGGGTCGCTTTCGAGCATTAACGATCTTTTAGTAGATATTGAAGGTAAACTATCAGATGCTACTAACCCTACAACAGATGTAAGTGCAATTCAGGATGATATTAGAGCGCTGGCTAATGAAATTTACGCCACTTTAAAAAGTTCCAAATTCAACGATACTCAATTACTTTTTTCCGCTGCAGGCGCAGGTTTCACATTCCAGGTTGGAGAATCAACAGATACTTTAACACTTGATTTCGCATCCGCATTAGCTTCAACTGGGGGAACCACAGGCGGGTATGGAACCAATATTTCTGAATCAATATCCAGTTTTGTTAATGTATCTGCAGCTACTTTGTCAAGTACATCTGGCACAGAATCTACAGCTGCATTGCAGACAGCCCTTTCTACCTTGAAAAGTGCGGTTTCTACTTCATTAGGTAAAATTGGTAACTTGGTGCAAAGACTTGACATAAAAGAAGAAACATTAAATGTAAGTATTTCCAATGCACAATCAAGTGTAAGCAGGTTATTTGATGCCGATATGGCATATGAACAATTAAATGCAACAAAAGGAAGTATAATGCAACAGGCTGCAACCGCAATGCTGGCTCAGTTAAATGCTTCTCCTCAACAAGTATTACAATTATTCCAGTAAGATGACATAATTTTAATAAAAATAATCAGGAGAAAAAATGAGCAGTCAGGCATTATTAACCGATGAAAAAGCAAGAGCTAACGCATACCTTGTTAAAGAGGTTCTTGAAGCAACACCCCAGAAGCTTTTGCTGAAAATTTTCGACTTTGCGATACTTCATTGTAAAAAGGGTGATGTTTACAGGACAAATAATGCACTAAGCGAGCTAATCAACTCATTGAACTTTGAAGATGAAAAAGCAAGAGAACTTTCAATACAGCTATTAAGATTATACCAATTCTCACAAGAAGAAATGAGAAAACAAAATATTGAAGTAGTACTGAAGATATTGACCACCTTAAGAGAAACCTGGGCAAATGTCTTCACCATGGAGCAACTTCAAAATGTATAGAATAAATTAGCGGTATCTAATATATGATTATTAAATGACTTATAGATGCCGCTTATTCTTTTTTTGAATAGGAGATTAATAAACAACTAAACATTTCAAAAACGCCTGCGATAATAACTTCAGCAAAGGGAAAAGTCGGAAGCAAAAAAACAACTATAAACTTTTCCGATTTAGTACCGATAATAAAATTGCAAATTAACCTAAATAACAAAATCAAGTAAGGATACTTGATTGAATTTAAAACAAATTACACGGAGGTAAAAAATGGGATTTAGAGTAAACACAAACACCGATGCTTTGTATGCTTATACTCAGCTTGCAAAAGTAAATAGTCAAACAACCAAAGCGCAATTAAGGTTGGCTTCTGGTCAGAGAATACTTAGCGTTGCAGATGATACATCAGGTTTTAACGTTGGTACTGCTCTGAAGGGTAAAGTTTCTGTAATGGAAGGTGCTTTAAACAACGTTGGTGCTGCAAAAGACATGTTATCTACTGCTGAAGGAGCACTTACAAGTATTAATGACCTTTTAGTTGAAATTGAAGGTAAATTATCCGATGCTACAAACCCCACTACAGACAGAACAGCTTTGCAGGACGATATTAAAGCGCTGGCTAATGAAATTCAGGATACCCTAAAAAGCACTAAATTCAACGATACTCAGTTGTTGTATTCCGCTGCAGGTGCAGGTTTCACGTTCCAGGTCGGAGAATCAACCGATACATTAACACTTGACTTCGCCTCTGCATTAGCTTCAGGTGGTTCAACTATGGGCGGGTATGGAACAGGTATTTCCGCTGCTCTATCAAGTTTTGTTAGTGTAGAAGCATCTACTTTGGCCAGTACGTCAGGCGCAACATCAACAGCTGCATTGCAGACAGCTCTTTCTACCTTGAAAAGTGCGGTTTCTACTTCGTTAGGTAAAATTGGTAACTTAACACAAAGACTTGACATCAAAGAAGAAACTCTGAATGTTTCAATTTCTAATGCTGAATCAACTATAAGCAGGTTGTTCGATGCTGACTATGCCGAAGAACAATTAAATGCAACAAAAGGAAGCATAATGCAACAGGCTGCAACAGCGATGCTGGCACAGTTAAATGCTGCTCCGCAGCAAGTGTTGAATTTATTCAGTTAATTTGCATAATTCTTTTAATAAAAGCTCTCCTTTACAGGGGAGCTTTATTTAATCATAAAATAAAACGGAAATAAAATGTATCAGACTGCTTCATATAAAAATCTCGCGAATCCCGCAAATAGAGCAAATGTATATATTGTTAAAGAAATTCTTGAAGCCGACCAGAAAAAGTTACTAATAAAGATTTATGATTTCGCTATATTACATGCGAAGAAAGGTAACATTGAAAAAGCAAATAATGCCCTGGGGCAACTTATTAAAGCCCTTAATTTTGATCTGGAAGAAACAAAGGAAATAGCTATAGGATTATTAAAACTATACCAGTTTTGCCAGGATCAAATTAGAAAAAGAGAAAGTGATATCGCGGTTAGAATTTTGAGTGATTTAAGAGAAACTTGGTTGATGGCTTTTAAACAAAATCCGCATTTATAAACAAAACAAAGTAGAAAAATGGCTTCGTCATTATCAACACAAACTATATCAGATTATATAGCCAGTTATAAACAAACTGAAGTAACCAGTCGTGTAACTCCCGTCCAGAAAAGAGTAGACAAATACACTCAATTGTCTTCATCGTTTACTCAATTGAAGAGTTTGTTAACTTCGCTGAACGATATTGCATCCGACTTAAAGGTAACTACAAGCAGTTCTTTGTTTAATAAACGCTCTGCAGAGTCTTCTGGAGAAGATTTTATAACGGCAACTGCTCAAAAAAATGCTTCAGTGAGCTCTTATGTAGTAAGAGTAAATCAGTTAGCCAGAAGCGATTTGGCAGTTTCAAATACAATGGTTACAGATACTGCTGTAACTACAATGGCGGGCACACATACTATTCAAATTAAAAGTGGAGAATTTACTTCAAATGTTGATGTTGCTTTAACCGGGTCCGAAACTAACGAATCGGTAATGGAGGCAATTAGTGAAGCAATAAATTCAGATTATGCCGAAGTTGGATCATCTACAAAAACATCAACTGATACTTTTACGGGGAGTGGATCATTTACGATTGTTATGGGAACTGATGACGATGGTTCCACACCTACAGAAACCACGATAGAGTATGACTATACAGGTATGACTTATGATGCAGTTATAGAGGACTTAGTTGATAAAATTAACGGAAACGTTGACGGGGTAGTAGCGGAAAAAGAGGTTAACGGTTCTGATGTTGGTTTAAAAATTACAGTTGAAGATAAAGACAAATATATATCAATTCAATCAAGCGGCGATACCGGTACGTTGCTTTCTGACCTGGGGATTGACGTTACGAAAGAAAAGGCTGCATCAGCTCTTGCAACCGCTTCTGTTTTTGATCCAACCACGGGAAATTCCAAATTTTCAATTTCTGCCGATGAAACAGGTTATGATAAAAGGCTAATTATGTCGGATGTTTCAGGTTCTGCGTTGAGTTTTCTTGGATTGGACAGCACAATTTTAACTGACAGAACCGTAACTAGCGGTGATAATGATGCCGGGTTTATATACTCTACAACTAGTGCTACCGATAACGAATTAAACAGCAAGTTGGAATTTAACGGTATAAATATTCAGCGTAATTCAAATACTATTGATGACCTAGTTGATAATGTTACTTTTGAGTTAAAATCTATAATGGGTGCGGAAGATTCCGATGCAACTATAAAAGTTGATATTGATGCAGAGGAAATACGAAGCAACATAGAAGATTTTATTGCTAAATTTAACGAGGCTTATACTTACATCGTAGCCCAAAGTGCTACGGGTTCTACGGACAGCAGAGGAGTTTTTTCTGGTGATACTACCACGCAAACTATAAAGAGCATATTAACAAATACTGTTATTGGAAAAGTTGCCGGCCTTTCAGAGGACAACTACAACTATCTTTCGCAAATAGGAATTTCATTTGACCCTGGGATCGGACTTACCGTAAGTGATAGTTCTGAGCTTGAAGATGCTATCTTGAATAACCCGGATCAGATAGCAGATTTATTTAACTCCGAAAACGGGATTGCTACAACTCTATATAGCAAGCTGGACGGATACATAGGCGTAAGCGGGTCTTTGGCAACTATGTCCGAAGCATACGATAATAACATAAACTACTTGAATGATAAGATAGATTCAATAAATGATAGCATTGATATACAGGCTGAAATACTAAGACAGAAGTTTCTGAAAATGCAGGAGCAGTTGACAGCCCTTACTAATTCTCTAAATATGTTTTCTTCATCATCTAGCGAAGGATTTTTTTAATTGGATACTGAAATACAAAAATATATATTGGAAATTAAAGATGAGCTGAATCAGATTATCGATAATTTAGATAATATTGATGATGTTTTTAAGGAAAAAATTGATAAAATTGATTTGTTTTCTGACGATATAAAGAAAAAGAGAGAGTATCTATTAAATAATTACAAAAAAGAAGACCTTGAAATTTTTAACAATGAAATTGATATTCTAATTAAACAAATTGTAGAAAAGTTCGATAGTATCATAAAGAGTAAGCAGAAAACTCAAAAAGAAATAAAGGTGGAATTAAAGAAAACACTTAACCAGAAAAAATTAGTGAATTATAAATAGGTGAAAAAGGTGGAAATAAATAGTGTTAGGAATAATGGTCTAAATCAAGTTAATGATGCCTATAATACCCAGAATAAAGTGAATCAGGCAGAACAGGGTAAGAAGGCGCCCAGCGATAAAATTGAGATTTCTCAAGAAGCTAAGATGCTTCAAACAAATAAAGTCAGTACAAAAGACTTTGCAAAAATTCAGGAAAGAATAAACACAGATTTTTATAACTCTGAAGAAGTGATAAACAAAGTTGCAGACTCAATTCTAAAGGAAATAGCTTCAAAATAAGCTGAAGCTATTTCTCTTTCCCCCTTTTATCAAATATTTTTCAAGATTAGCCCTTAACCCTCATTGCATGTTTTTTATAAATTAGGTAAAATTTGTATTCCGAAATATGAATATGATTTTAAAAGGGATTTTTTTGAAGGATGACATTCAAAATAATAAACTGTTGATACTTGGAAAACTTACCGCAAGTTTGGCGCACGAAATTAGAAACCCCCTTTCTGCCATAAAATTAAACCTTGATTACCTGCAGATGTCCGAGATTAATAATGATGAAAATGTTGAATGTATTGAATCCAGTTTGGAAGCTGTCAACAGGATACAACAGTTAATTGAAAACACTTTGGATTTTTCCAGAACGCCCAATTCCGATCTGGAAGATTGTTCGTTGAATGAAATTGCTCTGCAAGCCGTAGGTATTCTTAAATCCGTTTCAAGAAAACAGAATGTAAGAATTATTACTGAACTAGACGAAAACATTAGCAGCCTTATATTAAATAGAAATAAAATCCTGCAGGTATTTCTGAATTTCTTAAATAATTCAATGGATGCCCTAGGTACCGAAGGGCTAATAAAAGTAGTGACTTCGGAAACTAAAGACCATATATACTTTTATGTAGAGGATAACGGAATAGGCATAAGCAAAGAAGATCAAAAGAAAATTTTCAATGATTTTTTTACCAAGAAAGAAAAAGGCACCGGGTTAGGATTAAGTGTCTGTAAACAATTGCTTGATGAACACGGTGCAGAAATAAAATTAGAAAGCGAACTTGGAAAAGGTACCAGGTTTACCGTATTATTTCCTGACAATTTGAGAGTTGTAAAATGACACCTACTATATTAATTATTGACGATGACAATCTGGTATGCATGTCGTTAAAAAAAGTTTTAATTAAACTCGGCTATGATGTACATGTCTGCATGGAGGGAGGCAAAGTGTTTGATGCAATTGAACTTCATCAGCCGGATATAATTTTACTTGATATTTATCTTACCACGCATAACGGGCTTGATATATTAAAAGACCTTCAGAATTCTTATTTCCACATCCCGGTAATAATGATTACTGCTTATTCGGATGTAAAAATAGCCGTAAGTGCAATGAAAATGGGAGCCTTTGATTTCCTCTTAAAACCGCTTGATCTTGAACAACTTCAAATGGTTTTGAACAAATGTGTTAACCATTTAAAATTATCCAACGAAGTAAAAAGACTAAATGCGGTTTTAAACGAAGATGAACTTCAAAGAGATTTTTTCGGGCAAAGCAAACCTATTATCAGATGCGTAAACACGATAGAGAGGCTTGCTGCAAGCGGTGATACTACGGTACTTCTTGAAGGAGAAAGCGGTACGGGTAAAGAAGTTTTTGCAAAATATATTCATCAGCAAAGCCCTAGAAAAGAAAATGTGTTCATACCCATAAATTGCGGAACTATCCCTAAGGAACTGGCGGAGAGCGAATTGTTCGGGCATGAAAAAGGGGCGTTTACCGGGGCTTCCCACAAAACAAAACTCGGTAAATTTGAACTTGCGGCCGGAGGTACAATTTTGCTGGATGAGATTGGTGAATTAACGCTTGACCTGCAGGTAAAACTTTTAAGGGTTTTACAGGAAAAGAAATTTTACAGGGTCGGCGGAGAAAAAGAAATTTCGGTTGACGTTAGGGTAATTGCCGCAACAAACAAAGACCTTGAAGAAGAAGTTAAGAACGAAAAATTTAGGGAAGACCTTTATTATAGGTTAAATGTTGCTAAAGTTACTATCCCTCCTTTGAGAGAAAGAAAAGGAGATGTTGCAATTTTAGCGTATAAATTTATGAGGGAATATGCTGATAAATTTGATATGCAGATAAAAGGTATAAGCGAAGAGGCAATAAATTTATTGAACCGACAATATTGGAAAGGTAATGTGAGAGAGTTAAGGAATGCAATGGAGAGAGCGGTATTAATGCTTGACGGCAATGAACTGAAGGAACAGCATTTCAACTTTTTGAAAGACTCAAGGTCTACAAAAATGCCTGACGATAAATTTATACTAAAAGTACCTCCGGAAGGAGTTCTGATTGACACTGTATTAAAAGAACTTATTTTAAAGACTCTTGAAATAACAAAAGGCAACCAGGTTAGGGCGGCAAAAGTGCTTGGGCTTTCAAGATCAAAATTAAGATACAGGATGGAACAGCTCGGTATTGAAGTAACTAAGAAAATAGCTTAACCATAAATTTCATGCATCTTATCAATTAATATTCAATTGGCTAAATATAGCCAGATGATTTCCATGATTTATTCCATACCACGCAAAAACAGACAATTTTCCCGGCATTTATTTTGTAATAATTAGCCTGTAAGTATTAAAATATTTTGAAAAAATACGATAGTAGTACTGAAATAATATTTTGTGGGTTATAGAATTTTACATAACATAGGTGACTGATGGAAAATTCATTTGATAAAAATGAACTATTAACAAAATTGAATTCACATGATCCGGCAATCAGAAGAGAAGCAGTAGAAAGCTTTTTCTCAGCAGAAATGGATGAAAATACTGCGGAATTATTGTCACAAAAATTAACGGACGAAGACAAAGGTGTTAGAGATTCCGTTTCTTCCGTTCTTATCCAAAGCAAATACGATAAAGTACCTTTCTACGTAGTACCCTTTGTATCGTCAAAAGAAATTTCGGTTAGAAATTTGGCCGGTGAAGTTTTATTAAAAAGAGGCATTAATTCAATAGATGCTATTATTGATTATATTCCCAAGGGTGATGATGATGATAAAAAGTTTGTAATTGATGTTCTGGGATTAATTGGAGACATCAAGTCCGAAGATGAAATAATCAAAGTTCTTATGTCAAACCAAAATGATAACGTAATACTTGCATGTATTGAAGGGCTGGGCAATATTAAAAGTGAAAAGAGTGTTGAATATATTATTCCTTTCTATGATAAAAACGAATTGTTCAGACCTACCATTATAGAAGCCCTCGGTAAAATAGGCTCTGCCGATGCCGTTAAATTTATTCTAGAAAAATACAAAGACGAAGATGAAGTAACGCAGTACTCAATGATCGAAAGCCTTGGTAAGATAGGCAACATAGAAGCATTTTTCTTCTTGATTTCTGAATTAAAAAATATGTCTTATGCATTAACATGGGCGGCAATTAAATCATTAAAAGAATTAAAAGAGGCTCACAACCTGGATGTTCCATTTGACGAACACATGAGAAATTCTATAATGATAACTCTTGTTGACGGAGATATAGAATATAAAAGAGCTGCTGCATCTTTAATTTCAGTCTTTGAAGACAAAAAAATAGTTGAAGCTTGTTTAAAAATTTACGGCGAAGATTCTGAAATTGATGAATACATAAAAGCCAAGTTTTTTGAAAACCCGGTTTTTCTTTACCCTAGATTAACCGAATACATGAAACAAAAACCTCAGAATTTAAAATCACTCTTTGATTTATTGAAAGACATTATTGAGTTTAATTCCGATTCACTTGCTTCTTTATCGGAAATTGATATGAGAAACCTTTGCGATATGTTTGCCGACAATATCGAAAATCCTGATGAAGAAATAAGAAGAAGTGCAATCGAATTTTTATTCTTTTGCTCATTGGATATGGCAGAAATGTTTATAGATACTATGCTCCAGGATGATAATTTCTGGAATAGACTAAGAGTACTTGAAATTTTGGAAGGATTGGGAAGTGAAAAACTAAATGAAGCGGCAAAAATACTTTCCGAAGATCCTGAAGAAATGGTTAAAGAAAAAGCTTTAGAAATAATACAAAGAAACGGCATTAGCCATACAGAATCGAAGGTTTAAAATATGCAACAGTTTTCGACGGCCACTACCTTAAATAAAAAACCGTTATTCAACTTTAATATTGGATCAAGCTCCGGAGTTAAACTTGACGATAAAACTTTTGAAGAGTGGCGAAAGTATATTTATGAGCTCTGCGGAATATATTTTCAGGATAACAAAAAATATCTTCTTGAAAGCAGGCTCCAAAAAAGGATTACTTTTTTAAAATTGGATTCATTTGAAAAATATCTTCACTATGTGAAATTCAATCCACGGAGAAATGAAGAACTTAAATACCTCTATGAAGTAATCACTATAAACGAAACATTTTTCTTTAGAAACCAGCCCCAGTTAGATGCGCTTGTTTCATCGGTAATTCCCGATATTATGAATTCCCCCAGTAAATTAAATAAAAATAAAATTAGGATTTGGAGCGCTGCATCTTCCTCTGGGGAAGAAGCATATTCAATTGCAATGACTTTGAAGGAATTAGTTAAGCCCAAATATCCGAATTTAACTTTTGAAATAGTTGGCACCGATATTAGTAAAGCAGTTATAAGCACTGCTCAGAAAGGGATTTACAGGGAATATTCAATACGCAACTCACCGGCATTTTATTTAAAAAAATATTTTAAGAAAGATGGATCGAACTACCATTTGAGCGATGAAATAAAAAGAATGGTAACGTTCAAATTCCTTAATTTATACGACCAGCCGGGAATGAGAGCAATGAGCGGGTTCGATGTTATATACTGTGCCAATGTATTAATCTACTTTGATATGACTTCAAAAATCCAGGTAATTTCAAATTTATATAATTCGTTGAACAGGTGCGGATATTTATTTATTGGGTATTCCGAAACACTTCACGGTATTTCAAAAGCATTTAAATTGATAAGTTTTCCGAAAACAATAGGATATAAAAAAGAGTAGGATTTAAGATGAAAAAAATAATACTTGTTGCTGATGATTCCCCTACGATCAGAAAATTTGTATCGTTCGCATTAACTATGCGGGGATTTGAAGTAGTAGCTGCCTCTGATGGTATGGAAGCAATAGAGTATCTTCCTTCTAAAAGGTTTGATCTAATTATTACGGATCTTAATATGCCCAACTTAGACGGATTCGAATTGATAAAATCAGTTAGGGAAAATGAAGAATATTCTGAAATTCCGATTATAATTTTGTCTTCATTAGCAGGAAGCGATGATATTGAAAAAGGGATGAGTTGTGGTGCTAATTCTTATCTGGTAAAACCTTTTGATCCTAAGAGAATTCAATACGAAGTAGCAAAATATTTAAATTAATTAATAGGGGAAGTTAAATGGACCTCAAATTTTTAGTAGTAGATGATTCCGTAACTATGCGACGCATTGTGATCAACTCGTTAAAAAACCTGGGTTATACAAGTTATGTTGAGGCAACAGACGGTAAAGATGCCTTAGCCAAATTAGCTGCGGATAGTTCTATAAATTTTGTAATTACAGATTGGAACATGCCCAACATGACCGGACTTGAATTAAGCCAGGCTATAAGGGGAGATGCCAATCTATCAAAATTGCCGATACTAATGGTAACTACGAGGGGAGTGAAAGATGATATTGTTCAAGCTCTAAACGTGAAAGTGAACAACTATGTTGTTAAACCGTTTACTCCACAAGTACTGAAGGAAAAGCTTGATGCAATTTTAGCGAATTTACAATAGGGGAATGAAATGGGAAATTCTATAAGTAATATGAATCAGGTATTTGAAAAGCTCAAAGATCTTAAAGTCATTTTTAAGCTCGGTGAAAAAGTTATTCCGATTATTCAGAATTTAATCCAGTTTATGGGTGAAATTGTACCGCTTTTAGAGACAATAAATCAGTCTATTGCCGACAGTACAAAAAAAATTCCGCAGGCTACAAACCAGATTAATGATGTAACTAATGCTACAGAGTTGGCAACAACGGAGATACTTGATTTGGTTGATGAAACATCAAACCAGCTTATGGATGTTGAGAAAATTATAAATCAAATTAAAGAAAGAGATCAGCAAGCAAAACAAAGATTTGAGGAAATTGTTGAGAGACTTAACGGTGATGAGGAATTAACGAAGCTGATTAATGAATATAAAGAATTGAAAGAAAATAAAACCGGTATGGAAAGCATACAGAATATAATGCAGAAGATTAATGATAACTCTTATAAAATAACATTATCGTTACAGGTACAGGATATAACTACCCAGCAATTATCTGCCGTTAATCATCTGATTGAATCTGTAAATGAAAAATTAACAAAAATGGTTGACGAAATTGATGAATCCGATATTAAAGAAGATTTTGCGAATATAAGTGCATCAATGCCCAGCGGTGCATCCTTTGATGCAAATGCAAAATATGATCCGGGGCATGACAGGCAGGATAAAGTTGATGAAATTGTTTTGCAGAACCAGGAAAAAGCAACACAAGAAGACATTGATAAACTATTTTCATAGAATAATATAAAGATGGATACTATAACAACAGATTACAGTTTGCTTAATGATCCCGAAATGGCTGAAATTTTTGACGGGTTTATTGTTGAAACAAAAGAGATACTTGAAAAACTCGATTTGGACTTAGTTGAGCTTGAGAAAAGACCCGAAGATACCGAACTATTAAATGAAATCTTCAGATCTTTTCACACAATCAAAGGTACGTCAGGTTTCCTTGGCTTGATTAAACTTCAGAAACTAACGCATAAATGCGAAGATATCTTAAATAAGCTGCGTAAAGGCGAAGCAATAGCTACGCCGAATATTATGGACAGCATTTTAAAATCTTACGATCATACAAGTGAGCTCTTAAAAGTAATCGAAGAAACCAAAACAGAAGATTATAATATTGACGAAATTCATGACGAATTAGAAAAAGTATTTATTGAATTGGAAACAGGCCGGCAACAAGAGCCGGAAAAAGAACAACCGAAACCTGCTGTTTCAAAAACTAAAAAACAAACTGCTTCCAAAACAGGTACTAAAAAAACTGCAAAGAAAAAAGAAAAACCCAAACCTGTTGAAGAAAAGAAAGAGAGCGTTAAGGAAGAACCTGCCGCTGCCATAGAACAAGAAGAACCTGAGTTGGGAAAAAATGCTGCAGACGAAGTTGAAGAAGAAAAAATTGAAGCGGCAAAACCGGAACAACCTAAGGAAATTAAAAAACAAACCGCAGCCCAAACGGCTGTAAAAAAAGGCGACAACACAATACGTGTTGATGTAAACCGGCTGGATGACTTATTAAACTTTGTCCAGGAATTGGTTTTGGGAAGGAACAGGCTCTCTCAAATAAATAATGAAATGTCAATGCAGCATGAAGGTACAAAATTATCAAGGGACTTGGCCGATACCGCAAGACAAATAGACTTAATGACAACCGAGCTTCAGTTGGCAGTTATGAAAACCCGAATGGTTAAGATCGGTAAAGTCTTCAACAGATTTCCAAGACTAGTTCGCGACCTAAGCAGGGATATGCAGAAAGAGGTTGCTTTGGAAATCAGAGGCGAGGAAACGGAATTAGACAAAACATTAATTGAAGAAATTAATGATCCCTTAGTTCATATTGTTAGAAATTCTTGCGATCACGGCTTGGAAACCCCGGAAGAAAGAAGACTTAATAATAAAGATCCCAAAGGGACAATTATTTTAGCCGCCGAACATGAAGGTAATAATATAATAATTACCGTTGAAGATGACGGTCGCGGAATTGACCCCGAAAAAATTAAAGCGAAAGCCGTTAGTAAAGGAATTATTTCCCAGGAGAAAGCAAACGAACTTTCAAATAAAGAAGTTTACAATTTATTATTTGCACCTGGGTTTTCAACTGCGGAAAAAGTTACAAACGTATCCGGCCGCGGAGTTGGTATGGATGTGGTTAAAACCAATGTTGCAAAACTAAGAGGAATAATAAATGTTGAATCTGAAGTTGGAAAAGGGACCAAAATAATAATTAAACTTCCTCTTACTCTTGCAATAATTCAGGGATTATTGGTAGATATTGGAGGCGAGACAATTGTTGTGCCTCTGAACTCGGTAATTGAAGTAGTAAGGTTGTCCAAAAACGAAATTTATATGGTTAATCAAACCGAATGTATAAAATTAAGAGATCAAGTTCATCCTTTGATTGATATTGATTCAGCTCTTTACGGTACCAAAGGTAATGGTCACCATAATGACTTCCAGTTTATTGTAATTGTTGGAATTGCGGAAAAAAGATTTGGTTTAAAAGTTGATAAGTTAATAGGACAAAATGAAGTAGTAATTAAATCCTTAGGAAACTATCTTGGAAGTATTGACGGTATAGCAGGCTCAACGATTATGGGCGATGGAAAAGTTGTTATGATTGCTGACATCGCTGAATTAGTTCATAAAATCATGGATAAAAAGTGATAGATAAGATTAAAGCTGTAGTAATTGATGATTCGGCTTTTATGAGGAAGTCGTTGTCAATTATTCTAAAATCTGACCCCGATATTGAAGTAGTAGGAACAGCAAGAGACGGTATTGAAGGCGTGGAACTTGTCAAAAAAGTTAAACCAGATATAGTTACACTTGATATAGAAATGCCGAGAATGAACGGCTTGGAAGCTCTGGAAATTATTATGAAAGAAGCTCCAACATCTGTTATAATGGTAAGTTCACTTACTACGGAAGGAGCCGATGCTACAATAAAGGCCCTGGAAATTGGGGCTGTTGATTTTATTCCCAAGGAAATGTCTTTTGTAAGTGTCAATATCATAAATATAAAAGAAGATTTGATTAAAAAAATAAAAACAATTGTAAGAAACAAATTTATCAAATCTCGCCTTAAAAGATTAAAAGGTAATGATTCGGGTTTGGAAAGAGAAAGAATCCCGAGATTTAGAACAATAAAAGAGCTGCCTAAATTTGGCTATAAGGCTATTGCGCTTGGTATTTCAACGGGCGGTCCTTTATCGCTTCAAAAACTGGTGCCAAATTTAACCGGCAAAATGAATATCCCGTTTTTTATTGTTCAACATATGCCGCCAAGGTTTACAAAGTCTTTAGCCGATAGGCTGAATAATATGTGTCCCCTTGAAGTTAAAGAAGCTGAAAACAGGGAAGAAGTAAAAAATGGGGTGGTTTACATCGCACCGGGTGGTTTTCACATGAAAACCTATAAAAGCAATAACGGCAAAATATACCTGGAAACCACAGAGATGCCTTCCGATACTTTGCATAGGCCCTCTGTAGATGTAATGCTCAAATCCGTACTGGGTATTTACGGTAAACACACCATGGGAATTATTATGACAGGTATGGGTAAAGACGGACTGGAAGGAATAAGAGAATTAAAAAGATTAGGCGGTTATTGCCTGGCACAAGATGAAGATTCGTGTGTCGTTTACGGTATGCCTAAAGCAGTTGTTGATGCAGGTTTTGCAGACGTTATTGCACCTTTAGAAAAAATTTCGGAAATAATTAATAGGGCTGTATAATGGGCGAAGAATTTCAGGATGCAATGTATAGGGAAATTAGCTACAATGAAAATAAAAGAAGAAATAGTATTATTCCTTCTGAAGAAGCTAATATTATCGGATCTGCAAAAATTTCCGTTGAAGAAGAAAGCCACGACGGCGTAAAAATTGTTCTTAAAAAAGATGAAAATGAAAATATTAAAGAAATAAAATTCGTTTGTTCCTGCGGAGAAACCAAATCGGTAATTTTGGACTATAATGATGAATAATTATCAACTGTATATATTTAGCCATTCAAATTAAACATCCACTCAAAAATTTAATCATAATAATTAGATTTCACTGGCATTAGTTTTGAGCTATTTCTTGAAAAGAAATGAAAGCTATGTCAAACTCAACAACAGAGCTAGTAAAGAAATTACTTGACTATACAACCATAAAGCAAAAAGTTATAAGCAAAAATATTGCTAATGCTAATACAAGAGGCTATAAAAAAGAAGACGTAAAATTCGAAACCTTTTTATCGGATAGCATGTCTTCCTCATTAAAAACTACTAATAGCAAACATTTAACTGCAAATCAAATTGAATTGCCTAATTCTCAGTTTAACATAATTCAGGATGATAGTCCCGGAAATTTAGAGAGAAACAATGTAGATATTGATAGCGAAATGGCGGAAATGGCAAAAAATACTATGATGTTTAAGTTTGCATCAAGAAAAATTCATGGTTATTACACAACTTTGCAGAAGGTAATTAAAGGAGGATAATAATGAGTGAGATAACACCAAATTTCTCGTCTTTTAATATCAGCGCCAAAGGAATGAGCATTCAGAAAAAAAGAATGGATATAGTCGCCGAGAATATTGCCAACACAAACACTACAAAAACCGAAGAAGGCATTCCTTATAAAAGAAAATTTTTAATCGTTGAATCGGAAGGCGGGTTCGAGGGAAAGCTGAATGCTGCCAGTAATTCCATCAATATGAAGATGAATACGACAAGAGAAGGACATATATCTTCAGCAGGTAGTTCAGATCCCGGCAAAGGCCCTGCTCCTGAAGTAACTTTTGAAACGGAAGTAAATAGAGATTTAAGAGAAGGTGACCTGGTTTTTATGCCTGAGCATCCGGACGCTAATGAAGACGGTTACGTTGAAATGCCGAACGTTGATGTAGTAAAGGAAATGATTGACATGATAAGTGCATCCAGGAATTATGAAGCAAACGTAACTGCATTCAACGCAAGTAAACAAATATACAAAGATTCATTGGAGATATAAGATGAGGATTGCTACAAACAATATCGGCAATTATAATCCTTATATAAATAATAGGAGCAATGTAACAAAACAGTCGGTAAGTGTTGAGCAAACCTCCCGGCTTACTCCAAAATTTGAGCTAAACAATATTGAAGCAAGCGACCAGCTCTCTAAAGAGGAAAAAACTTTTTTTGCACAACTATATCCAGGTCAAAGTGAAAAAGTAAGCGACTACCAGTTCTACCAAAGTTCAGGTAAAATGAAAAGCGTATCAATAGGTTCAATAATAGACAGAAAGGGATAACATGAAAATAAGCGGTGTAAATGGTTTTACAAATTTCATTCCCGGAAGCCAGGAAGTAAATAAATCTTCTTCAACCAAATTCGGCAACGTACTTACCGATTTTATTAAAGATGTAAATGCGGATCAAAATAAATCAAAAGAGATGACAAAAGATTTAATAGAAGGCAAAGATGTTGAATTGCATGAAGTAATGATAGCCGGACAAAAAGCACAAACAAGTCTGGACCTTTTAATAGAAATAAGAAACAAAGCACTAGACATGTTTAAAGAATTACAGAAGGTACAATAAGTGGATAATAATACAGGTTCATTCAGCGCATTATTTGGGATTTTTAATAAGTTATCAATGCAGCAAAGAATGCTGCTTGTAGGGATCTTTGCCGTATCGCTGGTTCTTTTAGGATTTATAATTTTTGTCTTCAACGAACCGACTTACGTAAAGCTGTATTCGAATTTAGCCCCTGATGATGCATCGGCAGTCCTGGAACATTTAAACAGCCAGAAAATAACTTACAAAATTGACGATAACGGAACAACCATAAGTGTTCCGAAAGAAAATGTTTACGAACTGCGATTTTCACTTGCTGCAAAAGGTGTCCCTAGTTCGGGTGTAATTGGTTATGAAATATTTGACAACAATACACTCGGCATGTCCGAGTTTATGCAGAAGCTGAACTTTAAACGAGCACTTGAAGGCGAGCTCTCAAGGACTATTATGCAGCAAACTAATGTTGAAGCTGCCAGGGTTCATATCGTTTTCCCGGAAAAATCAATTTTTAAAGAAGAACAAAAAGAACCGACAGCATCGGTAGTATTGAATTTGAGCCCCGGGGCCGAAATAAGTGAAAGAAATATTACGGCAATGACCAACCTTGTTGCAAGCAGTGTTGAAGGTTTAAAACCCTCAAAGGTTACTATTCTTGATTCAAAGGGAAGAATGCTTACAAGAAATACGGATGAAAGCGAATTTTCGGTAGCAACCGGCAGGCAGTATGAAATTAAAAATTCCGTTGAAAATTACATGGCAAAAAAAGCACAGAGCATTCTGGATAATGTTCTCGGCTACGGTAATTCGGTTGTTAAGGTAAACGTAGACCTGGATTTTAAACAGGTTGAAAAAACAATCTCCTCTTACGACCCTGAAACACAGATAGCCATAAGTGAGCAGTCCATTAAATCTGAAAGTACAGGTTCAACATTAAGCGATACAAATGCTGTTATAACTGAAAACACTACAACCAACTATGAAATCAGTAAAACAATTGAAAGAGTAATTGAGGGCTCCGGTACAATAAATAGAGTGACTGTTGCGGCGGTTATAAACGGTATTCCAAAAGAAATTACAAACGGTGATGTTACCGAAACCGTTATTGAACCAAGAGATGAGGAACAATTACAGCAGCTTGAACAAATTATAAGGCGGGCTGTGGGAATAGATGATACAAGAAACGATGAGATTTCAATTATAAGTATTCCTTTTGAAACACAATTTGTAGAGCAAACACCGGAAATTGAAAAATCTCCTTTTGATGATTTAAATAAATGGTCAAACTTTATCCTGATTTTTGTTGCGATTGGTGCATCAATGTTTGTCTTAAAAGGTTTGCTCAAAAGGCTAAAGGAAGAAAAAATTGTTATAGGAACAATGGGCAGAGGTTTTCATGATAATTCGTTCAGCGATTTAAGTGCCTCGCTTACAACTCCGTCAATATCTCCGGACTCCCTGTTAAGCTCAAAAGAATCATCATCTAAATTACAAGGTGGAAAAAGGAAAAAACAACTATTGCAGGTTGGTGATTTAGAGGACGAAATTACTGACGAAGCTCAAGAAAAGAAACTTCAGCGTGATAAAATTACCAATTATGTTTCTAAAAAACCTTCTGAAGCGGCAAAGTTAATAAATTCCTGGTTGAGAGAAGATGAATACTAAAATCGGCGGTAAGAATTTAAAAGACGTTACAAAAAGCGATCTAAGCGGCATCCAGAAAGCAGCCCTGTTGCTGATTGCTCTGGATGTGGATACGGCATCGGCCGTTTTTAAGCATATCGATCCGGATGATATTGAAGCGATATCTGCCGAGATTACTAAGGTAAGAAATATACCGTCTCATGTGGTTGACCAAGTAATGGCTGATTATTACGAGATGGTTACGGCAAACGAATATGTGCTTGAAGGGGGGTTGGAATATGCACAGCAGGTTCTTGAAAAATCTTTTGGTATGGCAAAAGCCCTTGAGATAATTGAAAAAGTAAAAAACATAACTACCCTGCATGGTTTCGACGTATTAAAAAAAGCAGATTCAACACAACTAATAAATTTCTTAAACAAAGAACATCCCCAGACTATTGCCCTTATTTTGTCGCACTTAAGCCCAGACCAAACAGCAGAAGCATTAAAAGAATTACCGGAAGATTTAAGAGGAGACGTAGTTTATCGAATTGCTACTCTTGGCAAGATATCTCCGCAAACGCTAAAAAGAATTGAGCAGGTTGTGGATGAACTGGCAGGCTATTCAATAAACCAAACAATGGGAAAACTGGGAGGTCCTAAAAGCGTTGCAACAATACTAAATAGAACCAACGTGACTTTGAGTAAAGGAGTTATTGAAAGTATTGAAGATAAAGATGAAGAAGTAGCAACAGAAATAAAAAGATTAATGTTCATATTTGACGATATTGTTCATCTGCAGGATAGAGATATTCAAGCTCTGCTTAAAGAGGTTGACAGGAAAGACCTGGCACTGGCATTAAAGATAGCTGAAGACAAAGTGAAAAATAAAATTTATTCCAACATGTCTGAAAGAGCAGCGGATCTGTTAAAAGAAGAATTGCAATTTATGGGCCCAACAAGATTAAAAGAAGTTGAATCGGCACAGGCGAGAATAGTAGATACGATCAAGATGCTTGAAGAAAAAGAAGTAATAAATATCAGTTTCAGAGGAGGGTCGGAAGAAGTCTATGTCTGATGTTATAAAATTAAGTGTCGGCTCCAAAAAGAAGAATATAAAAGCGATTGTCCCGGAGAATGGAGTAGACTTTTCCAACTTTCAAGCATTTGACGAAGAAGCCTTGCGCAAAAAAGAACTCGAAACAAAATTTAATAAAGCCTTTCAAGATGGTTATGAAAAAGCCAAATGTGATTTGGAAGAAGAATATTCCAACCAGTTTATGCAGAAAACGGAAGAGTTTTATTCCATACTTTCTTCTTTTGAACAGAAGCTGATAAGCTACGAAGATGCTTTCGAAAAAATCATTGTCGAAGTTTCTTCAAAAATTGCTGAGAAAATTTTGCAAAGAGAAATAGAAAATAAAACCATTGTAGGAACTGCATTAAGCAACTCCGCAAAAAAAGTACTCGGGGCAAACGAGATAATAATAAAAATTAATCCCGAAGATTTAAAACTAATTTCAACAGACGGGACAGTTGATTCACTGGAAAAAAGTTTTTCAAGAATAAAATTTGAAGAAGATAAAAGTATTGATAAAGGCGGCTGCTTTATTGAAACCGAGATAGGTAATGTAGATGCCCGGATTGAAACCCAGCTTGAAGAAATTAAAAGAAAACTTGAACAAAGTTTAGTTAAGGAAGAAAAATAAGTTGGAATTAGCCGAGAAGTATATTAACAAGTTTGGTCAAATTATTGATTCTGCGGAAACATTAAAAATTAACGGCAGGGTCACCGATGTAATTGGGTTGATCATTGTAAGTGTCGGGCCTAATGTTTCACTAGGTGAGATATGCTCCATTGTTAATAAGAAGGGCAAAGAAGTTTGCAAAGCCGAAGTAGTAGGATTTAAAGAAGGAAAAGTTTTATCAATTGCTTTAGGCGAAGTTGCAAACATATCCCCTTCATGTGAAATAATTGCATCGGGAAAATCATTCGGCGTTAAGGTTGGTGAACAATTACTTGGAAGAGTAATTGACGGCTTGGGTAATCCTATTGACGGCAAAGGAGAACTGGAAGGTGTTCAGGATAGAACGGTATACAGGGATCCTCCAAACCCGCTAAATAGAAAAAGAATTGAAACACCTTTGCAAACAGGTGTTAGAGCTATTGACGGCTTGTTAACATGCGGTAAAGGACAACGTGTCGGTATCTTCGCAGGAAGCGGTGTCGGTAAAAGTGTTATGCTTGGCATGATTGCACGTAATACAAATGCCGATATAAGTGTTATAGTTTTGGTAGGTGAACGGGGAAGGGAAGTAAGAGAATTTATTGAAAAAGATCTTGGTGAAGAAGGACTCAAAAGATCAGTTGTAATTGTTGCTACAAGCGATAAACCTGCCTTGATGAGAATTAAAGCTGCATTTATTGGTACTACCATCGCGGAATATTTCAGGGACATGGGCAAAGACGTAGTACTTATGATGGACTCTGTTACAAGGTTTGCTCTAGCACAAAGAGAAATCGGGTTAACAATCGGTGAACCCCCTACTACTAAAGGGTATACTCCGTCCGTGTTTGCAATACTGCCGAAACTGCTGGAGAGAGCCGGTACTTCATTCAAAGGTTCTATAACCGGATTTTATACCGTACTGGTTGACGGCGATGATATGACCGAACCTGTTGCAGATGCCGTTAGATCAATACTTGACGGTCATATTGTTCTTTCAAGAAAAATAGCAAATAAAGGTCAGTACCCGGCAATAGATCCGCTCCAGAGCGTTAGCCGTGTAATGCCCGATATTGTTGAAGAAGACCATAGGTTAAGAGCAGTAGAATTTAACGAAATTCTTCAGACATATAATGAAGCAGAAGACTTGATTAATATAGGAGCTTATGTAAAAGGAAGTAACCCGCAGGTTGATCATGCATTGGCAAATATAATTTCGCTTAGAAAATTTTTAAAGCAAGACATGAAAGAAAGAGCATTGTACAAGGATACCGTTGATAAACTTTATACAATCATTCAGCAGCCTCTGGTATAGTAATGGCAAAGTTTAAGTATAAATTTGAAAATATACACAGGATCAAAAAAACGATCGAAAAAAAGGTTCAAAGAGAAGTAGCGGAAATTGAACTGGAAATAGATAGAAGATTGGCAGAAGTAAAAAATTTGCTGGCTGAAAAACAAGAAAAGAAAATTGAGTTAAAAAATAAAAAATCTTTAAAAGTATCTGAACTGCAATTTCATGAACAGTTCTTTTTAACCATTGATAAAAAAGTAGAATTAATTAACGATGATATAGTGAAGCTTAAGAAAGATAAAGAAATAAAAATGAATGAACTGGTTGAAAAATCTAAAGAAACCAAAATGTTTGAAAAACTTGAAGAAAAACACTTCGAGATATTTCAAAAAGAGGAAAATAAATTAGAACAGGTTGAAATGGATGATATAGCTACAAAAAAATTTGTAAGGAGTAAATAACCATGAAAGCCGCAGTTTATACAATGGTTTTTGCGCTTGCTTTTTTGACTACCACCGTTGCAATCATTTTAATGAACGAAAAATTTGCAAACATTTTTGCATTTAACTTTAGCCCTAATCCTGAAAACGAACCGATTATGATTGTAGAAAATAATCAGGGAGAAACTTTTAAGGCAAATCTTAAAAGCTATAAAAAAGATGTAGTGGAAGCTGTTAAAGCCGAAGTTTACGATGAAATAAAAGAAGGAGTTATAGATTCACTTAAACAGCTCCCTGAAAAAGAAAAAATTGATAATCTATTTAAAGAAGTGGAGCAGACTAAAAACATTATAAGCGATATCAAGAAAAAAGAAACTGAACAAAAAAAATTAGAAAATACTATTGCCAATAAAGAAAAAGAAATAGAGAATCTCAAAAAACAGCACAAAGATGATGAAAATGAAGAATATCAAAATTGGATAAAATCTACAGTTAAACTTTTTGAAACAATGGATTCAAAAAAAGCCGCTAAAATTATTTCCGAATATTCCGATAATGTTGCAAGGGACTTGATTTACAAAATGAAAAAGAAAAAAGCTGCTGAAATACTTTCTAATTTGAACACGGAAAAAGTTATACAACTAACTCAGGCGAGTGAATAATGCTTTTTAATCCACTTTTTATACAGAATAGCCCGGCAGAAGGTACTGCCAACTTGAATCAGAATAAATTGAATCCTAATGGATATTTATTTTCCGATATTATAAATGTCTATATGGGAAACGAGGAAGAAGTAGAAGGTCAGGTTAATGGCTTAAACGGAAAAAATGTTGAAACCGTTGTATTAAATCTTGAAAAAGAAATTCCCATCAGTACGGACAGTGAATCGATAAAAAATAAGTTCGCACAGCTTGAGAAATATTTGCTCAAATTTAGCAGCGATACGGAACAAGATGCTTCTGCTTCGGAAGTTAAAGTTGAAAACAGAAATGTTTCTCTAAAAGAAGTAAAGGACCTGTTGGCAAATTTGGTTGATACTGAAAGCGAGGATGAATCTGCAGAAATCAATGATGAAAAATTTGCAGATATAATCAACAAATTAAACAAAGGCGACGGGATATCGATCACCTTTGTTGGTGAAAAACAAGTTGTAAATATTAATATTTCCAAAGATGTGGCTGAAGATTTAGGAAAGCTCTCACAAGAATCAAGTACAAAGGTTTTCCAACTAAACTTTTCAATAGTTCACGATAACCAAAACAATTCTTTATCAGAGAACGAAAAAATATCACAAACACAGATTTTAAGTGACGATCAATCAACAGTTGAATTCTCTTCCAAACCGTCGCTAAAGATTTATTCCTATCAGAAAAATGATGAACAAGCAAAAAATAGCATAATTGATATTACAAAACTTCCTTCTAAACCGGAAGATATGTATACTTCAACAAGGAGTGTTAACAACCAGTTTATTTTTAATGAGGGCGAAGAGTTTGTCGAAGTAAAAACAAACCTGAATTCCGGATCAACAGCTAACACAAATGTTATAGAAAAAGAAACTCAAAGTAATAAAGAAGTAGAAGTAAAATCGGCTGTAAAACAAACTTCTGAAAATGTTGAATACACATCAGGTACGAAACCGAATCAGAAGTCAAGTGGATTATATGAAATCTCAGCTCCTAAAAAAGATGAGGGGACTGAATCTGTTAATACCCAATATGAAAAGAAGATTGCAGAATCAAAGGATTTTATTGCAGGTAAAGAATCTCAGACGGAAAGTATAAAAATAAAACATGAAGCAACTAACCAGGTTAAGCTAGAAGAAAAAACTGCTACAGAAAATAAAGTTTCAGAAAGTTCTACTCAAAAAGAAGTGGCGGAAAACACAAAGAACGTGACCGCTAACAAAGGGTACGTAAATAGAACTGATTTAAATGTTGAAGTGCGGAAAACTGGACAAAGCAACACAATTACGCTTGAAGGAAACGACAAAAAGTCCGCGGTTGATTCAGCAATCAAAAATGAAAAGGCAACTTTAAAAAAATCAGATCAATTATCTGTAGAATCAGAAGAAAATAAAGTTGAACAACCGAAAATAGCAAGAGCTGGTATCAAAGAAAACGTTAAGTCTCAAACAACGACTGCAAATAAAATTAATGCAGACATAAAATCGGAAAGCGAATCGATTAAAACCGTTGCGGATTCCGGAGAAAAGTCTCTATCAAAAGAAGAGATAAAGAATGAAAATTTAAGGGACTTGACTGAAAACAAGGTCAAAGTTGAAAACAAAAACGCAACGACGGATTTTGTAACCCAGGAAAAGAAAGAAGGTAAAACAAACTCTGAAAATACTGTAAAGAATATTTCTTCTACAGCAAAAGAAGAAAATACAACTAAAGTTGACATAAAAGAAAATATTAAATCCAAAGAAACTGTCGAAAACAATACAAAAGCAGAGTTTAACACCAAGACTGAAGAAGCTAAAACCGGATTTTCCAATCAGCAGAATTTAAGTCAGCAAAATGACGGTTCAAAACAAACTGCCGGCACTTTTAATAGTGTTGAAATTAATCCCAATAATAATGCAGAAAAAACTGCATTTGAATTACCGCAAAATCAAACAGCGGACAAAATTATAAAATCAACGGAAGTATTAAAAGAAATTTCAAATTTCATTCAAAAGGGAGATAAAACTTCTATAGAATTTCAGATTGAGCCGGAGCAGTTAGGTAAATTGAAAATTATGCTTGATATTTCCGAACAAGCGGTCAAAGCAAATATCAAAGTAGAATCCGAAGCTGTTAAATATTTGGTTGAAAATAATATGCAGGATTTGCAGAATCACTTGAACAAACAGGGTATTCAGCTAAGTTCCGTCAATATATCTTTGAGTGATAATAACTCTAAAGATGCAAAAAGCTTTACATCCAAGAAGAAAAATCAAACAGAAGTTAAAAATCCAAAAGCAATAAACTCAGAGGAAGAGGAAAAAGTGGCAAGGATGCTCGGTTATAACACAATAGAATATTTAGCATAGGAGAAAAGAAATGGCTATAGAAACTGTAGATTTGACCACCCCAACAACAGCCACTACTACTGAGAGTAATAGCCAGTTAGGTAAAGAGGATTTCTTAATATTAATGATTGAGCAGTTAAAGTACCAGGACCCGCTTGATCCGTTGGATGGTGCTGATTACACTGCACAGCTTGCCCAGTTCAGTTCGCTTGAACAGCTTCAAAATATGTCCGACTCTCTCGATCAAAGTGTTTTGGCTAATCTTCAATTATCCGAATCGGTTAATAATATGATGAGCGCAACTTTGATTGGCAAAGAAGTTAAAATCTCAAGTAACACAATTGAGTATAACAGGCAGGAATCAGCCGAAATCGGCTACACACTGCCTTCTGAAGCTAATGAGATTACCTTAAAGATTTATGATGAAGACGGTAAACTTGTTAGAACTGTTGAAGATCTTGAAAAAAGTGAAGGTGAGCATAATTATACCTGGGATTTTACCGATGATGACGGAGATCAAGTAGATGATGACTCAAGTTTTACATATAAAATAGAGGCAACTTCTTCAAATGATGAAGACATAACTGTAGAGCAATATCAGATTGGAACAATTGATGCCATAAGATTTACCGAAAACGGTACTGCTGTGGTTGTAAACAACACCGAGTACTATTTGAGTGATATTTCGGAAATTTTAACCAAGACAGAAATAGAAGATGAAACTTCATAATTGGAGTAAATAAAATGGCTGAAATCAACGGCGTACAAGTCCCGTTTGTTCCTATTGTCACGGACCAGGAAGTATCTGGCAATAAGGTAAAGGCCGGCACCGGTTTTGAATCGATCTTTGAACGCGAATTAGAAAAAATTAAATTTTCTAATCATGCTGCCAAAAGATTGGAATCCAGGGATATTCAGCTTTCCGAAACGGATTTGAATAAGCTGCAAAGTGCTGTTGGAAAAGCTGAAGAGAAAGGTGCAAAGGACTCTTTGGTAATGATGGATCAAACGGCATTCATTGTGAATATACCGAACAAAACGGTAGTAACAGCGTTGCCGTTGGAAAACGACGGCGATAATGTTTTTACAAATATTGACAGCGTAGTTTTTGCTTGATTGAATTTAATTAATTAAAACGGGCGGGACCTTTTGAGGACGCCCAGCTTGGCCGAACGACTGAAGCCAGGCAATGATATTAACAAATATAAAAACCTTAGGAGGTCAAAATGTCACTTCTTAATTCACTATACTCCGGTGTATCCGGATTACGTAATCACCAAACAATGCTTGACGTTATTGGTAACAATATTGCCAACGTTAACACTATCGGTTATAAAGGTTCAAGAGTTACATTCAGCGATACCTTTAACGAGTTTGTAAGATCCGGTTCAAATCCAACAGACTCTAACGGTGGTACCAACACATACCAGGTCGGTTTGGGATCAAAAATTAACTCAATTGATAGAGACTGGAACCAGGGTACTTTTGAAAGTACAGGTTATAATACCGACTTAGCTTTAGAGGGAGACGCTTTATTTGTATTAAACAATAACGGTGAACAAATATATTCAAGGGCCGGTACTTTTGCATTTGACTCAAACTATAATTTGGTTAATACCGAAAACGGTGCTATAGTTCAGGGTAAGGTTGCAACAAGTAGCGGTGTAATACCTCCCGGAAATAATTTGGAAGATATTAGATTAGGGCAGGATCTAAGAAAACTGCCTGCAGTTGCAACAACTGAAGCTGTATGGGGCGGTAACTTAGACAGTACATCTTCCAAAACCAGGTCCGAAGCATATGTGCAATCCGGGAATGTTAACTCGGGGACTACCGCTGGTGATACAATTGAAGAATCAAATACAGTATATGGCGAGGACGGAACCGCTTATACTTTAGAAGTAACCTATGAAAAAGCTACGGCGGCTGATACATGGAACGTTACATGGGATCTGAAAGATTCGGAAGGCACTTCGGTTGCAACATCTGCGGCTGCTCATGTGTTGGTTTTTGATGCATCAGGTGATTTAGATACTATTGACGGTGCTACCCCTGAATCTGATTCTATAGACGTAGTTCATGTAGGTTCAAGAGTAGATTTTAATCTTGATGTTACAGGTGTAACTCAAACCTCAGGAACAACCACTTTAAGTTCTTCAGTTGATGGAAACCGTGAACCGACTATAGTAAACGGTACACTTACAATATTTGATTCTCTTGGCAATGCTCATACACTCACATTACAATTTACTAAAACAGATGATAATAACTGGCTTTGGAGTGCAGATGTTCCTGATGAAAGCGGAACATTGGCAGATAATTCCGGTACTATAGTTTTTAACAGTAACGGTTCAATAAGTGCTATTTCTCCTAATCCTCCTGTTTTATCATTTACTCCGTCAGGCGGTGCGGCACAGCAGAATATTGAGTTAAATTTAGGTTCGGATAATGAGTTCGACGGGATAACGCAAACTTCTGCAGATTCGGCTATTTCGGCTTTGAGTCAAAACGGCTCCTCATCGGCTACTTTATCGGACGTCAATATTGACCAGAACGGCTATATAGTGGGAAGTTTCTCAAACGGGTACTCCCGTAACTTAGGCCAAATAATGCTTGCAACATTTTCAAATCTAAACGGATTAACAAGTGTAGGTGAAAACTCATATATAATTGGTGCAAACTCGGGAGACCCATTAGTTGGGGCAGCGGGCGAACCAACCAACACTACAATTCAATCCGGCGCTTTAGAGCAGTCGAATGTTGACTTGTCCGAAGAATTTACAAGAATGATTGTTTCACAGCGTGGTTACCAGGCTAATGCAAGAATTATAACAGTATCGGATGAGATTCTCCAGGAAGCAACAAATTTAATTAGATAATTAAGATGGAAATTATAAGATAGAGAGAGTGTCTTTTTGCTCCCTCTATCTTTATTTATACCATTATAGGCAGTTGCAGAATATTAGCCAGTATATTTCCAAATAACACAAATACCTTCCAATTTTAATCTGTTTTCAAATCTTTTACTGTGGCATATCTCTTGAAATAGATTTTGCGTATGGCAAAATTAGATGAAAATATGGAAGCGCAATTGGAAGATCCTACAACATCAGGCGGCGGAAGCAAAAAATCTATCAATCCGAAAGTTTTTTTAATAGGATTACCTCTGTTTATCCTTCAGTTAATAATTGTTTATTTCGTTACGACAAACATTTTACTAACTAAGTTTGAAAATAACCCACAAGCTTTAAGTGGAGAACATGCAGCTGAATCGGAAGACGACGAACATTCGGAAGAAGCTTTAGGACAACATATCTTTTCAATCGAGGACATAATTGTTAACCCGGCAGGCACAAATGGCCAGAGATTATTACTTGTATCTTTAGGGGTTGATGTTGGCTCGGAAGAGGAATATAACACTTTAGTGTCTAAAGAATTTCTGGTGAAGGATGTGGTGATTTCTACTTTATCCGAAAAAACAATGAACCTGCTTGGTCGTGTCGGAACAAAAGATTCGTTGAAAGTAGAGATTAGTGAAAAACTTGCGAATACAATACCTAGTATCAAAGTTAACCAAATTTATTTCAGTAAATACGTAATTAACTAAAAAAGTATTATGGCCGAAGTATTATCACAACAGGAAATTGATCAGCTTCTTAATAATATGAAAACCGGAAGCGGAGAGTCGGAATCTTCGGTTTCAGACAAAGAGGCTGTCCCGTTTGATTTTAGGCTTCCTAACCGGATATCCAAAAACCAGTTAAGAACCATAAGGAATATTCATGAAAATTTTGCCGAATCCTTTAGTTCGTTTTTAATGTCAAAGCTGCAGTCTATTATCAATATTAATGTTATTTCCGTTGACCAGATCTATTATTCCGAATACGTACTTTCGGTTTCGAACCCAGCTTGTTTGTTCATTTTTGATATCAACAAGACAGACATAAAAGGAATATTGGAATTCAGCCCGGAACTTGCATTGACACTAATTGACAGATTGTTGGGAGGTTATGGCGACGGAGCTAAGTCCTCTAAAGTTATTACGGCAATTGAACAGAAAGTTCTTTACGTAGTTGTTGAAAAAATAATGCAGGACTTAAAAAAGTCATGGCAGATAATTGATAACTTTGAATATGTGGTAGAAAGGTTCGAACCAGACATAGATTTTGCCCAGATAACTTCTCAAAGTGAAAGTGTTTTGTTGATCACTTTTGAAATATTTATCGGTGAGCAATCCTATTTAATGAATCTATGTTTTGCAACTTTTGCTTTTGATACTGTACTGGCAAAACTTACCAGCCAGAATTTTTCAACAATAAGGCCGGTTAAATACCAGGGCGGCACTTCTGCAAAATCAATAATAATGAGTCATCTTAATAAAACCAAACTTGAAGTAACTGTAAATTTTGGAAAAGCTCAAATTAGTTTTAACGAGTTAATGAATTTGAAAAAAGACGATATAGTGATAATAGATAAAAGGGTTGGGGATTTGGCTGAAATTAAAATAGACAAAAGGCATCTGTTTAATGGTAGAATCGGTAACGTAAATAACCATAAAGCTGTAAAAATCACTAACAAGGTAGAAAAGGAGTTATAGTATAATGTCCGATCAAGAAAATATGGCAAATGCAGCGGATTCACAAAGTGGTGACGGTAGTATAACCGGTAGTATTGCTGATTTCCCGGAGTTTGACGAATCTACAAAAAAGGGCTTTGCAGGTGACGATAAGCTGGAATTCCTCAAAGACCTGCAATTAAATATTTATATCGAACTCGGAAGAACAAAAATGCAGATTCAAGATATTCTTGAGCTTGAAAGAGGATATGTTATTGAACTTGAAAAACTTGCAAGTGAACCTGTAGATGTTTTTGTTAACAATAAGAAGATTGCAGAAGGCGAAGTAGTGGTTATCGATAAACACTTTGGAATAAGAATTACAAATCTTATCGATACGTCGGAAAGACTGAAGGGAATAGCCTGATGAGCTCCTGGGATATTCTTCAGATCTTTTTCGTGCTTTTTCTCTTAATAGCTGTAATGTATATACTTTTATACCTTGTTAAAAGATACCTTTTTACGTTTGATAAAAAATCTTCCGGCCGTTTTAAAGTAAATGTTTTGGCTACCCAGCTAATTATGCCGCGTAAATATATTTCACTTGTCCGTATTAAAAACAAAGTTTATCTGCTTGGAGTAAGCGAACAATCTATTACTTTGCTTGATAAGGACGACAGTGAAGATTACGAAATAGACGAAGAAGTAAATGAAAAATTGACTACTGCGAATTTTATGGACTACCTTAAGAAAAGCATGGGGAAAAGATGAAGTGGAAAATATTAATCGTCATTTCCGTGCTTATATTTTTATCACCTGATCATCTACACGCTCAGCAGGGAACAACTCTACCGATTCCAAATATTGACTTAAACATAGGTTCTTCGGATAATCCTGAAGATATATCGGCAACTCTGCAGTTGTTGTTATTGCTTACTGTTCTTTCCCTTGCGCCTTCAATTATGATAATGACAACTTCATTTTTGAGATTGATAATTGTACTTCAATTTTTGAAACAGGCTTTGGGTACAACGCAAATGCCGCCTACACAACTGCTTGCAGGTATAGCAATGTTTGTAACTTTTTTCATAATGGCGCCTACAATAACCCAAATTCATGACAATGCCGTTAAACCTTACATGGACGGTGAAATTCAAATTGATTCCGCTTATGCAAAGGGCGTTGGACCCTTAAGAGATTTTATGTACAAAAATGTTAGAGACGAAGACCTTGAGCTATTCATAAGTTTTAGCCAGGTTGAAAGACCGGAAACAAGGGAAGATTTACCGACTTATATTTTAGTGCCTTCATTCGTGTTGAGCGAACTAAGGGCAGGCTTTATTATTGGTTTCTTTTTATTTATTCCGTTTTTGATGATTGACATGATTGTCTCAAGTATTTTAATGTCGATGGGAATGATGATGCTCCCGCCAATGCTCGTTTCACTGCCGTTTAAAATTTTATTATTCATTCTTGTTGACGGATGGAATCTGATAGTAGGATCATTAGTTAGGAGTTTTGCTTAATGACAGTTGATTTGATTATAGAACTATTAACGGAAGCTTTCTGGACAGTTTTGATTATACTGCTCCCGGTTTTGGGAACATCATTAATACTTGGCGTTATGTTATCTATTTTCCAAGCGGCAACTTCAATACAGGAAATGACCTTAACGTTTGTTCCGAAAATTTTAATAACTGCCGTTGCAATTGTTGTAATGCTTCCTTTTATGGCAGACAAGATCATTTCGTTTACAATGAAAATATTCAACCTAATGATAGTTGTAATAAAATGACCGAGATATTTGTAGATGATTTTGTTAAAGGACTTTTAATATTTTTGCGAATATCAGGTGTGGTTTTTACAGCGCCTATTTTTAGCAACAAGTCTTTTCCCTCTATGGGAAAGGCTTTTTTTTGTTTGGTGATGACATATATAATTTTTTTTAATGTGGAAGACGTATCCTATTCATACGATGAAGGTTTAATTCCCTTAGCTCTTATAGGGCTAAAAGAAACCATCACCGGAATAATAATAGGATTTATGCTGAATTTTGTTTTTCAAGGGATCTCTTACGCGGGTACTTTAATTGGTTTTGATATGGGCATAGCTATGGCACGAGCGTTTGACCCTACTAGTGAGTCGGAAACTAACGTAATAGGGCAGGCTTTATTAATTATGTCGTATTTGATTTTTTTAATTATTAACGGGCATCATTATATAATAAGGGCTATGGCGGTTTCTTTCGATGTAATTCCTATAGGCTTTTACACAATTAACGAATCGCTGTTTAATTTGATAGTTAAGTATTCGGCGGGAATATTTGTGCTTGCCGTTAAGATTGCTTCGCCTATAATGGTTTCCTTTTTTCTTATTCATTTAGGGTCGGGAATTATTGCAAGAGTAATTCCGCAGATGAATGTTTTTTTTGTTTTACATCCGGTAAAAATGATACTGGGTTTTTTATTACTAATATCTGTAACTCCGATTTATGTTTATTTTATCAAGAATTTACTTTCGGGTTATGAAAATAAACTGCTTGAATTAATTAGAGTAATGAGTACGTAAAATGGCAGAATCGCAAGGCCAGGAAAAAACCGAACAACCTACCGGGAAACGGAAGGAAGAAACGAGAGAGAAAGGCCAGGTGTCGAAAAGCCAGGAGCTAAATTCTCTTGCAATTTTCGGAGCCGGTATGATTTTAGTCTTTCTTGTAAAAGATATGATAGGGAATAAATTATCCGGGCTTGCTAAATATGTATTTTCTAATTTTTATACTTTCGACCTTTCATTGGGTATGCTAAAAGTTTATGCAGCAAAAGCATTATTATTTTATGCGTCAACCTTAGCTCCAATATTTATAGGGCTTACACTTATAGCGCTTGCTGTGGGTTTTGGGCAGGCCGGTTTTAGGATAGCCCCCAAAGCACTTGCCCCTAAATTTGATAATTTAAACCCGATTCAAGGAATTAAACGAAAATTTTTTTCTTCCCAGCCGTTTATTGAATTATTAAAATCCGTATTCAAATTGTTGATCATTGGAGGATTTACATATTTTATATTATCCGATACAATTCAGAGTTCTATCGGGTTGGTTGGATTTGTTACATCCGATTTAATTACCTATGTGCTTGATGTTGCGTTTGACTTTATATGGAAAGTAACGCTGATTTTTGCTGTTTTGGCTGCTGCTGATTTCATTTACCAAAAGCACAAACACAATAAAGATATGATGATGAGCAAGCAGGAGGTCAAGGAAGAGAGGAAACAGACCGAGGGTGATCCGCATGTAAAGGGCAAAATTAAGAGCAAGCAAATGGCAATGGCCAGATCTCGGATGATGAAGGAAATTCCTACTGCGGATGTGGTAATAACAAACCCGACTCACTTTGCCGTTGCATTGAAATATAAAATCGGCAGTGACAATGCGCCTAAAGTTGTAGCAAAGGGTATGGATTATATGGCACAAAAAATTAAAGAAATAGCCGTTAAGAATAACGTGCCGATGCATGAAGATGTACAGTTGGCTAGAGCCTTATACAAAAGCTGTGAAATAGGTGATGAAATTCCCGAAAAATTATTCCAAGCTGTGGCACAAATATTGGCGTATATTTTCCAGCTTAAAAAAAATAAAAAGAGAAAAAGCATAGTATAAACATTGAACAAACTTCTTAAAAATAGCGATATACTTTTAGCATTCGGAATAATTTTTATTCTCGGTTTAATGATAATTCCGTTGCCGGCCTTTTTCCTGGATTTCTTGCTTGCAATAAATATCTCGCTTGCAATTTTGATTCTTATTGTTTCGCTGTATATTTCTTCACCTCTTGACATATCAATATTTCCCGGTTTACTGCTGGTGCTTACTCTTTTTAGATTATCTCTTAATATAAGTTCAACTAAGTTAATATTACTTAATGGTTATGCCGGCAAGGTTATTGAAACTTTCGGACAGTTCGTTGTTGGAGGCAGTTATGTTGTCGGGTTTATAGTTTTCTTAATTCTTTTGATAATTCAATTTATTGTTATCGTAAAAGGTTCTGGAAGAATATCTGAAGTGGCTGCAAGGTTTACTCTTGATGCAATGCCCGGTAAACAAATGGCTATTGATGCGGACTTGAACACAGGGCTTATAAACGAAGCCCAAGCACGGTCAAGAAGAGAGTCCATTTCAAGGGAAGCGGAATTTTATGGTGCTATGGACGGCGCAAGCAAGTTTGTTAAAGGTGATGCCATAGCCGGATTACTTATAAATGCAATTAACATTATCGGTGGAATTATAATTGGAGTAGTACAGCTAGGTATGAGCATTACCGACGCTCTGCAAACTTACACAATTTTAACTATTGGTGATGGCCTGGTTTCTCAGGTACCTGCGTTGCTTATAGCTACATCCGCGGGTATGGTAATTACAAAAGGAGCGGAAGGCAGAAGCCTGGATTCTCAAATGCAGAAACAATTGTTTTCAAACCCGAGAGTGCTTGGAACGGTATCCGGTGCGGTTGTTTTATTTGCATTTGTTCCCGGGATGCCGACTTTGCCTTTTATGTTGTTGGGGATTAGTTTAGCTGTTGTAAGCTTTCTTGTGAATAAGCAAAAGAACGAAGTAAAAGAAGAAGTAATAACCGAGGAGCAAGAGGCGCCCCAACCTGTAGAAGAAAAAGTAGAAGAGTTCCTGCAGGTTGACCCGATAGAAGTTGAGATAGGCTATGGTTTAATTTCTCTGGTGGATGAAAACCAGGGGGGCACACTCTTTCAGAAAATTTCTTCTACAAGAAAATATATTGCCTTGGAGTATGGCGTTTTAGTTCCGCCGGTTAGGGTAAGAGACAATTTACAGCTAAGCCCTAACCAATATATAATTAAAATAAAAGGAAACGTTGTTGCCAACTATGAAATCTATAGCGATAGATTTTTGGCCATGAATCCCGGGCATGTAGAAGAGGAAGTAGAAGGTTTCCCTTCAACTGACCCTGCTTTCAATTTGAGTGCAGTCTGGATAATTGAAAATGATAAAGATAAGGCTGAACTATCCGGGTATACCGTAGTGGACAGCATTTCAGTTTTATCAACACACCTTCAGGAAACAATAAAGAAAAACTTTGACAAAATTTTAACAAGGCAGTCTGTAAAACAATTGCTTGAAAATTTAAAGAAAGAATATCCTGCGGTTATCGAGGATATTAATCAAGAGCTGCTGCCGCTTGGTTCCATTCAAAAAGTACTGCAGAATTTATTAAAGGAATTAATCCCTATAAAAGACCTTGTGCAAATTCTGGAATCTCTTATTGATTACTCGAAGGTTACAAAAAATATTGATGTGCTTACAGAGTATGTCCGCCATTCTCTGAGCGATACAATTGCAAATATGTACAAAGATTCAAACGGTATTATTCACTCGGTAGCATTGGGTGAAAACCTTGAAGGCTATATCACTGAATCTTTATCAAAACAAAAAGAAGCAAACCATACGCTGGGATTAACACCGGAAATGCTGAGGAATCTAAATAAATCTATTCATGAAAATATTGAGAACTTCAGGAACTTAGGTTACCTTCCTGTCTTTGTTACATCGGCAACCATAAGGCCTTATTTCTTTAGGTTGATCAATTCTACTTTCCAGGATGCAGTGGTTCTTTCATATACGGAATTACCGGCAAATGTTGAAATAGAATTCCTGAGCAAAATAGAGGTTTAAGATGCAGATAAAAAAATTTACCGGAAATACATTAAAAGACGCTATTGAAATTATGAAAGATGAACTTGGCGATAATGCTATTGTTCTTAGTACAAAGGTTATAGAAGGAATTCATGAAGAAAAACGTTTTGAAGTAACAGCAGGTGTTGAAGACGAAATTGAAACCGGTAATGAATATTCTTTTAACCAACTTATTGATGACGAAGAATTTATAGAAGAAGAAGTAACCGACAAAGAAAGTAAAGGTGAATTTGCCGGGGAACTAAAAAAATTAACCAATAAAATTTACGGAAATTCTAATAAGTCTAAGAGCAAAGTAAAAAAAAGCTTGACTAAACCTAAACAGGGCCCGGCCAATAGAAAGAGAAATTTTGAAAAAGTTAAACAGAACCTGCTTGAAAGAGAAATTGAAGAACCGATTGTAGATTCAATTATAAACCAGTTAAATAAGTATAATACCTTTGTTGGTGATGGAAGTATTGATAATTATATTATCTCAACCATTGAATCAATGATTCCGACAGACAACTTTAAATTAAGCAAACGGGGAGGCCCTAAGACTATTGCACTGGTAGGTCCCACGGGGGTAGGTAAAACAACATGCATAGCCAAACTCGCCGTTATATCAAAAATTCTTCATAACCTTGATATCGGGTTGATTACCATTGACACATACAGGCTCGGCGCTTTAGACCAGCTAAAAATATTAGCTGAAATAAGCAATATTGATTTTCTTGTTGCATACGAACCGTCTGATTTACCAAAACTTGTATCAAAATTCAAAAAGAAAAATTTGATCTTTATAGATACGGTTGGAAGAAGCCAGAAGAATAAAGAATTACTTCAAAATATAAATACATTCTTAAAAGCCGTTAAAATTGACGAAACATTCCTTGTAATGAGTTCAACGGTTACTCTAAAAACAATGGAAGATGTTGCAGTAAAATTCAAGTTGTTTGATTATAACGGTCTTATTTTTACCAAAATGGATGAAGCAATTGAATACGGGAATATTTTAAATATCACAAACAAGGTAAACGTGCCTATTAAATATTTAACAAACGGGCAGGTTATTCCTGACGATATTATTGCTGCAGATTCCGAATTTTTGGCAAATGTAATTTATACGGGAAATTTTAATCAATGATTGGGCAAGCACAAAGAGTAAATGAATTAAATAATTTAAGAAGGGCTTCCAAAAGAAAAGAAGAAGGTTGCCCTATTGTTGCAATAACGTCAGGGAAAGGTGGAACCGGTAAATCTTTTGTTTCATTAAACTTAGCATATGCTTTAGCAAGAAATAATAAAAAAATTTTGCTGGTAGACCTTGATGCAAACCTTTCCAACATAAACATTATGCTCAACATTAAACCTGAAAAAACCATTTATGAGTTTCTTCAGAATTCGGCTTTCTTAAAAGAACTGATCCATTTTTACGAACCGAATTTACATTTCATTTTCGGAGAATCCGGTAAGATAGACCACCCGCAGTTTAATGATTCCAACCTGTCTTCCTTTTTCTATCATTTAAATTTATTATCTGAAGATTACGATTACATCTTTCTGGACTTAGCTTCAGGTGCAGGTCCAGACATAATAAACGTTCTTGTTCAATCGGATATCAAAATAGTTGTAACGAACCCAGAACCCACGTCGATAATGGATGCTTACGTTGTTCTTAAATTGATTAGCAGACAGGGTAATAAAAAAAGTTATGCGGTAATAAACAAGAGTGCCAGTTTAAAAGAAGGGAATGTTGCATTTGATAATCTAAATAAAGCAGTAAAACATTTTTTAAAATCAGACATTGAATTATTAGGAATTATTGAATTTAACAATGATGTAAGCCAGTCAATTTTAAATCAAAAACTCTTCATTAAAAACTATCCCGAAGTTAGAGTTTCAATACAATTGAAGCAATTAGCGGCAAAAATCGGGAAAATCAAGCAAGTGGCTAATAGTAACCAGTAGAAAAAAAACACTAGTAACTGAAGTCCTTAAAACATTCGTTTTTATCAAAAAATCAAACTAATACATTGGTTCTTGTTGGTATACTCTTTGAATGAAATAGAAGAAAGAATACTAATTTTAAATATGAATAAAATCGTACTAAATTTTGGTCTACTCGTCTTTTTTCTCTCAATCGTAGTATACAGCCAGCAAGGCTTAATGATTGAAGACATACTAATCAAAGCCTTTGTGATTTTTGTAGTAGTGACAATAATGTTAAGCATCCTCGCAATAGCCTTCCTTAAAGCAATCAATAGAGCTTCACTTGAAAAAGGAAAACAATTGAATGAAAACTTGATAGGTAACAAAGATGAATAACGCAACGAATAATGCATTACTTTGGAAGCAATACAAAACGGAGCCAAACCCAGATACAAAAAAGCAAATCATGACAAACTATACAAACCTTGTTCATTATGTGATTCACAACTCTAAGTTCATGAATCTTAACGTAGTTGATGAAAAGGATTATTTTCAATTCGGAGTGGAAGGATTAAGTGAAGCTATCGACAGATTCGATCCGGATTATGGGACCAAATTTGAGACCTATGCAATCCAAAGAATACGCGGCAAAATTATAGATGAATTGAGAAAACTTCAAATTAAGCCGAGAAACTATAACCAGGACGGTGAGCAACAGTTCAAAAATATTTCTTTGAATAATTCATATGACAACGAAGAAGGCTACCAGTTATACGAGATAGTTCCCTCGGATTCGGAAACACCGGAAGAAGTAACCGACAAAAGCGAAGAAAAACAAATTTTGATTAATGTTATAAAAACCCTTGATGAAAGAGATAGGCTCATTATAACTTTATACTATTATGAAAATCTCAACTATAAAGAAATTGCGGATGTATTGGGCATAACGGTTTCAAGAGTATCTCAAATTCATTCCAAAATAATAAAAGAGATGAAGGAAAAAATAAAAGTTGAATACGACAATTAATAACATAGAAGTTGACAATGTAAGAAAACAGAAAACGATACGTACACTTTCAAGTGTTTACAACTTACCTACTGTGCCTGTCATCGTATTTGAAGTAACAAAAATTATAGATGACCCTCGGTCAAGTGCCGGTCAGCTTGGAAAAGTAATAAGTAAAGACCAGGGGCTGGTTACCAAAGTTTTATCTGTCGCTAATTCACCTCTTTACGGTATACCGAGAAGAGTTTCAACAATAGATTTTGCAATAGTAATTCTTGGCTTCAACCATATTAAAAATATTGTTATTGCTCTATCAATGATGGATGCATTTAAAAATTTCGGAGGAAGCAAATTCGATCAGACGGCATATTGGAACCACTCGTTGGTTACAGCTACTGCCGCCAAAAGGGTTGCAGATGACCTGGGTTTTTCGTTTAGCGGTGAGGCTTTTACAGCCGGACTTCTTCATGATTTGGGAATACCCGTTATTTATAAATATTTCAATAAAGAGTATAACGAGATTTTAACACTAGTTAAAAACGAAGGAAGATCATTCATTGAAGCCGAGTTAATAGTACTTGGCAACACTCATGGAGAAATCGGTAAAATTTTGGTTGATAGATGGAATCTTCCAATTGCGCTTTCCGAAGTTGTAACCAACCATCACACCCCTTCGCTGGCAAATAATGATAAAGAATTGGTTGCAATTGTTCATTTGGCTGATTACATGACGCAAAAACTGGGGGTAGGAAGTTTTAAGTGGGATGAAAATTATGCGATTGACCATAGCATAATAAAAACATTAAACCTCGGAAGCGAAGAATACGTGGAAAACTTTATAGATAGTTACAAAGATTTGTTTGAAACTCAATTAGAATCAATAAAATTTTAGAGAAAAAAATGATAGCCGAAATGAATAAGCAATTAGATGAAAAAAGAAAAAAGACCGAACTGGTACTGTCAAATATTTACAATCTTCCTGCTATGTCAGCAATTATGGTAGAAGTTTCAAGACTGCTCGATGATCCCTCAACCGGGACACAGGAATTAAGTTCCTGGATAGGAAAAGACCAGGGGTTGGCAACCAAAATTTTGTCAATTGCAAATTCTCCGCTTTACGGTTTGCCGAGAAAAGTTTCTACAATTGACTTTGCAATTTTAATAATTGGTTACCAAGACGTTAAAAATATTGTAGTAGCTCTTTCTATGATAGAATCATTTAAGAGCCCGAATGATAAGAATCTTGATCAGAATGAATTCTGGCTTCACTCGGTTGTTACGGGTAACGCTGCCAAAAGAGTTGCTGAAGACCTCGGCTATAGAATAGGAGGGGAGGCTTTTGTTGCCGGATTACTGCATGATCTTGGGATTCCAGTTATTAATAAGTATTTGAGCAAAGAGTTTAAAACAATAGTTGAAAGATTTAATAATGAAGATAATTTCATACTTAATATAGAAAAAGAAGAACTTGGTTTAAGTCACCAGGAAATAGGAAAATTTTTAACTAATAAATGGAATCTTCCTAAATCACTGTGTACGGCTGTTCTTAACCACCACGAACCCGGTCAATTGAAAGATGAAGATCGGGAGTTAACAGCGATTGTGCATCTTGCAGATTATATGACGCAAAAATTAAATCTTGGAAGTTTTTACTGGGATAATAATTTCGTTTTCGATGAAGCGGTTCTTGATATTTTAAAATTTGAAGACATTAATAGCTTGGACAAATTCATTGAAGGTTACAGAAAAATGTTTGAAGAAGAAATAGAAACTTTTAAGATATAAAATTGCGATTACACAAAGAAAATACCGGCGATTATTTACCCTTTTACAAGTCTTTACAGGACATTGATGATCCTATACATGAAGGTTTTACAGGGATATCGATAGTGAAAGGTTTTGAAAAGACAAATACACATATGCTCGAAAAATATTCGCATATGTTTCAAAATTTATCCGCTTTTGATAGAGATACATCGGAGTTAAAATCGGTTGGTTTAATATCGGAAAAATTAAATTACTCATTAAAAAGAATTCTGCCCGTAAAAGATTCGGCAATTCTTGTTTTTGATGACACTTACTCTTCGCTTGAATTAATATCAAAGTCGGATTCACAGGATATTGTAAAAATGATGAATCATTTTTACACCGAAGGAATCTTGAACTTATTATTCGAAACCGGTAAGCCGATGCTGGTGCCTGAGCTAAGTACATATAATTCTGACGGGCCTAAATTAAATTATATTTTATACCCCATCTTTGAAGAGAATAAAAAATTCGGTTTACTTTCAATCCTTACAACCGTAGGTCAAAACAATTTTAATGAAATGGATAAAGAATGTATTCGTATGCTGTTGAATTTAACAATATCGAAAATCAAAAATATTTCATTAAAAGAAAAACTAAGTGCAACCTACGAAGATCTTCATACATACCAGGCAAAACTTTCAAATGACTTTAGGCTTGCCGCTATTGGCGAACTGACCCAGGGAATTATTGAGAACTTGCTTTCTCCCATGCAGGTAATTGTAAGCAATGTTGAAATGATAGAATCCGACACAGGCGATAACGAAGAAATAAAACAAATTAAAGCGCAGTTAAGAAAAATAAATTTATCAATCGGCAGGCTGGTAAAATTTGCCAACGTCAACCAGAATAATAATAAGATCCAGCCTTGTAATATAAACGAAGTAATAGGTGAATATTATAACCTCGTTAAATCAACGCTTGATAGCGTTAATTTGGAATTGGTATTGGATTTTGAAAAAAACATACCTTCAATATTGAGTCATCAGAACTATATTTTTCAATTGATGACCAACATTCTGGGGATTATTAAAAACAAATCCGATAAAGACGGCGGAATTATAATTCAAACAAGATTTAAAAAAGATCATATTCTGTTAAAAGTAATTACCACCTCTAATATTTCAAAGAATTCTCTTAGTGCAAAATCAAAAGACCTGAATATTAGAATTATTGAAAACCTGATGAAGAAACATGAAGGTGCATTTGCAATAGATAATTTTAACGGCACCGGTTCGGCATTAACATTAAAATTTCCTTTGAGGAGAAAGATCAGAAAATGAGAAACGCATTAAAAACAATATTGATCTTTGCTTTACTATCTGTTAGCGTATTATCAAATACAGGGGAAAGCGGTTTTGAAAACGTAAATACTGAGTCAGTAAACATTCGCGGAATGCTGGATAAACAAATTAACGAAATAAGAAAAAGAGAAAAGACATTGAAAAACAATTCGGCCGAAAAAATTAATGTGGCCGAATCCGGGATTGTTGATGATCAGGTAAACGGTAAAGCCGCATCAGTATTGACGGAAGAAAAAAAAGAAGTTAAAGACTCTTTGAAATCGGTTTTTCTGTTTGTTGAATTATCACTGCTGGTGTTGCTCGGTTACACTGTTAAGAAAAGATATGATAAAATTAATAAACTAAAAGTAATAGAATTAAAAAGAAATGTGAAAGATTTAAGGGAAGAAAAAATAGGTAGTTTTGCAAATAAAGAGTTATCCCTTTTAAGAATGAAATTAAATAACACAAAAATAAATGTAAAAGACAGCAGCAGGGAAATAACACAGAAAGCAAAAAGCCTTGCAATTTCAAAAGGAGAGATCCACCTCGCAGCAAAAATAAAAATGATGACGCAGTTTAACTAATGATAGAATCAATTACAAATAGCGCAAAAGTAGAAACAGGGTTTATACAGCTTAAACCCTCTTCCGGTTTTAAAAACATACCGGCGGTTAATTCAACCGTGCTTGTTAACGTACTTGATAAGATAGGAGCAAATTATAAACTGCTTATCTCGGGTTCGGTATATCAATCAAGGCTACCCGTAGCTGCTGAAAAAGGAGAAGAATTTTTAGCAAAAGTAATGAGTCAGCAGCCCCTTACCCTAGGGCTCGATAATTTTACTAAGTTCAATCAAGTTGACAACAATGGTTTATCATTATTGTTGACAAAACTAAATATAGCCGAAACAAATTTAACAACTTCATTATTAGAAAAAGTTATCTCTTCGAAAAAGCCTTTAATAAAAAGCAAACTAAAAAGGCTTATTGAACTCGTTGAAAATTCTGATATAAAAATCGACGATATTCAAATGCAGCTTCTGATAAGTATTATCTGGAATCTATCTACTGATAATTTCAAAAATACCAGGAACGTTTTTGAAAATATTTTTGATATTTCATTTGAAGAATTGAGCAAAAAGATTTTTGATTTAATTCAAGCGAGCAACACGCTTAATTTACCGCAAAGTTATTATGACTTATTAAACAGCAAAATTATTTTAGATATATCGACATTGAATTCCATGCCTAAAACCTCGGCGGTTAGAGATAAATCCGCAGAACTGCTAAATGTCATTCACTTTATAGATGCAAATAGGTCTTTATATGTTAACAATAAAACGGTTATAAACCTATTTAATGATATGAAGGTATACTTACTCAAATACATTATTCAAAAGGCGTTCTATGCTAAGTTTAATCTTTACCCCGAATTTGTAATAGTGAAAAGAGATCAAAATTTGGAATTAATTAACTACAGAATTGAAGAGCAGAATAAAAACAGTTTCATGATGATTTCTAAAATTGATTACGGTAATGATGAAAGCTTATTCTTACAAGGAGTTTATGCTAATGATAAATTCATAGGCGAAGCAATAGTAACCGAGAGAATCAAGAAAGTAGTTGATTCCCATTTAACTGTTTTGAATAAAAAAATTGAAAAAGTATTAAAAGTAATTTCGGATATAAAAAGTAAGATGAAAGGAATAGCGGCAGATATTGAAGGTGACTCCATAACTATTCATCAGCCGGTAAACATAAACATATAAAGATGAAAAGCGAATTTACAAAACAAGTAATACAAATGATGAAAGAAGCAAAAATAAATATTGAGGAAAGCAGCTTTTTGAACGAAGCTTTGAATTCATCAAAAACGAATAATGACATGCCTGTTAAACTGAACATGGTTGTTGCCCTGTTGTCGGATACGCTTACTTCAATTAAACAAAGTGTAGGAGAATCAAATGAGTGATACAATTTACGAAGCAGCAAAAAATTTGCATCACCAGATGAAAAACATGGAGGTAATTGCCAACAACCTGGCAAATATAAATTCAACGGGATATAAGAGACAAATTCCGTTTACCGAATATTTAGCAAGGGAAGAAAACCAGGGGCGGCAGATTACAGATTTTAGTGAAGGTAATTTTATTGAAACCGGTAATCCCTTTGACCTTGCTTTAACAGGAAGCAATTTCTTTATGTTGAAAACAGAAAGGGGAATTGAAATTACTAAAGACGGCAGGTTCGAAATTTCGGATGACGGATACCTGGTAAATGAAAACGGTGATAAAGTAGTGAGTGAAAGCGGTGAAGTGAATTTGTTCGAATTTGTTATTGAAAAAAATGCAACTGTTAAGATTACGTCAAACGGCGAAATAAAGGTCGGGACAGATGTTATAGACAAAATTGCGGTTGCTAAGATTGAAAACCAGGACAACCTGGTTAGAACCGAAGGACAGCAGTTTTATGATCCGGGAGAAGATTATGAAACCCCGCCGGAAAGTGATTATCAAATACACCAGGGGTTCTTAGAAGAATCAAATACAAATGCTATTTATGAAATGCAGTATATGATAAAAATAAACAGGGACTATGAATCATCGCAAAAGTTGATTAGAGAAATGGACGAGATGATGGGTAAAGCAAAAGAAATAGGAACAGTACAATAAGGAGGATTTAACAATGCCAACAAGAGCCTTAAGAACAGCAGCTTCCGGAATGTATGCACAGCAAATTAATATTCAGGTTATTTCCAATAATATTGCGAACATCAATACAACAAGCTTTAAAAAGAACCGGGCTGAATTTAAAGATTTAATATACCAGGAAGTATCGGCTAATCCTCAAAGTTCCGAAATACCCGGAATTTCCGAAACGGCTAGCGACAAAATCCAAATTGGTAACGGTGTAAAGCCGACCTCTACCCAGAAAGTTTTTGAGCAGGGTGATCTGCAGCAAACAGAAAATGAACTTGATATTGGGATACAAGGAGAAGGCTTTTTCCAGGTTAGAAGAAGCGACGGTACTTATGCATACACAAGAGACGGTGCATTAAAATTATCTAACGACGGTACGATAGTAACTACTGGAGGATACGTTATTGAACCCGGAATATCAGTAACAAGTGAAACAACTGCAATAAGTATTTCCACAGACGGTGTAGTTAGCATAACTGAGACCGGAGGCGAGACTACGGAAGTAGGGGAGTTGGAATTGGCTAAGTTTGTAAACCCGGGCGGACTAAGGGCATTGGGAAATAACCTTTACGAAGAAACCGAAGCATCAGGTGTCCCGATTTTAGGAACTCCCGATAGTGACGGATTCGGTACTTTGAATCAAGGATACTTGGAATCGGCAAACGTTGATATTGTTGAAGAAATGATTTCGATGATAACAGCTCAAAGAGCTTATGAAATAAATTCTAAAACCGTCACTACTGTTGAAGAAATGATGAACATAGCTAATAACCTTAAAAGATAATCGGCAATAAAATGATGAATCTGCTTAACATATTATGTTTTTTATTTGTCGGGTTAAATGGTACTTCGGTTATTGATGAATATCTTCAAAAAAATTTAAAGGGGTTTAATTCCTACGAATATGAAATTGTTACCGATGTTAAAAGCGAATTCAAAATTGACGAAACAAGGGAGTTCGGCTTAAGAAACGGCTATATGTATATTCCAGTTGAACTTTTGGTTAGTCAGGATTATTCGAAGAAATCTTCGATTACACTTAAAGTAAAGCTGTTCAAAAATGTACTGGTAGCAGGCAAAGATCTTCATGCAAGTGAAGAAATTTCACCTAATGATTTCATTTTGGAATTAAGAGATATCCCGGATACAAGGTTAAAAGTTGTTTCGACCTTTAGTTATATAGAAAACAAAAAAGCAAGAAGAAATATTGATAAAGGTGATGTGCTTACTAAAGGAATGCTGACCGACATTCCCTTGATAGATAGAGGAGATATTGTAAATGCCTTTTTTGAATACGGAACTGTAATTGTTTCTTTTAGGGTTTCTTCAAGAGGTGTTGGAAGTAAAGGCGATAGAATAAGAGTAGAGAGAGACGACAAAAGGGTTTTTATAGCAGAAGTAGTGAACAAAAATAACGTAAAAATAATTGAGTAAAAAATGAAAAAGTTTATAACAATAATAGCGGTGTTACCATTATTGCTTCAAGCACAGGATTTGAGAAGTAACGCAAGCCGTTCACTTTTTTCAGATTATAAAGCCTCGCGAATAGGGGATGCGGTTACAATTATTGTTGTAGAATCTTCAGTAGCTTCAAATTCCTCGCAGACTAAAACCGGAAAATCGAGCGATGTTGGTTACAACCTTGAAGGCTTAATGGACGGTAGTTCGTTACTTCCATCGGTAGACCTTTCGTTAGGTTCAAACAATGATTTTGAGGGCGGCGGATCAATAAATTCATCGGGGAGTGTGCAAACAAAAATAAGTGCTTTAATTGATTCGGTACTGGCTAATGGTTTGGTAAGAATTCGCGGCAGCAGAAGAATATCCATAAACGGTGAGGAACAAAATATTTTTATAAAAGGAATTGTGAGAACAGCCGATTTAAATTCCGACAATACCGTTTATTCTTATAACATTTCAGAAGCGGAAATTATTCTGGAAAATGAAGGCAGAATTGAGGGTGCAAGCAACCCGGGATTATTAACGAAAATATTTCATTGGTTATTTTAGGTGATAACATGAAAAAGGTAACAGTAATTTTAATAATATTTTTGACTGCTTTCTCAAGCAGCAATGCCCAAAGAATAAAAGACCTGGCTTACTTTAAAGGAGTAAGTACCGAACAACTTATAGGGTATGGACTTGTAGTAGGTTTGGCCGGAACCGGCGACAGCCACCGTTCTTCTTTTACTATTCAATCAATTACAAGTATGTTGAAAAGATTCGGAATAACTGTTCCTGAAACAAATTTAAGAACAAGAAACGTTGCCGCAGTTATGGTTACGGCAAAAGTGAATAATCTTTATCAAGCGGGAAATGAATTTGACGTAGTTGTATCATCTATGGGTGATGCAACAAGTTTAATGGGAGCAACTTTACTTATGACTCCGTTATCCGGTGTTGACGGTTCGGTATACGGTATAGCACAGGGACCTATATCTATTGGTGGTTTCGACATTAATACGGCCTCTGGGGGAAGAGTTGCAAAGAACCATGCGCTATCGGGCAGGATTCCTGGAGGCGGTAAACTTGAAGTTGAAATTCCCGGTGGAGAAATGAACCAATCGGAATTGAGCCTGTTGTTAAGAGAACCGGATTTTACAACGTTGAATAATATTGCTAATGCAGTAAACCAGCAATTTGGAGAAGGAACCGCATCAGCCGAAGGAGCATCAGAAGTCAAATTGGTTGTGCCGAATGATGTTACAAATTTAACTTCTTTTATCTCACAACTTGAATCAATTGAAGTACAAAAAGATGTTGTAGCAAAAGTTGTATTAAACGAAAGAACAGGTACGGTAGTAACAGGCAGCAACGTCCGTATATCGCCTGTAACAATTTCACACGGAAGCTTAAATATTTCTATTCAGTCATACCCGCTGGTTAGCCAGCCGAATGCATTTTCGCAAGGGGAAACGGTATTGTTTAATAATCTTGTGCCAAATGCCAACCAGGATAACGGTCATGCGGTAACAATTGAAGGGGCCACGAATGTGCAGGAAGTAGCTGCTGCTCTCAACTCATTAAATGTTTCACCGAGAGATATTATTGCGGTATTCCAGGCATTGAAAGAAGCAGGAGCATTAACTGCAGAGTTGATAATTATATAATGAGCAATATTCAATTAAAAATATCGAACCCGCAGCATATAAAAGAACCTAAACAAATTGATCAAAGGTTCAATGATGCTCAGAAAACCAAACTGGCTAAGGCTTCAAAAGATTTTGAAAGCTTGCTGACAACTATGATGTTGAAGAGCATGACCAAATCAACCAACGGTTTGTTCGGAGACAATAATTACGGAGGAAATGTTCTCGATACTTTTTTTGAACAAGAATTATCAAATCACATTACAGGGGCACAAGGGTTTGGGATAGCGGAACAGATATATAAAAAAATTACCGGTGAAGAATTAAACATGGAAGAACTGGTGAAATTCAAAAGTAATAACACCAATGAAACACAAATAAAAAGTATTGACAAAGGCAGTAGTACGGTAACTCCCAGCAGCAGTGCTGAAACGAGATTAAAGAAATATGAACCGATTATAAAAGAAGCATCTGATAAATACGGCATTCCTCAAAGTTTGATTAAATCAGTTATCCTTACTGAATCTGCAGCAAAAGAAAATGCAGTATCAAGTGCAAATGCCAAAGGGCTGATGCAGCTAATGGACGAAACGGCAAAAGATATGGGAGTTAAAAATGTTTGGAATCCCAAAGAAAACATTTTTGGCGGAACTAAATATTTATCACAAATGATGGAAAAATATGATGGCAATATCAATAAGACCTTGGCTGCTTATAATGCGGGTCCGGGGAATGTAGATAAATATGAAGGCATCCCGCCGTTCAGCGAAACACAAAATTATGTAAAAAGAGTTTTAAATTATTTGAACTACATGGAGAGTTAAATGGAAACAAAAAATTTAGTTGCCATTTTGAGGAAGCAAAAACTCAATCTGGAAAATCTTCTCGGTTTGGCTAAAGAAAAACGAAAAGCACTTGTTGGCAGAAAAAGGGAAGACCTTGAGGCCGTCAGTAAACAGGAAGAAAAATTAATTTTCTCTGTTCAGAAAATCGAAAAAGAGAGAATTGCAGTTGTAAATCAAATAGCTGCAAAAAACGGCTTAAATGCTAAATCACTTAAAATCGGTAATTTAATTGAAAAGCTTTCTAAAACTGAAGAGCAGCAAACAATAACTCAATTGAGAGAATTGGAAAGTGAAGTTAAAGCTCTTTTAAACGAACTGCGAAAAGAAAACGGTAGAAACATGTTTTTGATACAACATGCAAGGAAGTTTATCGAGCAAACAATGAAAGCAATTTTCGGGGAAGGCAAAAAATCAATTTTAGATAGGAAAGTTTAAAATGAGTATTAACAAATTGCTGGACATTGCCGGCAGAAGTTTACAGACTTATCAGGGAGCGTTAACTGCTACCTCGAACAATGTTGCTAATTCAGCCAATTCCAATTACTCGAGGCAGAGAGTGATTTTATCCGCAATAGCACCTGACCCGGGATCAGGTTATGATTACGGTTCCGGCGTTACCCTTTCTGCAATAGAAAGAGTTCGTGATACCTTTCTTGACAGTCAAAAAATTCAATACAGCAGCCTGTCATATTCGGCTCAAAAACAATCCGATATTTTGTCACAACTGGAAACATTGTTAAGTGAACCGTCGGATTCCGGGCTATCAAGCAAAATTACTTCGTTCTTTAATTCATTCGAAATACTCACTTCCGACTCAACTTCATCATCATTAAGGAGTGATGTCCTTAATGCAGCCCAGAGCCTTGCAGATAAATTAAATACTATATATAGCGGCTATCAAGATATAAAGACAGATCTGAAAAATGAAGCTGAAGAATATGTAAAGAGTATTAATGAATACGTTAAACAAATACAAAATCTCAATAAACAGATTATTGCGTCAGAAACAAGAGGCACAACTGCAAATGAGTTAATGGACGAACGGACAAGAATACTTAATGAACTAAGCCAATTGGCAAATATCAGCGTTCAGACAAGTTCGGATAACAGTGTTAGTGTATCAATCGGGGGAATATTTGCAGTTGATACGTACAACTCCCAAGAGTTTAAAGTAGAAGAACAAAATGGCTCTCTCAAAATTGTAACTGCTGAAGGCGGTACAGCTATGAGTTTAAATGGCGGTGAACTTTATGCTACAACAAGAATGTACAATGAGGTAATTCCTGGATATCTGGATTCTTTGGATGAAGTAGGTAATGCTATATACGAAAGTGTAAATGCGATTCATAGTACCGGGTATACTACTACCGACCCGCCGCAAACCGGAATAAATTTTTTTGACAGTTATGAAAATGGGTTATTAACAATTAATCAAGATATTCTCGATGATACATCTATGCTGGCAATTTCTGCGGACGGTACGGACGGGAATAATGAAATAGCGTTGCAGCTTGCCGGGTTACAAGATGAAGAAGTAATCGATGGGGAAACAATTTTAGATGTATATACATCTTTTACAAACGATCTGGCAAACGAGAAAGTATTGCAGGATGAAAATGCCACTACTTATCAATCGGTAATAGATCAGTTGAATGGGCAGATTTCAGAAGTATCAAGCGTTTCAATTGACGAAGAAATGGTAAGTGTACTTAAGTTTCAAAGTGCGTATAGTGCTTCCGCTAAACTGATTTCTGTAGCTGATGAACTGTTTGAAACTTTACTGAATACAATTTAATGATGTTGTAGAGGAGAAATAAAATGAGAATAACAAATAGTTATTTACAGCAATCATTCTTAAGAAGTTTAGATACTACTAAAAATTTACTTGCTGAAGTAGAACATCGATTACTAACCGAAAAGAAGATTAATGTTGTTTCGGATTCACCTTCAGGGTCGAGCAGGGTAATAAGGCTGAGCTCAGAACTGCAGGATATTGAGTCTTATAAGAGTAATATTGAAAACGGCCGCTCTTTCCTGGAATCCACCATAAGCTCTATGGGAGGAATACAATCTGAAATACAATCGGTAATTGTTGATTTAACATCACTTGAGAACGCAGTTGAAGATGATTCACTTGGCGAATATGCAGAAAAGATAGAGCTGGCGTTGGAAACTATTCTTGATTATGCAAACTCAAAATTTTCGGATACATATTTATTTGGAGGTACCGACAATTCGGAGGAACCTTATGGAACTAATGCAACTCCTCCGCCCAATATTCAACAAAATACTACAGATACTTCGGGCGAAGTTAAAGTAAATATTTCGTCTACAATTACTCAAAAAATTAATATTACGGGAGATGAATTATTCGGGACAATTGACGGAACCGATATCTTCAATACATTAAACGATATTAAAGAAGGTTTGGAAGCAGGAGTCAGACCGACAGATGCACAAGTAGCAACTGTTGAAGATTTTAACGAGAAAGTAATTAATGTAATTTCACAGGCAGGCAACTATATTAACAGAATGGATAGTACGGAGGAAATGCTTACGACCCAGGAACTGGAATTAACCGGTCTAATATCCAAGGAACAGGATATTGATGTTGCCGAGGAAATAGTAGAAATGGAAAGTCAGCAGTATGCTCTTAATGTTGCATATAAAATTTCCTCAATGATTCTCCCACAATCACTACTGGATTTCTTATAATGAATAAAAAACAGGGAAGTTTTTACGGTTTATTACTAGGGATAGTTTCTATTTTCGGTTCTTTCTTTTTAGAGGGAGGTTCTTTTAAAGCTTTATTTCTCATTCCCCCCATTATAATTGTTTTCGGAGGAACTTTTGCCGCTACTATTATAGGGTTTGGATATGAGAGGTTTAAACAAATTTATAGTTTAACTAAATTAGCTTATGTTCCGAGGAGTTTTGATATAAGAAATCTGATTGAAAGAATTGTTGAAATTTCAATGAAGGTAAGAAAAGAAGGCTTGCTTTCGGTTGAAAAAGATTTGGAAAAACTTGAATTCGGTTTTCCGCAGAAAATGATAAAATTTGTTCTCGATGGAACTAATGCGGAGATGCTTGAAACAGTTGCTTTTACGGAAATTAAAGCAATGGAGCAAAGACATAATTCAAATATTTCTATCTTTTTGAAAATGGGAGGATATGCCCCGACCATGGGAATTATCGGTACAGTGATGGCGTTGATAATGACCCTGGCAAATGCGGGTGAAGATCCTACATTACTTATCCATAGTATTGCTTCTGCTTTTATTGCAACGCTGTGGGGAATTGTAAGTGCAAATTTAATATGGCTTCCAATAGCAGATAAATTAAAACAATGTCATTTAGAAGAAAAACATATGATGCAAGTATCTTTGGAAGGAGTGCTGGCAATCCAAAGTGGGGAGATCCCGACTTTAGTAAGAGCCAGGATGATGAGTATGCTCCCCGCAAAAGATCAAGAAAATTAGAGTCCGGCAGTAGTGAAGACTTTGAAGAGCACGGTAGTAGCGACAGGTATTTAATTACCTATGCCGATTTGATTACACTATTACTAGGATTATTTATAATTTTATATGCTATGTCTAATATTGATCTTGAAAAATACAAAGAAACGATATCGGCATTAGGAAGTGTATTCGGATCACAGTCTAAAGTTCAGGTCATAGATCCCGGAGACAAAATAATAGAAAATTTTTCGTCTTCTCCTACTTTAAAGGAAACACTGCAGAATTTGATAAATGAAAACGGTTACGGTAATGCGATAAAATTAAGTGAAAACGAAAGAGGAATAACAGTTAGCATTTTAGGTGATATACTTTTTCCCTCCGGTAGTGCTGAACTTGGCGAAGGATCAATAATAGTCTTAAATAAGCTGGCAAAAATTATAAAGCCTTTGCCAAATGATTTAAGAGTTGAAGGACATACGGATAATGTCCCGATAAACAATAATGCTTATCCTTCAAACTGGCACTTATCTGTTGCCAGAGCAACTAATACGGCTTATTATTTAATGAACGAAGAAAAAATATCACAAGATAAAGTTTCAATAGTGGGTTATTCGAAATATCAACCTGTCGCAACAAATGAAACCGATGAAGGCAGGGCATTAAACAGAAGAGTAGATTTAGTAATTTTAAATAAGTAACAAAAAGAAGAGGTTATGAAACTAAAAACATTACAATTCGGCGATATTGAATTTGATGATAAAATTATCATCAAATTCAATGACGGAATACTTGGTTTTGAAGACAAAAAAAGATACATAATGATTACCGAGGACGACGGAATTTTTTATTGGCTTACCTCGGTTGATGAACCGGAAATAGTATTCCCGCTTTTCCCGATGGGACTAATCACCGAAAACTATCCTGCTGAAAAGGGCTTTGAAGCTTTCGGGATAGTTAATCTTGACAAAGATCCCACCGCGATTACACTTAATATGAAGGCTCCGATTTATTTAAACCACGGGGATAAAATAGGATTCCAGAAAATTTTAGATAAAGAAGAGTATCCCATTAATTATAAACTATTTGTTCAAGAAGAAGATAAAGAATAGACATGCTCGTACTATCAAGAAAAAATAACGAAAAAATTAGGATTGGCTCTAACATAGTAATAAGCATTTTGGGAGTTTATGAAAATAATGTAAAAATAGGAATTGAAGCACCGAGTGACATTAAAATATTAAGAGAAGAAATATATGAAACAGTTAAAAATGAAACTTTGCGAGCTACTATGAAAAGCAGGGAAGTGCTAAAAGCCGATCTTTCCAAACTATCCATTAATCAGGTTAAAAAGAAAAAATAATGGGTAAGATCAATAGAAAATACAAAGTGTTGATTGTTGATGATTCTGATGTAATTCTCAGTTTCATGAAAGACTTTTTCAAAGAATATGATTTTGAAGTATTTACGTGCAACGACGGGCTGGAAGGGTTAAGAGTTGCGGCAGAAGAAAAGCCGGATTTAATTTTTCTCGACCTGATGATGCCGAACCTGGACGGCTTAAAAATGCTGCAGGTGAAAAGTGTTTTAAGGGATATTGAGAACATACCCGTAATTGTTATAAGTGCCAATACCGTCAGGCGTAACGTTATGGCGGCTCTTGAAGCAGGGGCTTATAAAGTAATATCAAAACCGCTTAACAAAGAACAGATAACCGGTTACGTAAATGAAGTATTGGGAGGAAGTAATTTTTCCGAAACTAAAAAGGTTACTGAAACCGAGGAAAAAGACATAAAGGATAATCTTGCTAAATTTTTCATAGAATCTTTCGATAAAAAGAAAAGAACAATTAATGAGGCAATTAAAACAAAAGATGCCGAAAAGTTGAAAACAGTAGTACACGAAATAAAAGGAGCCGGTGGAACCATGGGTTACCCTGAGTTAACTGAAATAAGCCGGGAAATTGAAGAAAAAGAATTTCAATTAACAACTGATTGGATTTTTGCGGAAATGAAATGCAATCAATTATTTAAAGAAATAAAGCAAATAGAACGAAGAATTACTAATTAAACTAGAATAGGATTATGTTAATAATAGTAGGCGCGGTAATTGTAACTGCCGGTGTAGTAGTCGGGTTTACGATGGCAGGAGGTCATTTGGCTGTGTTGCTCCAGATATCCGAGTTTATTACAATCGGCGGTGCAGCTTTAGGAAGTATGATAATTATGTCTCCTATTTCTTTACTTAAGAAGATTATAGGCTCCATTCCAAAAGCGATCAGTCATAAAGGAGAAACAAAAGAAGATTATTTAAATCTGTTAAAATCATTTTATGATTTATTTTTGGTTTCGCAAAGAGATGGTTTACTTGCAATTGAAAAACACATTGAAACACCTGAAGAGAGTGATGTTCTTAAAAACAACCAAAAGTTTTTGCACAATAAATATGCTCTTACCTTTTTTACGGATACCCTGAAAGTAATGTTATCCGGAGGTGTTCCCCCCCACGAAATTGAATCATTAATGGATACCGAGATTGAAACCTTTGAGATGGAATCAAAACCGGTTCCGCATATTATTACAAAAGTTGCCGATGCTTTACCGGGACTGGGAATTGTTGCTGCTGTACTCGGTATAATTGTTACCATGGGAAGTATTAATGAAGGTGCCGAGGCTGTTGGGCATCACGTTGCAGCAGCTTTGGTAGGTACTTTCCTGGGCGTGTTATTGTCCTACGGGTTTTTCAATCCGCTTGCTACAAACATAGAACACATGGTTGAAGCTGAAGTTAGATACCTTGAAACAATTAAAGCTGCGGTTGTTGCATATGCAAAAGGAAACCCTCCCGTTGTAGCTGTTGAAATTGCAAGAAGAACAATTTTCTCAGACGAAAGACCTACTTTTGGTGAACTTGAATCACACTTAAGAGGTAAAAAGGACTAAATATGGACGGCGATAATTCTGCCCCTATTATAATTAAAAAGGGGAAAAAGAAGGGAGAAGGACATCACGGCGGTGCATGGAAAGTTGCCTATGCGGATTTTGTTACGGCAATGATGGCTTTATTTATAGTTCTTTGGATCTTAGGTCAAAGTGAAGAAGTAAAAGAAAGCGTATCTCATTATTTTAATAACCCCACCGGTGTTGCCCTTGGAAGCGGTCCAAGTGCTCTTGATGGCAGAAGTAATACATTTATGGAAGAAACCGTAATGTATGAGATGAAACTTAAGGAAATGGAAACCGAAAGATTAAAATCAATGGGTGAGTCAATTATTAAACAACTGGAAAAAAATGCAACCTTCCTTGATATAATGGATCAAATTGATGTTACAGTAACAGATGAAGGGTTACGTATTGAATTAATGGAAACTAATAAGGAATCATTTTTTGATTTAAGCACCGCGGTATTAAAAGATAATGCAGAGAAAATGTTAACCTCTATTGGTGAACAGCTCTCTACGTTGAACAATAAAATAGTAATAGAAGGTCATACGGATTCAAGGCAGTTCCCCGGCGGAGCATTGGGTTATACAAACTATGAGCTAAGTACGGATAGGGCGAATACGGCAAGAAGAACCTTAGTTAACGCCGGTATACAAATGAACCAGATAGATGAAGTTAGGGGATACGCGGATAACAGGCTTATAAATCCCGACGACCCTTTTGATGCATCTAACAGGCGGATAAGCATAATTGTAAAATTCTCGGAAGAGTTATGAGTAAATCTATATTAATAGTTGAAGACGATCCCTTTACGCAAAAATTTTACGAACACCTTTTCGCAAGAAAGGGATATAAATTAATCCAGACGGAAAACGGTAACGAAATTTTCGAGATTTTGGAAAACAATCAAGTCTCGCTGCTTATATTAGATATTAACCTAAAAAACACTTACCTTGATAAAGAAAAGTTGGATGGTATATCGATTTCAAGAAAAATCAAGACTAATCCAAAGTATTCTGATTTGCCGGTGCTTTTAATATCTGCTTATAACAAAAAAACAGGAGGACGGAATTTCCTGAATGAGAGTTTGGCTGATGATTATTTTGTCAAACCTATAACAAATTTTAACAGCTTAATACAAAAAATAAACACGCTGATTAACTAATGGCAGAAGAAAAAGATAAAATATTAATCGTTGAAGATGAAGAAGATACAAGGTTTATTTTGGAAAGACTACTTTCCAAAAATGAATTTGAAGTTAGAACCGCTGAGAACGGCATAATTGCTCTTGATGTTTTAAAGAATTTTTACCCGAAAGTAATTTTAGCCGACTGGACCATGCCGCAAATGGACGGGTTAAAATTATGCGATGTATTAAAGGCAAAAGAAGAAACAAAACTAATTTATTTTATAGTGTTAACGGCAAGAGCGTCGCTAAAAGACCGCGTAACCGGGCTTGATGTTGGGGCCGATGACTTTTTGGTTAAACCGGTTGAAAACCAGGAACTACTGGCCAGAATACGGTCTGGGGTAAGAATTCACAATCTTCAGAACGAATTAAAAAACATTGAACACAGCAAAGCAATTGTTGAAATGGCTTGTACAATAGGACATAAAATTAATAACCCGTTGGCAAGTTTAAGTATGTCGGTCCAAAGCCTCCAGCAGGAGTTGGAAGAAACAGCAAAGGCTAACTATAAAGACGACTTCTTCATAATTAATGAATCAATAGATAGAATAAAAAAATTCGTTGAGACTCTCCAAAATCTCGAAAATCCTGAGTTTACTAAATATGCTCTCAGCAATAAAATGCTGAAACTGGACTAAGTTTAGTATTAAACATTTTTCAAGTATTATCCGATAATAATATGTGGAGTAGTCTATGCTTGAAAAAATTATAAATATTAATAGTAATCAACCGTATAAAGGCGGGAAAAAAAGCAAAGGCAATTTCGAGAATTTTATATCCAAAACTTATGCTGAAAAAAATTTCGGAAAAGACTCAATTATATTTTCTCCTGCAGCCGTTTATTTATCACGTATTAATTGGTTGCTAAAAGATGTCAGTTATCCTGCTGATGAAAAAATAGTTATAGAATTTATAATTGATAAATTTGACTTTAAAACCGAAATAGACCTTCTAACATTTGCCGCAGCCGGTTACCAGGAGTATACGGTTATTAAAAAGGGAAGCAGTTTGGTGAGAAAAAATAGTTCATTAGTAAAGTTAAAAGTGCTCAAAAGTAAGACACAAAAAAGTGACGTTTTTAATTCGAACGGTTTTGCCGGGTTAAATACTTTGTTTAACCGGATAGAAAATTTGAAGATTGCTTCCTCTTTTGATAAAAATGATAGTTATTCGATAAGTTATTTACTTGATGGAATTTTAGATGATATCTTTAAGGAGTTTGAAAGTATTAATAACTCGCTCCTGACCTTCATCAGTAAGCTGGGCAAATATGACTTTGGAAAGGAATTAAAATTTGAGAATGAGCTGGAACCAATAATTATAGAAAAGGTTTATTCAATATAATGATAGATAACCCGACTAAACATAACGATTTTCTTCCCGGCGGTGAATCGTTTAATTCCATCGATGAGTTTAAAAATCTAAGAGAACTGCCTGACACCAAGCCGCTTGTTATGGTTGATGCACGCGGTACAATAGAGTATGCAAATAATGCATTTAAGAACTTGTTTTCCCTGGGAGAAGGGGAAAACTTTGATGCTTTTAATTCCGAACCTGATATAGTTTCCTTAATACAAAACCTTATTAACAACAACTACCAAAGTTTTCATTTCGATTTGTTCTTACTCGATGCGGCAAGTTTTGAGAATTCCAGCTTTTATGTGGATATAGATAGAATATTAATTAAAGGCAGCCAGTTTTTTGTAATGCTCCTTAGTTCCCATTTTGAAAGAAAAAAACTTGAAGATAGAATTAATAATCTTCATAATGCCCTGGAATACGGGGATGTATCTGTTATAATAACAGATGAGAACGGGATAATTAATTATTCATCGAAACCTTTTGAGACTATTTTATCAACGGGAATTGAACAGCTTTATAACAGGTACCTGCCCGACGTTTTTGTTGAATACTTAACCAAAGAGGAATTAGACGGTTTAAAAAAAGCAATTAACAATAAAGACGAATGGGTGAAACTAATCTCCAATATTTCTTCCGACGGTAGTCTTTGGTTCAAAGAAATCAAATTAAACATTGTTCAAAAAGGCGATGATGAATCATACAACTTTATTTTAGTTGCACACGATATAACTAATTATATTTTAAAGACAAGGGTAATAAAAAACTCGGAACAGCGACAGAAGTCGATTATAAACAATATCTCCGACCCGCTTATAATTATCAGGAAACAGAATAACGAGTTGATATTTGAAAGTGCAAACGAAATATTCTTCAATGCGTTTTCGGTTGGAAAGATTAAAGTGGAAAAAGTTTTGAGCAAAGCGCTGAAAGGTGATTTATACGATACCCTGATGAAAGCAATTATAAACTCCGAAATAGATAAAGAACATCATACACAGTTTAGATATAGAAATAAAAAATACAGAAGAGATTACATTGGTAAAATTACTTATACGGACGACCCTTACGACAATGTACGTTTGTTTATAGTTAATTTTTCAGATATAACCGAACAGATGAAAATCCAAGAACAGCTTCAGAATGCTTATGAAAAAGAAACGAGGCTTAACAAACTTAAATCCGCTTTTATGGCAAATATCTCCCATGAAATTAGAACACCGTTAAATGCAATAGTCGGTTATTCGGAATTGATTGAAGATGATATTGAGATGAGAGATTATGATTCAATACAGGAGAATGCAAGATATTTGAAGGACGGTGTGAATAGGCTGCTAAACCTGGTTGAAAATATTGTTGAAGCCTCTATTATTGAGTCTGGCGAATACGAATTTGACTATGAAATATTAAATGTCAATTCATTATTGTACCAAATTCACAAAGAAAATCTTTCCAAAACCCGCGAACTAAATATATCCTTCGATTTAAACCTGTGCGAAAAGCAGTTGAAAATAAAAGTAGATGAATTTAAGTTTTCCAAAATTTTCGACATGATAATAGACAATGCCATCAAATACAATAAGCGGGACGGTAATATTACTTTAGAGACTTTCACGGAAGACGGATATGTTATAATTGAACTATCCGACACAGGCATTGGAATTGAAAAAGACAAATTAGATAGAATACTTGAACCTTTCATACAGGAAGAAGAAGAAGGTTATAAAAGAAAATATGAAGGAGCAGGGTTAGGTTTAACAATTGCATATAAATTAACAATACTCCAAAAAGGAGAATTTAGCATTGAAAGTACACCTGATGCCGGTACAAAAGTAACAATAAAATTCGCCCGCCAAACACATTAGAAAAACCCGATATTTTTTTAACATAGAGATAGTAATGCTCTAAATCCCGGAATTCTTCATCCTCCAATACATAATCTGGGTTTACAAAATTAACACAAAAAATAATCAAGTCCCGATTGATATTTGTAGTCATTTTGGCTTATGTTTAAATACCGGTTTAACTTTTAAGAGAAAAAAGTATTATTATATGCTTCGTAATTTACTTCTTTGGACTCTCGCTTTCATCATCACAATTACAATAGCAGTTTATCAAAGAATGACCGGTCCTACCCACCCGGTGTCGGGTTCAGTTAAAATTGATAACGAAATAATTGAATACAGGTTTTATAGAAGCCACGGCGGCAAAAGCGATCATCAAGTTGTTTTGGTAACGGGTAAGGCAAGCTTTAACGCTGTGCTTTTTTGGAAAAGATTTAAGACAAATGATGAGTTCACTTCCGTTAGATTTTTTACAAGAGGGGACTCACTGGTTGCGGTTCTTCCCCACCAGCCTCCTGCTGGCAAACTTGAATATTTTGTAAATGTTAAATCACAGACCGGAGTAGTGAAGCTGCCTGAAAAGGAAAATATTGTAATAAGATTTAAGGGAGATGTTCCAACGTGGGTATTAATTCCTCATGTAATTACAATGTTCGGGGCAATGCTGCTTTCAACAAGAACGGGTTTGGAATATTTTAGCAAAAAGAATAACTTTAAAATATTAACTTATTCGACTTTAATGTTTCTGTTTATCGGGGGATTAATTCTCGGTCCTGTTGTTCAAAAGTTTGCTTTTGACGCATACTGGACGGGCTTCCCGTTCGGGCATGATTTAACCGACAACAAAACTGTCATCGCTTTTTTAATATGGCTGTTTGCATTATTTATGTATTCAAAGTCTCAAAATCCAAGGATGTGGGCTTTGATTGGCTCGGTGGGTTTAATTATAGTTTATTTAATTCCGCACAGTGTTATGGGTTCGGAATTGGATTACAATAAAATTGACAAGCTGAATAATAAAATAGATTCATCAGCAGTAGTTAATTCAAACAAATAATTTACTATTAAAACATATTGGAGAAGATTTATGAGCGAACATCATACTCCTTCAAAAATAGCCGGCTTACCGGATAATGCTTATACCGAACTTAAGCCGGGTGAAGAATATGTGCCCGTTATGTCCCCTGAAAAAGAATATCCCGAAATAAATGTATGGTCTGTTCTTTGGGGATTGGTAATGGCAATGCTGTTCTCGGCATCGGCGGCTTACCTAGGTTTAAAAATAGGGCAGGTCTTCGAAGCTGCTATTCCAATTGCAATTTTAGCCGTAGGACTTTCAACCGTTTTTCGCAGAAAAGGAGCTCTTGGCGAAAACGTGATAATCCAGTCGATCGGCGCTACTTCAGGTACTATTGTTGCCGGTGCAATTTTCACTATCCCGGCTTTATATATTTTGGATTTGCACGTAGAATTTATCCAGGTATTTTTAGCGTCGTTACTCGGAGGCTTTCTCGGAATTTTATTTTTAGTTCCTTTCAGAAAATATTTTGTTTCGGAAATGCACGGCAAGTTTCCGTTTCCCGAAGCAACTGCAACAACCGAAGTTTTGGTAGCGGGTGAGAAAGGCGGAAAACAGGCCGTGGTATTGGTTATAAGCGGTATTATAGGTGGTGTGTACGATTTTGTTATTGCAACCTTCGGCTGGTGGAGTGAAGTTTTTACGTCGAGAATTGTTGAAGCAGGCCAGAACCTTGCGGATAATATGAAACTCGTTTTTAGGTTTAATGTAAGTTCCGCCATTCTCGGACTTGGTTTTATAATAGGTTTAAAATACACTGCGATAATTGCAGCCGGTTCGTTTGTTTCGTGGTTTGTTATTGTTCCGATATTCGGTTACCTAGGTCAGCATATCCCGGAGATAGTCGGGGCAACGGCATCAATACCTCTTAACGAGATGACAGCCGAACAAATTTTCGGAAGCTACGTTCGCCACATAGGTATCGGCGGTATTGCAATGGCAGGTTTTATCGGGATTGTTAAATCATCCGGTGTTATAAAAACTTCATTCTCTCTTGGCTTTAAAGAATTATTCGGGAAGAAAGAAGGAGACGGAAATAAATTAAGAACACAACGCGATATGCCCATGAGTATTATTGCAGGCGGAATTGCTTTGTGTGCCTTGGTAGTATTGCTATTCTTCGCTTTTGGTGTAGTTGATAATTTCCTGCATGCAATTGTAGGCCTGGTAATCGTACTTATAATTTCATTCCTTTTTACAACTGTTGCCGCAACTGCAATAGCCATAGTAGGTACAAACCCCGTATCAGGTATGACATTGATGACGCTGATTCTTTCCTCGGTTGTGCTTGTATCTGTTGGTTTGTCCGGCCCGGCAGGCATGGTATCTGCATTGATAATCGGCGGGGTTGTCTGCACAGCCCTTTCACAGGCCGGCGCGTTTATAACGGATCTAAAAATCGGTTACTGGCTGGGGTCTTCGCCTTATAAACAGGAGAGATGGAAATTTGCCGGAACCATTGTTTCCGCCGCAACGGTAGCATGGATAATAATGGTATTGAATGAAACATACGGCTTTGTTGGCGAAGGTGCTTTGGTTGCACCGCAGGCAAATGCAATGGCTGCGGTAATACAGCCGTTGATGTCAAACCAGCCTGCACCGTGGGTAATGTATATTACCGGGGCAATATTTGCTTTAATACTAACAATGATAAATGTTCCTGCCCTTGCTTTTGCTTTGGGATTATATTTACCGCTTGAGTTGAACGCTCCTTTATTAGCAGGCGGTATTATTGCCCATTTTGTGCAAAATAGATCCAAAGACGAAAAATTAAATAAAGTTAGAAGAGAAAGGGGAACACTCATTGCATCCGGCTTTATTGCCGGCGGTGCTTTGCTTGGAGTTATAAGTGCAATACTCAGGTATGCAGGCTTCAACTGGGTTGACCCGCACTGGCAGGAATCTATTAATGCAGAGATAATAGCACTATTTGCTTTCTTAGCAATTGCCGCTTATATGATCTGGGATGCTCTGCGTGCTAAGAATGAAGAATAAAATTATTAAAGTTTCTGCAAAATAAAAAGTCTGACATTTCGAGCGCTTTTTGCGAGAAATCTTATAAACCGGAGAAAAGAAAGATTTCTCAGTCGCACAAAACACTCCTTCGAAATGACAAAACGTTTAGATATCTAATTTTGCAGAAACTTTATTAAGCTCCGGGGTTTTAAGAAACCTCGGAGTTATTTTAAGGTAATGACATGTCACACTTGCAGCAATTGGTTTAATAGCTTCTAATATTGCAATAGTTACTTTTCACAAAATTTAAACAGATTTAAATAATGTTCATTTGTCCCTTTATTCTCTTCTTGTTGTTGGAAATACTGTTGAACTAGACTTCTGTACTGTTCAAGTCGCCGGAAATACTGTTGAATTAGACTTTTGTACTGTTCAAGTCGTTGGAAATACTGTTGAATTAGCTTTTTGTACTGTTCAAGTCGCTTGAAATACTGTTGAATTAGCTTTTTGTACTGTTTAACTCGCTTGAAGTACTGTTGAATTAGCTTTTTGTACTGTTTAACTCGCTTGAAGTACTGTTGAGATAGCTTTTTGTACTGTTTAACTCGCTTGAAATACTGTTGAGATAGCTTTTTGTACTGTTTAAGCCACTGAAAATATTGTCCGGGTAGTTTTCCCCCATGTTAATATTGTTGAAATAAAAGTCAGGAATAAATTATTAATAGTTCTTCGAATTTCTGATCCGCCGCTACGGATTGCCGCGGTGTTCCAAGGGCTCCAAGAGAGAGAACCGGGCTTGCGAGCCCAGCGAAGCTGAATCTGAACGCCGCACCGGCACATGGGCGTCAACTTAACAAAAAATCTAATGACCGACATTCAGGGTGTGTTGCATAACTCAATTAGGTGTTTCAATAGCAACGTGTTTTAGCACGTTGGAAATAAGAAATCGAATAGAATCCGGGCTTTCCCGATAAAGGGATCCTTCGGATAGCCCCATTTAGAGTGCTTAAATGAGGCTTCACGGAAGTGATCCCCACGTGGAAAAGCCTATAGATTTCAGAATCTTGATAGTCCAGTGGCTGAAGCCACTGGCTATTATTAGTTACGCAACACACCCTGAATGCCGGAGCTATGTAACACTACATTCATTTTTAAGTTGAGGTCTATGGGTATGGCGAAAGGGAGAAATCATTGACGTGAAAAAAGATTTCTTGCAAAAAACGCTCGAAATGACAATTTTTTCATTTTGCAGAAACTTTTATTTATATAAAAGTTTTTATCGTTTACATCTGAAATTTCTGATTCAGTACTGTTTAGATTGGTAAAAAGAGTTTATGTCTTATATTCGTATGTTTTTAATTATAAGTTAATTAAATTCTAACCAGTGTGTAATAAAATAAAGGAAACATTCTTTTAAAAAATGCTTCCTTCTTTTTACTTTTATCTTTTATCTTGACACTAGGAGGCTACTTCATCAACATCAACTTTTTAATAGAAGTAAATTCTCCGGCTTGCAGTCTGTAGATATATATTCCGCTGGCGAGATTAGAAGCATTAAATCCAACTTCATAGATACCGGCTTTTTGTGTTTCGTTGACAAGCGTTTTTACTTCTCTTCCCAATACATCATATACTTTCAACGTTACATTTCCGGTTTCAGGTATCTGATAATTTATTGTTGTGGTAGGATTAAAAGGATTAGGGTAATTTTGGTCAAGGTTGTATTCGGTGATTGCTTCCAAGCTTACTTCTACCTCGTCGCTATATTCGTAAGCTCCGTCAAAGTCGATTTGTTTTAGTCTGTATGTAAAACTTGTGCCGCCGGTTGGGGTATCGATGTACGAATAGCTTTTGGGTGAACTAGAATTCCCGTTGCCGTTTATAAAGCCTATAGTTTTCCACACCCCCCTTGTCTCCGACATTTCCCCCTCAAGGGGGGTGTTGCGCTGTACTTGAAACCCATAATTATTTATTTCCGTGGCGGTTTGCCAGTTTAATTTTACACCTTCTTCTACTACGCTTGCTGTAAAGCCGGTTAGTTCAACGGGGAGAGCGGAATTAGAATTTTCCCTTAAATCCGGATAATTGGCTCCATCCCCACCAACTATTTGCCAAACATTAGTAAAATCCCAATCTGTAAAAGTTGATTGTGTTTTCATTTGTGTGGTTGTTTTAGCTGTTGCCCCTGTTGCAGTTGATTGGTTAGATACCTGGCTATCAAAAAAATTATTGGTGTAAGTTGGCGTACCACCATCGCTGTATAATTCACCTACAAATCCTTTATCAGTTTCACTACCACAATTAACGTTTCCAATACTATAGCAATTTTCAATTGTCAAATCTCCTACTTCCTCTTCCCCAAATTCTTCCTCTTTATTAATGTTAACATATCCTATAAAAGCGCCAAAGGAGGTATATGTACCGGAACTGCGAGTTACATCCCCCAGGCTATAACAATTTGATAAAATTTCCGTATCTGAGGAATATATATAGATATTGCCAATAAGGCCTCCTGTATTCCTTACGCCGGAAACATTCCCTGTGCTGTAACATTCAGATGGAGGTTCAACTGTAGAGCCAATAAGACCTCCAATTGCATCGGAGGTGCCTGATACATCTGCACCACTGAAACATTTAGAAATACTTGATGTTGATTGGTTATTATTATACCCAAATAATCCACCAACTATGCTATATCCTGAAACATTCCCATCTATGACGTAGCAATTCTCTATTGTGCCTGTCATTCTTCCGGCAATTCCACCAACACAGCTATAACCAGTAATATCCACGTTTTCCATTACAATATTGCTTAACGAGCCAGGAGAGGAATACGGATAAACCATTCCAAAAAAACCGACATAATTATCATCGGGTCTGTTAATATATAAGTTAGTGATTTTATACCCATTTCCATCATAACTTCCTTTAAAATAGTTATCTATACTATTCCCAACAGGCGAAAAGCCTTCGGTTCCGCTTCCATCAGCACTGCCGTCATCATCCCAGTCAACTAAAGTTTCATCTGCATTAAAAGTGATATCCGCTGTTTGAATAAAATATGCACTCCAATCACCAGAGGTTGTTGATAATTCAATAAGGTCATCAGTTGTAGCAATTTGATACGGACTTCCGGACGTTCCGCTTCCGCCGGAATAAGTTCCGGAAAAAGTAAAATTGCTAGTTATAATAATAATTAAGAAAATTGTCAGATTTTTTTTCATATTTTCCCTCGTCAGATTGTTATTTTGTTTTTTTATGTTATAATATTTTGAATTATCATTTCGATCCAGACTCGCCGGGAGAGAAATCTTTATGTGGTTTTATTAGGTTAAACCAAGCTCAAGATATCCCGCCAAAAAGATAGGGGCAGGCTCCACACAAAACGTTTGTCGATATGACAATTTTTGTAATTACCGATTATATTAATATCTATTTCACACAACGAGTAATACACTATGCTTCAAAACTAAAACGTGGGCGGATTTAGTTATAATAATCGATTTATTAGGTATAAATTAAATAAAGGAAAGCACTTTTCACCTACTACAAATCTACGCAAATAGCTAAAAACGGGACAAAATTAAAGATTTTGTATCAACAACTATAAAAAGGTTCTATAATTGATTAATAAATTCTTGGAATGAAGTATCTTGAGGAATATTGAGTTTTTTCTTTAACCGGTATCGTGACGTTTGTATCGACCTTACGGTAAGCGCTGTAAGCAAAGCAATTTCCTTTGTATCGAGATTAAGTTTATGATAGGCGCAAATTTTTAGGTCATTTATTGAAAGACTTTTACAGATAGTAGTAAGTTTTTTAAAGAATTCGGGATGTACTTTTACAAATTGCTTTGTAAACTGCTTCCAATTTGTATCGTTTTTCAAAATACTATCTATTGACACAGACAATTTTTTTAAGTCTTTTGATATGCCGTTATTATATTTATTAGTTTTATTCTCAATTTGTTTTTTAAAGTTTAGCAGCAGATTATTTTGCTGTTCAATTGCAGCTGTTTTTGCAAGCAATTCCCTATTTGCCTGTTCTCTTTTTAAGTTCTCTATTTGTATTAAGTTATTATGTTTTTCCTCGTTTCTTTCAATTACCTGAAGATGATACTTTTTTTTGTACTGATATTGAACAAATAGAAGCCATAATAAAACGAAAAGAGTAATTGAAGCAATAATCGCGGTATTACGAACAAACTGCGTGTTTTTTAATGTTAGATTTTGAATGGCAAGTTGTTTTTTGTAATTATCGATAATATGCAGAATATCGAATTTAATCAAATTTGCGGAAACATCGGATTCGTATCTTTTTTCAAGCAGAGCATTTATTCCCTTTTGAGTAGCTATTAACTTACTTTGATTATTAGTTAACGAATAATATTTACAAAAGTTTTTTAGAATATCTATTTGCTCTTTAAGTAATTCTTCTTTTTTTGTTAATTCATAAGCGCTGTTTAAATATTTAACTGCCAAATGATATTCCTTTTGCACAAAAAACAGATCAAACATTCGGGTGTACAATTTTATCAAATAATAAACATTATAATCCGAGATAAAATCTTTTTCGGCTAATTTCAGATTCCGAATGGCAGTGAGAGTATCTCCTTTTTCAAGAAAAATAGCTGCAGTTTTTTGATAATTGAGACCTATTAAATTATGACCTTTTTGAGTAATCTTAATAGATATAGCTTTATCGTAACTAGCAATTGCAGAATCAGTTTTCCCCATAGTTTTATACAAATCTCCAATATAACTATACGAATGTGCTATTAAGTATGGTATATCGGTTTTTGTTAGTGCGATATTTAAAGCATCGTAAAATAACTTTTTCGCGTTGTCAAAATCTTTCAACTCCCTTTTAATTAGTGCAAAGTTATTAATGCAAGTATATATCCCGGAGAAATTTTTTCTTAACTTAAAAATCTCAATTGCTTCATTGTATTTTTCCGCAGCGAGGTCAAACTGTTTATGGTGAAAAAACAGGTTCCCAATATCAACATATAAATACCCGGCAATCGGTTTTAATCCGATTTTTGAAAGCAGTTCAGCCGCTTCCAGGTAAAATGTTAATGCTTGTGCCGGAAAACCTTGTTTGTCAAGAATAAAACCGATTTCGACTTTCGTAAAAGCTATTATAGAATCGGGGAGTTCATCTTCCTGCATCTTAAGTATTTCAAAACCTAGTTTTAACGCTTTATTTGGTTCGGAATAATGAATACTTTTAAGAGAATCCAGCATTTTTGCTGCTTTTGATTCGCTTTCGATAGGCGAAGCAGAATTTATATTTATTAGAAAACAAGAAAAAAGAATAAAAAACAGCTTATGAATAGAATGCCGGTTTATCATCGTTTATTAAGAGTATTCGAATATGAATATTGATATCATCACAAAAATATTACCCGATAACATACCTTAACTTAAGTTTTTTTGCAAGGGAATGATGCCGTTATTTGCCGTAACTATAAATCTTCTTACCATTGATTTATTTCTCTCTTTTTTTAGTGATGATCATAAATAGGAGAATAAAAAAGAAGCATCCTTCCTTGCCACAGTTACACAGACAATTTCATAAAAAAAACCTCTCCGAAGAGGGGGTACAGTTCATCTACGGAGAGGAGGGGAGTCTATATGATTCGAGGGGTACAATCAGTACTATCTAATTGAGACAGTCATGATTGAATCTGATGTATAGTAAAGAAGTTAGGTGTAAAAAAATCTCAACTACGGCATT
>JASFMY010000004.1:0-108634 GCA_050117315.1 Ignavibacteria bacterium
ACTCCCGAAATATTTCTTAAAACATGGGTATATATCATAGTCGTCTTCATCCCGTGAAAAACATATCATTTATTTATCTAAAGTGGTATTTGCACCATTCCCTCTTTGTAGGTTTTTACAGTCAAAATAATATTCAATTAACTGTTAATTCTAAAATATATAAACTGCTTTTTATACTCAACCATTAAAGATTTGTTTTATTTAATTCGCCTATGCCAAGGCTCCGGTGGCACTGAAACGTCAATCATTCAATCACCCTATCACTTCAGGCTGCCAGTTACGGAGTGTAATTGAAATCTGTGTTTGCATGATTGGTTGATTGATTGGAGTTATAGACGGCCCGCCTTCACAAAAAAAATGTTACGGCGGACAAGTCCTCCTACGCCAAAGTTTACCGACCATAACTTTAGTGGCGGTTGGGCTTCGGCGGACATGCCCGCCTACGCAAGAGATGCTACGGAGGACAAGTTGGAACAGTAACAATGTATGACTACAAATGACCAATGACTTTTGTTATAGCCAGCCCGCCCAATCAAGAAGTGATCCCTATGAAATAACGGCGGGATATCCACTTGTCCCTATGGGACTTCGTTCCGAAAACTTTTTTTATCTTTTCACTTTTATCCTTTATCTTTCTCGTTGAATTAACTGCCCGCTGTTGTTTACCCCGGATAATGCATTAGGGAATTAGTAATTCTTTTAATCATTTATAAAATAAAATGTTGTAACGATTCAGGTTTTGAGCATACCCCTAATACATTATTGGGGTTTAATAGCTCCGGCATTCAGAGACTGCTGTTGCATGACCTGGTTGTGTATGCATTGCCACCGGATTTATCCGGTGGGTTGGAACAAATATATGGTTTAGGGCTTTAGCCCCATTATTCTTTTTGTATGCGGCTAAAGCCGGGTTTTCGTTATATCTAATTATAAGATTTCCCGCCAAAAAGACGGCCGGGCAGAAAACGCTCCTTCGAAATGACGGTCCACTTTGTGCAATGATAAAACAGACCTGTGCTACAAACACTATATAACCGCTATTAACCCCTAATTATGCATTAGAGAAAAACAAAATCCAATACCGTTAATAGACAAAAAAGTTGTCACAAATTTCTTTCTTTTCTATGGCATAATCTGGGGTTAAATTCAGAAAGCTTCCACCCCCCTCGCGGGATGGAAGCTTATAGTGGAGGTTTATGTAACAGCAGTCGAGAACTCCTTGCCAGTAATGTTTTTTTATGTGAACATTAGAGTTTCTGCAAAATTAGATATCTAAACGTTTTGACGGAGGGAGAAATCTTTGGAATCATCCTCTAATTGAAAGATTTCTCATCCCGCTCTGCGCATAGGCGTCAACTTAATGTGAAATGTTCTTTTTTTTTGCAATAGTCCCGACTTTTTCATAATGAATCTCTCCGGGGCAAGTTGGGGAAAGGATGATAGAAACACACACCTATGGGCTTTAGCCCAAACTTATTGGACTAAAGTCCGAAAATTTGGGAGTGATATTAATCTCCGGCATGAAGGGTGTGTTGCGTAACTAAAATAAATAATCATAGCCACGACCTTTCAGGTCGTGGACAATAAGTCTCAACAAAAACTCAGGGCTTTAGCCCAATTTTCTCTAATATTTGGGCTAAAGCCCGGGTTCTATTCGGTTTCTTATTCCCAACGTGCTGAAGCACGTGGCTATTGAAGCACCTAATTGAGTTACGCAACACACCCTGAATGCCGGAGCTATTAAAAACATTATCTGATTGTTAAGTTGACGCCTATGCGCTCTGCGGGATTCGAAATGACCGACTTTTTATTTCGCAGAAACTCTATTTTATGTTGACGACTGCTCACCGGTTTGGGTTTCTTCTGCTTCTTTGCTTTTACCGCCTGAGCCTTTGGCTATCGGTTTAAACTGCAGCAGCACTTCTTTATCACCCGAGAAACAAACCTTTGCAAAACTTCGTATTCTGTACATTTTGTCCTTTAATTCTTTTAATGCTTCGTCCCGTGCTTCCGTAGCTGCTGTTTTAAGCTTTTTCGCGTTTTCCTGCGCTGCATCCGTTGAAATCAGCCTGCCTAACGAAGCGTTTAGCTCATCTACATCTTCCTGCGTTAGACCGTTGCTTAACAGCACTTCGCTTTTTTCGCCAACTAGCGATATTGTATACTCGCACATGGGACGCAGTTTCTTTACCGACCTAGGAATAGCTTCGCCGATCTTAAAAAGCTTCAAATCATCTTTGTCGTTGCCGTAAGCGCTGCGGGCTGCGTCCCGTACTTTTTTTATCAGTTTGCCTACGGCAGATATCTCCTCATTTTGGGCCATTGTCATTTCTTCGAGCTCTTTGACGGAATTCTGCTGTTCAAGCTCTTTTAGGCGCAGATTCTCTTTTGCATCTAAAAATTCATTGTAAATAATTTCAGTGAAACCTTTTGCCGTCATAGCTTCCCGGTTGGAATCAACGGCAACTAAAAGAGCTTCGCTGTCTTGCAGCCGATAATTGATTATTTCTGGCATAAAGTACCTCTTTAGTTTTTTTTGGTTTATTTTGAATTGGCATTCGGAAAATATGCCGAATTTTACTTATCAACTTGGGTTACCATCACTCATTCAGCTATTCCTTAGTTTAACTCGATTTTCTCTTTCCCGGTGTATTTGGTTCAAATATAAACAGTATTTCACAAAAAGTTAAATTATGAGCCGGAAACGCACTTTCTATTATTTTGAAACAACATTTGATTGATTCGAAACAACATTTGACTGATTTGAAACAACATTTGATTGATTCGAAACAACATTTGATTGATTCGAAACAACATTTGACTGATTCGAAACAACATTTGATTGATTCGAAACAACATTTGACTAATTCGAAACAACATTTGATTGATTCGAAACAACATTTGATTGATTCGAAACAACATTTGATTGATTTAAAACAACATTCAACCAATTTGAAATCTCTTTTGTCGGTTATGAATCTGCTTCCGGTTACCTCAATTTTAATTTTTTGTTATTCTGCCGGGTTTTTGATCTTAGGTATTATTTGTAACTCATTGAAACTAAAGCTATCTCTAATTTCTTGTTTTTCTATTGCATAATATGGGTCAACTGAATTCGCCGTTCTGCGAAGGGCTATTCTATAAGTTAAAAATGTTTTCCCGGTGAGGTAGCATCTATTCGATAAATCTAAATTTCTATTATGTGAGTATTGGAGCAAATCAGTAACCGTAAGAGAATGTTATTTAATAATGGAAATCTTAAAAAGTATTTAAATAAAATCATTCTATTAGTCAAATGTTAATTAATTACGTAAAGAGTCAATGACGTATCAACAATAAAGAATTGTAAGCTCTAAGATTGCAGAAATTCTAATATACAGATATCTGGCTGAGATATGCTAATAATAGCGGGTTTTTCTATTAAAAATTATTTTTAATTACTCTGGGAGCCCAATCTGAGATGAATGAATCAACATATGGCAAATATAAATTAATAAGTTAATATTGGTTTTCTACTTTAAATTTATTTGCACAATCAATATTTTCCGTTCAGAATTATGCGTTTTTTGACTAAAACCAAATGAAATATATACTAGAGTTTCTGCAAAATAAAAAGTCTGTCATTTCGAATCCCGTTCTTTGGGTGAGCCTGTCCGCCGTCTTTTTGGCGGGAAATCTTTCAATTGGAGCACGATTTCAAAGATTTCTCTCCCGATAAAATACATCGGGATCGAACCGACAAAACGTTTAGATATCTAATTTTGCAGAAACTTTACTATAATTTTTGTGTTTAACTTTTTTTTTGTGACGGCTTTAACTTAGTTTTTTTTCCAGTCGATGACGGTTTGGAATAAAACATGTATACACAAGCCAAATTGGTTTTGGTATTTTGCCATAAAATCCTCTCTTTTTAAGACCTGCCCGACGTACGAGACTTTGGGAGGCGGGGAGGATTTAGGTGAGTTCTAAATAAAAACTAAATCCCAAAACCAATTTGCAACAAGTATAATTCGGATTTAGTGAGTTTGATTATTATAATTTGTTCCGGCTGCTTTTCCAATAAGCCTAAGGAATAAATCTTATCATAAAATATCTGGAGGAAAAAATGCCAACTACCGGCGAGAAACCTGAAAAAGGAGTTTACTACTGTAAAAAGTGTGGTACAAGAGTGGTAATAGATGAGAATACAGATACACTCCCGCACTGTGAACGCTGTAACCATACAGAATTTGAGAAAGGCTAAATTATATTTATCCGTCACTGCTGCGTTACAATGTAAGATTTCAGCAGTGACGGGTTGTAGTTTTTATTTTCTGTTGAAGATTTATTAGAAATTTTTCCTAAAAATAATTTGTGATTTTCGAAGATAAATGTTTAGTTTGAATCATCATGAAATCACATTAATTACATATCACGAAACCTCGTCTCCCAATTTAGCCGGGATTAAAATCAATTGTATTTTCCAGCCGTATAACGGCTGCTACATGAAAAATCATTTTTAGCTGATTAATGATTTTAAAGAATAATTTTAGAACTATTTTTTTGTTAACAACTATTGAAATTTAGAGGAAATAAAATGAACATAAAAAATTTATTAAAATTAACCGGTAAACCTAAGTTATACGAACCCGGGAATAGAATAATGTGGACGGATGATTACATCTCCGGGGAATTGCTTTCCGTTCATCTAAACGAAAATCTTGACCTGGCAAGCAGAAAAAAAACTACCGTAACTTCAACTGTTAACTGGATACTTGATAAAGCAAAAGGTGAAAATTTAGAGATACTCGATCTAGGCTGCGGACCCGGTCTGTACGCTGAAATTCTGGCAAACCGCGGACATAATGTAACCGGTGTCGATTTTTCCAAACGCTCCATTGAATATGCAAAAAATGAAGCAGTAAGAAAGAAATTGAAAATAGAATACATCAATCAAAATTACCTTGAATTGAATTTCGAAAATAAGTTCGATCTTGTAATTTTGGTATATACCGATTTCGGGGTGCTGCTACCGGAAGACAGGGATCAATTATTAAATAAAATAAAAAGAGCATTAAAACCCGGCGGCATTTTCATTTTTGATGTCTTAAATGACAAAGAGCTAGATAAAAAAGTTAGTCCCCCAAATTGGGAATTGACCGAAAAAGGTTTTTGGAGAGATAACCCTTATCTTGCTTTATCCGGCTCGTTTCTTTACAAGGAAAATAAAGTGATATTATATCAGCACATAATAATAGATGAATCCGGCGATTACGGAAATTACCGTTTTTGGACTCACTTTTTCTCTGATGACGATCTGCAAGAAGTATTGAAAGGGTTTGATTTTAAAGATATCTCTTTTGATAAAACAGTATTGCCGCCGAACGACATTTGGAGCGGCGATAACGTTACTTTTTGTGTTGTGAAAAAGTAGTCAATTAAAAAATCCGTCTTTTTTTATTCTGCAATCCTTTCCAAACCCGGGGAGGATTGCCTAATTAAAATCTTATAGTGTCTTCCCTTTGATTGAGAATATAATAATCCGTTAAAATGATATCCGGTATGACAATTAAATTTGCAACTGTTTAGTTTTTTCGTAATTTTAACTAACCTTTTGGATTGATAAAATAAAAATTTGTTGGACGGAATATTATCACGGACAATATTTCATGATAACATTCCGGCTGCAGCTCCCCATGGCTGCCGAGAACCCCGCCAAAATAAATAACGGGCAGGTATTTCTCGACAGAAAATGATATTCCTTTTTGTCTAATGATATATTCAATCACATTTTAGGAGAATGAAAATGAAAAACGTGTCACTAAAAATTGCCGAGATGGACCCGGTTCAAAAAGGTTTCTGGGTGCCGAACCGTGTCTGGGTTACGACGGAGTATTTTATTCCTCTGCGCAAAGAGCTTATAAAACGTAGAAGGGAGGGGCTGTTGCCTGCTTTATCGCCGGTAATGGAAGAATTCAAAAATTGGGTAGATAATAACCCGGTGTATAAGGAAAAATTGACGGCTATGCTGATTGAAGTAGGGTTATTCATCAAAACAACAAACCCGGAAATAATAAAAGAGATTGCCGAAGACGGAGATTATACAAAGGTAATGACACTAAACGACTTATACGACCACCTAAATATTATTATTACTACCTCACCGAGTTTTAATGAAACAGTGATGGTAGGCACCCCGATGAACGGCTTGCTGGCTATTGCTATGGGCACTAAAACCGGCGGGATTCTCTTTCATGACATGATCTTTAATGAGCAATTTAAAAAGGTTCTGGATGCGTGGAATACATACCTAAAAAGTTCGGACTCCCTGGATAAATTGGATATTAACGATCCCGAGAAAGAAGGCTCTTGGATTTCGTTGGAAGCTCATGACGCCGGCGTTTGGACGGACATGGTTTATGATCCGAATAAACCTGCCTACGGATATGATTCATGGAACTCATTTTTTATTCGTCCTTTTCAAGACGGCGCGCGTCCGTTCAAGGGTGATCCCCAAACCGTTATTAACATTGGTTGTGAGACTACCCCGTGGGAGTATCAGGATAACGTGGCTTTATCGGCGGAATTCTGGGCAAAGGAAATGCCGTATTCTTTGGTGGATATTTTAGGCGGTGACAAAGGTTGGGCGGAAAAGTTTGAAGGGGGGCAAGTTTATCAGGGCTTCCTGTCTGCAACACATTATCACCGTTGGAGCGCGCCGGTTGACGGTAAGATTGTTCGCTCGTGGGTTCAACCCGGCACTTATTTTGCGCAGCGTCCGGGGCAAGGCGAAGTGCCCGGAACCTGGGAGGGAACAGAATCGCAACCTTACTTAAGCGAAGTGGCTGCCCGGGCTATTTTCATTATGGAGCACGAGAAGTTTGGTTACATCGCAATGGTTTGTATTGGAATGGTTGAGGTTTCCACATGTCACATTAATCCGGAATACGTAGTTGGAGAAGGAGATGAACCGGTAGAAATTAAACGTGGTAACGACATTGGCCATTTTGAATTTGGCGGTTCAACACACGCTATGATCTTCCAGAAAGATAAAGCAAAATTGGCAATCTGGGCTGAGAATGCGGTCAAGTTCCGTAACTTAGCGGCGCCTATTCAAATGGGTTCGGTAATTGCAACTTTACCCTAATTGTTTCGGGTTATCGGGACCTAACCTAAATGGAGCATTAGGGGTACTTATTAGATATGTTTTTATAGAATTGAATAATCTTTTTCAAGATTACTTGTTAGCCCAACGTAAGTATAATTTTTTTGATACTTCTTATAGCGTAAACAATAAATTTGATGTTTAAAAATAAAAAAGCCTGAAAACAATTTCAGGCTTTGTACCGAAGGCCGGACTCGAACCGGCACGTCCTTGCAGACACATGATTTTGAGTCATGCGCGTCTACCAATTCCGCCACTTCGGCAGTTATTAGTCTTTCAAAAAGGCCTGTAAAATTAAGATAATATTAACACTTATTCAAATAATAATTACAGTATTATTGCACACTTCGACAAGCCCGCCTTCCTTAGTAAGAAGTATAACGGACAGGCTCAGTGTGACTTTTTACACTTTTTCAGTCTGAGCAAAGTCGAAGACTATTTTTTACTGATCTTTGCCCAGTTATCTCTTAATGTAACTGTTCTGTTAAATATCTTCTTTTCTTCGGTTGAAAACTTTGAGTCAACACAAAAATAACCGAGTCTTTCAAATTGGTAGTATTCGCCAACTTTGGCTTCAGTTAAACTTTGTTCAATTTTAGCGTTTTCTTTTATCTCCAAGGAATTTGGATTTAGGAATTCTAGAAAACCCTTCTCTTTGTCAGCATTTGGATTTTCTACATTGAATAACCTATCGTATAATCTAACCTCTGCTTCCGCGCAATGATTTGAAGAAACCCAGTGTAGAGTCGATTTAACTTTTTTATTACTTGTTCCGCCGCTTTTTGTCTCGGGATCGTAAGTGCAGTGCAGTTCAATAATTTCTCCGTTTTCGTCTCTGATTACATTTTCACATTTTATTATGTATGCATATTTTAATCTTACTTCTCGGCCGGGCGCTAAACGGAAAAACTTCTTTGGTGGGTCTTCCATAAAATCATCTTTCTCAATATAGATTTCTCTAGAAAATGCTAGCTTTCTTTTTCCTTCACTTTCATCTTCAGGGTTATTAACAGCATCAAGTTCTTCTACTGTATTTTCCGGGAAATTTGTAATTACTACTTTTAACGGGTTCAAAACCGTAAATCTTCTTAAAGCGCGTTTATTTAAATCATTTCTTGCGCTGTATTCGAGTAATGCTACGTCTATTACGTTTTCCCTTTTAGCTACTCCAATTTCATTGGCAAAATTTCTGATTGATTCGGGCGAATATCCCCTGCGTCGGTGAGCTGAAATAGTAGGCATACGCGGATCATCCCAACCGTCAACATAGCCTTCGTTAACAAGTTTGAGTAGTTTGCGTTTGCTCATTACGGTATAGTTTAGGTTTCTCCTTGCAAATTCTATTTGCTGCGGATGATAAATACCAATGTTCTCTAGAAACCAGTCGTAAAGCGGGCGGTGGTTTTCAAATTCAAGCGTACAGATAGAGTGTGTAACTCCTTCAATAGAATCAGACTGCCCGTGAGCCCAATCGTACATCGGGTAGATGCACCATTTGTCCCCTGTACGGTGATGGTGTTCGTGGCGGATACGAAACATAATCGGGTCGCGCATATTCATGTTTGAAGAAGCCATATCTATCTTTGCTCGCAGAACATGTTCTCCGTCTTTGAATTCACCGTTTTTCATTTTCTCAAAAAGCTCAAGATTTTCTTCAATCGTTCTGTTTCTGTAAGGACTTTCTTTGCCTGGCTCTGTTAACACTCCGCGCATTTCTTTAATTTCATCAATGGTGCAAGAATCAACATAAGCCAATCCTTTTTTGATTAATATAACGGCATATTCATAGAGTTTGTCAAAATAGTCGGATGCAAAATAAATTCTATCCTCGGGATCAAAGCCGAGCCATTTAACATCGTTTGTTATTGAATCCACATATTCCTGTTCTTCTTTGGTCGGGTTAGTGTCGTCAAATCTTAAGTTGCATTTGCCGTTGTATTTTTCCGCTAATCCGAAGTTTAAGCAAATAGATGTAGCATGCCCGATATGTAAATAACCGTTTGGCTCAGGGGGAAAGCGTGTGCAAACCCTGCCTTCAAATTTGTTGGTTTTTAAATCTTCGTCAATTATTTCTTCAATGAAATTTTTTGATTTTTCTGTCCTTTCCATTTTTTATTCTGCTTTTATTTTTTCTATTGCTGTTTTTATTCTATTTAATATTTGCTCTTTTCCGATTATATCAAGTATATCATAAACATGCGGACCGCCTCCGACCCCGGATACTGCTAGTCTTAACGGTAACATAAGTTTTCCCATTCCTATTTCCAGTTCTTCCAATGTCTGTTTCAAAATAGTTTCATAATCTTCTTTTGTAGGATTTTCCAATTGTTCGTATTTATCTAAAAGTATTTGCAGGTACTTGTTTGATTCCGGTTTCCATCTTTTTGAAATTGTTTTCTGATCGTACTCTTTGGGGGGAGCAAAAAAATATGAAGCCGTATCGATAATATCTTTTACAAAAATTATTCGTTCTTTCATTACTTCAACAATTTTCAGCAGCATATTATCTTTACTGGAAAACTCTTTGTACTCAGAATTTTCTAAAAGAATTTTTAGTTCATTTACTATTTCGGAATTGTTTTTGTTTCTTAAATGTTCCCCGTTTAGCCAATTTAGTTTTTCAACATTGAATACTGCACCGGACTTATTAACGCGTTCTAACAAGAAGCTGTTTATTAGGTCTTCCAACTCATAAAATTCTTTATCGTCTCCGGCATTCCAGCCTAAGAGAGCCACAAAGTTTACCAGAGCTTCTTTTAAATATCCTTTTGCTTTATAGTCTTCAACCGCAACATCGCCCTGGCGTTTGCTTAATTTTGATTTATCGGGATTAAGAAGAAGAGGAAGGTGGGCAAATTCAGGCAATTCCCACTTCAGAAAGTTATACAGTAAAACATGTTTTGGGGTTGATGAAAGCCACTCTTCGCCGCGAATAACGTGAGTTATTTTCATTAAATGATCGTCAACAACATTTGCCAGATGGTATGTCGGGTATCCGTCGCCTTTAATAAGAATTTGATCGTCAACAATATCGCTTGTAAATTCAACTTTACCGCGCACTATATCATTAACGTGTATTTTCTCACCGAGAGGTACATTTAATCTGATTACATGCTTCTCTCCGGCTTCAAGCTTAGCGGTTATTTCTTCTTTAGATAAATTCAGGCAGTGCTTATCATATTTAGCCTGTTCCTTTTTTGCATGTTGTTCTTCTCTTAGTTTTTGAATTCTCTCCGGTGTGCAGAAACAATAGTAAGCTTTACCTTCTTCAATTAGTTGATCGGCATATTTATTATAAATTTCCAGTCTTTGAGATTGGTAATAAGGCCCGTAATCACCTTCTTTATCCGGTCCTTCATCGTAAATTAGGCCTGTCCATTTTATAGTTTCTATTAAATTATCAACGGCTCCTTCAACGTACCTGTTGCGGTCTGTGTCTTCAATTCTTAAAATAAATTTACCGTTGTTTTTCTTTACAAACAGGTAATTGTACAATGCAGTTCTCAGACCTCCCACATGCAAATAACCGGTTGGGCTTGGGGCAAATCTTACTCTTGGTGTTTCGTTAATCATAATTCTCCGGCACAAATTTTTTAGATTACAAATATACTTATTTCTATTAAAGAATTAATAGGAAGGAGTAGATAAGGTAAATAAATTTACTGATTTACATAATATTTTACTTTTTCAATAAATTCTTTGCTGTCAATAGGTTTAGGGATATAATCCGTTGCCCCCGCATCAAGGCATTTTTCACGGTCGCCTTTCATGGCGAATGCAGTTAGCGCAATTATTGGTGTATCTTTATATTCCGGTAATTGTCTTATTTTTTCTGTGGCTTCAAATCCGTTCATTATAGGCATTTGCATATCCATAAGTATTAAATTGAAGTTTTCCTTTTTGACTAGGTTATATGCCTCTTCACCGTTTTCAACAACAACAACATTTGTAAAACCATTTTTTTTCAAAAGCCTGGTAACTATTATCTGCGAATGTTTATAATCTTCAGCCAGGAGTATTTTTATTTCGCTTGATTTTTCTTCAACTTCTTCAACAGGGGTGGGAGTCTCGTAACGGTTTATCATAGCACTTATTGTTTCCTGCAGGTCCTCAAAATTAGTGCTTCTTTTATCAAGCAGGTATTCAAACATACCGTCAACTTTCATTAAATCTTCCCTGTAGTTTTCTTTGCCGGTATAAATAATAATTGGAAGTTTAGCAAATCTTTGTTCGGATTTTATCAGCTGAATAAGTTCAAACCCGTTGATATCCGGCATATCAAGGTCGATGATTGCTAAATCTATCTCTTTGTTTTTAATAAGGCTCATTACGTTTTTAGAATAGTTTTCAGCAAGTGCATTAAAACCTGCTGTTTCAATTGCCTGTTTAACTAAGTTTAGAGTAGGCAGGTCATCGTCAACGCAGAGTACGGTTGAATTTTTTCTTAATTTATAGCTTGTTAAAACTTCTACAAGGTAGTTGTAATTTATAGGCTTAACAAAGTATTCAACTGCACCCATCATAAAAGCTTTTTGTTCTTCAATTTCAACCGCACATACAATAACCGGAATGTTTTTGCTTCTCGGGTTATCGTGAATTTTTTTCAGCAGTTCCAGTCCGTTTATATGAGGCAATTCAATATCCAAAATTACAGCCAGGAACTGTTCTTTACCGAGCAGTCTCATAGTCTGTTCTTCAGTGTTTACAATAGTCGGTTCATAACCCCATTTATTTAAATAGTTACTTAGTAATTTTGAAGTTGCAAAATCATCTTCAACTACCAGTATTTTATTATTTTCAATAGTTGGTTGAGGAATTTGAGTTTTAACTTCTTCTATAGTTGAAGCTCCGTTATTTACTATGCTGGTATCTGCAGCAAGCGTTATCTTTACAACAGTTCCCTTCTTTGTAGATTGGTCAATGAAGATGGAACCATTAAGAGCTTCAATATATTTTTTAACGAGTGTTATAGATAGTCCGGTAATATTTGAATCTTTTATTTCATCAATCTTAGAAATTGTAAAAGGATCGAAAAACTTATTCTGAACTTCAAAAGGAATAGATTTGCCGTTGCTGTCTATTATAATCTCAATTTTGTTTTTGTAAGCATTCAGGTTAAATGAGATAGTGCCTTTTTTAGTAAGTTTTGTTAAGACCGTTATAAGGTTGTTCAAAACATATCTAATCTTCAAGTCGTCAATTGTAATGGAATTAGGGAACTGACTCCCGATATTTACTTTGTATTCAATTTTGTTGTTGTCGTTTTTGTTTTTGAATATCTGGGCAATTTCCTGAACCAATGATTTCAAATTAACTTCTCTTTTTTCAAATGATATTTTTCCGCCTTCTATCTTTGCAAGTTCGGAAAGATCATTAATGGTCATCAATAAACTTTGTGAGTTCCTTTTTATCGTATTGACATATTCGGATTGAGAAGAAGTTAAGTTGTCTTCAGCTAATATTGAAGTAAAACCGATAATGCTGTTGGTAGGTGTACGCAGTTCGGAAGCAATGTCGGATACAACAGTGTGAAAAGGGGTTTCGGAAATAACAAGGTTACCGTCCCGTGCATTACTCCACAATTCCATAACAGTGTTTAAGAAGTCGGAAATTTTTTTCAGCGCTTCGGAATCTCTCTGCGCAAAGGTTGATTTATTTGCAATTTTTAGAAAACCGTTTGTTTCATTGTTGATTTTAAATTTCACGCATGTTTCATAAACTACATATTCGGAAATCTGTAATTCACAGTTGGTATCGCTGTTAACGCCAAATTGATTTGTATCATTATTGAGCAGCCTACATGTGGAGCATTTAAATTTAGCTCCCTGCATGTAATGTTTTTTTGCAGAATTGGATTTTCCCAATACTATCAAATCATTATTGTCAATTCTGAATAAAACAATAGCCAGAAATTCAAATTCGCTAACTAAGAAATTACATATTTCATTTGGAAAGTTATCGGAACCCTTTATAGCTTTCCTGGTTATATCGTTTATCTTTTCAATCGCTTCTAAATTAGTACCGTGTAACATATTATCAGTTAATTTTAATTATTGCTTAAAAATAAATAAAAATTAAGTGAATATAAACAAAAGATAATACAAGAAATATTCTTACCAGAATAATTCTTATAATCGGATAAGAATGACGGGAGTTAAATTAAAAAAAGGGCTGTAATTTACAGCCCTTAAATAAAATCTGCTGGTTATTCTTCTTTTTTATCTAAAGGTTCTCTTTTAACTAAAACACTGTCTATTAATTTATAGTTTTTAGCTTCATCGGCAGTTAAGAAATAGTCCCTGTCACAATCTTTGGTTATTTGTTCAAGACTTTTACCGGTATGTTCAGACAAAATTTTGTAAAGTGTTTCACGGGTTTTAAGCATTTCTTTGGTATGGATTTCAATATCGGTAGTTTGGCCCTGTAGTCCGCCAATCCACGGTTGATGAATCATAATCTTGGAATGGGGAAGTGCGAAACGTTTTTCTTCATGGCCGCCAGCTAATAATATTGCTGCCATACTTGCTGCAAGTCCAACACAAATAGTATGAACATTTGCTTTTATGTATTTCATTGTATCATAAATAGCCAGACCGGCGGAAACACTGCCGCCCGGGGAATTTATGTACAGCTTTATATCTTTATCCGGATCTTCAGCTTCTAAGAATAGAAGTTGAGCAATTGTTAAACTTGCTACATTATCGTCAACAGCGGTTCCCAAAAAAATAATTCTTTCACGTAGCAGACGTGAGTAAATATCCATTCCGCGTTCACCGCGTCCGGTTTGTTCAATTACATAGGGAACCAATTGGTTATAAATCTCAGGTTTCATTTATTTACCTTCCTTTGATTCTTTCATTTTTTCTTCAGCGTCAATTTCTTTTACAGTATTGTTTTCTTTCAAGAATTTCATCACCTTTTCTTCCAGCAGTGACGATTTTCTATTCGAATCATTATAAAACTTTTTAAGCTTCTCAACGGATATGCCTGTTTTCTCAGCTTCTTTTTTTGCCAGTTCTTCTATTTCAGAGTCTTCAACTTTTAGATTTTCTTTTTCCGAAATATTTTCCAAAATAATCTGCCATTTTGCGTTCCATTCTGCCCGTGTCTTTAATTCTTCTCTAACTGTATTTTCATTAAAGTTTTGGGTCCTTCTTTGTTTGGCTTGTTCCTTCTCTGCATTGACTAATCTATCAAGCAGTAATTCGACATACCCCGGTGGAGGGGTGAAGTCATTATTTTCTACTACTTTGGCCAATAAACTGTTTGTGAAAATATTTTCGGACTGACTGCTGTAATAATTTTCAAAATTTCCTTTTATAAGATTTTTCAGTTCGTCAAGTGTAGTTGCTTTATCCTTTGATAGTTTTTTACACAAATCTTCCGTTACCTCTGGATAAGCAATTTTTTCCACCTTTTTAATTTCAGCCGTATAAATGAATTCTTCTTTATGAACTTCTTCGCCGTGTTTGTGTTCATCAGTAAAAGTAAAGGTAAAACTTTCACCGACTTTTTTATTAACAGCCTTTTCTTTAATGTTAGCACTTACTCTTTCATCATTTAAGTCTATTCTCATATTCTCACTGCGTGAACCGACTATCGGTGTATTATTTTCGTCAACTCTTTGAAGATCAACGGTAACTATATAGTCATTTGATTCAACGGTTCCAGCTTCTTCAAAAGTTGAGTTTTGCTTGAGCAAATAGTCAACTTCTTTTTCAATATCTTCTTCTTTTACATTAAAGATCGGTTTCTCAATTTCAATGCCTTTGTAGTCCTTTAATTCTAAAGACGGTTTTATTTCATACTTAACTTTAAATCCCAGTTTTTCATTAATAACAAAGTCAATATCTGTTAGAGAAGGGGTTGAGATAGGATTAAGGTTTTCCTGGTCAACAGCTTCCCAGAACTTCTTCTGAGCAATTGATTCACTTGCTTTGTACTCAATTGCTTCTCCGTATTGTTTCTTTAAGATTGGGAGAGGTACTTTTCCTTTTCTAAAGCCAGGTAATGATAAGTTTTTTCTTTCTTCTTTGTAGGCGTTTTCAATGTCAGATTTTATTTCTTCGTACGTCAGATTTATTTCTACTTCGTGCTCACTATCTGAAACAACATTTACTTTTATTTCCAATATTTCCTCTATATGTTAATTTTGTTAGCGTGGTACGGGAAGGGGGAGTCGAACCCCCACACCCGAAGGTACTAGATCCTAAGTCTAGCGCGTCTGCCAATTCCGCCATCCCCGCATAAATTAAAACGTCAAACTTAATCTATATCGAAATAAAAATCAATATCAATTATTTTTTGAAGAAAGAATTATTATTTTTTTTGTGACAATAACTTATAAGCCAATAATATTTATAAATTAGTTATATTACAAACTTAATATGAAATCAAAAACAATAAAATTCACACCGGATGGATAATTTTATCGGCAAAATAATTGAAAACTACCAGATGGTTTCCATTATTGGAAAAGGAGGTATGGGCGTAGTATACCTAGCACAAGATCTAAGGCTTGATAGGAAGGTTGCTGTTAAAATTTTAAGTTCGCATATAATTGATGACCCGCGATTTGTGGAAAGGTTCAAAAGAGAAGCTAAAAACCAGGCTCAATTATCCCATGCAAATATAGTTACTGTTTATGGGTTTATTGAATTTGAAGGTCTTCTAGGGATTGTTATGGAATATGTTGAGGGGGACGGAATAGATAGTTTAATCCACAAACAGGGACGTCTGCATATCTACGATTGTGTTTATATTTTAAAACAGATTCTCCGCGGTGTCGGTTATGCTCATTCCAAAGGTTTTGTGCATAGGGATATTAAGCCTTCTAATATTTTGGTTAACAAAGAAGGTATTGCTAAAATTGTAGATTTCGGAATTTCCAAATCGCTTTTTGAGAAGGGGGTTACTAAAACGGGAGCAAAGATTGGGACTGTATACTACATGAGTCCCGAACAAATAAAATCAGAAGGGGTAACTCATAGGAGTGATATTTATTCAATCGGTTGCACGTTTTATGAAATGGTCTGCGGGCATCCACCTTTTGACTCTGAAAATGAATTTGATGTGATGGAAGGGCATCTAAAAAAAAGTTTCCCGAAACTTACCCAGGAAGCTCCCGGTATTCCTGATGCAATTGATAAAATAATTTTCCTCGCTTTGGCAAAAGATCCCAATCAAAGGTTTCATAACTGCGGTGAATTCCTGGATGCGGTAAATAGTGTGGATAAACAATTAACAAAAATTCAAACAACTTTTCCCAGGAAGAAAAAAAGTACAAACACGACCAAGTTTTTTTCAATACTTGCTTTTACAGGCTTTGTTGTTGTATTGATAGCATTGTCTTACTTTGTTTACAGCCAGGTGCGGGAACTGCTGAACAGCAATAAACTTGAAGACTTAAAAAAATATAGTGTACAGACTTTATTCGAGGATGATAGTTTTTCTTCATTTAATATCGTAGATAAACTTGAAAGCGGCACCGCAAATAAATTAAACGCTGTAAAATTTATAGATGATCGATACGGTTTTGTGCTTGGGGATTCCGGTACTGTTTTAACAACAACCAACAGCGGTGAGAACTGGAACAGTATTCTGATTGATACGGTCAATGCTTTACACGACGGATATTTTTTCCCGAACGGTAAATCGATCATAATAGGTGACAATTCCGCTTTTTATTACAGTGAAAATTTCTTTAACGATTTTAGGATTTTGAGTTTGAACGGTGATTTCACTCTTTTAAAAATATATTTTGTAAATAATTCAGTAGGTTTTGTGTTAGGTAATAAAGGCTTGATTCTAAAGACAATTGACGGCGGGATTTCGTGGGTGAAAGTTCAATCTAATATAAATAAACTTTTATACGATGTTGACTTTTATGACGAAAATAACGGTTACATTGTAGGCTGGCAGGGTACAATCCTTAGAACTACAGATCAAGGAGACACATGGGAAGTTGTTCCGAGTTTTACAAGGAAATATTTAAAGTCTATTGCTTTTAATGAAGATAACAAAGGTGTTATTGTAGGAGGTGCAGGTGAAATCTATATTTCCAACGATAAAGGAAATACGTGGTATAAAGATCAATTGCAAAACGTTGGCGGGCTTCAGAAAGTAGACTTTTTAACCGATGATATAATGCTTGTGCTTTCCAGCAAAGGAAATTTAATAGTCTCCGAAGATTCCGGAGCAAACTGGAAACTGCTTGAAAATAATTATTACACGAATCTTTTGGACTTCACTCAAACTATAACCGACCAGATTTTTGTAGTGGGAGTTAACGGTATAATTCTAAAAATTCACTGACCGGGGTATAATTGGAAAAGTATGTAGTTAACGGCGGGAAAAGATTAAAAGGAAAAGTAAAGGTAAGCGGATCAAAAAACGCAGCTCTGGCGTTAATGCCGGCTTGCTTATTGAACTGCGGTGTTAATATAATAGAAAACGTTCCTGAAGTAAACGATATTTATACGATGATTAAGCTGTTCAGAGCTTTGGGTATTAATTCCGAATTTGAAGATCATGTGCTTAAAATAGACACCTCCAATGTTACAAGCCAGGTTGCACCTTATGAACACGTAAAAAAAATGCGTGCATCTGTTTATGTTTTGGGACCGTTATTGGCAAAGTACGGCAAAGCGAATGTATCCATGCCCGGCGGATGCGCCTGGGGACCACGTCCTATCAATCTTCACCTTGAAGCTATGAAAAAATTAGGCGCAGAAATTGATTTACAAGGCGGTTACATAATTGCTAAAACTAGAAGACTAAAAGGAAGTAAAATACATTTTGATATTTCATCTGTTGGTGCAACCGGCAATGCACTAATGGCGGCCGTTTTGGCAAAAGGAACAACACTAATCACGAATGCTGCCGTTGAGCCTGAGATTACAGTACTTGTAGATTTCCTCAATTCTATGGGTGCCAAGATAGACGGCAGAAATACAACAAGGTTGGAAATAGAGGGGACTGATGAATTGAAGACTTCTTCTATAAAAAATATACAAGATAGAATTGAAGCCGGGACTTTACTTATTGCAGGAGCTTTAACTAAGAGTAATATTACTCTGGAATATTATTCCAACCACATTGACAGTATAGTTACAAAACTTGAAGACAGCGGTGCGAAAATTATAAAAAATGATGATACGATAGAATTAAACGCGCGTGGTTTGACCGCTGAAAGCGTTGATGTCTCTACTGCCGTTTATCCGGGATTCCCGACCGATATGCAGGCTCAATGGACGGTATTTATGAGCCTTGCTAATGGTACCTCAACAATAACAGATGCTATTTATTTTGACAGATTCAAGCATGCACCCGAACTTAACAGGCTCGGAGCCGATATTGAAATAAAAAATAACTCCGCCGTTGTAAAAGGAGTAAGAAAATTGAAAGGCGCAAAAGTAATGTCAACCGACTTACGTGCAAGCGCTTCATTAGTCCTTGGAGGGCTAGCAGCCGAAGGTACAACCGAAGTATTGAGGATTTACCATATCGATAGGGGCTATCAACGTATTGAAGAAAAACTGCAGCAGCTTGGCGCAGATATAAAACGAGTAGAAACCTCAGAATTCTAACAGATGCCGTTAATTAAAAGTAAAAAGAATTTTCTGCTATCTCTTCTAATTTTTGTTACAGCAACAAACCTCTTTCTAATCAGTCTGCCGCTAACAAATATTATTGGTTATGAATTTTCAGCCGTCAATGCAATACTACTCTTTGTTGTAGGATTTATTCTTACAAATAGATTTACCGGCAGCAGTTTTCTAAACCAAAAAATTTCTTTCCTATTTTTTAGAGAAAACCTTACAACCTATCTGACTTTTGTATTATTGCCCGTGGTAATTTCTACGTTGAATACAATTGTTTTCCACAAATGTCCGGTTGAAAACGGGATACTCTATTATTTGATGATTACTGTACCGGCTTATTTATACGGTATTTCATCAGCAATTGTTATATCAACACTTGTAAAAAAAAGAAAGTATTTATTTTTTTTAGTTTTCTTTTTTCTCTTGTGTTTAGAACCTCTCCTTGAAATTTATTTTTATCCTCAAATATATTTTTATAATCCAATAGTACTGTTCTTTAACGGTACAATTTATGATGAGGATATAATTGTAAACTCAGAGTTTTTGATTTATAGGTTGATAACATCATTGATATTTATCTTGCCTTTGATAGCGCTTTATTTTATTGCGCTGAGTAATAAAAAAAGAAAAATAATATTCACTGCTTCGTTAATAATTTTGTGTGTGTTATACTTTTTTTGCAAAAGCACTATGGGTTTTAATACCGATTATAAAAGGCTTAAAAAGGAACTGGGAGGTAATGTTTCTACCGAGCATTTTGAAATTATTTATTCAAAAGATATAAAAGAAAGTGAACTTAAAAATCTAATTCTCTCACACGAATATTATTTTGAAGAAATTAAAGATACAGCTTTAATAACACCGTCAAAAAAAATAACTTCATTTGTTTTCAAAGATAAAATACAAAAGAGAAAACTATTCGGTGCCGGGAATGCAGATGTAGCAAAGCCCTGGCTTTATCAAATCTATGTTGATATAAGAAGTTATCAAACAACATTAAAACACGAACTGGTGCATGTTTTTTCTGCGGAAATCGGCAAAGGTTTTTTGAAGCTACCATCGTGGATAAACCCGGCTATGATTGAAGGCTATGCAATGGCTGTTGAAAACAATTACGGTGAAAATGATATTCACTATATGGCATTTATTGCCAAAGAAAGCGGTTACAATTTCCCGGTTAAAGAGTTATTTACCGGGATGAATTTTCTTACAAAAGCGCCTTCAATATCATATATATTTTCTGGCTCATTTATAAAATACTTAGCGGATGAATACGGGATTGAAAAGGTAAACAAAGTATATTCTGATTTAAATTTTGAGAAACATTTTCAGATACCTATCGACAGCCTTGAAAAAGAATATTACTCATTCTTAAATAATCTTGAAGTGAAATTAAACGAAAATACGGCAAAATTATTTTTCGGCAGAAAAACAATTTTTAAAAAACATTGTGTAAGATACACTGCAAAAAAAATAAAAGAAGCGTGGAGGCTTTATAATAATAAAAGTCACGGCGATGCTTTAATAATTTTCAAAGATATATATGAGCTTAGCGAATCATATTCTGCGTTGATAGGGATAATAAATTGTTATAAAGAATTAGAAAATTATGAAACCGCTCATGAATTTCTATCTGGAGAAATTGGAAAGTTTGAAACTTCATCATACATATTCAATTTGGAACTAATGCTTGCAGATTTAGATGTTATCAATAAACATTATGGACAAGCAGAAATTCTTTATACCGAACTATTGGAGGAAAAGCCAAGCAAAGATTATTATAACATCACATCTGCAAGAATGACCTTATTAAAAAGCAATGAGAGCAAGTTGCATGATTATTTATTAAGTGAGGATAAGGGGAGATATGAAATCCTAAAAAGTCTATACTTTCAAGATTATAATGCAGAACTGCTGCCGTTACTGATGAGATTATCTGTTCTGAATAATGAAAATTATGAGGAATTTATTGATAGAGTAATTAAGTTTTCATCAAATGATCAAATAGATTCGTATACTGCATATGAACTTTCGCAGTATTTCTTAGATCAAAATGATTACGAACTAGCTGAAGAATATGCTGAATTAGCGTTTGGAAAGGATCATGGTTTCGAGAAAGCATATATTTACAAAGAAAACCTTAATAAAATTGAATGGTTTATAAAAAAATAAAGACGTTTATTACCAAGTTAAATTGTAAAATTGATATTACAGATGAATTTAGATAAATATAAAGAATACTTTGAATCAAATAAAATATTTAGAGAAGCCTCAAAGGTAGCCCGGGACGAAGGCTGTGAACTATATGTTGTAGGGGGCTATGTTAGAGATTTAATATTAAACAGAAGCAGAAGCGAAATAGATTTTCTTGTTGTGGGAGATGGAATTGATTACGCGAATAAATTAGCCGGTCACTTAAATATAAAAGCGGTTTCCGTCTTTAAGAATTTTGGTACTGCGCATTTACGTTACAAAGACATTGATCTTGAATTTGTTGGAGCCAGGAAAGAATCATATAAAAGAGGAAGTCGCAATCCCGATGTTGTACCGGGTACATTTATAGACGACATTTCCCGCCGGGACTTTACAGTTAATACACTTGCTGTTTCGTTAAATAAAAAAGACTTCGGAGAAATTATAGATACATTTAACGGGCTTGAAGATATTGAAAACAAATTAATACGTACACCGATAAACCCGCATGAAACATTTGACGATGACCCTTTAAGAATTTTAAGAGCTTTCCGTTTTGCTTCACAGCTTGAATTTGAAATTGATTCAAGAATTATGAAAGCTGCTGAATCATTACGAGAAAGGCTGAAAATAATTTCGCAGGAGAGAATAACGGACGAGTTCATGAAAATACTGGCTTCTTCAAAACCGTCGGTCGGGTTAAAACTTCTCTACTATAGCAAAGTAATAGAAATAGTATTCCCGGAAGTATCAAAACTTGGCGGAACGGAGCAGAGAGAAGACTACCACCACAAAGATGTTTTTCTTCATACGTGTATTGTGGTTGATAATATTTCTGCAGTGACTGAAAACGTTTGGCTTAGGTTTGCTGCCTTAGTTCACGATATTGCAAAACCGAATACGAAAAAGTTTGTTGAAGGAATCGGCTGGACATTTCACGGACACGAAGAAATCGGCGCAAGAATGATGAAAAGAATTTTTAAGAGATTGAAACTTCCTATGAATAAATTGGAATACATTGAAAAACTTATACGGCTTCACTTGCGGCCTATAGCGCTGGTTGATGATATTGTTACCGACTCGGCAATAAGAAGATTAATAGTCTCCGCCGGGGAAAACCTGGATGATTTAATTACATTATGCCGCGCTGATATTACAAGTAAAAATCCCGACAAAGTTTCAAAGTATCTCAATAACTATGAAATAGTAATGAAAAAAGTTTACGAAGTTTTGGAGAAGGATAAACTTCGGGCTTTTCAGTCCCCGGTTAGAGGCGATGAAATAATGAGAGTATTAAACTTAAAGCCATCCAAAACAGTAGGTTTAATAAAAACTGCAATAGAAGAAGCAATACTTGACGGTGAAATCGGAAACAATTACGAGGAGGCATTTGAATATATGATGAAAATAAAGGATCAGTATATTTAGTTTATTGTAATTTTTGTTCTTATTTGAAATAAGTCATCTTAAATCATTGACTATGTTATTTGTAAATCAATTAATCAATTTCGCTGGGGTTAACTGTCTAAGTAAATTTAGCCGTTTATAGTATGTAACTTTTCCGTTCTCAATAACGTCAAAAAGGCGGTTCTTCTATTAATTTTAAGACCGTATTTATAAGGAGCAAAAATGAAAAAAAACTTATTTCTAATTTTTCTGTTAATACCGGCTGTGGTGTTTTCGCAACAAAAATTAACACTTCAGGACGCAATTAAGGTAGCTTTACAAAGAAACTCTAATTTGATTATAAGTAAAAACAATCTGGAAGGATCAAAATCAAACCTCAAAAGCGCTTACGGTAATTTACTGCCGAGTTTAGGCGTTTCGGGTTCATTTAATTGGTCTAAAGTTAAAGATGACGGAGGCTCTCAACTTGATGAATTTGGTGTAGTCACTGAACTTCCTGTTTCTGAATATGATACGAGAAGTTATGGGCTATCAGTTAGTGGCAACTGGGTATTATTTGATGGGCTGTCAAATCTCGCCACAATTTCTGGTAGCAAAGATGACCTTGAAGCTGCAAAGCTTTCACTTGAAAGACAAAAGGAAGAGATCATTTATCAAACTATTGAGTTATACTACTCGGTACTTAACTATGAAAAATTAGTTAAAGTAAGAGAAGATAATATTCAATTTAATAAAAAGTTTTTGGAGCAGGTACAGGAAAGAAATAGATTGGGTTCGGTTGCTATAGCGGATGTTTATACACAACAGGTTCAGCTTGGCAATGCTGAGTTATCGTTGATTACCGAACAAAATAATCTGGAAGATGCGAAAAGCAACTTATTGAATTTCTTGGCGTTGGATGTTCTGAAAGATTATGAATATGTGAATCCTGCAGACGATAATACTGAAATTAATATATCCACATTTGATAACCAGTTTGCTTCGGTTGAAGCAATGGTTTCTGCTGCTTTAGCAAATAGGAAAGATTATAAAAGCCAGATGTTATCGGTATCAAGTGCTAAAAGCGGTATTACTGCTGCGCGGGGTTCTATTTTCCCGAAACTTACAAGTAGTTTTGGATACGGAACAAGTGCTACTGATTATTCAAACTTATTCAATAGGCAGACATACAACTTTGGATTGTCGTTAAGTGTTCCGATATTCTCCAATTTTAATGTTGATAATGCAATTCAACTGGCAAAAGTTTCGGCCCTTAATGAAGGGGAAAGCTTATCGTCATTGGAAAGAAAAATAAAAATAGAAGTAAAACAGGATTTCCTTGATTTTGAAGCGGCAAAAAAAGGCCTCGATGTTGCAACAAAGAACTTGATTTCTGCTGAAGAAAACAGGAGGATAAATTTTGAAAGGTACAATTTAGGCGCCGGTACCATACTCGACGTACTACAGTCCGACAGGGATTTGACACAGGCTCAAAGTGATAAAATTAATGCAACTTTCGAGTTTTACAGAACTAAAGATAAACTACTCAATACTCTTGGAAAATTAGAAAGTAAACAATACGAATAAATTATAGGAGAGATTTTTCCAATGGCTAACGGAAAGAAAAAATCTAAAAAGAAACTTTTTATATTTGGCGGTATAGGTATATTAATAATAGTTGTAGTTTTGTTGGTTGTGTTCGGCAGCAACAAAGAAGTAATTATTTCTGTTCAAACAGAGGATGTGCAAACAAGAACAATTACCCAGGTTGTTTCTGCTACAGGTAAAATCCAACCGGTAGAACAAGTAGTGCTTAGGCCAGAAATAACAGGTGAGATAGTTAACCTTCCTATTGAAGAAGGGGATTATGTTAAAAAAGGACAATTATTAGTTCGAATTAAACCTGATATCTATATTGCTCAGAGAAACAGGGCTAAAGCAAGCCTTAAATCAGCCGAAGCAAATCTAAATATCAGCAAAGCAAATCTTGAAAATCTTGAAGGTGAATATAAGAGAATTCAGGGATTGTTCGAGAAAAAATTAGCAAGCCAATCTGAAATAGATGCTGCAAAAGCATCTTATCTTCAAGCTAAGGGTACTTATGAAGCTAATTCAGCCTCTGTTCTTCAAGCCAAAGAGGGATTAAAGGAGGCGGAAGAAGAATTAGCCAAAACAACTATCTATTCCCCAATGAACGGAACAATTACCGAGCTTTACGTTGAATTAAGTGAAAGAGTCCTTGGCAGCAGTTTTAGTCAGGGTACACATATGTTGACAGTGTCAGACCTGGAGCAAATGGAAGCAATAGTTGAAGTTGATGAAAACGACATCGTATTAATCTCAATTGGAGATATGACTAACATTGAAATAGATGCATTTGGTGACAGAATTTTTCAAGGGAAGGTTTCACAAATTGGTAATAGCGCAGTTACAACAGGTTCCGGTACTCAAGACGAAGTGGTTAATTTTGAAGTGAAAATTTTATTAACGGATAAAGATGAGAAAATTAGACCTGGTATGTCTTGCGATGCAGATATAGAAACAGATACAAAATTTGATGTGCTGTCAGTTCCTATTCAAAGTGTAACCGCAAGAGTAGAACAAAATAACAACGACTATGAAGATGAAGAAAACAGTAACAAGAAGAAACATAAAAAAAATGAACCGGAAGAAGTTGTATTTGTAGTTAAAGAACAGGTTGCAAGGCAAGTAAAAGTCAAAACAGGTATTAGCGATGATACTTATATTGAAATAATAGAAGGATTGACCGGTGATGAAAAAGTAGTCAGCGGACCTTACCGTGCAATTTCAAAGGAATTATTCGACAGTACGGCAGTAGTTATTCAAAACAAAGGGGATAACAAAAACCTTGCTGACAAAGAAGAATAACTAATGAGGTAAAGCTATTATGAATTTAATAAAAATTGAACATATCGCTAAAATATATCATGTCGGAACTGAGGAAGTTCATGCGCTTGCTGATGTTTCTATTGATATAAACAAAAATGAATACGTTGCAATAATGGGACCTTCCGGATCGGGTAAATCCACTTTAATGAATATACTCGGCTGCTTGGATACACCTACAAAAGGCTTATACGATTTTGAAGGGGAAAACGTAAGTGAAATGGAAGATAACGAGTTAGCTGCTATTAGAAATCAAAAGATCGGGTTTGTGTTTCAGACATTTAATTTGTTAGCTAGATCAGATGCCTTACACAACGTAGAATTGCCGTTGATATATGCAGGTATTCCGTCACATGAAAGAAAAGAAAGGGCAAGACAGTCGCTTATTGATGTTGGCCTTGAAGATAGAATTCACCATAAGCCTAATGAACTATCCGGCGGTCAGCGGCAGAGAGTTGCAATTGCAAGGGCCCTTGTTACAAAGCCTTCAATAATATTAGCCGATGAACCGACCGGCAACCTTGATTCTAAAACCGGTGAAGACATAATGTATTTGTTTAACCAAATTCACGAACAGGGTAATACTATAATTCTTGTTACGCATGAAGAATATATAGCAGAACACGCTGCGAGAATTATAAGGTTAAAAGACGGTTTTATTGAAGCAGATGAATTGGTTGAAAAACGATTTATTCCCAAGAAAAGGGAAGCAGTACTATAATTAAAAGAGAGGTAAAAAATGTCACGCTTTCTTTTTGAACTAAAAGAAGGAGTAATAATTTCTTCAAAGGCAATACTGGCTAATAAGGCAAGGTCGGTATTAACAACTCTTGGAATTATAATAGGTATCTGGGCTGTTATTACAATGTCAACCGCAATCAAGGGAATTGACATAGCTTTTCAAGAAGGGGTTGCTTCTCTAGGTTCGGACAACATTTTCATTGATAAATGGGAATGGTTTAATAATGATATACCGTGGTGGGAACTAAGAAATAGAAGAAATATTGATATGGAAGATTTCAGGAGATACAAGGACTTAGCCAAGCTGCCTATTGCAGTTGCCCCTTCAACCACTACAACTCAAACTGTGAAACAACGCGACAGAACGGTTGAGTATATAAGCATTCTAGGTACAACCGATGAGTATATTGAAACTACAAACTTGTCCTTTTATGAAGGAAGGTTCTTTAATGAACTTGAAAGCAAAGGTGGAAGGGGAGTTGCAGTGCTGGGCTGGGAAATATATGAAAGCCTTTTCCCTAACGGCGGAGCTATAGGTAGTGAAGTAAAAGTCAAAGGCCGTAAATTAAAAGTAGTCGGTGTCCTTGAAGAACAGGGGAGTTGGGTGATGGGAGACTGGAACCCGGATAACCGGATTTTTATTCCGATTGAATTTATGTCTAAATATTTGCAAAGACAAGCCCGGAGAAGTATAACAATTAATGCAAGGGCGGCAAACAGCCAGGAGGTTGATAATGTGAAGGAAGAAGCAATCGGAATTATGAGAAGGGTAAGAGGTTTAACCTATGATGAAGAAAATGATTTTTCTATTAACCAGCAGGAAGGACTGTTAAGTAATATAAATCAAACGGTTGGTGTTATTCAGATTGCAGGATATTTTATCACAGGTCTTGCTTTGTTTGTTGGAGCAATCGGGATAATGAATATAATGTTTGTATCTGTTAAAGAAAGGACCAGGGAGATTGGAATTAGAAAAGCTATCGGCGCTAAACGTAGAGCTATATTAGGACAGTTCTTATCGGAAGCGGCAACAATATGTCTTCTTGGAGGATTAATAGGGCTTGGAATTGCGGCTCTAACAAGCCTTATAATTGACAGATTTTTACCGACAGCAATTCAGATTGAAGCAGTGTTTTTAGCAATCGGTATTTCACTTTTAACCGGTGTTCTTTCGGGTTTTGCGCCTGCTTACGCAGCATCTAAACTTGATCCGGTAGATTCATTGAGGTATGAATAATGTTAATATGGGAAATTATAAAAGTTGCAATGAATGCATTGCATTCAAACAAAATGCGCTCTACACTTACTATCTTAGGTATTATAGTTGGCATCTTCTCAATTATATCTATCAGTACCGTCATCTCAATGATGCAGACGAGCATAGAAGAAGGTGTTTCTTCACTTGGTAAGAATACTTTTGAGCTTCAGAAATGGCCGTCCGTTAGAACCGGAAGCGCAGAGGAAAGAGCCAAAATACGAAACAGGGAAAATATAACTACTGAAGAATATTACAAGTTAAAAGATAAACTTGAGGGAATAGCTAGATACGTTGGCTGTGAGCTGAGGAATCACGGTGTAAGATTTAAATTCGGGGGTGAAGAAACCAACCCCAACATTAGTGTTTGCGGATGTACTCCTGAGTCTTTCCCGAATAATAACTGGAACATAGATACAGGCCGGGAATTTGGTTATAAAGAAATTAACAGTGTTGAAAAAGTTGTAATACTCGGCAAAGATATAACTGATAGGTTGTTTGAGTATGTTGACCCCATCGGACAGGAAGTTTGGATGGATAATCACAAGTTAACTGTAATTGGAGTGCTTGAAAGCCAGGGTGACGTGTTTGGGCAGAGCCAGGATAATTTTGCCATTATCCCTATTACTACGTGGCAGTCATATTATGGCAAAAGAAACAGAAGTGTAAGTATTACAGTACAGGCATTTACCAAAAAAGAATATAACGATTTAATTGAGGTAACGGAGGGATATTTTAGGACTATTAGAAAAGTACCCCCAGGTGAAGAAAACGATTTTGATGTACGATCAAATGAAAATGTGCTAAAGCAGATAAATGATATTACAGCCGGATTCAGAATTGGAAGTTTTGTTATTAGCGGAATTGCATTACTTGCAGCAGGGATCGGAATTATGAATATAATGCTTGTTTCAGTAACAGAAAGAACCAAAGAAATAGGTATAAGAAAAGCAATTGGCGCTAAAAAGAAAAACATACTTTTTCAGTTTTTAATTGAAAGCATCACGTTATGTATGATAGGGGGAATTGTTGGAATAGTGCTTGGAGTAGCAGCCGGCAACTTTGCAGGTTCCATGCTGGATGCTACTGCAGTAATCCCTGTAGATTGGATTTTAATCGGAGTGACTTTATGTGTGGGTATCGGAGTTTCTTTTGGTACTTACCCGGCCTATAAAGCTTCCAATCTTGATCCTATTGAATCGTTAAGATATGAGTAAAAGGAATTTAGATGTAGTTCCTAAGGGACTGCATCATATGTTTAAAGCGACTTAAAAATCTGTTTAATCTTGGGGGAGAAAATGGAATTAATCAAGGTTGCTTTCGATTCGTTAAGAAACAACAAGCTACGTTCATCATTAACCATTCTCGGAATAGTAGTCGGAATCTTTTCAATTATCTCAATTAGTACTGTTATTAGAATGCTGCAGAACAGCATTGAAGAAGGGGTATCACAGCTAGGCAAAAATACATTTCAAATACAAAAGTTTGACGTTGTTGTTGGCGGAGGCCATAACGACAGGGCAAGATTCCGCAACAGGAAAGATTTAACACTCGAACAATATTACAGACTAAAAGAAATGGTGCCGCAAGCAAAATCTATAGGTGCTGAGATGTGGAACTACAGCAGAGTAGTGAAGTATGGCAGTGAGGAAACAAATCCGAATGTTTTTTTATGCGGGTGCACTCCGGAAGCATTTCCGAATAATAAATGGGTAATTGATAGAGGAAGGGAATTTAACGAAAATGAAATTGCACGCTACGAAAGGGTAGTTGTGCTCGGTGCAGACGTAGCCGAGAAACTTTTTGAAAATATTGATCCGGTTGGCAAAGAAATAAAAATTGATAACAGGAAACTTACGGTAATTGGAATACTTGAGAAACAAGGAGCAATGTTCGGACAAAGTCAGGATAACTTTGCTGTGATCCCAATTACTTCATTTCAGAATGCTTACGGTAAAAGATACAGGAGCATAAATATAACTGTTACCACAAACAGCAGGGAAGATTATGACGATGTAATGGAAAGATGTATAGGTGCGATGCGTACTATCAGAAAGGTTGAACCGGGTGAGCCAAATGATTTTGGTATATTTTCCAATGATTCTATTCTAGGACAAATAAATGATATTACAGAAGGGGTAAGAGTAGGTGCTCTTGTAATTGCTGCTATTGCATTGCTTGCTGCAGGGGTAGGCATTATGAATATTATGCTTGTTTCCGTTACAGAACGCACTAAAGAAATTGGGATTAGGAAAGCTGTTGGTGCTAAGAAGCGAAGCGTCTTAATTCAGTTTTTAACCGAAGCGATAATACTATGTCAGCTTGGAGGGATATTGGGGATTATAACCGGGCTAGCAGTTGGAAACTTTGCAGGTTCACTACTTAATGCCTCTGCAAGCGTCCCGGTGGATTGGGTTATTGTTGGTGTTTTATTATGTGTAATTGTTGGAATATCTTTCGGGACATATCCGGCTTACAAAGCTGCAAACTTAGATCCAATAGAAGCATTGAGGTATGAATAAACTGATTTCAGAAAGCATATTAGATCATTGTTGTATCTTAAATTTATTGTTCGAGAAGCCAAGCCAATGCTTCATTTTCATTTGCGAAAATTTTTAAGGTATATCCCCTGTTATAGGCAATGGTTTCAGCAAAGAGCAATTCCTTTCTTGTTTCTTCATTTAAATCAACCAATGCTAATTTAAATTTCCTGCTCCAGCCGAAAGACTCCGGTGAACCGATCCACTCAAAAATAGCCGTTGTAGTTAATTTGCCTGTTATATCATAAAGTACTAATATTTTATCAAGTCTTTTTGCTTTACAAGCTTCTGATATTTTTAACCAGACTTTTATATCATCTTCAAGATGAGAAGCCTTTTCACGTCTTCCTGTTACCACTACTTTCAAATAATTTTTGATTTCTTCAATTGTATAATTATATGCCATAAATTATCTCTTTCCCGATATCTAATCATATAATAGAAGAGAGGAGAAAATACGATGCTAGGCCTCGACCGCGATTTCAAAAACCAATACTTAAATTATTAACTTTAAAAGTTACTTGCTATGGCGATTATAATAAATTAATTAGTAAACAGCAAAAACTATTACTGCTCTGTTACGTAATTATAAAAAATATCTATTTTGTGCTGAGAGTTGCCTTTTAGGTATTCTTCAAAAAAATTCCTAGTAAATCCTCCTAAATCAAAGTTGAGAATATTTTCTAATTCAGCCCATACATATTCTTCTGCTTCATCGTTTAATGTAACTTTTAGGGAGTCCGTCCGACAAAAATAATCTACAAATATGAAATGGTGTTTGCCGTTAAACGTTTTGCTGAAAATACTTTCCTGGAGACTTATAAGTTTTATATCATAAATATCCAGACCGGTTTCTTCTTTTATTTCTCGCCTCAGCGCATTTTCCATTTTTTCCTCGGCCTCTACATGCCCGCCGGGTATAACATATTTATTATTCCATTTTGAAGATTTACAGAGAAGTATTTTATTATCGGGATTAAAAATAACAGCACCAACAGTTAATTCGGGATAATTACTCATATAATTCACTTACTTAATTAGAATTAATTCGGCCAATATAAAGTTGTCTTTTGTAGCGGCTAGTAAATTTTACTGATGACTAATTCTATTTTAATTTATATTCATAAGCCCGGTAAGTTTTGTAAGGTATGCCGCGCATTGTACGCGCACCCTTTATCATTGCTTCATTATCTTCCAGTACCCAGCTTGCTTCCCCTTGATAAATCCCGCGCTTTGCCGCACGGTTTATTATTTCCCAGTAAAATGCAGCATCTAATCCGCGTTTTTGAAACTCCGGAACAATCCCTAAAATTATAATTCTAGCCCAGGGAATTTCTTTCCGCTTAGTAAACAACTTAATAATGTTAAAAGGAAATAATTTCCCGTTCATCTGTTTGAAGATATAATTGAAATCCAGCATTACTAAAGCAAAGCCGATTGTTTCTCCATTTATTTCGCCGAACAAAACTAAGTCGGATTCGACTAAAGGCTTTAGCGAAGCTGCGGCGTCATCTATTTCTTTGTCTGTAAAAGGAACGAACCCCCAATTGGGTTCCCATGCTTTGTTATAAATGTATTTAACTTTGTTCAATTCATTTTCGAAGTCTTTCATATTGACTTCTCTAATTTTTAGTCCCGATCTTTTCTTCGCAATCTCCGCAACTCTTTCAATTTTAGGTTCTTTCCTCATTTCTTTTTCTGTAATTTTCCAAGCATGCAAATCTTTTGCTTTTTCAAAACCATAGTTTTCAAGCAAATCAATATAGTATTTAGGATTATATGGCATCATCAATCTTGGTGAATCTTCAAAACCGTCTACCAATAAAGCCCAATCGTCATTTGTGGAAGGGTTGACGGGACCCCGTATTGCGTCAAAGCCTTTTGCCGCACACCATTCTTTTGCAGTATCAAATAATTTGTTTGCAACTTCCTGGTCATTATTGCATTCAAAGAAACCAAAGAAGCCTATATTTTCATTATGCACTTCATTATGGAGATCGTTTGAGATAGCGGAAATTCTGCCGGCTATCTTTCCGTCTTTATATGCCAGGAAAGAATCCATATCCCCATGCTCGAAAAAAGGATTTTTCTTTTTGTTGACTTTCTTTTTTATATCCATCAATAACGGCGGTACCCAGTATGAATCTTCTTTGTAAACTGCCCAAGGAAATTTTAAAAAATTATTTAATTCAGAATTATTAGTTACTTTCCTGATTTCAATACTCATTATTACTCCATTAAATTGAATATAAAAAAGCATCCCGACCGGGATGCTTATAAGATTAGATTAATCCCAAATCTTTACCGACTTTTGTAAAAGTCTCAATAATAAAATCTAGGTGCTCATTTTTATGAGTAGACATATAGCTTGTTCTCATCATCTGTCTTCCTGGAGGAACACCGGGAGAAATAAATACATTCACAAAAATTCCCGCATCGTAAAGTGTACGCCACATTTTAAATGCAATTGCATCATCACCAACAATTACAGGTACAATACCTGTTCTACCTTCAAGTACGTTAAAGCCGGCTTCTTTTAACCCTGTTCTAACTCTATTTGCATTTTTCACCAACTGATCAACTCTTTCAGGTTCTGCTTTTAGAATTTCCAAAGAGGCAAGAACTGCGGCAACAGCTGCCGGAGTAGGTGAAGCGCTGAATATCAATGCCGGTGAGTGATGTTTAAGATAGTCAATTACTTTTGCTTCACCTGCAACAAATCCGCCGAGAGATGCAAAAGTTTTGCTGAATGTACCCATTGTTAAGTCTACTTGATCTTCAAGGCCAAATTCACTTGCTGTTCCTCTTCCGCCTTTACCTATAACCCCAACAGAATGTGCATCATCGATTAATAATCTCGCATTATGTTCTTTTGCCAGTTTTACCATGGTAGGTAGGTCCACAATTTCTCCGCCGGTACTAAATACACCGTCGCTTACTATTAGCTTTCCTGCTTCTTTAGGTATTTTACCTAAAACCCTTTCCAGGTCCTGCATGTCGTTGTGTTTGTAACGAAGCAACTCGGCTGTAGCGCCGCGTGCCATTAAATTCCCGGCAACAATACATGCATGATTATCTTTATCGGAGATAACATATTCACCGCGTGTTACTAGAGTCGGTATAATTCCTTGTGCTGTTTGATAACCTGTACTGTAAAGTAAAACAGCTTCAGCATTAAAAAAATCAGCTAGTTTTTCTTCAAGTTCAATATGTAGATCAAGAGTACCTGTTAAGTATCTTGAACCCGAACATCCTGTTCCGTACTTACGAACAGCTCGTTCGGCAGCTTCTTTAACTTTTGGATGGGCTGTTAAGCCAAGATAGTTATTAGAACCGGCCATTATAACTTTTCTTCCTTCAATGGAAACAACAGGTCCCTCATTTTCTTCTATTGGTCTAAAATAGGGGTATACCCCCATAGCTTTTACTTCATCAGCACGAGTAAATTCATAACATTTTTTAAAAAGGTCCAAATTCTCCCTCCAGTAATTATATTTATTTAGATATTTTTCTTAATTTTGCATTCTTATGAAACGAAGCATATCAAAATATCATATAAAAGCCATAAAATCAAATTTTTCAATGGGTTATAAATACTATGGACAAAAAAATAACGTCAGTGGTTACAGGGGCTACAGGATTTGTAGGAAGCCATCTTGTTGATCTCCTTTTGGAGAAAGGTAATAGAGTTAAATGTATTACAAGAAAAACAAGCAGTTTAAGATGGCTTAAGGATAAGCCGGTTGAAATTTATGACTGCGGTTTGTTCGACAGAGAAGCTTTAAAAGAAGTTATAAAAGATGCAGATTATTTATTCCATGTTGCCGGTGTAGTAAAAGCAAAGGATAAAGAAGGATATTATAAAGGCAATGTAGAGACAACCGGAAATTTACTTGATGTTGTAAAAGAAGTAAATCCGGGAATCAAAAAAGTTGTGATTGTCAGCAGTCTTACGGCATGCGGCCCTTCTAAGATTGGCAGACCAAATAATGAAGAAACAATTCCGAACCCGATTACTAACTACGGCAGAAGTAAATTGGAACAGGAAAAGCTAACAAAGAAATATATGAATGATCTCCCAATAACCATAGTAAGACCCCCGGCGGTTTACGGTGAAAGGGACACAGAGATTTATCTTTACTTCAAAACTTATCAGCAGGGTCTTATGGCGATGATTGGTTTTAATGATAAAGAAATAAGTTTGATTCACGTAAAAGATTTGGTAAACGGAATTTATTTAGCAGGTATAAGTGATAACTCTGCCGGTAAACTTTATTTGATTACGCCTGAAGAAATTTACACATGGCCGCAAATAGGGGATGCTATCGAAAAACACATCGGCAAAAAAGCACTGAGGATTAAGATTCCTCATTTTTTAATTTATACAGTCGGGGCTGTTGCAGAATTCTTTTCATGGTTTAGCTCAAAAGCCGCAACGTTTAATTATGAAAAGGCAAGAGACTTTGTGCAGGAGGCTCAAACGTGTGATGCATCCAAAGCTGTTAAAGAACTTGGTTATCGTCAGCAAACATCTTTGGATGAAGGAATAAAACGCACCATCGATTGGTACCGCGAAATGAAATGGCTGAAATGATTTTTTGTTTTTGAATAAAACAGATGTGATTCAGCTTCAGGGTTATCACTGTTGCCGAAGCCCTTTGCCGGGATAGTTATTTGTGGAAATACTAACATGTCATTAGCTATTTTTATTTCCATATTTTTAGGCCCGTTTTTAATGTAATAAACGGCTATTATTTTATTGGAAGGTATTGTTGTAATGTGATCAATATGCCAGTGTATTTTTTTATTTTTTCTTAAATGCCTTTTAATCCTGTGATAAAAATTTTTCTGTGCACTGCCCACATAATAGTAGTAACCCTTATCAAATTTAACCCCGGAAAATTTTTTAATTAATAATTGAAAAGGCTGTCCAGCAAAAATTTCAAGAATGTAAATTCCGCTTTTTACATCAATTATTTTCCGCACCTTCGTCAATCCAGATTCTAATTCCGTCTATGTGGTTTTGGGTTAATTCGGGATATGAAACCGGCGGCATTTGTGATACTCCTGCACGGCGTTCAATTGCCCAAACAAGTATGCTGTTGTCCGGCTCATTGGGAGTTAAAATAAAATAGTCTGCCGTGGTTTCCGCCCAGCTTACAAGCGAGATGTCTCCTGCACGGTCAATTGAGTTGTGGCAGCCTGATCTGTTACATTTGGCTTCAAAAACTTTTTGGATATGCATACTGTAACTTACATTGCTATCTGGAATAACCATTTCGTTAATGGCAGATTGACTGATGGTATCGTCGCAACCTTGAAAAAGGATGATAGTAATAAGGATGAGAGAGAATATGAAATTTATAAAATGCTTCAATTTGTTTCCTTAAACTTATTCTGCAAATTCAGAGATGATGGAAATTATTTCAAACAAAAAGCCTTCTATCTTAGAAGGCTTTTTGTGGAGCTAAGGGGGCTCGAACCCCTGACCTCTTGACTGCCAGTCAGAAGATCGAAAATTTATGTTATTATAGCTCCACATAAAAAGCTTAAAATGAACTAAATTATCAACTTTGTTAATATAGTAAATTTTTTATTAACTAAGAATTATTCCGATAATTCCGCTAATTCTGATAAATTATGTCGTAATAATGTCGTAAGAAATAAACTATTTTTCTCATGCTGTTTTAGAGAAAAATTTGGCTTTGTCTAAAAAGTCTTTTGCAATTCGTACATCTTCTTTCATATAGAATTCTTTAAGGATACGTCTATCAGAATGCTGTATTAGCATTTGTATCATCTCTACCGGCATTTTAAGTACATTCCTAAGGTAAGTTGCCCATGTATCGCGTAATTGCCCAATAGAGTGTTTCTTGGTAATTTTACCATATTTTTTTATAAGGTTCTCATCTGTATATAGCTTGTTAATATGATATTTCCAGAAGCTAAATCTATGTATTGCCTTTTTGTTAGAAGGTAAGAAATGTAATAATTCACCTTCTTGATCGAAACCATTAATCCCCATTTTTATTAGGTGTAATTTCAATTCTTCGAATATCGGAAAGTAAAAATATTTTTTGCTTTCTATTCTCTGAACTTTAGTATTCTTCATCATTGCAATTTCATTCTTAAAATCAAACCATTCAATTCTTTGTTCAGAAGCTGTTGATTCGCGAACGCCTGTTAATAAAAGATAGTAAACAGTATTGAAATAATTTTGATTATCCAAATCGTTAAAGTAATTAAGTATTATTGGTAAATCAGTTTCGAGTGGTATCGGATCAGGAGGAGTTTCATTAGTACCCTGTCTGCCAATAGGATTATTGTTTGTTAGGTTTTCTTCATCTTTACACCAGGTCCAAAATGCAGATAATTCTCTACAAAATTTTGCTATTGAGTTTTGTCCGTATCCAATTTTCTTTTTTGAAGGAAGATATTTGTTTCTCAAAAAGTTTATATAATTATTGTAATGATCTCGTGTGTAATGTAAAATTGGTAGATCACCATTTGCTTCAATGAAATTAGTATAGGCATATTCGAATGATTCAATCGTACTTTCTGCTAATGCTTCTTTATCACCGGGAATAGTTTTAGCTGTGACATACAATATTTTACATTCTGAAAGAAGTTTTACTGAAGCATTTAAATAAACACCAGTATTATTTCCTATTTTTAGATCTCTTAAACCAAGAGAAAATTTCTTCATCAATTTTTTTACTTCACGGTTTCCTTCAAGTTTTGCTCGAATGAAATTCTTTTTATGGCCATCTTTCTCAAAACATTTTCTATTATGTTCTTTGACCTGTTTGATCTTATTCAAATCTGATTTTGTGATCTTAACTTTTGTTGAAAAAGACCTACCCTTATGTTTGTTATTTTTTTTCCCAGGACCATAATAGACAATTTGATAATATGGTGAATTTTTATGATAAGTTAATGCAGGCATCTTTTATATTTTTTTTTATTAAAGCACTTTATTTTTTATTGAATATAAGCAACGGGGTATAAAAATGTCAATGAACTTAATTTATTCCATTTTTTAAGCTTAATCCAATACCGATAAACGCTGCACCCAAAGTACCAATATAAATGTATTTGTCTTTGTAGTAATAATATCCGCCTTCTTTGTGAATAGTAACTGAAGGGGGAGTGTTTTCAAACCGGATAGATTCTGTTTGAGTGATTTTCATTTCTTTGTAACTGAAATTGAATAGAGCAAAGATTAGTAGAAGTATACCGATAATAAATAAAAGTTTATTTATACTTTTTAGTCTCATAGTACACAACTTTTTCTTAATTATTCATTTAAGTATTTTCTTTTTTCGATTTTAACTTTTTTTGATATTAAATTTCTTTGTCCCAAATCTTCTAAAAGTTTATTGATTTCTACCTGGAGTTCGTACAATAATTCCTGCATTGGTACTCTACCTGGAGTGATTAGAATTATGTCTTCTTCTTCAATTTTTCTGAAGATGTTGTTTATCTCGTTAGTATGGTTTTTAATAGACAAATTTACTTCATGAATCGAAGGTAGTTCTTTAGTGACGGTCTTTTCTTCAAGTATTGGCAATTTACCGTCTACAAGCCAATTATAACATACTCCGGACTTATCTTTTAGTATTTTAAGTCGATCAGTACTTAATTCCATTTGGCCTGATTCAAGTAGAGATATAGGATTTTGCGATTTATAATTTAGTAAATTAGCAAAATCTTTTTGGTTCATTTTTAATAATTTAGTTCTAATGTATCTTATGCGCGAATAAATCGAATCCATTTTTACACTTTTATTTAAATTTTTTTCATTTTCCTCTTGACAAAGAATATAGGGAATCCCTATATTAGTAATCAGTGGTTCACTGTTTAACTATAAAAAAAGCAGACTATGATAAAACAAGACAACGTTTTTTATTATTTCGATGATTTTAAAATAGAAAAAGAACATTTATATTTGCGTTTTGCCAAAATTGGCAGACACTGTAATCCACCATTAGCAAAAAATACCGTATCCAGACTATTTCACGATCCAGAAAGAAATAACCCAGATAATATTACGAATATTTCTAACACAATAAAAAGATTATTTTCTGGATTAGTCATACCATCAAATGGGGATGTTAAAGTTAAAGAAACAGACTTTAACATTCCAAAAAAAAATAAAGTAATAAATTAGAATTCACAATAGTACTTAACAATAGTACTAAAGTATCAGCTTATAAAAATGGGGAAAAAGAAAATGGCCAAAGTATTTCCAATATTTATTTTTTTGTTTTCTTCTGTAATGTACTCACAAATGAAATTTACAGAAGAAGAAGCGCAGAATCTCTTCGGATATGTTATTTCCAGAAAGGTTGAAAGTATCAAAGATTTAGATGCTCAAATGATTAATAAAGGCGGTGAACTTGAATTTGTCTTCGATAAAAGTACTGCCTCATTAGGCAGTACAGAGTTTAAGAAAATTACAGCCAACGCGAAAGACGACATTATCGGGATTCGCGTTCATAGCAAAAAGTACAAAGAAATATTACCAGAACTTGCTAAGCTTGGTTACACGAATACAGAAGAAATATTACGATATGTTGGTGAAATGAATGTTGTGAGTTATTCGGTATTAACCGATAAAGAAAAAACCGTAATATATGAACTTGTTGCATGTCCACCATTTTGTGTAGATAATTAAAAAATGAGTTGGTTTAACTATCTATATTATTTGATATCCATAAGCATTATAGTTCCTGTAATTACTATGATGTTAAAGAAACACTGGAATTTACTGGAAACTATATTCTTCTTGTTCATGGTTCTAACGTTGTTGTTGTCAGCTACACAGATATTTTACGCATGGAATAATGTTTACAATTATTACCTGATTAATTCGAATTTTTATTTAATGATAATGTTAGTCTTCTTGGGAGCTAAGTGGAATAATCTTTCTATCAAAACTGCAATTACAATTTCAGCAATAACTTTTTTGATATTCGTTTGGGTCGATACTTACGATTTATATATTCCTATTGTAAGATTGAAGGAACAATTACGTTATAATCTTGATAATGCGCGAACTTCCGAGATAAACCAATCATTGTTTAAAATGATCCTGCTATTTTGGTTGGTGGCAATTCTAGCAATAAGAGCATGGAGATTATCGGAGCATAAATCTTTCTCTTATTATGTGCTTTTAGGAATTTTTGTGTATACAGCGAACAATTTAGTTGCCGGAATTTTCATACTGTTCAATCCTTATTTAACAGGCTCAGTATTTATGATTACAACGTTGGTTAGTAATTATTTCTACTATAAAGGATCACAAGCATGAATTACGAAGCAGTAGTGATTTATTTCTTGATGGTTTTTGTTTTTTTATTGATCGCATTTGTGATTGTACAGTTAATTTTAGAAAGAAGGGATAAGAATAAATATAGAGATGAAAGCTTAAAAAGTTACGCAGACAATAAGGCTTTAACTGTAGCTTTAACAAGTGTTTTAACTACACAACAGTTTGTATCTACTCCAATTGTCGAAGCAGTGGAAAGATTACCGGAAAACATCGAATACGAAAATTTAACCCCAAGGCAAATGGAGTTATTGAAATTAAAGATAAAATTTCTTTCAGAAAAAGAAATTGCAGAAATGATGTGCATTAGCATAAATACTGTCAAAAGACATACTACCGAAGTCTATAGAAAATTAAATATAAATCCAAGTTTAGGGAATCCTGTTATACAATTAAGCGCTATTGCAAAAAGTAAAGGTTGGGATACAGAATGAATTCTTAAAAAATTATTACCTTTAAAAGGAAACGGTTATGAAAAACTTACAAAAAGGTTTGGATAAAAGACCGGCTCTGAAGGGCCAACTTACAGAGCCGGTTAAAACACACAGGGGTAAATAATCTTGTAGGATTATTAGGTGTGTGCTTGTATACAAATTTAGAATAATTACCTATCGAAATCAAGCATCAAAGCACATCTAAAAACCTATCAAGAAATAAGATTTTAGAAGACAGATTACAGTAGGAATACTTGTAATTTTTCCAACATCAACACAGGAGTTATTATGCAAATTGAAGGTTTTGAATTGCAATATAACCAGGGGAGTATTGTTAAAATATTTTGTGATCCTTTTACACAAAAGAAACCTGAAGGTATAGCTGAATTAATTGAATGTTCAATTAAAAATGCCGGTATAAATAATAAGGGTATACAGCAATTCTGGTATGTGAAATTTAACGGTGAGGAAAGAAAACTCGGAAGGTGGTTGTTAAATCCTATTAAAAAACAAGGGAATGCTGATGAGTAATTTTCATATAAGGTTGGGTTATGAAAAAGGAACTGGAATGGAAGTAAAAATACAACCATCTCATTTAATTGTCACCGGTGTAACCCAAATGTCCGGGAAGACAACTACTCTTGAAGCAATTCTTTCAAGGTTCGAAGGTTTTCAAGACGGACGAGTACCAACTAAAATTTTGTTCAAAACAAAACCGGGTGAAAAAAATTTAGCGAATTTTCATTTAATCAAGCCATACTTTAATGAAAGAGCAGATTATACATTTATTAAAAATTTATTGGAAGCTTTTTCCAAAGAGCGAATAAGTATTGAAAAAGGTACTTTAATGAAATTATGTAAAGATGCCGATAACTTAGAATCAATTTCCCAAAAGATTAAAACAGAACTGGAAAAAGGAAAGCGAGGAATATATGAGGAAATATATACAAGACTGGATCATTATATAGATGATTTGGTGAATGTTCTGAATACCATAGAAATTAGTACTGATTTAAAGATTAGAATGGCGAATGTAATAAATATTATGGATTTAGAAGGTATCAAAAACGGCGCTATTCAGAGTTTATTTATAGAGTCAACAATTAGAGAAATACTGGATAATTTCCAATCAACTATTGTTGTAATTCCGGAAGCATGGAAATTTATACCTCAAAAATATTCAAATCCTTGTAAACGTACGGTTGAGAGTTTTATAAGACAGGGAGCTGCATTGAATAATTTTGTTTTTCTGGATTCACAAGATATTACCGGAGTTGATAAAACAATACTGAAATCAGTATCGACATGGATATTAGGATACCAATCAGAAAAGAATGAAGTAAAGCATACGTTAGAACAATTACCTGTACCCAAATCTAACAAACCCAAAGAAGAAGATATTATGACATTAAAAAAGGGGGAGTTTTTTCTTGTTACTCCCGGAGAAGTAAGAAAGGTTTATGTACAACCTGTTTGGCTGCCCGATATTGTGGCCAAAGAAGTTGCCATGGGTGAAAAGGTTAGTGAAAGAGAGTTGTTAAAGTATAGTAATGACTTTTACGTAAAAATATTAAATCAATCAGTTAACTACATAAGCTATGATGAATTGAAAAAGAATGAAAACCAGGATAATATGAATATATCTAAGATTTTTGGATCGATGGGTTATTCAACAAAATTTTTCAAGGATACTTTAAATCAAATAGAAAGAATAATCAATGAGGCAAAAGAAATTAAAATAAATATTGTTACTAAAGCTGAGGAAACCAACCATAGTACAGAAATAGATTTTTCTAAAATTGAAAAAGTTATTCTTCCTTTGATTGAACAAAAATTAAAACAACCAAGAATTACTGCAGCTCCGTTAGATGTAATACGCGATGAATTCTTAAAAAATGGTAAGGATTACATTCTAGGTATAGTAAATACGTTAAATAATGATGAAAAAAAAATATTAAAATATTTTGAAGTTTCTTCAAAGGATATCGCAGCAAATGAAATAACAACAAAATGCCTATTGTTGTCAGCCGGGGGCCAGAATCATAACAATACCACAAAAATGTTATCAAATCTTGTTAGTAAAAGATTACTTACAAAAACTCCCGGTAACAGATTTAGAAAAAATTTAAAAACATTGATAGAAGATTATTTACAAAACCATACAATAGACGATGAACAAATTGAATTACTATATAATCATATAATAACGGATTTGTTAGATGACCCAGGAACAAATAAACAACAATCTTACTGAAATAAAAAAGCTGTTGGAAATATTTAACTGCAAGCTGAATGATCCGGTTATGCTGTTAAAAATAAATTACCATACTTATACATTACCCGAACTTAGAACAGCTCTCGGGATAAGTGAAGATACTCTAAAAAAATATATTGAAATAGGTGTACTAAGAAACGGAAGGATTATAAAATTAAAAGCACGTGATTTCGGGACCGGTTCGAAAAAAGATTATAGAGTATTATGGAATGATCTTGACTCTTTTTTTAAAGATTTATCAACAACGAATAATATATCAAACAGCGGGAAAATAGGCATTGAAGATTTAATTGGTCTTTCTCAATCGAAAAAGAAATTAAAGGTATAAAATATGGGAGTTAACCGAAATATTCCTAAAGAATACAGAAACTACGCAGTGTATGTTTTCTATCCTGAAAAAATTGTCTTAAGGAAAAAAAATATTATTGAGTTTACAGATAACGGTTTTTCTTACGGGCCCAAATTAACAAAGATAAAAATACCAAAAGTTTGTAATGTATCTGCAGTAATTCATTCTGTATACGGTGATTTTATTCCACTTAATTGAGACTGAAAGATGAATAATAAGTATTTAGTAATTAGGTTAAAAACAACCGGGAATAATCCAATAAAAAACGGGGTTGTAAAAATAGCCTATTCGTTTTTATCCCAGGATGATAAAAACGAATTAGTCGATTTAGAAACCGGTTATTTTAATGTGAGTCCTTATAGTAATGATAGAATTGATGATATTTCGTTAGAAAAAGAAATAGAAATATTTAATAATTACGCATCACCATCAATAGTACAAAATGATTTAATAAATCTAATTAACAAATACAGTATTAGATCGTCAATTAACCTTTGTTATTATGGAAATAAGCTTGACAACGCATTTTTAAGCAACTGGTTTGTAAAGGGAAGTAATCCGAATTTTTATAAATATTTTAATTCAATTCCTATAAATATACAGTACATGTATAACATACATGCTTTAAAAACAGGATTCCAATTATACCCTGATTATTCATTAGAAAAAATATGTGATAGTATTGGTTTTGATATAAGTGATAAGCATGACAGTATTTTATATGAATTAGAAATAATAAAAGAATTATTCAAATACCTGTTTAGAAAAATATCAAATTAAAAAATTTATGTCTTCCGATGAAAATAAAAAAAACTTTACTGCTGTTGATAATAATTTGTTTGAGGCAATACTTCAATATAAATGCTCAGGAAATGAGAAGGATGTCATTTGGTCTGTAATAAGAGATACAATAGGATTCCAGAAACCGGAAGGAGCAGAGATTTCCGTAAGAAAGGTTTCAAATAGATTGAACAGGGATTTAAAAACAGTTCAGGGAAATATGAAATCGTTAATAGATAAATATGTTTTGATAGTTGTAAGCGAAGCAACATTTTCAAAACCAAGAAAAATAAAAGTCAACTACAATACAAATCAGTGGCTTTCAATGCCGAATACAACAGGGGGTAATATCTACCCCTCAACAGGGGTAGATATACCAACACCGGCAGGTGAAGGTTTATACATCTCAACAGGGGGTAGTATTTCCCCCTCAACAGGGGTAGATATACCAACACCGGCAGGTGAAGGTTTATACATCTCAACAGGGGGTAATATTTCCCCCTCAACAGGGGTAGATATACCAACAATAATAGATAGTTTAAAAAAAATAGAAATTAATATTAGTAATAGTAGTAACGATGTAATTGTAAAAGATTGGTTAAGTAAAAATTATAGACTAGTAAAAGGTTATAATGCCAATTCGTTTGAATTAAACAGGCTTTTTAACATTATCTGTAAAAATATAAAAGCAGGCCCGGAGAATTTATTAAGTATAGTAAACGACCAGTTTGATTATTGGGGAACTAAACAAAATAACAAGAACGGGAAAGCAGAGTTCGAATATTTATCCAACATTCTCAATAAGAACCTGAATGTTGCCGCTAAAAGTATTAAGTCTAGTAAAGAGAATGAAATTGATTTTGTTCAGGTTAACAATTCCGGGTTTATTTACAATGGGATAGAATTCGGCAAAGAGTTTTTATCTGAATACGAAGGCAAGAAAGTACTGTTATTCAAGAATCAATTTTCACCGGACGGTATGCCGGTATATTATGTAAACGGAAACAATAATAATCCAAAGTATTTAGGTTACGTTTGGCCTAAGATAAACGGAGAAATAAATAATTTCAAAGTTACAAATGGAATATGATGATAAGAATCATCTTGATGAATATAGAAGATGTCCAAATTGTTTAGAATGGGGAAGAGTAATAAAATGTTTAAAAACAAACAAAGTATATATTGAATGCTGGAACTGCTATAAAGAAAAAGGATATGTAGAAATGCAGCTTGATATATTTTTACACCAAGATTTAGAATGAAAATTTATTGAGAAACATTTAATAAAATATTTGCCGTAAAAAAAACAGGGGTAAATTAATAACAAAACAAAGGGCCAAAGTTATGATTGAATTACCAGCATTAAGCTACCATCAACCATGGGCAAGTTTAATAACTACACCCATAGAAGAAAACATTAATTACGGAATACCGATAAAGGATTATGAAAACCGTAATAGAAGAATTGTTACACATCTGAACAGGATAACTCTTGTTCATGCCACCGGAAATATAAACGATTTTGAATTTGACAAAGCAAAAAGAATATACTTTAGAGTAACACACGGAAAGGATTTGCCGGATATAGAAAATTATTCGTACGGCGGAATAATCGGCTGGGCTGTCTACGATAAGTGTATTGTCGTAAAAAATGAAAATAAAAACATTTCAAAATGGTTAGAAGGCGATTTCGGCTGGCATATTATAGAAAGCGGACCAACCGATTTTATTCCATGTAACGGTTCAAGAAATTGGTTCAAAATTGAGGTGCCTGATACTTTTATACCTGAAGAAATATTGGAAAAGTATAGAATAGACTAAAGAGTAATAAACATTAAAAGGAGTAACCTGAAAATGCAACGTGAAAAACCCTCGAATCAACAAAAGAAAGATGAACAATTAGTTAGCAAAGGCTTATCTCAACAACCACAAAAACACTTGTGTTTGATGGTTATTCCTTACCCCTTTGTGTTTCCCCTTTATAAAAGAAGGGGAAAGGGAGTAAATGATGACTAATATTGAATGGACTCATATCCCTGGATATCTTCCGGAAACCTGGAACCCGACAGCAGGATGTACTAAAAAGTCTGAAGGTTGTAAAGAATGTTATGCAATACCACAAGCATGGATAAGAATGCATAACCCGAAACTCAAAGAGAAGTATACCGATACAGTTGAAAAGTTAGCTAACGGTAAATTGAATTGGACCGGTAAAATAAATATTTATGAACCTCATATGGAATTGCCACTTAAATGGAAGAAACCGCGCGCAATTTTTGTTGATTCCATGAGTGATATTTTTCATGAAAATCTCTATAAAAACGGAATATTGGGATTGGAGTTTCTTGATAAATTAATAGAGATTATATACAACTGCCCCCAACATATTTTCATAATTTTAACTAAGCGAATAGATATAACTGATGTTGTACTACCAAGGATTTTAAAGAGTTATAGATACCCAGAAAATATTTGGTTAGGTGTATCAGTAGAAAACCAAAAAGCTGCCGATGAAAGAATTCCAGTTCTTCTTCGAATGCCAGTTAGAGTAAAGCTTTTAAGTTGTGAACCATTGTTGGCTTTCGTGAATTTGAATAAGTATTTGCTAGAAGGAAAAATATGGAATACCATACCAATCAAGGACAGAACTAAATGGTTAGATTTAATTGATTGGGTGATTGTCGGAGGAGAAAGCGGTAAACATGCAAGACCAATGCACCCTAAATGGGCATTATCAATTCGTGACCAATGTGCTGAAGCAAATGTACCATTTTTCTTTAAGCAATGGGGAAGCTGGATGCCGTTAATGAGTTATGCTAAATGTATTACAAATGATAAAAGTTGTATATCGATTGATATTGACGGTAATATTGTTGATTCCTTGGATAAATTAAAAAACGATAGTTATGCTTTTATGAAGAAAAGTAAAAAGGAAGCAGGTAGGATGCTCGATGGCAAAGAGTATAATGAGTTTCCCCACCTTCACGAAAGTTATGGAGGGCAGGTGGAAATAGTTTCAAGTTAACCAAGTTAAAAGGAATGAATATTATATGAAGATTATTCTAAAAGATATACCGATGAACAGTTATATGTTTATGGATGGAAAAGAGGGAGCAGCAGTACAAGGTTATCGAAACGATGAATTTGGAATAGTTTTAATTAGATCGCGTAAATCAAGAAAGGATAGTTTCGTTAATACCTGGAGTAGTGAACATTTGCCCAATCAAGAATTTAAGACATTCAAAGACTTGAGAGATGAATTGATTAGAAAAAAAATTTTTAGTGATTCCTTAAACAAGAAGGAAGATAAAGATGGGTGAAATTAAAGAAGAAAATAAGATGGTTAAAGAATTTCATGAAGATGGATTAATAGCTGTAGTAGAAATATTAGAGGATAATTCAAATGACATTTATGAAAAATATAAAATCAAATTCATGGAAATAAAAAAAGAGTCGCCTTTTTTTATCAACCCTGATATCGGCGAAGTAATCGATATAGAAAAAATGAAGGGTGTTAGCTGTCCGGGTTTATGGTATTTAAATAAAATCAACAATTAAAGAAATAAAAAAGTGTCACTAGTAGTTTCAAGTAATATCATTACCGGTGTAAAGAATATTACCGGAAAAAGAAAAAGTTATGTGAAACTCTGTAATTATGAAAAGATTCGTGAAACAGAGGGTGTTAAAGGCGCAGCTTATTTAAAGTTTGGAAAATTGGAGCTGTGGATCCCGAAAAGTTTGTTGAAATATGACCGATCAGCTATTCTCTGGGTTAAGAAGTGGTTTTTTGAAAAATATTTAAGAAAAAATTTATGAAAAAAAATAAAAGAAAAAACTTAGGCGGTTATGGTATTTGTAATAAGTGTATTCCTAAAAGGTCAGTATTTTTTTGTTTAAGCCGCGGTGGAAATAAGTTAATTGCTATTGAACCTAGTTCTTTAAGCGAAGCAGAAAAATTTGAGGCAAGAAGATTTTTCCCGGTTTACTTTGATCCGTTAAGACATGTGAAACATAGTACTAACTGCCAGGGATTTTCTTATAAAAAAAAGTATATGAAATTGAAAACCGGGGAAAGTATGCCGGTTCCGTATAGTGATTAGTTTCAAGTTGCAGGTTTGTCAAGTTACAAGTTAATTAAACGGAAGAAACATATAACATGAATTATGAGATTAATATTGTTGTACCCAAAAGAATTCCGACACTAATAAAGCAGAGATATAAAGGTGATTGCGCGGTTGCCTCATTGGCTATGTTTTTGGGTATAAGTTATGACGAAATTATTAAACATTATTCTGAAGAATTAGAGGTAATGTTTGAAAATGGTGTATGGGATCATAAAACATTTGAGGTTGCAGAAAAATACGGCGTTGAACTTACTTGTGTTTATAAGGATTTTGATTTCTCGAAACCAAGCATGTTAATAATCCCAAGTTTTAATCTTAAAGATAAAAACCATATGGTATTTTGGGATGGAGAAAAAGTATTTGATCCATCACCAGCTATAGTATATAAAAGCAAACCGGAAAACATATTATATATTTTCCAAAGGTATAAGGAGCTATAACTAATGGGTGATATTCCAAAAGTTGATGAACATTGGACATGTGAGTTTGGACCAAACAAATCTAAAATTATTGTAAAAATATTGGAAATGCCTAAACCTAATAAACATATTAAAAACGTTATGGTTCAAGATTTTGTATGTGATAGAAAAGGTGAAAAGATATTAGTTAGCGGGTCATGTTTAATCGAAAAATGGGATTGATAATTATTTTTTATAAACAATAAATGAAAGGAGGATTTACATGGATGAAAGATTTTTGAATGTTTTTGAGGTAGGGAAGAAGCGTACAAAGGATGGAATTTTATATCCATTGCCAGGAGATTTACAGAAGGCGTTCCTCAAAACACAGGAAGTAGTGAATGCTACAAATAAAAAGCAAACCTTGAAATTAGAGGTTGTTATTGAACCGGATAAAAAGAAACCGGAAATAAGATTTATAAATTATAAAATTATTGTACCGTTTATTCCGGAAGAAAGCAGCCCGATAGTCGCTGAGGTAAATAAAGACGGTAAAATTATTTCAACTGCAGAGAGACCGGATTTTCTCGGCCAGATTGATTGGGTTGATGAATTAATGAAAGAAGAAGAAAAACTGAAAGTTATCAACGGAAAAAAATAAACTATAATAAAAAAGGAGTTATAAAATGTCAGTAAATACAGAAAATATGTATGTAAATGTAAAATCAGAAAACGGTAAAGTATTATTTGGGAGTGATTATCATTTACTGAAAGATAAAAGTTGCGGAAATTTTCATACAAATTCTTTAATTGATTTTAGAAATTACTTAGTAAAATTCGAAAAAGAATTATCTGTATTCATAGGCAGTATTACAATTGACGGTTTAAACAATGTTGAAGCGTATGTTTCAGAATCAATAAAAAATATCACAAGAAACACTTATCCGGCAGCAAGCTGTAATTATAAGATTCATCCGGCCCTTGCATTATTATTTGGTATGAATACCATGAAGTTTTCTCATTTAGAGTTTATTACAATTATAGAACGTTTGAAAAAGTATCTGAAAGGCGGGTTAGATAATAATTCGGATTTGTTTCTTAGTTTATCGGACTTGAAAATACAAAGAAATATTGAACTTGTTTCTTACAAAAGCAACAGGGGCGAGTTCGAACTATCCGTAAAAAGCAGAAATTCCGAAGGTAATGAGAATAAAAATAATTCATTATTTAAATTGCCCGAAACTATCACCTTCGAAATCCCGCTGCTGGAGATGTTTGATAAGAAGATAGAAATAGAGTTTGAATTGAATTTGCCGGTGGACAGCAAAAGTGAAATACCGGAGCTTACGTTAATGATACAGAATTTTGAACTTGAAGAAATTGTGAAAAATCAGTTAAAAGCTATGTTATTGGAATTCATTACTACCGGTGAGGTACTTGATGACGGAGATGACGGAGATGACGGAGATGACGGACTTGTTGAAGAAAGTGCCGGAAATATTAAAACATACTATGGAGATCTGGTTATAAATAAAGCTGATGATGAGTGGATGTATAAAAAGAATTCTGTGTAACTGATTTTAGTTGCAAGTTTCAAGTTGTCAAGTTGCATGTAGTTGAAAAAACAGGGGTAAATAAAGTATTAAGGGCCAAATTAATATTCCTAATCTATAATGAAAAAATTAATTGCGTTTAATTATTACGGCGGGAAGTTCAGACACTTGGATTGGATATTGGAAAAATTACCACATACAAAAAGCTATTTAGAACCATTTGGCGGAAGCGGAGTGGTTATGTTAAATAAAAAACCAACACAAATTGAATGTTTGAACGATAAAAATGACAAAATAGGTAACTTCTTTGAAGTAATAAGAACTAAAGAAGATGAATTTCTTCGAAGTGTTTATTTGACACCTTATTCAAGAAGAGAATACCTAAAATGTTTCAAATCTTTGAATGAAGGTGATAATTTAGACAGAGCAAGAAAATTTTTTGTTGTTTGTAGTCAATCATTTAATGGAAGTACAGTTAGGCAAACTGGTTTTAAAATGTCAACTATTGAAAGTAGAGCAAATATAAGTGAATCTGTTAATAGATGGTTAGCAAAATTAATAAGCCTGAAACCTATTATTCAAAGGATGAAGACAGTACAGCTTACGGATTATGATTTTAGAGTAGTCATTCCGAAATTTGATTCAGATAAAACCCTTATTTACGCAGACCCTCCTTACTTACTTTCCAAAAGATATTACAGAGATAAATATGATAATGTGTTTGAATATGAAATGGATGATGCAGATCATGAAGAATTACTGGAAATATTGTTGAATTGTAAAAGTAAGATCGCAATTTCTGGTTATGATAATGATTTATATAATGATAAGCTAAAAGATTATTATAAATCAGTTGGACCCCCAAAAAGAACTTCAACCATGCATTCAAAAAAACAGGAAGTTCTCTGGACAAATTATGATCCTAATAATATTCACCAGTTATCACTATTAAGTCTGAAGACAGAATAAAGAAATGAATACGAGTTACGAAAAATTAACAAATATAAATGATCAAAGATTATTTGGGACGAGAACAATCAGTACTAAAGATGAATGGTTAACCCCAAAATATATTATCGAAGCATTGGGAGAATTTGATCTTGATCCTTGTTCACCTTTAACTTTAAATAGACCTTGGGATACTGCAAAAAAACATTTAACACTTATGGATGACGGATTAAAACATGAATGGAAAGGTAGAGTATGGTTAAATCCACCATATGGGAAAAAGGCAGTAAAGTGGATTAAAAAACTGCAATTTCATGGAAATGGAATAGCATTGTTATATGCAAGAACAGATACAAAAATGTTTTTTGATCATATATGGAATAATGCTGATTCAATTTTCTTTATAAAGGGAAGGATTAAATTTTATCATTCTAATGGAGTAATATCTTCACAAAACGCAGGTGCCCCTTCTGTATTGATAGCTTACGGCTTTGAAAATTCCAAAGTTTTACAAGAATGCAATATCAAAGGAAAGTTTATCGAATTAAAAAGGAATAATAATGAGAAATAATGTAGATAGTATATAATGACTACTTATATGACAAGAAAAGCATACGAACATTGGGGAAAGGTTATAAATGATGGGAGGCAACCATTACCAAACAATGTTGCTTATTTATATAGTGACCATCCCCAACAGCCCTGGATAGCCGTAACGTGGGACGAAGTGCATAAAGAAAGGGCTGAAATACAAGCTAGTAATCTTGAATATATAAGAAGAATAGACACACAAATTAAGCCTGGGTTTATTTGGGTGTTTGATAACGGTCCTATCTTTCCATATGGCGGTAAATGGCATTATGTGAAAACATTTAATGAACAGTTTCCTTTGAACTTTATAGGAGAAAAGATAGAGCTGATATTAAAATGTATGAACTTATTCCCTTGTGGAGTTTTACCGTTAATAGAAAATCATGAGTTATGGATGAAAGAGTTTATAAAACAATATCGCAAGCCAAATAAAAGAAGGAAAAAACAAGGTTTGAAAAAAGTTTGGTGTAAAATTAATCATAACAATCTAATAGATGTATTTATTAAAAGTAAAAAGGTAGAGTTTAATGAGAAATAAAGTGGCAAAAAGTTTAAGAAAGAAAGCTCTTGATTTATCTGATAAAAGGATAAGCGTTAAGCTTCTAAGGTATGGCCAATATATTTGGGAAAATGGTTCACCCAAAAGGATTTATAAAGAATTAAAGAAACAGTACAGTAGAAAAAAATGATTGAGCAAATAGAGTATTTACAGAGTTTTGGAATTTACATTAGTGTTTACCCGGAATTTTCCCCGGTAACGAATACTTTTATGGGTTGGACATATTGTGTTACCCCGGAATATGCTGATGAATTCATAGGCAATTGTGTTAAAACTTACGGTGAAGCCTTTTCTTATGCTGTGGATATAGGAGTTAAATTCGCTGCAGAACTGGAAAGAAAAAAAATTTTAAGTAAAGAACTAAATTTATTTGAATAAGAGGTGTATGATGAAAAATAATTTTTTGAGAATTGACAGACTGAAATACTGGAAGAATAAGGTCAAAAAAGCAAAGGATAAATATAAAGTAATGAATCAAAAAGTTTTAATTGTTACAGGTAATTTTAACCAGTACAGAATTTATATAGAAGAAAATAAAATTGATTTTAATAATTGTAAGTATGCCGGTAATGAATATTATTTATCCGGGTTGATGAACAGCTTTGACAAAATAATATTTGGAGAAGGTCATGAAAAAAATAAGCTGTTCAAAAAATACGGTAAAGAGTGGTTTAACAGATTTCTCAAGAAAGTTTAGGGTAAAAAATTGAATCATATAAGTCGGAAAATAGCCCGCGTAATCTGCGCAATTAATCATGATCCAAAAGCACTTGACAGTCATTGGAAGAATCATCCAAACGTACTTCATTTCGAGGAAGATATAAAGACTTTTAATGTAAAGAAACTTCCAAAGGCAAATTTTGATAACGATATCAATTTTGAAGCAATTGATTTGTTTGCCGGAGCCGGGGGTGTGACTACAGGTATTGAAATGGCGGAAACGGATAAAAAAGTTGACTGGATAAAATTAAAATTATTATGGGCATCACTAGAATGTACAAATTTTAGTAAAGCGAAGGGGGGATTAGCCCGGGATGCTGATTCCAGAGCTCTAGCAGAAAACTTACCTCCATATCAAAAGGAATTTGGACCGGATTATATAGGTATTGAGAATGTTAAGGAATTCCGGGATTGGGGACCATTAATTCAAAAAAAGGATGATAAAGGAAATTTGTTATTTGACAAAAAAGGTAAACCATTAATGATACCCGATATGGAGAAAAAAGGTATTTATTATAAACGATGGTTAGATACTATGTGTAAACCGGGTTATTATTATGAAGAAAAATTATTAAATGCTGCAGATTACGGTGCATATACTTCGCGGGAAAGGTTATTTATAATCTTTGCCAAAATAGGATTACCAATCTCATGGCCCAAACCGACACATGATAAATACGGCCGAAACGGGTTACCCAAATGGAAGCCAGTAAAAGATGTTTTGGATTTTTCAGACAAGGGAGAAAACATTTTCGGCCGAAAGAAAGATTTAGTAGAAAACACTTACAAAAGGATTTATGCCGGATTAGTCAAATTTATAGCCAAAGAGGATGAAAGTTTTTTAACACAGTATAACGGAAATGGTAACGACCAAAGAATTATATCAATTAATGACCCATGCAATACAGTTACAACTGCGAACAGGTTTGGATTAGTTAAAGCCGAATATTTGATTAATTATAATCACAGTTCGAGATGTAATTCCGTATATGATCCTTCACCCACTATATTGACAAAAGACAAATTAGGATTAGTACAAGTACAAACTCATTTTATCGACATGCAGCACGGAAAACCGAAACAAAATGAATCAGTGAACGAACCATGCGGTGCATTACTACCTGTAGTCAAGAAAAATTTAGTTTCTTGTGAGCAATTGAGTTTTATAGATCAACAGTATGGTAAAAGCAAACCAACAAGTATTGATAATCCGATAAACACATTAACTGCTAATCCAAAGTATAATGTTGTTTCAGCGTTTTTGTATAATCCACAATACTCAAGTAAAGGAGGCAGTGTTGATGATCCTTCATTTACGTTAATTGCTCGAATGGATAAAAAGCCGCCTTCTTTAGTTCAGATGGATACACAATATAACAACGTTGGTAAAAGTATTGATGAACCAGCTTTCACTTCTTTAATTGGATCTCGACGGCATCCATACTTAGTACAGGTAGAAACCGGAGAATTAGCAATTCAAGTTTTTGAATCCGACACAGAACATATGGTTAAAATTAAAAAGTTCATGGCAGCTTACGGTATTATTGGAATTTATATGAGGATGTTAAAAATACCAGAATTGCTGAGGATAACAGGTTTCCCGGAGGACTATATTTTAGTCGGTACACAGACGGATCAAAAGAAGTTTATTGGTAATGCAGTTCCTCCTGTACTTCCAAAAGTAATAATAGAAGAATTATATAATGTCAATTTGAATAAAGAAGAAAGCGCTGCTGCTTAAGTAAATTTGTGGAGTAAAACCATGAATGAAAAATGTATTGATTGATGAATTAAGAGATTACGGATTAGACCCGTTTTGAAATGAAAAATGTTTTAACAAATAAACCGGTAGGAATTATAAAGACAATGCCCGTGAAGTGGGTAAAGGAATTGCCTTTTGGATATGAACGATGGGAAAAGAATATACTGGCAATGAATGATTACGTGGATCACACCTGGGTATTTAGTTTGTCGAATAAACCGAAACATGAAGTATTATACTTCTATTTGTTAATTCAAGGTGAAATCCGTTATAGAGCAAATATCATTGGTTATTTGGGACCGGGAGAAGTAAAGTGTTATGGCGGGAATGTTATGTTTTCTAAAGTATGGGTACAGATTGGATCACCGATATTAAAGTTAAATCCGCCTGTAGAGATGAAGGGGTTTAGAGGATTTAGGTATACAGATCAAATATATGTGTAAAACCCCTTTGTGTTTCCCCTTTATAAAAGGGGAAAGTTAATTATTGAATGAGGAATAAATGAAAAAAATAACTATATCAATAACACCTTCTGAATCTTTTTCAATAATGTATGCTATGAATTCATATATAAATGGAATGACAGTAAATCCGGAAATAAAGAATCATAAAGAATTATTGGTTAAGCTGATAGAACAGATTTCAGAACAGATGACAGAAGATGAAATCTCTCAAGAGATAAATGTTACAGAATTAAAAAAAATAATATACGCCTGTATTTAATGGAAAAGAATATTTTAATAGAAATATCAGATAATCAGTTAATTCTTGTGTCTGAAAAAGAACTAAAAGAAAAAGGTGATAATGAAAAAAGAAGCAATAACTGAAGTAGGAAGAGTAAAGTGTTTTAGTAAGAAATGTGATTGGGAAGAAGAAGGACGCAAATGCAACAATACTTCCTACTATAGAACACATTGGTATATGTATGTTTGTAAAGATCATGGTTCAATCATGATAATGAATCATGGGATCGATTATTTAATAGAACTTGATGAAAAGTCTTTCTAAGATAGGATTACCTCCTAAAGTATGAGTGTAGTTAAATGGAAAAGAATATTGAAATTGAAGTGAAAGAGACACGAGAAGAAAGGTTTATAGAGATATGTAAAGAGTTGGCTAACTTGTCTCGTAGACCTTATGCATGGGAAGATTTTTACAATAGATTGATGACCGGGAGTAATCTTCCTTTTGAATTTCAAAATTATTTGAATTATAAAAAATGAAATACATAGAAGTAATTGAAAATTTAAAGGCAGGCTGGGGATTAAGGTATCATAGTAATGGTTTTGTTTGTGGAATTGAGGTTAGTATAGGTGATCATGATTGGAATGAAGTTTATTGTTTGCATCATAATACAGTAAGAAAATTATTGAAACTGAAACATAAATTTATCACAGTATGGATGGAAGGTAGTGAAGACGGTGGATTTTTAATTATTGAAGATGAGGAGTAAAAAAAAGTGGGAGATATAAAAAGTTTTAAACACCCTTTTGATAAAGATTCAGGCAGATATATCTGCAGTACTAAACATCCAATGCCGGATTATAAACCGAAGGGCAGTAGGTGGATTCATCCGGATGCTTATGAAGTTGGTGAACAGCTAGACGGATGGCCGGCAGGGGATATTCAAACAATGTATTGTCCAAACTGTGGGATAGATTGGGAAATGGAATTACCTCAATAAATAAGAGAATTAAAATGAGTAAAGTACCCTATCATTTGTGTGTTATGTTATGTGAGAATGATGATAACTATAATTTGACAAATAATCTTGAGGAAATTGAAATCATGGCTGAAGGTGATATTTTGTTAAGTTTGATACCAATATATGACGGTCCGGAAAATCACAACTCAAATAAATATCAAATAAAAATCTATGATAAAGTATTTAAAGTTGATAGAACTGGTGAATTTGTAGGAAATATTTATTGGAATTCGTATAGAATAAGTATGCCTTATTTGCTTGGACTAATAAATCATTTAATGAATAGCGGTAAATGGCAAGTAGAACAAGGCTGGTCAGTGTTATTTGATAAGTTTAAAAAAAAAGAAGTAATAACTTCTAAAGATTTCGGCTATGCTGAGGATATTAAACCAACGATGATAGATGTTTCAGATAAAAAGAATTGGAAACTTGAGTAGCACTCGGTTAAAATTTTATACAAGTAAAAGAAAGAGTAGGATATTAAAGTTGAGAATAAAGAAAAAAATATTACGTAAAAGAGAATTAAAAAAAAGAATTGGTTATAAAAAATATATAGTAATTCTAATAGACGAAAGTTGCGAGATGTGTAAACATTCCGAAATTAGAATCAAAGATGCTGATGAAAATATTTTTTGTACAAAATATAAATTTAAATGTAATGGAAACGGAAGATGTGATAAGCACAAATATTGACCCAATTATAGGATATTAATATGCAAAATAAACAGATGAATAAAGCTGTTTTTATTGAAACGGTAGTTAAAAATTTACATGGCGACATCCGGGTAATGTGGTGGAGTGGTGGAATAACAAGTGCTGTGGCTGGTAAATTTGCTATTGAGATGTATGACAATGTTGAATTCTTTTATTGTGAAACAGGTGCAGCACATCCAGATAATATTCGTTTCAAAGCTGATTGTGAGAATTGGTATAGCAAAAAAATTAATCATGTAAAAAATTCTTCAGGATATAATTCTCCTGCTGATGTTTGGCTTAAAACAGGGTACATCAACGGAGTTGACGGAGCACGTTGTTCTCTTGAATTAAAAAAGAAAGTTCGATTTGAATTAGAAGAATTAATGCGACCTAATTTATTCTATCCAAATAGAGGCATTATTCAAAATCAAATTTATGGATTTGAATGGGAGCAGAGACAAGTTAATAGAGCTATAAGATTTCTTGAACAATATCCTTATGCGAATGCAATATTTCCATTAATAGAACAAATGAAAACTAAAAATAATTGCGCGGGTATACTTACGAGCGCAGGAATAGAGTTGCCTCATCTATATAAATTAGGATATAATAATAATAACTGCCTTTCAGACGAATGTGTTTGTTGCAAGGGTGGAATGGGGTATATGAATAAAACTAGAATTGATTTTCCTCTTGGATTTAAAAACACATCATTGATTGAAAGGAATATTGGATATAGTTGTATGAACGGGAAGTTTTTAGATGAACTAAATCCAAACGAAGGTAGAGGACTAAAACCAATTGTACCGGAATGCGGTGAATTCTGTGATGTTGAATTAATAGAATCGCCACATCCAAATGTTGAAAAAGTAATGCGTGGTGAGATGACAGTTTATGAAGCAAAGCAAGCTGCGTAATTACTCCAAAAATTATCGAATCGAGGCATATATAAATAATTTAAAAATAATAAATCAGAGGGAATGTAAAATGATTCAATATAATGACGGCTCTTTTAGTAGTATTATGGAATTCGGAAAAATTAATGAAATTGTTACGGAAATGGTTAGTGTAAGGCAATATCCAAAAGCCATACATTTTGGGAGTGTCTATGAATTAAAAAAAGTGAAGCAACAAAAAGACATTGCTGAAGAAATTACTGAACTAAAAAATAGAATTACCGAATTAGAATCGCATTACTCAATAATTAAGAAACCAACCAAAGCGGAAATGGCCCAATACACGAAGCAAAAACAATTTGGCGGTAATGATATAACTATGATAGTTAGATGAGAACAATGACAGTACAAGACTTTGCTGATTTTAAGGAATGTAAAATATCTAAAGTACACGATGCTACTTTAGGGAGAGGAAAACAGAGGCTGCATTCGACAATTGTTCCAATAAAAGGAAAGGGTAACGGTTCAAGATTAAAACTAATAATTTTAGATGAACTATCAGAAAAATTTGAAGGCGGTTTTATTTCTCAAAAATACAAATTAAATGCTGTAGATAAATGGCTAAGATTTGATAGAGTTGATTTTAACAGACCTGTTGAAATTGAGTTCGGGCAATCAATTTAATTGAAGTTATGGAGTTATATCTACCACATAGAGAGGACTTAGAAAAGCTTTTAGATCAAGGTTTGATTGATGAGAAAGCTTTAAGAGATGCTATTATTCAAAAAGAATACGAAATTTGTAAAACAAAAAAGAAAAAAGGAATTGTTGTATTTCTAGCTGAAAAGTTTAATATGACACCTGATAATATATGCAAAATAATTTATAGCCAGAATAAATATCATAAAAAACCCTTTCCTAAAGTAAAAGAATACCTACATATTTTATTTTAAACTCACCAACAAATCTATGAAAATCTTTTCCGATTTTTTTGACTAATAAGAGTTTTATTTTTTAAGCAAATAAAACAACAAAAAAAAGGAAAGTGCCATGAAAAGGATTACCAGTATCATTTGTTTTTTTATAATCATTTTGTTTCAAACTATTATTTCACAAAATGTTGAGAATTCTAATTTCTCTACTACTTCAGTTCAGGGGGGAAACGATGTGCTTGGTAGACCCTTATTAGAGGGAACATTGAATCCAGAAGTTGTTTCTTCCAGCAATGTAGAGGTTACAGATTTAACAGCTTATATGTTCTTCAAGGATGCCTTCGATTCAAGCATCCCGGCGTTTAGTACACAAACACCAACAGTTACTTATAGTGTAGAGGGGAATAATATAGTATTTGAAACATATGGTTCTATAGGTAGTACACCTTGGGAATCAAAGCTCGGTGTAAATCTTTATGTACATTATAATGAAAATGGTGTAAATAAAACGAAGACGTTATCTCATGGACTATTTGGCCCATTGAATACGCGACCAGTTCCTTTTAAGCGCGCAATTTCCGGTGGATGTACTGGAGAATGTTCAGAACAAGTTTCCATATCTTGGGATCAAGGTTGGGATGCTGAATTTGTTAAACTTATAATTAAGAACAAGGATAGCGGAGAAGTACTTGTGAATAATGATGATGATCCATTCTGGACTTATACGGGATATTTCGATAGAGACGACATAGATAGGATTGAAGTACAAGTCGGCGTTGGTAATAGACGCTATGGTACTGTTTGGTCGAATAAATATGTTTATGATATCGCTCCTTGCTATGATTTAGCGAATATAGATATTAATTCAGTCTCCTATAATGCAACCAAGAACATGGTGAATTTTTCTCTGTACTTTTCTTATCCGTGCAGTGCTACGAGCAGGTCATGGAAAGTTAAAAGATCTTCAAGCGCAGATATAACAGGGACTTGGACAACTGTAGCATTAGGAACTATCAATGATGTTTATTGGACTGCAAAGGATTCGCAGCCTCCATCAGGACTGTGGTATTACAGACTATTCTGTACTTATACAGACGCCTGCGGTAGTGTTAGAAATCCATATAGCAGTGCAAAATCATGTACTGTAAGTAGTGGCACAAATGGTAAAATATTGCCGTGAGTGAGGTCGGGTTTTTAGTTATAATTTTTTTGGCGGAAATATGAAGTGTAATTATGAATTAGGATTCTTAAACCATTCGGTTGGAAATAAGTGTACAGAATGTGACAGTTATTCTTTTGAGCTAATCGATAAAACAGAAGATCAGGTAGAATTAGGGAATAGAATTGTTGGTGTAATGAAGTGTTTGGATTGTGGAAATATATTTTGGAACCACATTGATAGCGATCCAACTATATACTGGTTTGATGTTGGGGACAAACATATTGAAGAACGGAGCCAATTACCGGAGCCAATTCGGAAAGTGAGCATAAACAATTAGAGTTAGTATGAAGTGGAAAGAGGAGAATTATGACTAGTCGTATTGATATGAGTTAAGCGGCTTCAATTTGCTATTCAGTTTTAAAGAATACATCATAATTTTACTTATGCAAAATTAAAGAAAGAAATATATGAATTGCGGTTCTTAGCATTGGAGAGAATATGGAAAAAGAATTATTAAAAGCAGCAAAAAAGATAAGTGATGAGTTGATTCTCAAACCAATGTATGAAGAAAATGATAGGTTATTAAAATCAAATGAAGTTAATGCAGAATGGGATTTTGTTTCTGTGGCCAATCAACAAATAGAATTAATAGCTAAATATTTATCAGAACTAAAAGAAAAATGGTTAAATGAAAGCAATCGGCATGAAAAGCAAGGTATAGACAGTATGAAACTTTGGATAACAAGAGATTTAGACGGTGGATTATTTATATCAAAAGAAATGCCACATAAAGAAGAAGACCAGTGGTACACGGACTCACCAAGTGATGATTTTATTGGAATAGATGAAGGACTTTTTCCCGAAATAAAATGGGAAGATGCAGAGCCAAAGCAAGTTGAAATTAAGTTAATTACGGAACAAAAAGGCTCCTAATTTTTGGTTAATTGCGTCCCCGTTATCAACAGGCGAATATGGTGTCGGAAAAAAATAAATTTAAGGAATAGAATTATGAATAAAGAAAAAACTCCTAAACCGACCAGCGATAACGAAGTCGGTGTTGAAAAACTTGTTAGGCTGCCGAATCGTTCTTATTGTAATGTCTGCGAAATAGACAACCGAAGAAATGCCTTACAGGTTAATGGAGTCAAGATTTGTGTTGAATGTGCTAAATTTTTAGGTAACTGGGCTGAAATTTATAGACAGGCAAATTATATAAAATATCATCGGGCGGCTTACAAGAATAGGAGAATAATTTTGAATAAAAGTAAAAAAATAACAGATGTAAAAAGCGGAAAAGAAGAGTTATAAGTCCGCTTGATATGCTTTTTATACCGAAAGGCACGGACATTGAATATATACTTTGTGCTGCCATTTGGTTTGACGATAAAAAGAAAAGAGAACATCAGCCTAAAAATATTAAGACTGGAATAGTTACTTGCGGGTTTAGACATTGTAATGCTTTTATAATTTTATATGAAATTGCACAACCGAATTATGATAAACAAAAAGTTACGCAAGGATTTTTGACTAATTATGGAAGATTTGTTAACCGAATACTTGCTTAATTGATTTACACGGAAGTTTATAACAATTAAAACGAAGTAAATATGTTTGATAGGAAATTACTTGAATTGATTGAAAAAGATTACCCTTTTTTACACGCATTATTACAAGATGCTGAACAAATAAAAATAACTTGGGACTTTGATGAACAACAAGCTGATCCAATACATCATAATTTTACTTATGCAAAATTAAAGAAAGAAATATCTGCTCTACTTTTGAAGATTGAAAGTATTCCGGCTGAAACTGGGGTTATGCCGAAACCGGAAATAGAATTCAGACCCAATATGGATGATGTAGATGAAATTGTTGCCCATAATGCTCAAATACATTTAGAGTACATGAATGATAGTTCAATTTGGATGTCGATTACAATTCCAGGCAAGGAATACCATGTATGGATCAACCCAAAAAATCCCAAATCTCAAGCACATATAAAAACTTGGGCAGAGCGGGTAGGATAGCAATTATGCCGTTGTGGAATAAAATAAGGAATTATAATATGACAGAAAAAGAATTTGAACTTGCTAAAGAAATAGAAAATGAAATTAAAAGTTATTTATGTGATGATGCATCGCTGATAATAAATAAAATACAAGAATTAATTAGAAGTATTAACAATCGGCATGAAAAGCAAGGTTATAGCGAGGGCGAAGTTCAGCCCGTTTCGGTTACGGAAAACGATATTTTAAAAAAAGCAGAGGAAATAATTCCGGCAGATTTATATAGAGATTGTAGTGGTTTTGTAACAATCGAAGACCGAAACAAACATAAAAGAAATTTACTTATTAAAGGAATTAAAATTGGGCTTGAATTACAAAAGCAAGCAACCGCATCACTATAACTATGTTTTGAGCTGAATTGAATTTATTAGAAATGAAGTAAAGTTGTTTGTACTATATACTTAATTATTATGAGAAAAGATTTGTTTTAGGAGGGATTATGGAAATTGGAAAATATGTAGTGATAGAAAGAATATCAGATAAGAAGAAATACAGGTATCCAAATAATTTAGTGGTTGATCTTCCAACCGGTTATTCAGTAGTAAAATATTCATGCGATGCTGGGGATAAAAAGTATAAAAGGATTTTTCCTAATAATAATTCTGCAATAATACGTTTATATATTGAAAAGTGCGTTAAATATAATAGATTGATTGAGAAAGGTTTTTTTGGTGAAGGTGAAATAACCGATAAGATTATTATTGGAGAAATCTCTAATGAACTTAAACTTGAATATAATTATATAAATACCTTTCTGTATCAAAATAGAAAAATAACATTACATGATTTTAATGTAGAAATATTAATTAAGTCTAAATTACTTACAGAAAATAAAATTAAAAGTCTTTTGAAAAAAAATGAATTCAAACATGTAAGATTGTTAGATTGTTTACATCCAGAATTTGCACCAAAAGGGCAGGTCGGTTATTTATTAAATAACATAGGAGTGAAGGGCAAGTACGGAATAAAAGTATTTTTTTCTTCAAGTATACCTTTCAAAGAAGGTTTAGAGATACCACCAGGTATTAGGTATGAGATAATCTATTCTAATTAATGTAAGATTAAACACATTTCAAAAATAACCCCAAATATAACCGTTTAATTGACTTATAGAATTTTTTTTAACAATCTTTCCGGTGTAATAAATCAATTGTTTTAATATGGCTGATGAAAAATTAACAGTTACGGAATTAAGATATAGACAGTTTGCTATAGAATTACTAGCAACAGCAAGAATAGGAAAAGAGAAATCTTTTAACCTAACTAAAGCTTATAAAACAGTTTATGGAGATTCTGTTAGTGATGCAACTGCAAATGTTAATGCATCAAAATTACTAAAAAATGCTAAGGTCAAAAAGTACTTAAATGAATACACTAAAAAGTTTTTCGGGAATAAAGAGAAGTATGTTAAAAAATTACTAGCTGAATTAAAAGAGATTGCACATAGTGATATAACAAATTACTTGGAGTGGAGAACTGAATCACAAGTTGTAGGTTTAGACCCAATTACCGGTCAAGAAGTATATGCTTATCGTCCAATAATAGAACTTAAAGATAGCGTTGATGTAAACGGTAAGTTGGTAAAATCTGTATCATTAAGCAAAGAAGGTGTTTTTAAGTTTGAAATGTATGATAAACAAAAAGCACAAGATATATTATCAAAAATATATGAAATTCAAAATGATGTAACAGTTAAACCTACTATTGTAAATAATGGTGAAGGTAATACAACAGTTAATGTTTATCTCCCGGCAAAAAATAAATTGGAAATACCAAACAATTAATATGATAAAAATAATAGTAATAATTCTATTTATGAATTTAGTGCCAAACAGCAAGCCTCAGGAAGAATTTTTAGCGTCTTCCGAATACGAGGTACTTTACGGGGGTGCTGCAGGGGGTGGCAAAACAAGAGCAATTGTAATGGACCCGCTAAGGTATATAGATTATCAAGATTACACTGCTATAATATTTCGTAGAACCTATCCAGAACTTGATGGATCGGTATTACCAGAAGCATTAAGTATTTATAAGAATTTATTTAATGCCAGGTATAATGATTCTAAACATATTTTTACATTTCCAAGCGGCGCATGGATTAGATTAGCATATATGAAAAAAGCTTCAGACTGGATGAACTACCAGGGGCACGAGTATGCCGGACAATATTATGACGAATTAACCCACTTTACTGAAGATCAATATTTAAAATTAGGTGCTTGGAATAGATCAAAAGTTGACGGAATAGAACCATATCGTAGATCAACATCTAACCCAGGTGGACCGGGTCATTTGTGGGTAAAAAAAAGATTTCCAGATAAATCACTACCTATTAAAGACGGGCCTTTAAGATACTCATTGTTAGCTAATATGATGTGGCAGCCAATGAAAGCAGGTCAAACATATTGGGATATTAATGAGTTTGGGCATAAGTTATCTAGAAGGTTTATACCGGCCAGGGTTTTTGATAACAAGGATTTGTTAAGAAGAAATCCTAATTATTTAGCTCAGTTGTTACAATTACCTAAAAGAATGCAAAAGGCTCTTATTGAAGGTGATTGGAATGCATTCGAAGGTCAATTTTTTGATTTTGATTATTATAGACAAGTTATAACAAAACCTTTCTTGATACCGCGAGAGTGGAGATTAGTTGGCAGTTTAGATCCCGGTTATTCAGCTCCTTGTTCATTTAGTTTAGGTGCAATGGATTTTATGGAAAATTATTACAGGATTTCTACTTACTATCAAAAAGGATTATCACCTACCAAACACGCAATAAATATAAAAACATTTATAAAAAATTTACCCTGGACAGAAGGAAGAATGCCGGAATTAATCGTTGCAGACCCTTATGCCTGGGCAAAGAGAGACAGACATGCTGTATTGGAAAGTAAAAAGACCTTTGCAGATGTATGTATGGAAGAAGGTTTAGTTTTATCAAAAGCCAATAACGATAGAACTATTGGCTGGTGGGCAATGAAAGATATGATGACAATGATTGATGAGGATACCGGAGATTATAAATATTTTGTATTTGACAAATTGAATGTACCATTTCTTGAGCAAATAGTATCAACGAGTTCTGATGAAAACGACCCGGAAGATATTGAAGGCAAAGGACTTAATAAAAATATTGAAGATCATTGCATTGATGAAGAAAGATACAGATGTATGGCTATTTATAAACCAACAGCACAGCCGGAAGATTTACCGGGGAGTAGTGGAAGAAGTGCAAGAAGAAATAAAAAGAAAAATGAACGGCCAAAAGGTTCGTTTACGCTTTAGTTGCAAGTTTCAAAAAATATAGGATAGACAATTTGATAGCAAGGCATTACGATATCGGAATAAATTCAGATTCAACTTTTTATCTGTATAAAGCTTATTCAAAGCTAAAAAAACAGTTCAAAGAAATACATGATACGATGCAAGAAAATTATAACATGTGTATAACAAAGACCCAAATACCAAAGGATTTTAAGGAATGGTTAGAATCTAAAGATAGGACAGCTTACGCTTACAATTTAATAGCGCCTATTCTGAAGTCAATATCTTCGATGGAAAGAGGTTCGAGAAAAAAAGTTATCGCAATTCCCAGAACTGAAGAAGATAATGTATTTGTTGAAAAATTTAATTATGTACTGGATCATTATAAAGATAAAGGAAAATTTGATTATTATATAACAAGAGCTCATTTGGATGCAATAATTGCGATGTATTCATTTGTATTTCAATATTGGGGATATGACCCGGAAACAGATGAAGGAAAAATATTTTATACTGCACTTAATCCAATGAAAGCAATGTTTGAATTGAATGATACAATTGATACGAGTATGAGTAAATGTAATTACATCATGATAGAATCGGACTTAACCGTTGAAGAAATTATTGAGATGTATGCACTTCATAATGAAGAATTAGCTAAACAAATTATACTACAAGCCTCAAATTATATTGAAAGCAGGAATATTTCTTTGAAGGAATTTATTTCGGAAAATATTAGAAGAATAATAGATTCTGCAATGGATTTTTTCAGTGCTTCAGGTTATAGTACAGAACCAAATTATAATATTCAAAAAGATAAATCATTATTTGATTCAAATACAGGCAGATTTAAAGTCGTTGAAATTCATGAAAGAAGGCGTGATAAAAGGTTATTTATAAGAAATTACGATGATTACGAAAAATATGATATAACAGACAATGTAAAAGATGAAAACGGAAGAATATCAAATGAATTAATCGGACGTTTAAGAGATACAAAATTTAAAAACAGTAGCGATCCTAAGCCTTTCATGAAAACAAATAATTATATTGTTGCAAATTGTCCGGCATTGGAAATAATGCTGCAAAATGATATGTACACTGAGAGATTACCTAATAACAATTTTGCATTAACCATGATACCCGCTTATGATTATAGTCAGGATATTAGTAAAATGCAATCGGTAGTAAGTGAAATAATTGATGTTCAGAGTGACTACAATAAATCAAGAAATATAATACAGGATATGCTTATAAGGTACATTAGAAAAGGTTATTTGGTGAAGGAAAATGCAATAAAAGAATATATGGAAGATTTCGAGGAAAATAAATTTTATAAACGAGTAAAAGGTGGTCAAGGGCCTATAGGTGATCTTATAAAAGAGGAAGAAGTGCCCAGGGTAACACCGGAATTAATAAGAGAAGGAGAGGAATCAAAACATTTAATGCATGTAATTACAAATGTAACCCCATCTCTTGAAGGGAGAAGTGAAGATTCTAACCAGAGCGGGAAAAAATATATAGCATTACGAGAGCAATCGGAAAAGAATTTAACAATGCTATTTGATAATCTAAATTTTTCAAAAATAATAATAGTAGAAAACACTGCAAAATTAGTACAAGCTAATGTAAAAGAAGAAACAGTAATAAGAATAAATGAGGATTTAACAGATAATTACAGCTTCTTTAAAATTAATCAAATTATACCGGTTATTAACCCACGCGGTTATCTTGCTTATAAAAAGATAAATGATATATCAAAAGGTAATTATGATTTTAAGATAGCCAACAGTCCTTATGGAGCTACGGCAAGAGAAAGGGAATATGCTAAAGAGGCAGAAATTTTTGAAATTGTAATGAAACTTGATGCTAAACTTGCACTAAAAGGATTACCGTTGTTATTGAAGTCAAGTGATTTGGGTAATAGATATGATTGGGTTGAGTTAATTCAAAAACATTTGGGAGAGGTTGATAATGTGAACCCGGCAATGAAACAAATGATGTCTATTATGCAACAGCTTGAAATTAAAGGTAAAGAACTGGAAAATAACAAGAAAGCTGTAGAAATTAAAAAAATTATGGTAGATGTATTAAATAAATATCAGGACTTAAAGAAAAAATCAATTGAAAATGAAAATTATAAGAATGAGTTAGCAATTGAGAGTATGCTGAATAATCCATATTCGTTTGGTAGTAACGGTTATAGGATGGTTTCTTGAAAAAGGAAGATGTTAAAAAAGCTATTGATGATCTTAACGGGATGAAGATTGCTTATAAACTGGAATTAAATACTAAAGGAGATGGTGAAATAAAATTAAATTTTAGTACAAACGAGAATGGATTAAGATATTTGTTGAGTAATAATAGATTTTCTTCATTTTCAAAAAAGAAAATGAATTTATGAAAATATTGTGACGCAATGTATGCGTCACCTACAAAAATAAAATATAACCGGGAATAGTTTTTGTAAAACCCGGATAAAAGGGATAATCAATAAAACGACCCCTTTTAAGTGCTGAACCGTACTTGAAAGGGGTTTTAAATTTTAAACAAAAAAAAGGGGGAGGAAAATGAGACCATCATTTAAGAATTTGTTAAATGCATTAACCGTTTTGTTATTGTTTGGATATTTATTCGGGCAGGATACAAACAAAGTTGATTGGAATAATTATCAAATAGATCAAACAATGTTTGTAAGGTGGAATTTTACGGCCGATTCCGGAGCAACCAGAACGGGTAAAGCTTTTCCAATGGTATTTTATGACGGAAATGATTTTTCAACTAATCCCATAGCAGGGTATTATTCCATAACGGCAAGTAATAGCGGAGAGGCAATCGATTCATTAGAAGGAAAATTGTTATTAGGAGTAAGCTACGGCAACGGGGAATCAGTTAAGATAGATACTGTAATAGTAAAAAGTACTGCAGAAAATGATACAACATTGACCGGTAATTTTGAATTTGATCTTGTTAATTCAGACACTGTGAAAGTTAGAGGGGAAAACTATTTCTTCGAATTTATAGCAGAAACAAGTAATGTATTAAGCGGTTTTGTAGAGATTGTAATTGATAAACCGGAAAGTAATAGGTAGTACAACAACAAAAACAATTTTTTAATAAAAAATAAATCCGAGATAAAAATGGATGCAAACGAGAAAAAGGAATTTAAAGAAAATCTGAAATCTAAATTGACTGATGTGCAGCAACAGATAAAAAGAGATTTGCAAAGATCAAAATCAGATCAAAAAGTTAATTCGATAGAATATGATGGTCAAGATTATATATGTAGGTTCGAAGCTAAGTTACAACATAAAAAGAAAAATAAAAGCGGAGTTGATAAGGAAATCTCAACAGAATATAACTGGGAAAACTGGACACAAGCTTTTAGTTCATTAGATGAAATGATGAAATATATCAAAGCATTTTTTGATGATTTTGATTCTATTGTTGCAAGCATGAAGTAGATACATGGTCCAAGTTACAGGTTTCAATTTTTATAATTAATCAAGGCGGGAAAAATGGAAAACAAATTAGAAAATAATAATGATAAAATAAATGACGTATTGGATTCTGAAATTGATTCACCTGAAAAAGCTGAAGAATTTTTGAATATGGTATATGAAAATGATCTGAAAGATATTGAAGAAGAAGTTAAGGAAGATAACTCTTCCGAAGAAACCGGACACGGCGATGAACCAGATGAAAAAGGTAAGCAACCCCCTTCAACACCCCCCGATAAGGATAAAACGGGAGACGGCGATGAGAAGGACACGGATGCTGACCAACCTACCGATAAGGAGGTAGGTGAGGAGAAATCATCTAAAAAAGAGCCCCCGGAAATAGAACCGGAAAAGTTAACTGTAACCGAATCTTTCATTAATCAATTTGAAGAAGATGAAAAGAAAAATTTGTCTAAGTATTTAGGCAAACCTATGACCGAAATTGCAAAGGCTTTACATCATAGCCAAACAAAACTAGGTAAAACAAAAAGAACACCTATCATTCCGGATACAGCACCGAATATTACGAAGCTTGAAGATTCGGATAAAGAATTATTAACGAAAATGAAAATAGATTCTTTAAAAATAGCTTATCCGAATATGGACTGGGATGATCCGGAAAAATTGAAGGAACAGCTAAACGATATCAATGAAAATGATTTTACAGAAGCTCAAGAAATTATTGCTAAAAAGAAAGAAATAGAAACCCAGGTTACCAATGAGTTTAATACCCTGATGTATGTGAAGAATAATCACAAACAAATATTAAACGACAGTGCTAAAAGTGCTTTTACCGGTTTTACAGAGAAATTAAGCAGGCTGCCGGTAATAGGGAAAAACGTTGATCAATTTATTGAACAATCCGGCTTGAATTTTACAAAGCTAGATGAAAATAACAAAAATGAATTGTTCAGTTTTCTTGTATCAGACGGTAACGGTAATATAGATCCTCAAGTAGTTACCAGCTTGCAAGTCGGCAATGAATCATTAAAGGTAATTATACCGGAAGCACTTGAAAATAAAGCTTTAATATCATTTCTGCCATACATAGCATACAGAATTTTTGACCAGGGATATAAAACCGGTTATTCAGAACGAAGCAATAATAAAGAAGTAAATTCTCTACTGAAAGACAAAGGAGGTACCAAAACTAAAACTTCTTTAACACTTGAAGATATCGACAAAGCTGATCCTGATGAATTAACCAAAATAATTGAAACCGAATTTAGCATGTAATTAAAAATTCATTGGGGGAAAAATAATGGAAACAATAAAAACCAAACTTGCCCGGGAGGCTTTATCAAGAAACCTGTATTATTTGACATTCAAATCAGATACAATATGGACGAGAATGGGGGCATTTGGAGATGTTGGAAATACAAGGTCCGATAAAACATATCCAACCGTAACTTCATTCTCCGAAGTACAAAAAAAACAGGTACAGCCAACCGGCAAACTAATAGAAAGATTTACAAATTTTATGCATGACGGCGGTGAAGAAATGCTGATACCGATCATGACTCATCTTGTAAAGCCTCCTAATGTCGGTGATAATCAATTGCTTGGAACCGAAGAAGATCCCGATGTATTGTGGTTAAAGACAAGAATAAACGGGGTTTCAAAATCGACCAATATTCAAACCGGGAAAATGAATGCTCAAAGAATTAATCATCCTGCAGTAAAGAAATCATTGATGAAAGGAGCACATGACAGGTTAGCTAATTTTATGACAACATGGATTGGTCTTGAACCATATTATACGACCTATCTAGGTTATAGTACAAATATACTCAAAGATATTAAATTAACCAGCAAGTTAGAAATTACAGAAAAGTACCATCCAAACTTCTTTGTAGCAGGTGCGGGTCGTGTTGAATATGATGAGGATCAAACAAATTATGCAACCAATATAGCTACTGCCCTAGATACATTAAGTGATTTACCAAGTAAACGTTTTGGGTCCCACACGCTGACATTCATAAGAAAAATGGCTCCGATATTAGGTATTAGAAAATCTTTGATAAAAGGTAGATATGGTTATCATGTTATGGCAGGACCTGGACCACTGGCCGATTTAGCGAAAGATGAAGATTGGAAAGAAGCTCAAAAGATTAGAAAAAGAGGTGATGATAATCCATTAATAACCGGCGACCTTGAAGGATACTTTAATCAATGCTGGGTATGGAGCGATGATAATCAATTTGATGCTAAAATCAGCGGGGATACAGGTTATAGTTCAGACAGAGGAATTGTAAACTACGGCAATGCGGATCAACTAGAAAATAACCAGACAACAACGAACAGACACCTAATTTCGGTGTACGGTCAAAGCGCAATAACTCAAGGTATAAGCCAGGCCCTGGATTTTATGGATGAAAATTATGACTACGGAAGAAAGAAATCCGAAGCTTGCGAAATGCTTACCGGATTTCAATTAGCAAATATATGGGATGTTGACGGTGTAATTAAAAATAAAAATACACTATATAAAAATCAGAGCAGCATGGTAATTTCTGTGTGGTCAGATGGCGAACCAACAATTTAGTTGGTGATTTAGTTACAATAAATAAAAATAATTAATAAAAAGTGAGAATTACATGGGACTAAAACATATAAATAATATGAGAGAAGTTGATACCCAGGCGTGGTATCAGAATTTCGGAATGGAATTCGAAGATGCAAAGGAATATGACGGCTGTCATATTTTAAGAGGATTGAAACCGGATGGGACTCAAATATTTTATGCAGAATTGTTATACAGCGGTACAACAGAACCGGATTTTACAAAGTTAGCTAAAGTACCTGAACATTCAAAAATTTATGCATCAAAAATGACATTACCTACAGTATATGTCCGCAAGACCATTTCAAATCCTGCAGTAAAAACAGATTGGGCAAAATTTGAAGGGACAATGTTAACATAGGTTATAGGGTGGGGGAATATCTCCCCCTTGACCATTTAATAAAATTAACAAAAGGTATTTGTTATGGAAAAAATTAAAACTGTGTTTGTAAAGATTTTACTCCCTGTACCAAAATTTTTGGAAAGGGGAAACGGGCATTATTTAAGTAATGCTAAAGATATTATATACGAAGATTTACAAAAGGGTGAATATATCGAATTACCTGAAGATGTTGCACTAGGCCGGGTTAAAGCAAATCCAAGAAGGTATGAGCTTTATGAAGGTAAAAATATACCCGAAGGTGCAAGATTACTTGAAAAAGGTGTCTTGAGTTCTTCCAGAATACCGCAGGTGACTGATACGGTACTTAAGTTGAATAAAGGAGTTTATAAAACCGGAAAAGAAAAGGATACCCGAGACGGTATACAGGCGAACAAAGTGAAAGAAACACAAAAGGTTATCACTGATGCATCAACGGATGATGTTGAAACGGAAACGGCAAAAAATAATGTGATTATTGAAAATATAGACACCGCTGCTTATGCAAATAAAGGTGATAATGAAAAATTGAGTGAAGATCATAAAATCCTTGTTGAGGAATTAGGCGATGAGGATGTAGAATTTACTCAATCATTTCTTGAAAGATTTGTGGAAAAGCCTAATGTTCTCAGGGCTATTGCAAATATATCGAAGGTAAAATATCACCATAAAGCGGGACCGGAAAAAATTATTGATGCAATACTTGATAAAGTACATAAAAGTTAATCATGGCTGGTGAACGAAGCAACATATTAGCGGGTAATGTTTATAACAATATTGAAGGGTATGGAATTAGAAATATTTCCATACCTAATATTTATTCAAAACTTACACAGGCGCAAAATTATATTATCAGTGAAGCAATGCCTATTGAGATATTTGAGGTTACGACAGTAAAAGACCATGAAGAATATCTTCTTGAATTTAACGATTCAACAATAGAATTGAAGATCAGAAAAATAATCAATCCTTCAGCATGGAGAGAAAAAATAATTACATGTGACCTTAATGAATTTGAAGAATTAAAAAGAGAAAATTTTATTTACAGACAACCGGTAAAAGCAATAATAATTAAAGGTGTGCTGCATTTAATACCGGCCCCGGGTGAGTCTGATTTGAAAATAAAATTGTATGCAATGTTAACCGGATCAAATATAAATACAAAGATTAATAAAGAAACTGATCCAATATTAAAAACATTTTGGGATGATGCTCTTGAATACTACGCTACAGAAAAATCAGTACCGGTAAAAGAAAGAGCATACTGGAATCAAAAATTTTTAAATGCATTAACTGATAATACAGATAAAGGACATAATATACTGCCAATGCCTTCTAAAGACAGCAGGAATTATTGGTAGGATAAAGTTACAAGTTTGCAAGTTAACAAGTTGAAAGAGAATTATTAATGGCTACACCTAAATTTGATAGTATATGTATTGAGTTTATGAGCCGTATTGCAGATAAGTTTGTTTCTTCATTTACTGCAGGAAGCGGAGATATGCCGGAAGGAATAATACTTGAGAATAAAAAATATATTGAAAGTTATATAAATAAATCGATGTTCATCCTTTTTAACAACTATTGGGAAGCAGTAAAGGGAGATATACAATTATTTAAACAAATATTTCCTGAATTAATTTCAGTACCTACCGATGTGGTTGAATTTGATTCAGGGAAATATACAATTGATAATCCATACAAAAATTTTTTTAGGTTGGTTGGCGCTATTACAGAAGATAAAAAATATATAACCGTGACAGATGTTAATAAATATACAATCCTAATAAGTGAATTGTATGAAGAAATTGACGCTGATGAATCTAATCCAAGAATTTTTCAAATCGGTGAAAACAAACTTGAAATATTTCCAGATACGATTGAATCAGCAATTATAATATATCTCAAACAACCGTTAAACCCTGAAGACGGCAGTTTTATTGAACAGAACGGTAATTATGATAGTCCTTTTAATCTACAATGGAATTCCAAAATAGCTGAAATAGCTGAAAAGTTATATAAAACAGACAGACAAGAGGTATAAATGTTAGGAAAAGATTTTACCTTAAAAGAAACAAGGAATATTATTCTACAATGGGTTAAAGAATTAGACCAAGTGAAAATAGAAAGAAAACTTGTGAATAAATTTATAAATATGGCTGTTACGGACACCGCGGAAATATTAGGACTTGCAGAATTAGAACCATATGGTGAGACAGCAATATTAAACAATGTTAATTCATCTGTAAATTCATATTCGGAAGGTGTTGTAACCGAAGCAACATATTCGAACACAACAAAATCAATAGAAAAATCACCACATTCGTTAACAACGAATCATATAGGAAGAAGAATAGTTTTTTGGAGCACTACATCCAATATAGCCATTGGCCAAATAGTTTCAATTCCAGATGAAAATAATTTTACTGTAAATATAGCAGTTGGCAGTGATATGAGTTCAGTAAATTATTCTATTTTTAGCGAACATAGTGTTGACAGCCTTGATATTTCGGATTTAAGAATAAATCAAACTAGGAAATTAACAGATAGTGTAAATGGATTGATATTACCAACTACCGATACCAAATTTGATAATTTATCAGAATTTGATGAAAAGAGTGATAACATATATTGGTATAGACACGGTGAAAAATTACTTCTTCATAAAGGAGCAAATATTTCAGGTTACGGAGAAATTACACTTCATTATTTTAGATATCCATACAGAGCCACAATTGACAGTGACTATTTAGATATAAGAGATCAATTTATACCCGGATTAGTAATTCCAAAAGTTAAGAATTATGTATTAGAACATTTGGGAATAGAACCCTCAGAAAAATTAATCGAACAAATCAATAGTCGAACTGAAAAGATAAGAAATTTGAATATTGCTGAAAAAGCATCATTAAATAAAAAAGAGTCTTAAACCATAATGGAAAAATTTACACATACATTTAATAATTTTACCGGTACTGTGAGCAATAAAAATACTGAAGGAGTAAATGGTTCAAAAAGGATATTAAATTTTGAAATTCATAAAAAACCCGGAGTATTGACATTAAGACCAAAATACATGTTGAAATATGAAGCCCCTTCGATTAATGATGAGGTTTTATTTGACAGAATAAAAGACTTGGAATATATAACGTTTGAAAATTTTGCCGACAAGAGCATTGAAAACCAGGAAATGGAAGTTACTTGTGAAATTCAAAAAGGTGAAATTACAGCTTTAGATGGAAGCGGTATAGAGGATACTATACCAACATTGTTATTTTGGATAAGACCATATTTTAGAGGTTACTGGATTGATGGTTGGGAATGGTTAAATAAAATTGTTATTACTAAAACTGTAAGTGAACCTGATGAAACATATAAATCAAAAATTGATATTTACGGTGAGCTTGGAGATATAAGACAATGGACTGTTTATAATAAAACTAAAGGTAATATTTCTCAAGTAATTGATTATAAAGAAGCCGAAGGCGGGAATACTACAATTCATCATACATTATTTAATAATAATTGGGAAGATGGCGATATCATCTATCTTTTCAAAAATTATTTTTCATCAGATTTTATGAATTATAATTTCATTGCCGATGAATATGAAATAAATTTCCATACTGTTGTAAATGATTTAAGAATTAGTTTCGGTAGTGAGAAATATAGATTAGCTGCAGGAATAGGGTATAGAAATAAATATTTTAAAGTGAAAGGTTTTGGTTTTAGTGTTCACCCGGATATTGATAATGAAGAAACATTAACAAATTTTTCAAATATATCAAGAATAATCTTTGATCCATATACACTATATCCGGGAACCGGAGAATACGGATTAAAGCTTGTTAAATTGTCGAACGGGAATTTACCTGCCGGTGATTATCAATTTAAACTAATAGGAGTTATAGACAGCTCTAATAAATTATTACTTGCTGAAAATAAAATTACCGTAAGCGGGAGTTATAATATTGCAGTTTATCCTTATGCAAGACTTGGAAACCACAATAAAAGGATTACTGATTTGGAAGTTTATTTTTCTTCTGACGGTAAAGCATTTTATTTATTTAATAATTATAATATTTCCGAAACAGAGTTTTCACCAACAGATTATATAATTAATGAAGACGGCCAGTTAATTTTAGAATCTGTCGACTCTATCGAATTATATACAAATGAAGATGCAGCTAGTAAAGATTCAGAAACAGATTCAGTTGGATTATGGAAAATATGGCGAGGAACATTTTTACCTGGAACAGTTGAAAGTGTAAACGACGGCTATGAAAGTTCATATTCGATAAAATACACAAACAGAACAATTTTACCATATGAAACAACAGGTATTCAACATGAAGTTTATGATGTAAAAGAATTAACTGACTATACTATAACTTTCGATGCAAAATCAGATATTTATAGAACTTTAGAACTGTTTTTTCTCGGAAATTCATATTTTTATGTTGGTCAACCGAAGGTTGTTGTTGATGTAAAAAATATATGGACTAACATACAAATCACGTTAACAACTCCAAAATTCACAAGTGAAATTTATAAATACCTTGTAATAATTGCTAACGATCTAACTTCAGACAGTACCTTTCAAATTGACAATATGTCAATAAAAGAAAAATCCAATTCAATTTTAACAGACGATACTGCAGCGGAGGAATCAATTAAAAGCAGACTAGGTTATACACCTACAAAAAATATAGTGTCAAGCTGGGATCAAGCATTAATATTAAACGGGAAAACATTTCTCGTAAATCCTGTAATAGATGAGGAAAGATTTATAAACTATATTTTCAGATCGCATATATCATCAGATTCAGTTATGTATGATGTGATTACTTCACAGAATCGAATTAATTTGGAAAAGTTTGACGGTGATTTCTTAGTAGGAGTATTTAAAACAAATGAAAAAGATTTAGCAATTTTAAAAAATAACAGTGTTACCATAATTGATCCTGAAACAGGATACGAAAGGTTATCAGATAAAACTATAGGCTGCATTTCTAAAGCAAGTATTCAAAATAATTTTTGGTGTGATAAACAAGATGCTTTTGGAATAATCAACGGAACTATAACTAATTTAACCGAAGATACAATACGCGATAAGTTAAATAATTCTGAAGAAAAGGAAAAGATATATTCAGTAATCGATAGGTACGGAACTTATAGAATACGATTGTATGATATCAATACCGAATGGATTTACACAAAATTAGGATGGATAGAGCAAAGTAAGGATATTTTTCCGAAAATTTATAGGGAAGGCGTGGGAAGAATTGTTTGGTTTATGGATGAGGAAGGTAATATTTATTCTGAACCGGAAACAATAGAAGAAATAATTGGATACGGAACAAAGTATGGTGCAGCTAATCAAGAGTTTTAGTTTGAGATGGGGAGAAACGTAGAATAGGAGATTTGAATTTATAAAATGGGGGTGAAATGAAATTATTCTATTTTTTTATTTTAATAATACTAATACCACAGTTTTTAACAGCGCAGTTTGCAAAACCCAAAAGCTTAACTAAACACTACGAACTTAGAAAGTATGAACAAGACGTTAGAGTAAATGCAGTTGAATTAAATGATGATAAAGATAAGCTTGATTCGCTGATACATGCTTTAACAGCGCAAACTGATCCCAAACAATTACAATTTATTGAATGTAAAGATACTTCTATTGTAGTAGACACTACATTACTGCTTTTGTCATTATCAGATAATATGAGCGGCCAAGGACAATTTACAGGAACTTCTGAAATTGACAGTGTTGGTATTGCCGCATTAGATAGCTTGGATATTGTACTTGCAACACCATATACAGAAAGTGTAAATGTTAATGACTATTTAAGTGTTTATATCAAGGGGAATTATTTATACGTTAGAAGACCAGCAGGCGGCACAACAGACCTTAAGTATAATTGGATTTGGATAAGGAAATATCAATGAGAATTAAAGCAATAATTTATTTAATTCTACTAATAATAAATTTTACAATGGCTCAAATCTCTGAACCTAATTGGATAAGATTGCACAGAGAAAATCTTCTTGGAAGTGGCGGTAAAATCCAAAGTGATTGGTTATTTCATCTTGACACGCTTCATATTTTGGGCTTAAGTGCTAATACAAATAGTGTTATTCATCCAAAATATAAGCTTACAAATAGTAACATATTTTGGAGAAATTTATGGAAAATTGATTCAACACATTTGTTTGTAACGGAAAATTTGTTTGGACTTAATCAACCTAGTCTAGGAGAATGGACTACAAATGAAAGTGTATCTAGGCATTCATTGTTATCAGCTGATAAAAAAACATGGGGATCAATATGTGAGGTGAAAAAAGATAGCTTAGTGTATATATGGTTAGTTGATAATGATATTGATCACAAAATTCTAGGATATAATGAAAATGGTGTTTTTTCTTGGACCGAGTATACAAACTTATCATCTGAATTTATGGGACAAATGGATAAAAGTACATGTTCACGAGCGTTTGCATATAGAGATTCTTTTTTCATTAGAACCATGCATGGAGGAGTTGCTTATAACCCTAGCATTCGATCCTGGACAGCTCAAGGTTTTGCTGTATATAATTATGAAGTAGGTGCTATTAATTCTAATATAGTTTTATTTGGGGATAATGATACCACTCTTTATTCTGAATCTGGATCAAATGGTACAATACTCAATAACGATTGGTTATTAGAGGTAGACTCTTTAAATGATAAGTATTATATATGGGCATGGCAAGTTGATATAGGATCGTCTGTAGATTATGATAGTATAACTGTTTTATATGAAATCAATTCAACGGCTTTAGATTCAATAGTATATAATAATGGTAATAGAATATATGGTTTCCAAGAAGTATGGAGAGATATTGAATCGTTAGGTTACCCCTATAAAATGTGGAATAGAGATGGATACTTATGGTGTGCAATAGCAAATGATGTTGATCATAATGTTAATTTATTAAAATGGGATGGGATTACCATGGAAATTGTTGATTTGCCTGAATCCCATATTGATAGCGCTGAAGTTGTAGGAGTATATCCTTATGATTCGAATAATATAATTATGACAATCCAAGATTATGATCACATTGAAAGTATTGATTCGATACATTTTGGCTATCAATTTAAACCAAATGTTTCAAGTGTTGATACTTTTTTACTTCCAACTGCAGAACTGGGATTGATGAATACTATTGACTATTATAATGGAAATTTATTTGTTGGATACACAACTTATCCAACAGGTTATATTAATGATGCTCCCGACGGGAATGATTATGATGCTAAAACCGAAAGTATGTTTTATGCAAAATTTGATTTTGGAATAATATCTTTATTACAGCCACAAAATGAAAAAGCATATATTCCAGGTGATACTATTAATATATCATGGTTAGCTTCACAGGATACAATTGAAATATTGATTTTAGGTGATACAATTACAGTATCCGGTACTGAATATAATTATGAGGTACCTGATACAAGCGGGACTTTTATTTTGACTGCAAGGTTAAAAAATCTACCGGGACAATTTGATTACAGAACATTTATAGTAAAATCTAATATATTTTTGGAAGTAGTAACAAACGTAGACGCGGATAAATTAACAATTGTAAATGAAGTTTCGAAAACGATAAATATTTCTCTATTATCAAATGGTGTTGATTCTGTAAGATTTTATTGGTCAGAAGATACTACAGGCGGAGTTTGGAATTTATTAGAAGGTTCATATTCAATAACAGATGATAGCGGGATAGATACATCGGTAATTGAGTGGTCAGTAAAGGGAATTCCCAAAGTTGAAGATAGTTTATTTGTTAAAGTAGAACAGATTGCAGATACAAATATTCATAGTTTAAAACCACCAAAATCTGGTGTAATAGTTGAAGCAGGACATACCGGAATAGACAAAAGAGTTTGTTGGGGTTCAGTAAATGATAATTTACCATATTCCCAAAATTGGTGTTTAGATTTATGTTGTAAATGGTGTACTGTGAACTGGTATAAAGGAAGTTTTAGATTAAATTCTGGCAATTCAGTTGGAAATATAATTGGTAAACTTCCAGCTACAGTGTCAGAATATAAAACAAATCAAAAGAAATGTTCGGAACTATGGGCTGGTGATAGTGACGCTAATAAATATTATTATATTGACGAAAGCCAAAATGTTATTAAAACACAGATAGAAAGGGAAGTAGCTTTGAGATCTTTGGGGATTTATAAAAATGGCAATTTTACATGGAATGGTTATTCATGGTATGTGTCGGGTAATGCTTTATATGTTGATGATTTGGTCAATGGTGTTGATAGCCTTATTGTTTTCAATTTTGAAGCTTATACTGACGATGCTGGAGGTTATGGTTATAAACATTTTCTAGGAGATGTATCGGTTGCTTTTTTGATATTTGATGATCAAGATATAGGTAGTCAGACAAAACCAAATCCTTTTAGACCAGATGGAAGTTTAATCCCATTAACAGAGGATGAAATGAAGAGTTATATTGATACTCTTGCAAATCAGGGTGAACAAGTAAAATTTATTACAATTTTATATGGTCGTGGTTTTCCAGGCGATGCTATTCTTATAGTTGATGTAGATTTTGTAGGAAATGCCCATGATAAAAGTTCAATTTCAGTTTCAGATTCATTTGTACTAACATCAGGTACAGTGACTCGCACAATATTTAGAGGTTATATTCCTCAAAAGATATTGGAGTTAAGAAATTAATGGCAGAGAATGAAAGCAGTATCAGTGTTGCATACGAAACGCTTCCGATTTTATTTAAAGGAAATAAGAGAGGTCTGCTTCAATATATTTCAGTTACAGAATATAAATCAAGCGTTGATCTAAATTTTACTATTCATTTTAGACCATTTGACAACGGTTATTATATAGAAAAAACCTATACTTTACCAAAATCATTAGAATTCGAAGATGAGAATTATTTAACAAAAGATTTTTTTCAAATGCTGCCACCGGGATTTTTAGTTAAAGAGTATTATGTAAGTATAACCGGTAACGTGAACGGATATATAGAAATAAAAGATTTTTTAGTAGAAGGAGAAATAATTAGTACGGGCAGATATGGCTAAAATTAAAAGAAAAATTACAATATCTGATAATCAAATTGAACAAGAAATTGATAATATTACAAGACAAGTAGAAAATATGTTTTCAAGTAAACTCTCAAGAGTTGATAAGTTGCCTGATATTAATTCAATAAACGAAATGGATGAATTTCTTTTGTTACAGAACGAAAATTATTTGAGAATAATAAGAATAGAAGATAATTGGTTTCAACAAAAAGTAGACGAAAACAATATTGTTTACTATGAAGTATATTCTTAGGAGGATAATATGCCACTGAATCCAGCAGGTCCATTAAATGATGCTTTTGACGCAGCTTATGGTTTAAATGCAATAGTTGGAAATAGATTTGATGATTTTAAATTTGATTTTGATTACAACAACATGAATGATGTTCTCAAAAGCATTTATGGAAATCAAACCAATTTGATAACTCGAAAAGCGAATAAATCGATTGACGATGCTAATAAATCTGCTATTTCAAGGTTGGCTTCCAGCGGAATTACAGACGGAGCAATTCTTGAAGATACTATTGCCGGTAACACATATGATATAGGCGAAAGTTTATTTGATTCATTAGAAAGCCTAACTACATCTCAAGCAAGTGATACTATAGATTTAATGAATCAAGAAAATCAAAATAAATATCTAACTACTAAAGCCGCTCAAGATGTAGATTTTCAAAATATAACCAATCAAATCAATAAGATAAGAACTTTATTATCATCTGCATCAGTACTTGAGAACAAAAAATTAGCAGCAGGAAACCAAACGGGAATTTGGGATGATATTTTATCAACAATACAATCCGGTTCGAATGTAGCTTCGTTATTCGTATAAACATTTTGAAAATTATTATAATAAAAATCGGTTAAAATATGGGCGATTGGGCTAAAGCTTGGATGAGACAAGGTCCTGGAGTTACAGAATCAATAAGATATCTTAAATATCTACAAGACCAAGCAAATAAAAAAGAAAACACAAAAAAGTTGAATGATTTGTTTTCTTCAAGTTTGGGGAATATTAATAGAATAAACCAAAGTATAAATAATCCTACTGAAGAAATAACTACTGAAGGATTTAGTGATTATGTTTTAGGTGATATTCAAACAACGGCTCAAAAGAATACTGCAGGAACAAATGAAACTATAAACTTTCTTCAAAAAGCTTTACAAGTTGAAAATCCAGATATAAATCAAGCCGGAAGTATGTTTGATATTCTCAATAAATTTGTTACACCAATTTCTTCTCAAAGACAAAAAACTCAAAAGGACCCTTATAAAGCCGGAAAATATATTTATGGAAGAAAAGATGATGATTCAATTGATTTTAGTAAACCAATCCATACAATTGAAGAAAGTGATGATATAAAAGACCCGTATAGGTTTTCGGATTATGTCTTCGGCAGGGATGAAGATGGTAATGTAGATTTTTCAAATATTCTATTCAAAGCACCGGATAAAACAGAAGATGAAGAATACCCGGATATTTCTACAGATTTAGGAACGTTACAGCAGGGTATTAAAATAGTTAAAGATATTAAGAAAACACCTTTTGTAAAATACAGCAAAACTGATCCTAGGTTTGAAAACTATCCATCAGAAGAAACGTCTGGTGAACAATTATTGGAGGAAATTGAATATTTACGCGATAAAGGTTTATCCGATGAAGAAATATTTGCAAAAAAAGGGTTAGGTAATGTATTTAACACACTTGATGAAATATCCGACACAGAAGATATTATTCAAATTCCCGAATACGGCGGTGCATATTTTTTAAATGACGGAAGTAAAACAAAGGGATATTTTACACAAGAATCTTTCGACAAATATAAAGAAAGTGTTAAAAACAAGTATGTTGATACAGCTAATAAAATTATTTACAAAACCGGATTACAGGATGCTGTTGAAATTATTCGCGAACAATTAAAAAAAGGAAGACCGCTTGATAAAGTTTTAGAAGCATTTATGAAAGGTGATTCTTCACTTACTAAGGACGATGCAGATGTATTACGAGCATATTTTAGGTTAATGAGTTTGTAATAATAGTTACAGGTTGCAAGTTGACAAGTTACTTGAAAAGAAGAAAATTCAAACAAATAGATTTTGATAAGTATTTCTCGCAGGAGATAGTTGATAGTAGTTCCTCCTTTGATAAATCTGTAGATGTAATGAATGCACCTCCTGAAGATGATTTTTTTTTATCGACTATAAATAACCTTCATTCAAAAAAAAAAGATGACCGCCAAAGAATTAAGTTAAAAGATAAAGAAGAAAAGCTATTCCAAGAATTTTGGAAATCTAACCCTAATGTTCAGGCATGGAAAAAGAATTTAGGCAATCTAAATAAATCTCCAGATGATGAACTTGATAAATATGACTATAGAAAAGCATGGCAAGCCGGCGATGAACCTCAAATAAATCCTGTTGATAATCTTTATCATTGGGGGAGTATAGGAAAAGATGAAGATCATCCAACTGCTTGGAAGCAGAAATATTTTGAACAGACAGGTTTAAACCCGGATGAGTTGTTATTTAATAAAAACAAAAACATTAAACCACCGTTATTTGATACGGCTATTCAAGAAACAACAAAACAGCCGGCATTATTAGCTGATGATATTACCGAACCAAGAAAGCCTTTTCAACCTTCTATTCAACAACATGAATTAAACAGAATACCTGAAGATGATATTGTTAATAATATCAATTTAATCGACAAGCAGTTGCCAATCTTAAAAGCACAGTTTGAAAAGGCTGATGAAATTAATAAATCTGAATTAGCACAAAAGTATAATTCTTTGATAGATCAAAGAAATAAGCTTGTTGAAAATTATTATAAAATATTTCCCGGGCAAAAATATTTGGCCAAAGGTGTTTTGGAAGCTGTTAATCTTCAAAATATAATTAGCCCTCTTAAACAGATACAACGAACGCCAAAACCTTTAACCGCAAATGAAGAGTACATTCCTAAAAAAAGTAGTTTAGAAATAATACCAAAAGGTAAAGACCCATTATTTGGTTTGGAATATAAGGGTTTACGAATTCCGCTAAATACCCCGGGCGGAAGGTTAATATCATCATTTGTACAAGGCGCCGCAGCAATACCGGAAGGTGTATTCGGCGCTGCAGAGTATTTGGGGGACCAGTTTAATTTCAAAGATGTTAAAGGTGTATCACGGAAAACCGCAAAAAATATTAATAGATGGGTAAGGAGTATTGCACCGGAGAATCCTAATTTTGTAGAGGAACTAGCATCAGGAGCCGGTTCGATGGCAATATTTTTACCGTTTGGAATAGGCGCATCAACAGTAGGCCGTTTGTTGGGAAGTACTCCTAAGATAGCTAATCTGTTTGGTGTAGGAGCTGCAACATTTCTTGAATCAGCTACAGAAGCTGGCCAGGTATATAACGAAAGTAAAAGTGAAGCAGCAGCAGAGAAAACATTTCTTGCAAATATGGTTTTAATAGGCGTGACTAATAAGTTCGGTATTTTTGCAGACAGGGTACCTGGATTAAAGAAAATGCTGCTATCTACGCCTTTGGAAGGACTACAGGAAGCCGGCCAGGAAATAATACAGGCAAAAGCACAAGGAAAAGAACCGGATTGGAACAATGTAATTAAAAGCGCTCAAATAGGTACTATTATAGGCGGCGGTGCAAGTTTTGTGGATACTTCCACAAGAGAAAAACCAATTGATGATATACGTGGTAAGAAAATTCCTATTGAATTTGATCCAAAACTTAATGAGGAAATAAATCAAAGAATTGAGGGTTTTGGTTTAACACCGGAAACAGGACTAAATCAATATGTATTGGATTTGTTATCACCAAAGGAAGCTCAAATAGATATAACTCCGGATAAGTTAACAGATGAGGTGTTTGGTAAACAAGATAAAAGTGAAAAGGTAAAAGTAAAAAGTAATGAACAAAAAAGAAAAGAAGTTGATGTTGAAGATTTTGTAAGAAAAGCAAACCGGTTTCAAACTGAAGATATTCCGGGATTAACGGCTGATTTTGATTTGAAGAATATCCACCAGCCAATCGGCAAGACTGGTGAATCCGGGACCAGGAAGTCGGAAGCAGAAAAGATTTTGGAAAAGGGTAAAGATGTAGAATACAAGAAAATACCGAATATGTTTACACCGGCTCAAGGCGAAACGATATTTAATGAGAACGGGCAATGGTATAGAGTATATGAATCAGGTACCAGTGCAGAAATGTATGTTCCACCGGAAGAACTTGATGTTAAAATGAAAATAAGTCCAAAAGAAGCTTATGATTCATTCAATTTTATGAATAAAAATCTTGCCAAACTTGATTTATTCTTGTCTTCAAAACAAAATGAAAATATTAAAGAAAAAGAACCGAAATCATATTTGGAAATGCCAAGTTATGAAGATTTTTTAAAAATGTCAGTTGGTGATGTACAGGATTTTGAATTGAATAGATATGAAGAAATGCAATCAAAATTGCAACCAATTGATGAAAGGATTAAAAATGAAAAAGAAAATCTGAATAATTATAAGGGTAGAAGCAAAGTTAATCAAGGTAAAAGAAAAAAAATTAAAAGTAATATTAATGAATTAAATGAACAGAAATCCAAAATAAAAGATGAATATGAAAGTAAAGCATTAAATTTTTCATTGGAACTTAGAGAAAGAATATCAGAAAAAGCCATAGAGGAAAAAGTTGATTTACCTGAAGATGAAATCTATCAATTGGTAGATGATGTTCTGGTTGCATTGGATCCCCGTTATGGTAAATCTGATTTAACAGTAGATGAATTAATTTCTGATACGATTGCAGATTATAAGGAGAAAGAAGATAGTAGAAAGAAGACAGATTCAAGTGATAAGTTAAAAGATAGAACTATAGAAAAACCATCTAAACAAACATTCGAAGAATCTATCCCTTCTCAAAAAACAATTATTGAACAAATAACCGATGAAACAAATGGTAGATATGAAATTGATATTGTTGACGGTAAATATAAAGCTATAGATCAAGCATCGGGTAACCCGGTTAGTATTGGAGGAAATGTAACGGATTCCGATGAGTTAATAAAAATACTTAAGGCTCATGCAAAAAGAAATCCTGAAGCAAACTATGGTTTAAAAAAAGTAGAAGAAAGTGAAGATAGGAGTTCCTCCTTCGATAAATCTACGGCGGAAAGGAAAGAGACTGATGAAGAAAAGCCTTCAGATGTTGAAGCTTCGGAGGTTATTAATGTTGATGAGATTGAACCTAATGAAAGTATTGATATAGATAAACTTGAATCTGAAATAGCTTATAATAAGGGAGTTGTTAAAGAATTAGAATCAAAAATCAAGAATCAAGAATTAAGAAAAACTAATGCTGATGATTTTATTAAAAAAGAATATGAAAATATTAAGAATCGAGGAATTTTAACCGATGTAGATAAAATTTCAAATAGAATTTTTAAGAAATCTAAAAAGCAGTATCCAGATAAATCTAAAGACTATATAAAAATATTTGTTATTGAACAGGAAATTCAAAACGTTAAAAGCCGATCTAAACGGGGGAAGTTGAAAAAGCAACTTCAAGAATTAAGAAGTTCCTCAGAAAAAGGTGATGAAGGATTAACTACTACTTTTACTCCAGCACAATATTTGAGTGATGTTCCGACACCTAACATAATAAAGGAAGCTACTGCAAAATTAGGCGGAATAGATAAATTACAGGAAGCATTTGAAAAAGCTAATAATGATGAGCTGGCAAATTTAGAAAAGGAAAAAGGAACATTGTTAGAATCTTTTGCACGTCATTATCTTGCAGAGGAAGCTGTGAAAAATATAAAGATTGAAGAAAAGGGAAGTGTTTCAGACATATCAAAGAATTTTAATAAACAGTTGGATGAATATGTATCCGGTAAGTTAAGAAGCGATGTTATTTTTAATCTTGGAAAACCTTCGAAAGTGCTAAAAAAAACGGGAGTCCCGAATTTAGAAATTTCTTTAACTCAAAAGGTAATAAAAACCAAAACAGGAAAGCATAATTATCCGGTAGAATCGCTAAAAGATTTACCCGATAGAATAAATGATCCGATAATGGTATTTCCGTCAAAAACGCAACCAAATTCTAAGGTTGTTCTTACCGGAATAAAATATAAGAACCGCAATTTTGTTGTAGCTTTAAAATTAGATGAGACAGCTTATAGAGGTAGAAAAGCAATACAGGTAAATGATATAAAAAGTATTTATCCAAAGGATTTTGAAAAAATTATTAACTGGATAAAGGAAGGGAATGTAGATTATGTAAATAAAAAGAAAGGTCTCAAATGGTTTGAGGACTCAGCGGGCTCCAATTACCCGCAGCGTCAAACCATTCAAAACCTTATTTCGAATATAGCAGATAAATTCGAAAAGTCAAGCGGAAAAGATGTTGGGAAGAAAGAGGGTGCGCAAGAAAAAAAAGATTTGCAAGTTACTGAAAAAAGTTTAAGTTTACATAATGAGGAACAAAGTGATGAAACTAAGTCAAGAAATATCAAAGAAGATACCGACAGAGGACAAGAATTACCTCATGAAAGTTCTGAATCAGGGGGAATATCTGGAACTGATAACGAAGGAAAACAGGTTGACAAAGGAAGAAAAGTTGATCAGAAAGAAGTTGATAAAGGTTTACGAAAATCTGAATCAGACATTGAGCGAAGTAGCAGCACATCTAAATTACCCACCGCAACCAAGTCAGTGGAAGGACAGTCAACCGTTAGTAGAGATGCTGGAGATATTTCCGAACCTTCACAAAAGTCTATGGTATCAGAATCAACTGAGCCAGGTGACAGGGATGTAGGTGTAAGGGAGTCCTCCTACGCCAAGGCTTCGGAGGATGCTAATTATGATTTACGCAATAAAGAACCTATAAGACTTACCAAAAGCCAACGCAGAAAGATAAACGAAAAAGTACGCGAAATTCTTCAATCAAAAAAGGCAGGTGAATTATCTGATGAAGACCGCGAAATTTTACGTCAATACACCGGTGAAGGAGGTTTATCATCCGGGGAAGGTAAAGGCGCCCTTAACCAGCATTACACAGATTACCCTGTAATTAAATCAATTTTTGACGCACTTGATAAGTCAGGATTTGATTATAAAAATGTATTAGAACCGGCAGCGGGTTCCGGTAATTTTGTAGGAATGAAACCGGATAAAAATTGGACTACGGTAGATATTGATAAAACCAACCATGATGTAACTAAATATTTATACCCGAAAGGAACACATTATAATTTATCTTATGAGCAGTTTAAAGATACCGGTTATGATTTAGTTATTTCTAATGTACCTTTTAGCGAGGAAAGAGGCGCCGGTAAATTAAATATTAGACCGGATATTAAAGCACTTCATGATTTTTATTTTATCCATTCATTGGACCGTGTAAAACCAAACGGTTTGATTGTTTTTATTACTTCAAAGGGTACAATGGATAAGGTTAATCAGCAGATTAGAAATGAAATATTAAGTAAGGCCGACTTTATAACAGCATACCGTTTACCAGGAGGTACATTCGAAAAGAACGCACATACAGATGTAATAACCGATATAATTGTGCTGCAGAAAAGACCGGAAGGATATGAAACTAAAAATGCCGATAAGAATTATATGTTTTCTCAATCCGATAAAGTACTATTTGTAGATGGTGGATTTGTAGGATCAAATGACGGGGTGTTTGTTAATATGTTTTATCAGAATTTTCCTGAGAAGATATTAGGCAAACCGGAAATGGGTAAAAATAAGTTATACGGCGGGAAGCTTAATCTTAATGTTACGGGTGAACCGGATTTATCAAAGATTAAAATTGAATATGAGCCTTACCGGTTAAAAGAAAAGGAGAAAGGGAGAAAAGGAGAGATTGAAAAATATTCACGAACTGAGAAGATACCCGATAGGATGCAGGAATTTGAATCGTGGGCAAGTGAAAACGGAACTAAATACAGGATAAGCAGTGATCCGCGGTTCAAAGAAAATATTGCGATTAAACCAAATGAAAATAGTGTCTATCATAGAGATTATATCCAGGAATTTAGCGATGTAGAATTAAAAGCAAAAGCTTATATAGAACTTCCATTGAATGATAAAAATAGAAATAAAATTATCGGTTTGTATAATCTAAAACAGGTTGCTGATGAAATTCAAAGTAATAAAAAATTCGGTTATAAAGAAAAAGTTGAATCGATAATTAAAGAATACCGGGAAAGATTCAAAGTCCATCCTAAGAATGACAAAAAATTAAAAAATTTCTTTAAGGAATATAATGAAGAATCATTGTTTCATGAGTTATCTTCTTTCTTTACGAAAGACTGGAAGCCTGAATCTGTATTTACAAAGCAGGTAAGATTTGAAAAAAGCGGCGAACTGGAAATTAATGAAAAATCAACTTTAGCAGAAAAAGCATTATTTAACGAAAATATACACGGTGTAATTAACTTAAAATCATCTAAGTATTTAAGTGAAAATGACTTAGTTTCTTTACTTGAACAAGGATATTCAATAATTGAAGAAAGCAAAGTACAAAACGATGTACTTTATTATTCCGGTAACGTTTATAAAAAAATTGAAGAAGCAGAAGAACTTAAACATAATGTTAATGATGAAGTTTTGGTAGAAAAGCTCAATCAACAGATTGAAGAATTAGAAAATATAAAACCGGAAATAAAAACCATTGAGGATATTGATATTAAAGGGAATGAATCATGGTTTAAGAATTTTATAAATAAAGTATTCCCCGGATGGATTGAAAATTACAGTGATAAATCGGACCGTATTCTTATTACTTCAGGATACGGTAAAATTTATGATAATTATTTGAATAACAATCAATTGGTTTCTTTAGAGGAAAAGGATTCACAAGGAAATGTTAGAAAATTATCAGAGAATGAAATAAAAGCAAGAATTGTAGAGGCAGAGGAAAAAGTAAGGGAAATAAAGGAAGAAATAAAAGATAAGATTAGATCAGACCATGAATTACTTGAACAAATTCAGTTTGAATACAATAGAAAATATAAAAATTATGTTAAGCCGGATTATACAAAAGCATCTTATTTAATTGATGATGTTATATCTGAATTACCAAAGAAAACACCGAACGGGCAAGATTTTTCCTTAAGAAAGAACCAGATTGACTGGGTTGTTAAAGCACTATATGAAGGCAAAGGTATAAATGCCCATGATGTAGGCGGAGGAAAAACTTTTGCAGCAATTACCCTGGCCAGGGTATTAAAGAAAAAAGGAATCGCCAAAAAGCCTGTATTTGTTGTACCGGCAAAAACAATAAGGAAGTGGGAAAGGGATATAAAATTTTTATTTCCCAATGCAAAAATATGTAACCTTGGTAATCTTTCTAAAAATAAAAGAAAAGAAAAATTATACGAGGTTGCGAATAATGAATTTGATTATGTATTGATTTCCCATGAAGGTTTCGGACAGATAAAATTAAATGCCGATGATGAATTAAAATATTTTAATAAAGTAGTTGATGAGAATATAACAGACCCGGAAAAAGTAGGAAGATCAAAAGAATTAGAATTAGAAAAAATAGCAAGATTCAGAGAAATTATTAAAAGGTCAAAACGAGATGAGAATTTAACATTTGATAAGTTAGGATTTGATTCAATAGTAGTAGATGAAGCCCATGCATATAAAAATATAGGTATTAACGGAGATCTGGTTAAATTTGGAGCCGGTATAGCTTTCGGTGTTAATGTAAATACAAGAAAACTAAGAAAATCAGAAGTTAGTAAGGAGGAATCAGAAGGGAAATATATTATTACAGATAGCAAAGGAAGTAAGTTTGTACAAAATGTTAATTTAAAATCTGCAAGAAGTTATGATTTCAGATTTAAGTCACAATTTATTACGGAAAAGAATAACGGGAAAAATGTTTTTTTATTAACAGCAACGCCTACCCCGAATAAACCAATGGAAGTATTCACGATGTTAAGGCATCTGGATACCGAAATACTTCAAGAATACGGAATTCATACAGACAGGGATTTTGCAAATACATTTATGAAGTTCGGTTCAGTATCAAATCCTGTTAAGAAAAAAGGTTATGATAACATTGTTAAAGCCATAACAAATGCACAGGAATTAAGAGCTATTCTTGACAGGTATGTTGATAAACTTTCTATGGAACAAATGCCGTGGATAAAATTACCTGAAGCAAAGGTTAAAACTCATTACATGAAGGCTTCGGATGCAGCAAAAGATATAGCTGATGATTTACGTTCGAGGATTAATAATTTGAAAGGAAGCTGGAAAATAGATCAAGGTGATGATACAATGCTGGGGATTTATACTACGGGCCGGGCCGGAAGTATTGATCCGAGACTATATGAAAGTACACATGCAGGCGTTCAGATATTTAACCGTGATATTGACACCGAAACAGATAAAATTGAGTTAGCAGAATCGCAGATTTATGATACATATAAAAAGAATAAGAATTCGGGGCAGATTGTATTTCTGGATCATGCGGGCCATACATCAACACACCTTGATGAAAATATTCATTCCGAGATTAAAAAGGATTTAGTTAAGAAAGGTATTATACCGAAACAAATTGCAATAATATCGGGACAGGAAATTACTAATCCGCAAACAGGTAAAGAAAGAAAACTCTCCGGAGACAGATTAAATTCAGCCAAACAGGAAATAGTTGATTTATACAACCAGGGAGAGATTCGAGTAATTATCGGTACAACAAAAAGTGCAGGCGAAGGGATGGATATCCAGGTAAAGACAACAGATATATATCATCTGGATATACCTTATACACCGGGAGAATTTCAGCAAAGGAACGGAAGAGGTGTCCGTTACGGAAATGAAAATGATACAGTACGTATTCATTACTATTTTATGCGGGGGACATTTGATGAGCTGTCGTTTAATATAGTTGCACGTAAACGAGGGTGGAACGAAGCAATCTGGGATAAGGATGCAGTAAACGAAATTGATACAGTTGCCGAAATGCTGGGAGGCATGCCTTCAGAAGAAGAAATTCAATTAGCAATGGAAGAAGACCCTGTTAAAAGACGTTTGCTTGAACTGGAAATTAAAAGAAGTCATTTATCAAATGATGTTGTTGCAGCGCGTGACGGTGTTCGTAGAGCCGAAAGAAAAATAGATTTTCTAAACATAAAAAAAAGAAGTTCTCAACGTGAATTAAATGAAGATCAGAAGGAAAGAAATTCCATAGCTGAAAAGTTAAGAGATAAATCTGTTGATGACGATACGAAAAATAAATTACGTAAAAAAAGAAAAACTCTGGATTCTTTTATTTCTAAAAACAAACGATTTATTGATAATTATCCGAAAAGAAATAACTCTCTTGAGAAGCAGTTAGAACATGCTAAGAAAGTTCTTGAAGAAACTGAAAATGATATTACTTCTTTTATTGAAAAGTATATTCCAAATCAAAATGATATTTGGGGAGTGATTGAATTATCAGAGAGTGAACTTAAGGAATTAGAGGCAACAGAACGGAGTCAGGATACCGTAGAAGATTTGGAGGAAGCAGAGAACAAAAAAAGAATCGTAAATGATGATAAATATTATGAAGCAAAACAAAATATAATAGATAAACATAATAGTCTAAGTTTTGGTTTTGATCCGACTTTGATTAAAGATTATCTGGTTATAGGCGCCTATCATGTTGAGAATCTGATTAGAAAAGGTGTTAAGCCGGAATCATTGAAAAGGTTATTTAGAGCTGAGATGTATAAGGATTTTGGCAAGAAAATCAGAAAGTTTGTTAATAAGATTTGGCGAAGTTTATGGAAGGAGTTCGGAAAGCAGTTATTAACTATTGCAGAAAAAAATCCACTGTATAAAGGTTTTACTAAGTTAGCCGAGGGACCGTTGTTTGATGATGAAGGGAATTTTATTGAAGATAAAAGTAAAAAGGAAAAAGATATAAGTGAGGCGGATAGGTCGGCCGGTAAATTATCAGAAAGGGAGAAGATTGAAAGGGCAATTTATTCCGGGGAAAAAGAAAGTAAGATTGATAAAATAATTGACAGATATAAAGAAAAATTAGTTTTCGGAAAAAATAAACGAGAAACACATTTTACTTCTACATTGATTAAGCAGCGTATCAAAGATTTACAGCGCGGTTATAAGTTAGGTGAAATTGATAAGGAACGCGAATTACAGAAAATTAAACAAATGATTTCAACTTATGTTAGGAAGAATCTTCCTAATGATGAATATAAGAAAAGAGACATTACCAAAATCTTGACCAAAATTGTAAGAGCTAAAAATGCTAAAGGCGTAGAGGAAGCTTTTAATAAGATTGATGAGATAATTGATAATAAAAATGATGAAAATATTCGAAATAAATTTCTTGATTTGTTAAAACAGCATAAGCCGACTACAAAAAGCGGTCGTGAAACCGGTACTATATTAACTGCAGATCATTATAAAACCCTTGATATGATTAGAGAGGTTATTCATCTTGATTCGGATGAAGTACAGGAAAGAACTGAAAGAATATTGGAGTCTGTTTGTGATGGTATTGAATTAACCGAGGATCAGAACCGTGAAATGTTTGTACTGGGTAACTTCGGGGATTTTGAAAATTTAGGAGGACAGAGATTAAAAGAAGTATATGAAATTTTGCGTGATTTTATTGCTGAAGGAAAATTTGAATACTGGCAACGGGAAACTTCAAGGATACAGGAAAATGAAAGGTTAAGAGATGAAGCTATTGATGCCATTTCCGGAGGTGAAGGTTTATTAACCCAAGAACAGGCAAGAGATAAAGGGGTTGATACTGGTAAATTTTCAATCGATAAATATGATTCATATAATCAATCTTTTGAATGGCTGCTAGATAAGCTGCAGAAATTAGATAAAGATTCCGGAACATTGGAGGGACCGTTAAATAAACAATTTGTCCCTAAAATATTAAATGCTAGGAATAATGAAAATAAAGGACTGCGTGATAATTATGAATTGTTCAAAAATAAATTAGAAGAAATTTATAACAAATACGGGAAAGAATTAGCTAATGAATTAAAAGATAATACCGAAAGGAAGAAAACGGGTATTATTATTAAACAAGGTTCGAAAGAAATAGAACTTGAGTTAAGTCAAAATGAAGCTTATAAAAAATATCTTGAAGCACAAGATCCTACGCAGTGGGAAACATTGGATAAAATGGGCTATACTTCAGATGTAATAAATCAAATAGAAAAGTGGCTGAAGCCGGAAGTTAAAAAATGGGCTGATTGGCAGATAGAAGAATTTTATCCGGAATATTATCATTCGGTAAATGAAGTTTATAGAAATAGGTTTTATGCAGATTTGCCTTATAACCAATTTTACACACCTATTTTCAGAGATTTCCAGGGAGGGGAAGCAGATAATCAATTGCTAAAAGAAAAAAGCCACTATGCTACGGTGTTAAACGGACATTTAAAAACAAGAAGGGAGAATACTCTAACTTTAAAACTTGTTGACGGTGATTCGGTATTAGCACAGCATATAATTGAAATGGAGCATTTTAAGGCCTGGTCTGAAGTAATAAGACAGTTAAGGTCTGTGTTTGCCCATAAAGATGTAAGAAATACAATTAGGCAATATCATGGAAAAGCTAACCTTGATATACTAACTAAGTTTATTGATGATTTTGCGCGGGGCGGTGTTGACAGGTCCTTAACTTTGAATGTTCTCGATAAATTCAGGGCTAATTTTACCAAAGCAGTGTTAGGAGTAAATGTAACCGTATTCTTCAAACAGTTAACATCCATACCGGCCTACGCAATGGAAATTCCTGTTAAAAATTTTGTACAGGGTATAAGTGATTTTGTTAGGAACCCGGCAAAAGCAATAAGAATATTATCTAAATCCGAAATGCTAAAATCAAGATACAATGTAGGCTGGGAACGTGATGTAATTCTTGCAATGAAGCAATCAACATCAAAACAATTGGCAGGAACAAAATCAATAACCGATGCTTTGATGTTAACTACACGTGCGGGGGATAAAGCAGCAATATTAATAGGAGGCTGGGGAGTATACAAATATCATTATGATAAAGCGATAAAAGAAGGTAAAGGAGCAATAGAAGCAAGTAAAATTGCTATGGAGCAGTTTGAATTAACAACAAAACGAGCACAGCAAGCAGGTGATGTAGAGGATTTGGCCGATATACAGAGACAGGGAAGCTGGGCCAAATTATTTACAATGTTTATTACTGCACCAAACCAGTATTATAGAAGTGTATCGGGCGGTTTCAGAAATTTAATTCACGGTAGAGGAAATAAAGTTGAGAATATAAAAAGAATAGCCATTGCACATTTTATTCTTCCTGCTTTGTTCCAGTATGTTGCAAGCGGTTTTCCCGGGTTATTCAGTGAATGGGATGATAAAGATACTTTGAGACAATTTAGAGCTTTGGGATTAGGTTCCTTAAACGGGTTATTAATAGCAGGTGATTTATTAGAAGGATTGTTTGATGCTTTGATTGGTGATTATAATTATTCATTTGATGCTTTACCGATTCAATCTGCAGTGAAGTATTTAAGAACAGGTTTAGTAAAAATCCATAATTTGATACGTGACGATACCTATACATTTGATGAATTCGTAAGTATTATAGATCAACTGCTATCCGGTATAAGTAAGTTTCACGGAGTACCTTACGACCCTGTAAAAAAGTTAGGTGAAGGATTAAAGAAAACAATCAAAGGAGAATCCGAAAGTATAATGGAATTATTCGGGTATTCCGATTATGCGCTTGGTGATGAAAAATTAAGTAAAGAATTGAGAGCAATTAGGAACCAGGAACGAATAGTTCGAAGGTTAAAAAAAATATTTAATAATTCCAATAGATATAATGATAAAAAGAAATATGAAAGTGAAAAGAAAAAACTTGATGATATGAGGAAGAAATCAAAAGATTATCAACAATTAAAAAAAGAAAGAACCGGAAGTTCAAAAATAACCCCGATTATATGGAATTAATTGCATCAAGCAATTAAAAAAACTACTTTTCCTAGTATATAAACAATCATTTTTTATGTGTGAATTAACTCCTAAAGGTTATAAAATGAAGGACGGAACCATTATTGGATGGGATACAAACCTAGAGGATATTTCACAACATCATTTTCAAGAATTACAAGAAGCAGGTTTATGGGAATCATTTATAAATAGGAGAAATTTTCATTCGATAAGAAATGAGATGAAGAATTTGTTTTCTTCTATACAAGACTCATTAACGGATATAAGAGATAACATGAATAAATTTTTAACTGCTGATGAAATTGATTCAAAAATAGAAAAAGCGATTGATAAAGCACCCAGTGAACATATTAGCAAAATAGCAACATTAATTAAAAATTTAGCAATAATTCTAGGCACTGTTAGCGGGTGGATATATGTTTTAATTCAAAATCAATAGATAAATTATCTTTCTTTTAAAAGAAACACATCACAAATCAAAGGGCCAACATTATGATAAAAAAAATTTTTTTCCCATTTCTGATTATTCTATTCCTGTTTATCCTTTCTACAAATTTCAGTGCATCAATCAATGGGGGGAATGATGTACGAGGAAGACCGTTATTACTACTAAGGTCTTAAAAACGAAAAAAATAAATAAACGTTAATAACAAAAGGAGAATAGTATGGACACCTTAACAAAGGTAAATGAAGTTTTAAAAGGTTCGATACAGGGCACAAATGAGCTTGGTGATTTAGTTGACTTTGTATATGAATCTTTTGAAGAACTACAAGACGGATTTCAAATCACGGATGGCATAGATTTAATAAATGCTGTCATTAAAGCTGTAAGCGGTAGTAAAGAAGCGGCGGCGCAAGTTTTTGATTTACAAGATAGTGAAATAAACGAGCTTGTAGAAAGAAGTGATAATTTCACGTTAGGTGAGCTTGCCAATGAAGCACGCCAGATAGTGAAATTTATTTTAACAGGATTTCAAACCTATTCTGTATTTGCCGGTAAACTTGGTTAATAAATGAAAAAAAAGAAGTGGTATAAAAGAAAAGAATTATGGGGCGCCGTGTTGACTACAGTCAGCACGGGGCTAACTATGTTTAATCAACATACTACAGCATATAAAATTGGTATTATGCTGGGTGTAGGTTTATCGCCCTAAAAAAATAAATTTCACGAGGTGAAAATGTCAACAATCAATAGAGGGATAAGATTATCATTTCGGGAAATGTTTAGTCAACCATTCGGAATGATGATAATATTGATGAATAATCAATTGGCATTAAATATATATGCCTGTGCAGGACAGGAAAGTTCATTTTATACCGGTTGTGTAGGTGATAACGGTAAAAGTTACGGCCTATTCCAGTTTTATACTTCAGTGCACAAAGAAAAAGATATTTCAAAATATATAAATAAATCAATCCGGTTTTTTAAATTAGAATTTTTGGAAAACTTGAACTATAGCGAATGGGTACATTCAGTTGGTTATAAAATGGTTTATCCAAAAATTGAAGCAGATGAAATAAATATTGATGTGCAAATTGCTGCGTGGCTGGGATATATGATCGAAGAAAATTATATTTCTGAATTAGCAAATATCTCGGTGTTTACAGATATTGTAAATTATCAAAAAGCTCAAAGATTCCATCCAGATCATATTGATACTTACCAAAAAAATACAGAAAAATATTACAATATTGCAAAAGAAAAGTACGATAAATACTATTCCGAGTTAAAAAAAGTTGAATCATATCTTATAAAACCTTTCAAAATGAAAAGTACCCTGCAATAAGTTAATTTTTGGTAAACCTTTTCAACCAAAAAAAAATAAACGGTTAATGATGAATTTTACTATGACATCGTATGTCGTAAAATATGTCGTAATAATTATATGATATATAGTTTGTGGAAATAAAAGAGCCTTCTAAGTTGTCGTCTTAAAAGGCTTTTTGAGTGTGGAGCTAAGGGGGCTTGAACCCCTGACCTCTTGACTGCCAGTCAAACGCTCTCCCAGCTGAGCTATAGCCCCAAAACAATAATTAAGTAGGGAACAAAAGTAAACATCTTTTTATCATTTGTCAATTTCTTAAATTGAAGGGTAAAGTTTATTCGATTGAATATAATCTCTTATTTCAATAATGAGATAAAGAAAAGATAAACCCATGGGATTATGACCGTGGGTTTTTCTAACCGGGTCTGTTTTTTTAGGTTTTAAAGAGATATATTTAGGCGTTACAAAATAGTTATTATATAGAAATGAACTAACAGAAGCCTCGCTCCAATCAAACTTCCCGGATAAAGCATCTTTGGGCTATATAGTTGATGTTAGAACAACACCGGTAATATTTCAAACTAATTTTAGAGAAAAATAACAATAATTTTTTCTATCTATTTGGGAGAACGGAGCTTATTTAACAAATTAGTTTAATTGAGCTTTGGGTGAAAATTTTAATAAAGAAAGAATAAAGTATGCCTTTAAAACTGACAAATAAATATTTTATACCGATAACCACAGTAGTGCTTGCGTTTCTTACTGCTATGTCGCCTTTTGCTACTGATACCTATTTATCTGCCATGCCCGAGATGGCTGAATTTTTCGGCGTAGGCATTAACATGGTAGAGATCTCACTTACCGTATATTTCCTGGGTTTCGCGGTAGGTAACTTTTTCGGGGGACCATTATCGGATTCTTTCGGAAGAAAAAGAATAGCGCTGATAGGTATATTCCTTTACGGGATATCTGCTGCGGTAATACCTGTCAGCACTAAAATAGAATACGTGTGGGTGTTTCGTTTTATTCAAGCGTTCGGCGGGGGATTTGCCTCGGTTACAAGTATGGTGTTTGTGCGTGACTGGTTTGAAGGAAAGCAGGTTGCCAAACTTGCCACCTTAATCGGAATGATTATGATGCTTGCCCCGTTGTTTGCGCCTATTATTGGAAGCGTTCTGCTTGAGCTTTTCGGGTGGCAGTCAATATTTTATTTCTTAATAGTGTTTTCCGTATTGCTTTTCGCGGTATTCTCCACAGTTATGTCTGAATCGAGGGATAAAACGCTTATAACAAAACATATAAACGTGCAGCAGTTTGTAGGAAAGTATAAAATATTTTTCTCCAACCGGCATGCAGTACTTGTGCTGCTTACGATCAGTTCCTCGGTTGCAGGAATGTTTACTTTTATTACCGGCGCATCCTTTATGTATATAGAGTTTTACGGTTTTAAAGAAAGTGTATTTGCTTTGCTTTTCGCTTCCAACATAATACTTAACGTTATTTTGTCTCTTATGAATACTATCCTTCTTAAACGTTATGAACCGGAACAACTATTAAGAGTAGGACTTTGGCTGCAGTTTGCCGCAGGATTTGCATTGTTTATAACCGTGTTTTTAAGCAAGCCCCCTTTTATTGTAGTCTTTATTTCCGTTGTAATATTTATGGGGAGTATGGGATTAATATTCGGGAACGGAACTGCGGTTATACTTAACCTTATGCCGGAGATAAGCGGATCGGCAAACGCTATGATAGGCGTATCGAGATTCTTTTTCAGTTTTGTTACGGGATTGCTGCTTGCGTTATTCCACACCGGTGATCTTGTGCCCATCGGTTCTGTAATGTTCGGGTGTACTTTTATAGCTAATATATATTTCTACTTCTTTAAGAAGAAAGAGAGTTATAAAGAGGCCTATTCGGAGTAGAGCCGTTTATTATATAATTAGAAGTAGTTTAATATGGATTACATGGATAAAGTTTTTATATCGGTTGCCGATTTCAGAGGCCGCGGAAGAATAGTTTATAAGTCAGCCTGCGGTAACCAAGCATATTAAGGAATTGGAAAGCAAGTTGAACATAGCGTTGTTCGAACACTAAGGGAACAAGATATATTTAACAAAAGCGAGAAAGACTACTTACCGTTATTGAAATAACGCTGCAAGCATTTAAACTATACACAAGCCAAATTGGTTTTTGGATTTCGCCATAAAATCCTCCCGCCGTACGAGACTTTGGGAGGCGGGGAGGATTTAGGTGAGTTCTAAATAAAAACTAAATCCCAAAACCAATTTGCAACAAGTATACGTTACCAGAAGTGAGATAAAAAATAATTAATTTGATTATAAAAGAGAATTCCAAATTAGAAATTCTAAATTATTTGTTATGTAAAATATTTAAAATTCCGTATATTAAATTCACAATTGAAATTAAAAATAATTTAATAATTTACCTATGTCCCGTTAGGAATGAAATAATTATAGCTAAATAAGAACACATTATCAGAACCAAAGTCCCTTAGGGACGAAATACCGGCATGCAGCATTTTATTTTGGACGACCGGCAATCGTTTTAAGGCGGTAAGAAATCACTTAAGGGCTTCAAGCAGTCAATTACAGACTGCCAGCAATGAGTTTTGGTCCCTAAGCAATCAATTTTGGTCAGTCAGCGGTGAGTTTTGTTCAATGAAAAATCATTTTTTACTGTTAATTAACGATGCCGGTTAAGAATAGAGTCGCTAATTCATTCAATAAAATAATAAAGTGGGAGAATTTATGTCTTACAGCGAATCCATTGATGCAATACTTACAAAATCCGGTGCAGCACTTACTAATGCTGCAGAAAATGCTGATATAGCATTAGCCCTTGCATTATTCGGTTATGGTTCGGAAAAAATTAATGAAGGAAAAACTTTATTGGAAAAAGCTTCCGAATTAAATGCAAAACAGAAAAAGGAATACAGCGAACAATATGAAGCAACGGAAGAATTTAACAGTAAACGTGAAACGGCAAACAAAGAGTACATGAAACTCGTGAAACTAAGCCGTATTTGTTTTAGAAACAAGCCCGGAATATATATCGAATTAGGATTAAGCGGTGAACGGAAAGTGACAATATCAGGCTGGATAACTCAGGTAGACCTTTTTTACCGTAACCTCTTGGCTAGTCCAGAGGCTAAAGAGGCCTTAGCCGTGTATGGTATTACGGAAGAAAAAATTCAATCAACTTATGATCTGCTTAAAGAAACTCAAACGTTACTGTCGGCTAGAAATAACGAAATGGGCGAGGCGCAGGATGCCACCAAAGAACGCGATAAAGTAATTGACGAATTAAATGAATGGATGAGTGATTTTTATGCGGTTGCACATATCGCTCTCGAAGAACATCCCCAGCTAATTGAAAGCCTTGGTATTGTTGAACCGAGTTAGTTTGCTAATTTAGATTGGATTGATTAGTGTAAATAAACACCTTACATGATGTGTAATTCGTGGCCAAAACTGTTGGCACGAATTACACTAATTTGTACGAATCTTAGTGGAATTTTTATATTCGAAAGGATATTTACTCCTTACCCTCCTGATGTTTATGCGAATGTTCAATTTTGTTTACAATTTTTTCAATCTCTGAATAACCTTCGTGCATTTTGCGTAGTTCACTTTCAAGCTTGTAGATTTTATAGGATTCAATTGACTCTGAGCCACCTAAGAGCCAATTGATATCACAGCCCAAACGGAGCAGTTTAACAAGTATTCTTGAGCCGGGTTCACGTTTGCCGCTTATGTATTGCTGAAGCTGCTGCGGCGAAATTTCCATACCTTCGGCAAGTTTTTTAAGTGTACCGTATTTGCGTTTCGCAAATGCTCTTATTCTTTCGCCAATCCCTATTCTTAATTCTTCATCTGTGAAAAGGTCATAATTGTCTGTCGCGTCTTCATCATAGAGGCTAAGCTCAAATTGGTACTCTGATAAAATCTCTTTGATCTGCTCATAGAGGTCCTCATCAAATTTATCGCTTTCATGCAGTAAAAATTTTAGCGTTGTTGACTTAATCCCGAGTTTCTCCGCGAGCCAGTTTTCTTTGACGCCTTGTGACTTTAACAGTCTGTTCAATTCTTCCTGTTTAGTCAAAAGTAATCCCCATTTCTAATATTAAATATTTGTTAAAAAATAATAAAAAAATAAATAAAATTAAGCAATTGAACAATGTTATCCTGTGGTTCGATCAGGCAGTAAGTTTCATGCAATAATAAAGAAAATGATATAATCAATTTTTTTCTCATCATTAAAATCAATATTTTTCATTAGTATGAAATTTATTGCCGACTTAAGTACTTACAAATATATTCTGCGTATTGCTCTTCCCGCAATAGCCGGACTTTCAACCCAAATGCTTGTATCGTTAGTTGATACGGCAATGGTAGGTAGATTAGAAGAAGCTGAAGCCTCACTTGCGGCAATGGGACTGGGTGTTTTAGCGACATGGGCTTTTATAGCATTTTTTTCAAGCTTTGCTACAGGCACTCATGTTTTGACTGCACGAAGATTCGGAGAGAAAAATTATACTCGTTGCGGCGAAGTATTAAATACTTCCTTAATTATTTCGCTTGTAACCGGTATTGTTGTCGGTGCATTTATTTCGTATACATCATACGATTTTGCAAAATTAATTTCCGTTGATGATAAAGTAGCTTTTTTTGCCGGAGATTATCTTCACTACAGGTTTATGGGGCTACCGTTTTTCTTAATGACGGTCTCATACAGGGGATTCTTTTTCGGTATAGGTAAAACAAAAATATTTATGTATTCGGGCATCATGGCAAATGTGCTGAATATGGTTTTTAATTATATATTCATCTACGGAATGTTTGGAATTGAAGGGATGGGATTAGCCGGAGCCGGGTTGGGTTCAACACTTGCAACTATTTGCGATTCATTGTTCTATCTTACCGTCTGTTCAATTCCGCGTTACAGGTTGAAGTATAATTATTTCAAATCCATCAGGTATGTTAAAGAAATCGGGAATTCAATTCTAAAAATTTCTTTACCCATTTCTTTTCAAAACATATTTATTCTATTGGGATTTTTAGGCTTTGTTGCAATTTCCGGTTTAATCAGTACAACTGCTCAAGCAGCAAGCCAGGTTATAATTTCCGCAATTCAGCTCTCACTTTTTCCATGCTTTGGATTCGGGATTGCAATTCAAACCCTGGTTGGAAATAGTCTTGGCGCCGGCAAAATAAACATAGCAAAATATTACGGTTTTGAAACGAGCAAAGTTGCTACGCTTTATACCATAATTATTGGAATATTTTTAACCTTAACACCTAGAATAATTTTGGCAATTGTAACAAATAACCATGATGTAATTGAAGCAGCAGTACCGGCATTAAGAATTGCCGGTGTAGGGCAGATTTTTTACGGTATAGGGATTGTGCTTGCAAACGGTCTGCAGGCTTCCGGGCAGACTTTATTTGTTATGATCGCGGAAGTAATTATAAATTGGTTTTTATTTATACCAATTGCTTACCTGCTTGGAGTTTTTTGGGGAATGGGATTAACCGGAGCCTGGATGGCTCTGCCGTTTTATGTAATTCTTTATTCAATTACAATTTTTGTTAAATTTAAATACGGAAATTGGAAAAATCTAAAAGCGGTATAAATTTTTCCCCTAATAATTATTTAATGATTAAAACTTGACAGTTATGTCAATAAAAAATATATTTGCGATATGAAAAAAGTAATCTATACAATTCTGTCTTTTTTTATAATCTTTTCATTCGAAGTTTTCGGCGGTGCTGAATTTAACTCATATGAAGTAGAGAGTAGTAATGGTAATATAGTTGTAAAATGGAGCACGGGCGAGGAAACAAATCTTTCCCATTTTGTTGTTACTAGAAGAACCCCAAATAGTGATTTTGGTGAGATAGCAATTATCTCATCAAAGGGTAGCAATTCTTCTTATGAATACGTTGACGAAAATGCTTACAAAACAAGTGACGCTGTTTACGTTTACCAGGTTCTCATCGTAGATAACGACGGCAAAATAACCAAAAGCAAAGAACTTACTATAGCCCACATAGTTTCAAGCGTTAAAAGAACATGGGGCAGTATTAAAGCCTTATTTAGATAATCTTTCCTGATGATCAATCTTAGAACACCTTTTTATTTAGCTTCAAAATCTCCAAGAAGAAGAAAACTATTAAAACTGCTTGGTTTTCCTTTTAAATCGTTCAGCGTAGATTTACATGAAGAAATTCTTGACGGTGAACATCCGGTAAAAACCGTTAAACGTTTATCAAATGATAAAATGAATCTTGCGGAAAAAAAAGTCAAAGAAGGGATTATCCTTTGTGCAGATACAATTGTTGTTTTGAACAAGCAAATAATCGGTAAACCAAAAAATAAAAAGGATGCAGAAAGAATACTGAAATTATTGAGCGGCAAAACACACAACGTTTATACGGGGTATACTCTTCATAACAACACTAATGGTAGAAAAATTACCGGATACGAAAAAACCCGAGTTACTTTTAGGGAATTAACCAACATGGAAATTATTGATTACATACAAACAGGAAGCCCGATGGATAAAGCCGGGGCTTACGGTTACCAGGATGATTTCGGTTCGGTGTTTGTGAAAAAAATTAACGGCTGTTATTATAACGTAATAGGGCTGCCTATCTCAAGTGTTTATCATTCTCTTTTAGAAATAATTTGATTTTTTCTAATCTTTGTGTATAATTGACCGTACACGCTTCATTTTAAAGTTTTCTCTTAGTTAATTAAAAATTATATTTCAAAGCTATAAAATCATATATAAATGTAAACCCGGGAGATCTAAATGGCGAATTATAACAAGATAGTTGTACCGCAATCAGGTGAAAAAATAACAATAGAAAATAGAAAATTAAACGTACCGGATAACCCGGTAATACCATTTATTGAAGGTGACGGAATCGGCCCGGATATCTGGAAAGCTACCCGGCTTGTTTTAGACAGCGCTGTTCAGAAAGCCTATGGCGGGAATAAAAAAATAGAATGGATGGAAATTTATGCAGGCGAGAAATCATTAGCTACATACGGAGATAATGAATGGCTGCCTGAAGAAACTTTTGATGCTATTGAAGAATTCAAGGTTGCTATAAAAGGCCCTTTAACAACTCCTGTGGGCGGGGGAATAAGATCATTAAATGTTACACTAAGACAAAGGCTTGATTTATACGCCTGCGTAAGACCGGTTAGATGGTTCAACGGAGTTCCCAACCCGATGAAAAATCCCCAGTATCTTGATGTAGTAATTTATAGAGAAAATTCGGAAGACATTTATGCCGGGATAGAATGGGAAAGAGGAAAAAGCGATTCGGTTGAGAAGATTGATCAATTGCTTCAGGAAGAAGGAATATTCAAAAAAGTAAGATTCCCGGAAACAGCTAACTACGGTTTAAAACCTGTTTCGAAAGAGGGCACAGCAAGAATTATAAGAGCGGCATTAAATTATGCCATCAAGCAAAACAAACCTTCGGTTACAATCGTACATAAAGGAAACATAATGAAATTTACCGAAGGCAAATTCAAAGATTGGGGATTTGAAACCGCTTTGGCTGAATTCAGAGATTATATTATAACTGAAGACGAACTGTGGGACCAGGTAAAAGGTGAAGACGGTGTAACACCAATGAAAAAAGAAGGTGCTTTTGCAGATTTAAGAAACGGCAAACCTGCGGGTGATCCCGGTGATAGAATAATTGTTAAAGATAGAATTGCGGATGCTATGTTTCAGCAGTTGCTTTTAAGACCGGCAGAATATGATGTCCTTGCTACAATGAATTTGAATGGAGATTACTTATCCGATGCTTGTGCCGCACAGGTAGGCGGATTGGGAATGGCTCCCGGAGCAAATATAAACTATGAAACCGGCGCGGCTTTATTTGAAGCTACCCATGGTACTGCTCCTAAATATGCAGGGCTTGATAAAGTAAATCCCGGGTCATTGATTTTATCCGGTGTAATGATGCTTGAGCATTTAGGCTGGCAGCAAGCAGCAGATCTAATAGTTAAAGGAATTGAGAAAACAATTTCAAACAAAACGGTTACTTATGATTTAGCAAGACAGCTTGAAGGTGCAAAGCTAATTAAGTGCTCGGAATATGCTGCAGAGATTGTAAATAATATGGAATAACTTCTGATAATAACTGCAGACATGTATATCCTTGATTTTCAACATAGTGAATATTATAATTGTTATAGTTAATAAAAATTAAAAGGAGGCGAGATGTCAGAAGATAATGGATTAGGAAAAGGGCTTATCATTGGTTTTTTAACAGGTTCAATTGTTGGCTCATTAATAGCTCTGTTATATGCCCCAAAACCCGGTAAAGAATTAAGAAAAGACATCAGTGATAAAGCTGATGAATATATTGGCGATGCAGAAGCATATTTAAAGCAAGCCAAAACAAAAGCGACAGAATTAATAAACGACGGTAAAAAAAAATCAGAGAAATTAATTTCTGACGCCAAAGAAAAAGTTGATGAAATAATTAAAGAAGCGGAACTAGTATTGTCTGATGCAAAAGTAAAAGCAGGCGGTGCGGTTGAATCCGGCAAAGAAGTAATTGCAAAAGAAGGGGATAAGTTAAAATCCGCTATTAAAGCCGGCGTTGATGCTTATAAAAATACTGAGAAGGAAGCATAAACTGAATGCCATTACTTGATATATTATTAATTGTTCTTATAATATGTGCTTCTGCATTTTGTATCTATTTGATTATTAGTTTTAGGAAAATAAATTCCTCTATTGAAATTATTCAGAAGGATATTCACAGAATATCAGAAGAAGCACTTCCGCTGATAGAAAGTTTAAAACAGACCTCGCAAAATGCATCCAAACTTATTGAGAATGCAAACACCCGGATCAATGATTTGAGTGATGAGGTCCGTACGTTCAAAAATAAAGTAACAAATTTTTCACTTATCAAAACAAAAAGCAGTATCGGTAATCCGGTAACCGATTTGGTGAAAAAATTGCGCTCCATATCAAACGGCATGAAAGCATTTTGGAGCAATTTAAAGAGTTGATTTTGTAATTTTGTAACAGGAGAGAAAATTGAAAGAATACACAACTGACCAAATCCGTAACATAGCCTTAATTGGTCATGGTGGAAGCGGTAAAACCAGCTTGTCCGAATTTATCTTATTTACCGCAGGTGAAACCAATAGAATTGGTTCTATTGATGAAGGGAATACAGTCTCTGATTTTAATGCAAACGAAATTGAAAGAAAAATATCTATTTCCGCTACACCTTTACATGTTGAGTGGAAAAACTCCAAAGTAAACATTTTGGATACACCCGGTTATTCTGATTTTATAGGCCAGGTAGTTGGCAGTCTTCATGTTGTTGATACTGCTGTTGCAGTAATTAAAGGAGCCGAAGGTGTTGAAGTAGGTACGGAACAAACATGGGAAAAAGTTAAAGAAGATAACCTTCCTGCTGCTGTAATAGTTAACAAAGTTGATAACGAGCATTCAAAGTATAGCGATGCTGTTCAAATGGCAAAAGACAGGCTAAGCAATGATGTTACTGTTATTACTTTTCCTATAAGCGAAGGTGTTAATTTTAACGGCGTTGTTGACCTGGTAAAAATGAAAGCACTCACCTATGGTGATGCAGGATCAAAAAAAGTTGAGGAAGCGGAAATACCCGATAGTCTTAAATCTGATGCGGAAACTTTGCGTGAAGAACTAATTGAAAAAGTTGCTGAATCCGATGAAGAGTTGATGGAAAAGTTTTTTGAAGAAGGAACATTGAACGAAGAAGAACTGACAAAAGGATTAAAAGCAGCTATTACTAACGGGTCATTGGTTCCTGCTTTTGCTGTTTCAGCTTCCAAAGGTGTCGGTATAAACAGTTTCCTTGATTTTGCAGTAAACTATTTCCCGTCACCGGTTGATAGGAAACCTGCTGTTGCAAAATTAGTTGACAAGGAAGACAAAGTAGGAGTTAAACCCGATGTTAACGGAGAACCTGCATGTTTGATATTTAAGTCTTTATCCGAACAGCATGTAGGTGAATTATCAATATTTAAAGTCTATTCAGGATCATTAGCACCGGGAATGGATCTCATAAATTCTTCGAAAGAGAAGACGGAAAGATTAGGCCAGTTATTTATTCTAAACGGTAAAAATAGGAAAGAAGTTACAAAATTAATTGCCGGCGATATTGGCGCTGTCGTAAAATTAAAAGATACGCATACAGGCGATACATTGTGTTCAAAGAATTTTTCTATTGTGTTGGAACCTATTAATTTCCCTGAACCTGTTATTAGAGGTGCAATTAAACCTAAATCAAAAGGGGACGAAGACAAAATTTCATCTGGTCTTCACACGGTTCACGAAGAAGACCCTACATTGGCTGTACGTTTTGATCCTGAATTAAGTCAAACAATTGTATCCGGTCAGGGTGAATTGCAGTTAGCTCTGGCAGTAAAATTATTGAAAGATAGGTATAATGTGGAAGTTGACTTAGTTGAGCCTAAAATTCCTTATAGAGAAACAATAAGCAAAACATGTGAAGACGCTGAGTACAAACATAAAAAACAATCAGGTGGTAGAGGCCAGTACGGTCACGTTCATCTTAAATTAGAACCCAAACCAAGGGGAGAAGGATTTGAATTTGTTGATGCAATTGTAGGCGGTGTGGTTCCCGGAAGGTTTATTCCTGCCGTTGAAAAAGGATTAAACGAAATATTGGAAAAAGGGATTTTAACCGGCAGTAAAGTTATAGACGTAAAAGTAACATTATTTGACGGTACGTTCCATTCGGTTGACTCCGATGAAGTTTCCTTTAAATTAGCTGCATCACAGGCATTTAAAAAAGGATTCCTTGCTTCTTCCCCAATACTTCTTGAGCCAATTTATGATATTACCGTTAAAGTCCCCGAAGATTACATGGGCGATGTAATGGGCGATATCTCAAGTAGAAGAGGAAAAATTTCAGGAATGGACGCAGAAGGCCCGTTCCAGGTAATAAATGCGAAAGTCCCTTTAGCCGAGTTATATAAGTATTCTACTCACTTGAGAAGTATAACCCAAGGCCGTGGAATTCATATACGTAAATTCTCTCATTACGAAAATGTACCGAAAGATGTTGAAGCAAAAGTAATTGAAGAGTATAACAAAGCTAAAGAAGAAGAATAAAAATATATTTTCAATAAAAAGCGGAAGTACTTACTTCCGCTTTTTTTATGTTGAGAGGGTATTATGGATAAGCTCTGGTCCCCGTGGAGATCAAATTATATACAATCTTTTAAGAACAAAAATGAGGATGAAGAATGTGTCTTCTGTTCAGCATTAAATAAAAGCATAGAAGACGATAATTCATTAATCGTTAAAAGGGGAACCACAGCTTACTTAATGCTGAATTTATATCCGTACAACAGCGGTCATTTAATGGCAATTCCCAATAGGCATATCTGCGATTTGCTTGAACTTACCGATGATGAACAGATTGAAATAACGCATCTTATCAAACTATCTATTAAAGCGCTTAATTATGTTATGAAACCCCAGGGGTTTAACATAGGAGCAAACCTCGGCAAAGCAGCCGGTGCTGGAATTGATCAACATTTACATTACCATATTTTGCCGCGCTGGAACGGGGATACCAATTTTATGCCCGTAATTGGAGAAGTTAAAGTTATTTCACAGGATTTGTTGGAGACAAAAAAAGCTTTGGTAAAGGCCTATAAGGAATTAGGACTTTAACCAAATAATAATAATTAAGGCAAAGCTGGCTCCATAACCTTAGTATTATTTTTAACTTCATATCTACTTCTTTTTCGAGGGATTAAAAAATCCTAATCGTGTTCTTAAAATTATTTGAATACAAGCTGGACAAAGATACTATAATGAAAGAACCCAACCTCCTGTATTGTGCGATGCAGCACCCAAACTCAAATTACATTCAAGATTTGTTTTCGGATTCCATTTAATTTCAAGAGTTTAACTTTAGGTTCTTTTAAT
>JASFMY010000005.1:0-103325 GCA_050117315.1 Ignavibacteria bacterium
TTCTGATCATTTCGTGTTTTGCTTTTTCCTCTTTTGACAAACCTACCGGTTTTCTTATTTTTCGTCCCTTATTTAATTTAGTTTTTGACACTAATATTCAATATTATTTCCTGAACGATATAATAGTTAATACTTCCCAGCTTCTCTAGGAGGTACTTCCTAGGATCTCTAGCATTACTATAATATGTTTCGTTACAAAGTTATGTTTTGATGTCAAGCATTATAATGATTTAATGCAAGGGATTACTATGTTCTGATCTTATGGCAGGTTTGTAAGTTTTGGGTATATGCAGATGCATTGGTCAAAATTGCTTAGTAAACGTGTTAAGCCCGGGTTAGATGGTTTTAACGGTTACCGTTTTATGCGCAAACACATAGATATTTAAGCTTTTTTGCTTACGGGGCAACTTTTCTGTAAATTTATTAACTCACCTTACGCAGGGAATTCTTACTCTTAATCATAATCCTAATCATACTCTAAAAAAAGATAAAGAAGATTATGATTAAGAGTAGAATTATGATTAATACAATTTGCGTAACGTGATTTATCAAGTATTTTGTAGTTCCGGCGTGACGTCTCACGTTATTGTTCGAGACAGGCCTTATGAGACTTGACTGTCATTCTATTTGTTTTTAAAGCTTATTGTCATGGGAACACCGGAGAACCCGAAATTTTTCCGGATTGTTTTTTCGAGAAATCTTCTGTATTGGTCAGGTATGTATTTTACATCATTGGCAAAAAATAAAAATATAGGGTATTTGCTCCCCACCTGGGTAATGTATTTTATTTTTATCTCTTTGCCTATCGGAGTTGTCGGCGGAGGGGTTTTCTGAATTTCTTCCAGTAAAACATCGTTTAATTCGCTTGTCTGAATTTTTTTCTTTCTTTCAGTGTGTATTTCTTTTGCAATGTCTATTATTTTATAAATTCTCTGCTTGGTTAAGGCAGATACAAATATTATCGGCGCGTAATCTACAGAACCGAGTTTAAGCTTCAATTCCTTTTCATATTCCCTTGCCGTGTTTGTATCTTTCTCTATTAAATCCCATTTGTTTATTGCAATAATTAAACCGTTCCTTCTACGGACGATTTCATCGATAATCTTCTGGTCTTGTTTTTCCAATCCTGCCGTTGCATCAATCATTAAAATAGAAACGTCGCTGCCGGCTATTGCCCTGAAGGCTCTTACGTTTGAATAAAATTCTATGCTTTCGTTAACTTTAGTTTTTTTGCGAAGCCCTGCGGTATCTACCAGTACTATCTCTTCCCCGTAATATTTGAGTACGGAATCTATGCTGTCCCGGGTTGTCCCGGGAATATCGGTTACTATACTCCTATTATAGCCAAGCAACGAATTTGTTATGGAAGATTTTCCCACATTTGGCTGACCCAATATTGAAAGTCTCAGCCTTGTGTCTTCTTCTTCGTCCTCTAAAACTTCAGGCAAAAGTTTTACGAGCTCATCGAGTACATCACCTATATTTCTTCCGCTCAACGCAGAAACGTCGTAAACATGTTCCAGACCCAGTGAATAAAACTCCGATTTATTCAAGCCCAAATCTTCGTTATCCGATTTGTTTACCAGCAGAAAGGAATTCTTTTTTGAAGTTCTCAGCATCCGTGCAATTTCATTATCAACCGGGTTAACTCCAACCCTGCCGTCTGTAACAAACAAAATAGCATCCGCTTCCTGTACAGCGATCTCCACTTGTTCCCTAATCGCAGTTTCAAACAGTTCATCGGAATCCGGCACATACCCGCCGGTATCAATAAGCTGGAAACGTCTTGCATTCCACTCAACTTCGCCGTAGAGCCTGTCACGGGTAACGCCGCTTAGGTCGTCAACAATAGCGTCCTTACTTTTTGTAAGCCTATTAAATAAAGTAGACTTGCCGACATTAGGTCTGCCGACTATTACAACTAAAGGTATTTTCATAATTACCGGCTAAAAAGAATAACTTAAATTTACTTGAGGATGCATAGAACTTTTGCCTTCAAATTTAATTCTTTCCATCTTAACTTCCACATCAAGAGCTTTGTTAATCCGGCTTGATGTCCAGGCAGCTTCTATTGCACTTAATACGTGGTTTACAATTGTTAACGTAACTGATGTTGAAGATATATTGTAATAATCATTGGCATCACCCCGTTCGCCGGCATAAAATAAAAATTGGCTTGTAAGAGGGTCGCCATAGTAGTATGATTTTGTAGGATCATCACCGAATTCGCTCCAGCCTACATTAAACTGGGGATACTTTCCTATCATCTCGTAGTATTGCTGGTCGCCTAACGGAGCCAGGCGGTGCGAATAGTAATCACCAATATCGCCTTCAAGCCTGTTCAACTCGCTCCAGTTTACATTATTGTTATTATCGAATATAGTATAATCATCAACATTAACATTCGAGTTGATATACTGTACATTTTCAATAGTCCATCTTGCATATCTTTCAACGGACCAGTTCTCGTTTGCATATTTTTCAAATGATTCGGTTTTGTCGTCACCCTTTTGGTCGTATATTACTGCAGCTGCAATCGTCCCGATTTCTACGGCAAGAAATAGAGCGGCTTTAAAGTAATCACCGTTATATAATTGGCCTCCTCCTGGTATTACTGCAGAATACAGCGCGGAAGTAAAAGGCGATTTTCTTTTAAGATTTATGTCGTCATCTTCAAAGTTGTATGTTTCATCAAAGCTCAATTTTGAATCAAGATTTAGTTCCCCGCATAGCTTATTCTCCTCTTTTTCCTGTGCGGAAACAAAGACTGAGAACAGCATCAATACAAAAATAAATGCTTTCATTTATGTTCCTTATTAAAATGAAAAATCAAATAAAACACCGCCGTAAAACAACAACTCTTTCCCGTATGATATGTCTTCATTATTGACAGTCCGGTTATATTTGTCAAACGCGTAAGAAGCATTTAGGAAAATGCTTGTGGGGAACAAATAAAAGGAATTAAGTTTTATCCGCAGTTCCATTCCTGCTCCCTTTTTAAATTCATCAAAACCGGGCCATGCGCCTGTCCACGCGTAGCCGTAATCCCCGTGGATTGATAAAAACACTTTGTCTATGTATAAATGTCCAAACCGTCTATCAATATTTCTGAACAACGGGAAACGGTAAGTAAAATTAACCCATCCAAGTTCGTTGCCGCTTATAGCATAAAAAGGATATCCTTTCATTCCTATAAGCCCGCCCAGATATGAATCAAAAAAGTCCGGGACATCCGGGCCGAGAATTGAAGCGACTCTAAAACGTGTTGTTAAGGTATGTGTTCTAAACAGTTGTAACCTTTCCTCGTAATTAAATTCAAGCCTGTGAAAGTTAAAATCCTTGAACGCCGGTTTTAATATTCCGTCCTCAATTTCATATTCACTATCTATATTGAAATCATTAAATTCATAATCGTATTGCAGTTCCAGCTTTCTGCCGACCGGGTTTATATCTGCATCTTGCGTAGGATAAGTACTTTCGTGAGATAATTTTACTCTTAAGTCTTTTCCTTCAAAATAAGTGTCGTCGGTTGTCGGGAACAGCGTGCCGCTGCCGTCCGGATATATGAAACTTTCAATTACCGTTGTATAATTGCTCAATATAAATCTTAATTCAAGCTCGGTACTTCTGTCAATAAGCTTATGCTTCGCTACAAAATCCGCCTCAAGCAAATTATACGACACACCGGTTTGAAGTTGGTAATCATATTTTGGTGGATCATAAGTAGAGTCAACCCCGAAGAATACATCCGCATCACTTTTTCTGCTAATACTATAAAGCTCGAACGACAGCTCGGGCTTTAAGCCGATATCATAAAGAAACGGCAGGGTATTCCTGTAATTAAAGATTAAGTAAAGGTCTCTTTCCATCCTTTTGTTAAGAGCTGCGCTGGCAATAAAATCGTAACGGTTTAAAAAGTCTGATGAAGCAACTACGATACCGGGCTTAATGTTATCAATAAAATCATTTGAAAGATTGTAATTATCAATTCTTATGAGCGGGAAGAAATTTATATTTGAGAAGAAACCGGAATATCTTTTGGATTCATTCTCCGGGAGTATCTCATCATTAAAGTTTCGTAATCCTTCAATATCAAACTGTGAGATATCACCTTTGGGTTTGTTTTCATCCAGCGGCGGATCATTTCTTTGAACGTATTTTTTAGTTTCGTCAACTTTGCTTTGTTCATCTTTATTTAGATAGAATATTTTATAGCCTGTTGATGTGTAGCCTGCGTAAGCTATATTTCCGCTTTCGTCAACGGCTGGATAAAACGTTCCGCCCAGTACGTTTGATATCCTTTGCGAGACTTGAGTATTTAAATCATATTTATAGAGATTAAATATGCCGGTTTCGTTTGAAGAGTAAATTATTTCATTATCATTTAAGAAAACAGCATTTCTTTCATCCTTTCCCGAATTAAGAATGAATTTAAGTCCGCTTCCGTCGGAATTAATAACTGCCAAATCTCTTCCGTGGTGATAGGAATAATCAAAAATAATTTTGGAATCATCTTTTGAAAATTGAGGATTATAGAGCTGTTCACCGCCGTTATAATTTGTTAACTTCTGAAAATTCTTTCCGTCAACATCAACAACCCCTAAATTGATTGTACCGTCTTTTTGAAAAACAAAAGCAATCTTTTTTCCGTCGCTTGAAAGAGTCGGGTTATTGGCGCGCATTCCGTAAGTGATTCTTGTTTCTTCGTCATTTTCGATATCATATACATAGATATCATTGATGTTTGTTCCGCGCGGATTATCATCACTTAACTTAGCATAATAAATTTTCTTTCCGTCCGGTGAATAACATATAGACGATCTTACACGAGGTGCCAGCATTTTTTCTTTTTTTGTTTCGATATCGTATTCAAAGATTGCAGACATTGAAAAATAATCTTGACCTTTGTTAGAGATGTATGCCATCTTTTTCCCGTCATTTGAAAAAACAGGATGAAAATTTCCGAAGCCTTCTTTTATTATATTCTCCCCGGCAACAAGATTGCTTTTGATATCTGCAGTTCTTTCATTATAGTCCCTGGTTAAAAAATCTCTCCACTCGTCGTAAACTTCAATACCGTCTTTACCCAGGGCTCTCTTAAATGCATCGTCAATTGTAAACGTGGTTGTCCTTCCGAGATTCTCTGTAATTTCTCTTAATTTATCTTCACCGTATTTTTGTGAAATGTATCTTGTTAAAGCAAAGCCGGCATTATAAACCGATTCATTACCCAAACTGGTTTTACCGAATACGCCCATTTCATTCCACGAAATCATATTTCCATCAAGGGCATAACTTCTTAAAATCATATCACGGTGCGAATCCCAGTTATCATAGTTAAATTCTTTACGCATGTATTGTGCGGTGCCTTCGGCAAACCATGCGGGAACATTTATGCCAGGAATAGGATACGATAAAATAAAATTGGGATAGCCGTATAAAATATCCGGCCTTCTTTTATCCTGGTAATTCAGGTATTGAAAATAAAAAGCAGGAAGCGATCTTCCCCATTTCATCCCTGCTTGCAGTTGAACAATGTGCGTAAACTCGTGAGAGATTACATTACGAAGCCAGTTGTGTGTGCCTCTTAAATCAAAATCCAATGATGAAGCCCAGATTTCAATTTTGTTATCAAAGAAAAAGGCTGCACCGTTTGAATAATCATCAATATCTTTAATTACAAAATGAACTCTGTCCGGTTCATAATTATAAAGAGATGTTATGGGCCCCCAGACTTCGTCAATAATTTTAAGAACAGTTCTTGCAGTCCTTTCAGCTTCGGGATGATAATGGACAGTTACATTTTCACCTACAATCGTTACCCATTCATAGTCGGGGTTGTATTCATTAAACTGAGCTAATAAAGTGTAGCTCCCGGAAATAAACAGAATAATAATCAATAAAAATTTTTTGAGCATACTCAATACCGAATTTGTATTTATTTTATTACAGCTATCTTAATTATTTTGTTATCAGAGTTGCCTGATTTGCCGTTTACTTCAATTCTTGCAAAATAGACACCGCTTTGAATATCGCCGACATGCCACGTTACCTCGTTGTCTATTCCGCCGATCCCGTTATGATTTAATTCATCAACAAAGTCACCTGCCAGATCGAAAATTTTAATATTTACATCCGAGTCTTCGGAAACATAGTAACGGATGTATGTTTCGTTTTCATAAACAGGGTTTGGCCAGTTGTAAGCCCTGTTCTTGGGGAAAAATTCCGAGATATAATTTTCAGTTGAAGCTGCATCTATAAATGAATTATTCCCGGCATCACCAAATTCTTCGGCCCAGCTTATTGACCCGTTTGAGGCAATATTCCAAACAGTCAAATCGTAATTTGAATTAATTAACGAAATGTATACGTTATTGTTAAAATCAAATAATACGGGAGTTGATAAATTTGCACTTCCGGTTGAAACCGGGAAGCCGTTTATAAATTCACCTGCGGTAGCATCAAAAGCAAAGATTCTTCCATCTTCCGTGAATACAATTACTTCCGATTTGCCGTCGTCGTTTAAATCCGCACCGAGCGGTGTGTTTGTAAATTTATTTCCTTGAGGGTCTTTAAATGGGAAATTTTCCGCCTGGCTGCCGCTTAAGTTGAATGCATTGATTTGAATGCTGTCATTTACAACTATATAATTTTCACCATTACTGAAAATATCTATCAGTGAAAAATCATTAATGGCACTTTCTGCATCGATATCATAATCGTCAATAACCTGAGAATTTTGAGTTATGTAAAAGTGATTTTCTTCACCAAGAGATACGACTGTTGCCGCACCGTCTTTATCATTTGTTAGAACACTTTTTACAAGAGTCTGTTCTATTTCCACAGGCATGTCGGTACTTCTATAAACTGCATCATTTGAAACTGCAACAAAAGCTTCAGCATCGTCCAATACTTGTTTTACCGATTCACCGCTAAAAGCTTCAAATGTACTGTTTAACGAGAGAGCATTTTGAGTTCCATCAAACAGATACTCGTTTACTTTGCCTGATTCGGTTCCGACTAAAATTTGTAATTCTCCATATGATTGATTACGAACTACAGGAACAGATGTAATATTTTCGCCAACATCCAATTGATGCAGAATAAGCGGATCAGTCCCGCTAAATTGAATTACATTAAGCATATTATTATCTGCACCTACCGCAAACACATAATTTCCAATAACAGAAACTGCAAAATTCCCGATGCTGAAGTCGGTTTCGTTTTCAAGTGTAAAATTATTGTCATCACCTATAATTTGTAAATGTCCATCCGAAAGAATGAAATGATAATGCAGGTCATTATATTCAACCGACTTAATCTGTGAAACATTACTAATGTCCTGGACATTCTGCGTAGAAATTTTTTCAACCTGCCCGTATTCATAACTTAATTTGAAAGACATCTGCGGACCTACATCCGAGAAGTCGGAAAAACTTATAAATGAATTTGCTCCCAGGTTGGAAGTAGTAGAAGGTTTGGAACCGCTATTAAATTCATTCTCATAATATTCTGCGGGATTACCGGCATACCATGTATCTTCCTTTGTGCCTTCGCCGATGAATGTGCCGGTCAACGTTGTAAATTCATAACCTATTTCAGGAATACCGTCGGCTTCAACCAATCTTACTCCAAGCTTGTCGATGTCTACATTAATTTTATTATCAGCCAAATTTTCATTGATAACCGTTTCGTCAATATGCCATATCTGTAAGCCTATATCTTCAAAAGGATCGCTGTAAGTCTGGTCTATTTCAAAGCCTGAAACCGCCCAGTCGTACTCATCTACGTCAATTATTACGCCGGCAATATTACTTACGTCTGACGGGGTTATCGTAGAAGTATCATCCTTGGCAAAACTATATTCAACTTCCTGCCCATCAACAATGGAGGTAATTTTAACACCGTCTAAATTTGCATCTCTCTTTTTATTTTCTATGAGGTAGTACTCATTTGAATTAATATTTACTTTTCCTATGGTGATTACATCGGATTGTGCAGACTCAGAAGCAATAATAGGACTAACAATTGTGTATGTTTCACCATCGGGTGTCAGCTCACGGGCTTCAACCCAACCCAGATAAATCTTTTCCCATGCAGAAGGTTCGGGCGGGAACAAACCGCTGTAAGCGAAAATGGCCTGCCCATCCATTAGTCCAAACTTACCAATAGCAGACTTACCCGTTTCGGTGTTAAACAAATCCGGCAGTCCTATATGACTCGCTACAGTAGATACTATTAAACCGTTGATGGATAATTCCAATAATTGCACACCGCCTATTACTTCTATCTCCCGGTTTTCAGTTTCAGGCAAAATTGCAGAATTTGTAATATAAAAAGAGCCGTTGCTTACCGAGAAGCCTTCAAAATCACTACCGTAAATGTCTTTTAATGCTTTTTCGCTTAAATAAAGCGACTGCAAATCGCTCCTATCACCAACCCCGTCTTCATCTGAAATATCATTCCCCGCACCTGCATGAAAAATAAAAAACAAATCATACTCACTGAAATTAGTGCCGGTAAAAGTTTGATCTGCCAATTGCCAAACTTCTTGTGAGAAATCAGCCAAAGGTTGAAAGTCAGCCAAGGTTGACAGGGCAGTATATTCGCGCATTGTCTGCGAAACAGTAATAATTTCCGGCAACACTGTAAATTCAATTTCAAAGTTTCCGTTTGACACTTTGGAATAATAATTCTGAGCAAATATCATATGGTTAGTAAAATAAGCTTTATCATGCGGCAACGGGTCTATAATTTCGTTGCCGTAATCTTCCGAGTATAATGATCCGAAAGTTCCGTCTCCGTATGTTTGATCAAATTTGTCTTCTTGAAACTCAACCATAACGCAGAGAATCTTTAGCACATCATTTTCAGGAAGATTGGGTTGATTATAAGGGTAAGGGTTTAATTTACCGACAAAATTTTGGGCAGATACACTGCCCAAAAATATTATCAACAGAACCGGAATTGATTTAAGTATTTTCATAATTTAATCTATAATCCCCGTGGAAATCCTGATATTGTTTGAGGTTGGCTACCCCAACCCATTGAAATGGTAAAGCGCATGGTATCTCCCAGCGGATGATTTTCCTGGCCTGAGAAAACATCTGTAGAAATGTAACTGAAATCAAACCCGTACATATCATACCTTATACCTGCACCGAAAGACATGAATTTTCTATTACCGTATGACGGATCTTCATAAAAGAAACCGGTTCTTAGTGCAAACATAAAATCTTCAGGCTGCCCGTACCAGTATTCAAAGCCCATTGAGGTAACAATATCTCTCAACTCTTCGCTGAATGATTGATCACCCCAGGCTGTAAAAATAGCTTTATAAAAATCATCTCTTTCACTGCTTGTAGAGTCTGCCCTATCAACAAGCAATTTACTGAAGTCAACGGTATATGTTAGGGAATTAAAATCATCTTCAAACAACCTTAACGCAAAGCCCAGTCTGAAATTGGTTGGAATAGGATCGGCCTGGTCTTGATCTATGTAAGTTATTTTTGGACCTAAATTGCTTAAATTAATCCCCATGCTGAAGCGGTTACCAAAATCACCAATAAAGGGTAAGTTCATTACTTCAGGTCTCCACATAGTCGCAATATCGAAACTTACCGATGTTGCCTTACCTGTACCTTCTTCTTCACCGGCGCCTTCGTCTGAAAGGCTACTGTGTATTACTCTAAAATTGAAGCCGAGTCCCCAATCATCATGTATTTTTGTTGCATAACCTAAAGTTACTGCGGCATCAAACGAAGTGAACGTGCCTATAGGATCGGGCGACTGTGATGATGTTCTTACAAACTCACCGAAGTTCATATATGTAACACTTGCAGTAATACTACCGCCAATATCTTCAATATATTGCCTGTAAGTTAAATAATCGTAGAAAAGGTCTAGGTTAAATTGCGGCAGCCAATTACTATGAGTAATACTTACCTCACTCCCGGTAAGAAACGCAATACCCGCAGGGTTCCAAAAAATAGCTGCAGAGTTATCAGCTAAACCTGCACCCGATTCTCCTATGCCGCCTGCTCTGGAGTCTGGCGCCAATAATAAGAATGTTACTGCTGCTTCTCCTTGTGCTTGTGTTTTATTAACGAATCCGAATATGGTAATCATAATAAATAGGATTCCAAATAATTTTTTCATTTAATTTACCTCCAATGTATAATTTAATTCCTTTTTTGCGAACTTTAAGTTTACTTAATTACTGCTAATTTACCAAGTATATTTTCTTTGAATTCTCCATCGGCAGATTCTACGATCAAATTGTATAGATATGTTCCGTTGGCTAAAACATCCCCGTCTTCGTCTCTTCCGTCCCAATCTATTTTAACAAACTTGTCAACAATATTATCACTATTTATTTCTTTGATTAATCTGCCGGCAATTGTGTAGATTTTGATTCTTACATTTAATGAAGATTCAAGATTCTGCTGAAAAGTAAATGTAGTATTTGAAGAAAACGGGTTAGGATAATTAACTACATTTCTGATAACGAGGCCGTCGCTATTTACAACAGTAAACGAACTTTCCTCTTCGGTGAGATTGTTAAACACGTCCCATGCTTTTACTTTTAATTCATAGTCGCCTGCTTCCATATTAAGGAAACTGTGCTCTATGACACCGGATTTACCGCCGGAATTTAAATCACCTGCATAACTATTTGTGAAATCAATCGGGTCGGTGTCTTCATCATTTAGAATACCTTCAAGGTTATGCCCGATACCGGTTCCCGTAGTGTTAAGCCCCGTTTCGTCCGAGAGTTTTACAATAAGTTTAAAGTCAGAATTTACCAAATAAGAATTCTCATAAGAAATATCGTCATAAAAAATTTCAACTTCAGGCCCAGTATTATCATCTACAACGGAGGAATCCGTACCGCCGATAATTACATTTTCAGTAGCACCTACAAAATCCGATGATTCATCGAATAATAAAGAAGTTATTTTACCGTTAAGGTTTGTATAAGAAATATCTTTGGGTACAACAAATTCAGTCTGGAATTTTCCATTTTCAACAGTAACTCCTCCGTTAAAAATAATTCCACCCTGATCTTTAATTGTATAACCTTCGCCTAATTCTTCGAGAGAAACTGTTATATCCGAATCGAATACTGTAACAATTCCTTCACCATTAAACGAAGTATTTACATTGCTCTGAGAATCAGTTACCGAGCCATTTATTTTGACAGTGCTCAGGGCAGCAATTTGAACACTCTCTTCCAGTGATTTACCATTTACGGAATCAATTTTGACCAATGGTTCAGGTACAGCTAAACACACAGCCGGGTCTCCCAGAAGATGAAATTTTCTATCGTTAGAAGGGCTATTACTCCCCGTAAGTTTTGTCAAAAAAAATGCTTCACCCGTAGTGATTGGGTCTCCAATTGTGTTTGCCTCACTTATTAAATTTGAATAAAATATATTGTTTAATCTTGCATTATTACTAGAAAAAACAGGACGTGCTGAGACAAATTCACCGATTGCCCCGCCATTTTCGAGGAATAACATAACTTCAGCCCCGCTTTGCACGCCTACAAGATCAAATTGCCCGAATTCGCATGTGGCAGCAGTTAAAAAGAAATAATTTTCGTTTTCAAATTGAGGTATAGTAACATCCCTAAGCAAAACCCTTTCATCCGCCCATTCTTTCGAACTGCCGTGCCCTATATAATTTAATAATATAGTTCCATCGTTTACCGCTTCAATAATTGCAATGTTTACTTCCGGTTTCCTCCTCCCGAGTCCTGTAACAACAGTAGGATATTTGGCAAGATAAATTTTATTTACATTAAAGTGTTTTGGAATATAACTACTATCTAATACCTCCGACTGAGGAGTATGTAAATTGTCTTCCTGTGATGTTGATTTCATGCGATCATCTGCAACTAAAGTGATCTGGTTTTGCCATATCCCTTTATCGGCATTTGCTTCGTATGCAATAATTTTATCAATTATTATTTTTGCGGATTCGTCATTATATACCGGTATTCTTGCATAGCAAAGATCCGGTTTGCTGTCCTGTGTTACCCTAACAAACATTTCATCTGTAGTGTAAGAATCAACCTCATCCAAAGATTCCTCGCTTTGGTAAGTAGGTAAAAAGTTGTATTCTCCCCCTTCCCTATTTAGGAAGTCATACTCGCTGTCGCCAAAAAGTACAAAGAAATACGGTTGCGTATTCCAATTTTCAAAGGCGTATTTAACAAAATTTCTTACAGCCATAGGATCATAGAGCCCTGAGTTAAATTCATTAAAAATTTGATCGATATAAACTATCTGCACACTATACTTATTAGGGGATTGGCTTTCACGGTAAGTTTCCAATCTTTCCGCATGTTCGCTAAAATCACGGGTTGTGACTAATATATATTCTGAACCTTCCAAAATGCCTTTTATGTTTGTGTTATCAACTTGTTCAGCATCTTCAATTGATTTATAACTGTTCGTATTTAACCCCATATACTTACTAACGGCGTTAAATTGTTCTTGCGCCTTAAAAATAAACTGCCCCCCGCTTATAGTAGCGTTTTCAATCTTTTTAACACTTGAAAAATCCGTTATATCATACACTTCAATTGAGCTTGTGGAAAAATCATAAAGATTATATTCAATAACCGCACCAGTATCTTTTGAAAAGAATACAATTGTATCGTTAGCAGCGTATAATTCTCTCTCATATTTTATTTCAAGATAGTCCAAATAACCAATATCGGTGCTTAAACTTGCATCAAAACTAAATTTAACTACGCTTCTGTCATCGGTCAAATCTCCGCTGTAAGATACTGTACTTTCTGTTTCCTCTCCGTATTCGTAATCGGTTGTATGGTTCGGGTACGATAGGCTACTTGAATACAGTGAGTTATCATTTTCAGTAATCGTTAACCTTACTCTTCTTTCAGCTGAATTTATAAAACTAAAATGATATTCTATCCGGCTACCACTAATCCTATTGTTCAGAGAATTTACAATTGATACGGTTTTGTTATTTGAATTGAATGATTCACCGAAATATCTTCTCCCTGAGAGCACCTCCGATAGCTGCAATAAATCTTGTTCGTGGAATGTAAAAGCTTCCGTATAATCTTGGACATAACCTGTAGATGAAGATGAACTGTTTTTGGTTTCCATTCTTTTGCCTTCATCACCGCCGGAGGTTATCCAGTAATAATTGTCTTTTGTATAATAATGTTTCATTCTTACAACTTCATCTTCGTCCGAATCATATTCATAAAAGTCCGTTCCCCTGCCGTAAAATAATATGTAGTCGCTATTATCAAAACTGCCGTCACCTTCGCCGGCAATATAAATTGCGTTTTCAACCAAATTATCCGGGACTTCTATTTCAGGATCTTCCGGTAAAATATACCCTCCGTTATTATATATTTTTATGGTTCTCGGGTCTACATTGTCTGCATCTATTCCAAGACTGCTTAAATCATCCCTGGTAATTTTATAAATTCCTTCGGTAGGAGCTTTGAACCTGTACCATGTACCCGTAGCTAAAACGGAAGATTCAAAATTTACTTTTGCAAGGCCTCTTGAGCGCGTCCCCCAGTTTTTAGCTATATCATAATTTAGTACTGCTCTTTCCAGGAAGTTATCATTTAAAGTTACCTTTTGATTTGCCGAGGCAAAAGTTACTTTGAAGGTTATTTTATAGTACAATTTAATTTTGTTTGTTGAAGCATCAAATTGCACCGGGTTAATGGTTACTGTCTGAATCCCTAAGTTTCTAACATTATTGTATTCACCCAAACTAACCGGCAACTCTTTATTATTATAGTCGTTATAACTTTCCGAAATCTTATATTCAAATGAATTAGTACCGTCAATTAGGACAGGTGTCGGAATAGGAGATAATCTGCCTGAGATTCTTTTAGTACTGCTTGATAAAATTTGGATGGTATTTCCGACTTCAGAAGGGACACCGATATTCACTTTTCTCACCTGAACATCCGGATCACCATATTGCAGATCAGAATCAGGAACCCCGTTATACAAATTGATCTTTTTGTATTCAACATTATTAATGGTAATAGATGTAGAATCTGAAATTATCTGCGAATATTCAATAATAATTGAATTTTTGTCGGAAGAAACAACTTTTATATCATCAGCAGATAATACCGGCAGATACAAAAAAAGGAAAATTATTATAGAGATTTTTTTTGTCATTCTTATTCCTCTGAATTTTCGATCTAATCGAATAAAGATAATTAAATAATGATTAAATCAACAAAAAATACTGTATAAAATCCCTATAAAAATATTCCCCTTATTGAATATTACAAATTTGACATGTTTATTGCACTTTGTCAAGTCAAAACGTATTATTTTTTTAACTCTTTTTCACTTTGGAAATTAAGCTTCTGTACCGCTAAGATGAAATTCACGTCACGCAATTTAGTCAAATTCCAAGTAATTCCTTATTCTCTTTTAAAGCATTGATACAAAACTCGATATGTTCGTCAAGCTCAACTTCCATGTCCGCTACGCCATCATAAATATCATCTCTATTAACTGCCCTGGCAAAAGCTTTATCTTTGAGCTTCTTCTTTACGGATTTTAGTTTTACTTCATCAATAGATTTACTTGGCCTTACGTAAGTAACCGCAAGAATAAACCCGGCAAGTTCATCACATGCAAATAAAGTTTTTGCAAGTTTAGATTTTCTCGGAACCCCGGTATAATTTGTATGCGATAAAATTGTATTTCTGAATTCTTCATTGAATCCTTTTTCTTTAAGAATTTCGTTTCCTTTGTACGGGTGTAAATCTTCGGAAGGAAACATTTCATAATCAAAATCGTGAAGCAATGCTGCATTGCCCCAGTAATCAGCATCTTCATTAAACTTCACAGCGTATGCTTTTACACATGCTTCAACAGCAAATGCATGTTTTAGCAAACTGTCCGTTTTGGTATATTCTTTTAGAAGCGATAAACAATATTCCCTATTTTTTTCTTTTTCCATTTATCTTCTCATTTACGTTTGGATTAAAACTCGGGCATAGTTGTGAAATAACGCATTGAAAACATTTCGGCTTTCTTGCTATACAGACTTTTCGCCCGTGTGTTGCAAGCCAATGTGAAGAATTTACCCAGTAGTTCTCCGGCAAAAGTTTCTTCAGCTCCATTTCAATTTTTTCAGGATCTTTTGTATTTACCAAGCCGAGTAAATTGGAAAGTCTTTTTACATGCGTATCAACAGCAATTGCGGGGATACCAAATGCATTGCCTGCCACCACTGAAGCAGTTTTTCTTCCGACTCCCGGTAGTTCAACAAGCTTATCGAAATCCTCCGGCACATTGCCGTTATATTTTTCAATCAACATCGCACAACAGTTCTTTATACTTTTTGTTTTCTGCCTGTAAAACCCGGTAGAAAATATATCTTTTTCAAGTTCTTCCGAACTTGCATTTACGTAGTCCTCAGGCTTTTTATACTTTTTGAATAAATCTTTAGTCACTATGTTCACCCTCTCATCAGTACATTGCACTGAAAGTATTGTGGAAATTAACAACTCAAAGGCAGAAGTATATTCAAGTGCAGGTTTTACACCCGGATATTCATTAGCAAGCAAATCAAAAATTTTAAACGCCTCTTTATTTTTTCGATGCATGATGCAATTACAAGAAGATTAAATAAAAGTTTCAAAAACATAATAAAAATAATTTATTGTTAACAATAAGTAGAGATTTTTTTTAGCACCCTTTCAACGGAACATAAACCAAAAGAAGTCGTCAAAAATATTAAACTAACAACAAATGATTCGGGGGGATCATATGAAAAAGCTAAACGTTGTTTTAGTCGTATTGTTTGCTATTATTTTAGCAACAGCATCACAAGCAAAAAGCTCATCAAACGAAAATTCCAAAGAAAATCATCTTGACGTTACGGACATTGTTAAAAATTTGGAAATGGGCACCAAGTCGGATAACTTCGGTTTAAAAGTAAGCTCTACCTACGAGTTGGGCAATTATAACACTTCAAGATCAATTATCAATTTAATGAGAGTACTTCATGATGATAAAGATGTGGAAGCAAGAATTGCCGCTGCTTTATCACTCATTAAAATAGGTGATGCTAGAGGTGTTTACGCAGTAAAAAGAGCCGCTACATTTGATGAAAGTCAACGGGTAAGAAAGCTCTGTTCAAAATTCTACTCAGACTTTATTTTGGCAAACAAAAACTAATCTCTATTATATAAGAAAAATTTACCTATATCAGGTAAATGACGCTAACAACAGCCGCAAGTTTTCGGGGGATTTCTTGCGGCTGTACTAAATTTGTTTCCAACAGTCCTATAAGAATTATATTCTCTTTGATTTAACGCTGATGAATTTATACAGGAATTCTAACAAAAAACCAATTTAGTGTGTACGTAATTTCCAAATAATGTAAGAAGGTTAGTTGCTGCCCCGTAAGGACTCGAACCTTAAATTCCTAATCCAGAGTCAGGCGTGTTGCCAATTACACCACGGGGCAAATTATATTCCGTAAAAATAATGAATGAATTTAATATATCAATCATAAAATTTCTACTTCTATTCTGCGAGGGTGAAATAGAGGGTAGAAAAAATCAACTTCGACTAATATTATTGAATTAGTATTCATTACCTTACAGGTTTAGATTAATTTTTTTAAAATTCACAAATGATAAAAGGCCCTATAAAATTCTTACTTGTCCTACTATTAATGATTAGTAATGTTAACGGACAAAAATTAAAACTTGCGGTGGGCGGAGGCTTAAGCAGTTTTCAATCACCTAATTTGTATATAAAAGAAGTTAAAGATAAAGGGTTTGGATTTGGGCATGAATTTTTTTTGGGTTTTAAAGTAAAACACTCATTTCCGCATTTTCCCTTAAGAATTATTGTAAAACTAAAATATATTTATGCTGAAGGAAAAGGAACAAGGCAAATTACAAATCCAGAATTGGAACTAGAGGACGCATCTTTTCAAATAACTAAGGGAATAATTTCCGGGGGAGTAGGAGGAGAAATTCCTTTTTTTGAAAATGAGTACTCTCCCTTCTTGTTATTTGATTTACTTTTTAATGCAATAGGAGAAACAAAAGCAGATATCAAAAGCCCTTCAGGTATAGGCGATTTTACGTTGCAAAAAAAAGGTAGGAGAATCGGTGCCGGTATAGGACTTGGCTTTTTTATCAAAGATATCGCTGAGGATACCGATCTTGAATTATCGTTCAATTATAATTTTCTGAATATGATTGGACAAGAACACGATGAAGGCAATATTTACGTATTTAATATCGGCGCTTTCTTTTTGTTGTAAAAATGAGACTGTAAAAAGTGCTACAAATCATTATTGCATACTCTTTAGCCTTTTAAGCAACATACTAAATGATTTCTCAAACTCGTTATTATCTTGCCATTTTATAAAATCAGCAACGTTCTCTTTTTTAACTTTTTTAAGCCAGGTTTCATTCGAATCTTTAGCAGAATTATCAATAAAGACCGGGAAAAGAATATCTTTTTTTTTCTTTTTCTCCTTGCTCAGCGCTTTTTCAACTTCCGGTTTAATCCATTTACCATGTATTGAATTCTTACTTAAAATAATCAAAAGCTTACCTTGTAATCTAATTTCCTCATCTATTTCCGGTCTAATTTTCTTTACTACTTCTAAATCTTCTGAAGCATACGAGACATTTATATTTTCACTTCGTAATCTTTGAATTAACGCATTAGTAAAACATTTATCTTTTTCACTAAAACTTACAAAACAAGGGAATTGATTAATTTCTTTAGTATAGATTAATTTAAGAAATTCAATCTCCTGTTTTGAGTATCCAACACCTAGAAGAAATCCATACGGCAAGTCATTTACACATGCTTTCAAGGTCAATTGATCAATAGATGAATTACCATAGTGTTTAATATATTCTAGGTTTCTTGCCGAGCTTAGTGTATCACAGTTAAAGATTAATATCTGATTCAAATCTGCCATCTCAAAATCTGCACCCTCCAATTTCGTAGTTGCTATTATTACATGATTCAACCGTATTCCTTTTAAATCAGTCCAGCTTAAATCAGCTTCATTTACAAAGACTCCACTTAAATTCGATTTTCTTAAAACTGCATTTGCTAAATCAACACCAGTTAGATCCACTTGCCTGAGATAGGTCTCATTTAAAATCGCTCCTCTTAAATTTGCCCCGCTCAAATCTACCTTATGCAATTTCACATAGCTTAATTTCGCGTTTTTTAAATTCGCTTTACATAATTTTACGTCCCTAAAATCTGCGCCTCCTAAATCAGCTTCACTTAAGTTTATAGACACTAATTCAATATCGCTTAAATCCGCGTTCCTTAGATCCGGTGATATACTTATATTCTTAATTCTCCACTCATTCCAAACACCTGTCCCTTGCTTTAATATTTCTAAATGTCCAGAGTCAGCCATTTATAACCAACGTTTTTCTTTTTGACTTAACTAGCTAAATAACTTACAGAAACAAATATTAGGTCTTCTTTCGGAACAAGCACTATTCATTAAAAACAGACATTAAATACCTAATCTATAGATACACCAGATCCCAGGTTAATTTTTAAGAAATCCTATAGAAGACATTTTATTATAACTATTTAAAATAAAAAATGCTTGTAATTTATTATTTTACAAGCATTAAAGTTGTTCCCCGGCTAGAGGCTCCCTACATCAGTCAGAACTTTGGTGGTCATTAGGTTCAAAGTTTATAAATCAATCTTCGGCAAAGTATTTTATTATTATCGGCTTCCTTAGTGATTTTCTACCGAAAACTAATTCTAACCGTTCGTCTCGCTGCATTGCGAATACGATCAGCTGCAATAACAGTCACTGTCCCTCTAAACGCAGCATTCGGCCTGCGTAACTGTGCAGTTCTAACAGGTGCTGCAATAGCGGGACCCGCCACAGCAACCGGTGTAATTGTTATTCCTGCTGCTGCAGAAGCTGCATCAATAGTCCAATCGACATTTCTACCACCGGGTTGTGCATCGACTGTTAAGTTTGTATTTAATACACCGGCGGCTACTCTTCTACTTCCTCTGATTCTGCTTAAGCTGACCCGGTGAAGCCTAATATTTCCCTCCGATCTTCTATTTGGGAAAACAGCATCCTGAACGCGTACCCTGCAATTACCATGGTTTAGTCCTGCAAGAATAGCTGCTGGATTTCCAACCGGTTGTGCAGCACCTAAAGCGGGGACAGTAAACGAAATTGCGCCCCTTATAGCGCTCCAATTAACGTTTCGTCCTGCATGGGTTGTATTTACAGTTACCCTTCCGGTAGCAACGCCGTCAGCAGCAATTCCCCTTGCAGGAGGAGCCAGAGGTACTGCCGTAATATTGGAAAGAATTATTAGAGGCGATGCAACTCCGACATAAGGGCTAACATAATTCTCATCGAATGGTCTTGCTCTTGCACCGCGGAATATATGTTCGGTTCTAAAGCCAAATGTATTTCTACCTGTCTGTCTCAATGTTCTTCGCTGGAAACCCCGATCAAATTCATTACTCCACGCTCCTGCCCAACTAATCCAGTGGAATCCTTGTCTAACATTCGTCACACGAGGAAGACGGGCTGCAACTCCGGGCCCTACATACCTGTTCACATTCATGAGATTGTTGTCTGGTGTTGCACCCACAGGATTAACCGCAGAAGTTCTAAGTTGATCTTGCCATGTATTGGCGGGAACAGCTAAATTTAATATTGGTGCAGGATTAGGACCAATTCCGTTAAAAGTTGGCATAATATTAAAATCGTCACGTCCACCGTTTGTCATTGCCTCACCTACAATTCTATTAAAACTGGCAGCAGGTACTCCATGAGAGGAAGCAAATCTTAGTGTATTCAATACCCCATATGGAGCGGGCGCAGCAGCCTGTGCAGTAAACCCCCTCAGTCTTGTAGCAAACGGATTAACAGGTAAATTCTCGTCTCTTCTTGTTCCGGTTGCATTATCTGTAACACGTACCCGTATATTACCTGTCCTTGAGCCAGGAGTTATAACTAATCCTGCGATTGAGCCACCAAGTCTTCTTCGCAATGTTACTGTCATTGGTCGAACGCTGGGAGCTCCCCCAGGCGCAGAAGTAATTACAGTATTTGCCGTATTACCAGCAACTCCTCTTGCATTAGGTTCTACAGTGTTTGCCGGGCCAGTTGCAGGTATTAACGCAGGGACAGGTGTCTGAAATGCGGGATTTGGCGTAAATGCAATATTAGTTATTCCGACAATAGTTATCGGATTTGAAGTAAAAGTATCCGTGGCATTTGAAGCAAGTGTGGCCCGAACAGAAAAATTTGCCCCGGCTCCTGGAAGTGCAATATTGCTTGCATTGATTCTAGCTCTTCGTCTGCCTCCCCTTATAGTAACACCTGCCGGAGGTGCTCCTACAAATGACCAATTTATACGTGGATTACCTGCAACAGTAGCAGAGACACTCATACTTCTGCCAACACCAATCTCACCTTGTGAATTTATTCCCGTTATTAAGGGCAATGTTTGAACTTTCCCATTAGAAACAGAAGATTTTGAAATTTTATTTTGGGGATTGGCTGACTTTTTTTTATTCAATGGTGAACCTTTTCCCTGCTGGACAACATGTGTAAGTTCATGTGCAAGAAGTCTTTTCCCTGATGATGTTCCGGGATTAAATTTATCATTCCCAAAATAAATATGATTCCCATAGGTAAATGCTTGTGCACCAATTTGTTTATTCATCTGAATTGCAGTTTGATCTGTATGAGTTTTTACACCCTCGAAACTCGTTCCAAAACGAGGTTCCATAAAATTCCTAACACTTCTACCTAGAGGTTGTCCGCCTGCTTTAGAGATATTTATTTGTGTTTCATTACTTCCTTGAGTTGAAGATTTGCTTTTAGGTTGTACTTGAAATTTTGCTTGAGGCTCTTCTTCCTGGCGGTTAACTATTTCTTTTGCTTGGGGCTCTTCTTCCTCCTGGCGGTTGACTATTTCTTTTGCTTGGGGCTCTTCTTCTTCCTGGCGGTTAACCATTTCTTTTGCTTGTGGCTCTTCTTCTTCCTGGCGGTTAACTATTTCTTTTGCCTGAGGCTCTTCTTCCTCCTGGCGGTTAACTATTTCCTTTGTCTGTATCTCTTCTTCTTCCTGGCGATTTACTATTTCTTTCGTCTGAGGTTCCTCTTCTTCCTGACGGTTGACTATTTCTTTTGTCTGTGGTTCTTCTTCCTCCTGGTGGTTAACTATTTCTTTTGCTTGGGGTTCTTCTTCCTCCTGGCGGTTGACTATTTCCTTTGCTTGGGGCTCTTCTTCCTCCCGGCGGTTGACTATTTCCTTTGCTTGAGGTTCTTCTTCCTCCTGGTGGTTAACTATTTCTTTTGCCTGAGGCTCTTCTTCCTCCTGGCGGTTAACCATTTCCTTTGCCTGAGGTTTTTCTTCTTCCTGTTTTTGTGTACTATTACCAGACGTATGTGGAGAGTTCATCACTTTTTCCGCCATCATATCAGCTTCTTTTTCGAACTTATCCTCTGAGTTCCCTATTTTAAGCTTTTTCTGAATTGGATAGTTATTTACTGAAAAACTGTTATTAAGGGATTGTTTAACCTTCGGACTATTATTAATTAATTGCGAAAGATTATTGTTAATTGTCTCTTCCTTTTTTGTTTGCAGCCCGGATTTTTTTGATTTATTCAGATGAATATTTGAACTTTTAGCTGTCTTTTTTTGAATTGATGCTAATGAGTACATACTTCCCTCGAAACTTTTTTAATTAATTCTTTTTTAACTTTATTTCATTTATATCTTCCAGATGTTCTCTCGACTTAATTCCAAAAACGGTTTCATTTTGAGCAATTTTCTTGAATATTTTTTCAGCTTCTTTTTTATTATCTAGATTATATAAGACAACAGCATAGTAATAATTGGCACGTTCTATTTCAGGGTTAGTATTTACAATTTCTAAAAGCAATTTTTTCGAATCTTCCAGTTGATTTAATGAAATCAATATCACGGCTAAATCAAGTTTAACTGCCAGTCTATCAGGTTCTAACTTTAATATTTTCTTAAATTCTTTTATCCCTTTTTCAATTTCCCCTTTTGATAAATATACTAACCCTAATTGGTGACGGGTATTTAAATCATCCGGCTCAATTGACAATACTTTTTTGAATAATTCTTCGGCTGTCCCGTAATTTTTTTTCATAAAATTAACGCTTCCCAATTGCGACAAAGCTTTTATAGAATTGTTGTCATATTCGATTGCCTTATTCAAAACGTCTACTGCTTTATTGTATTTTTGCCTCGATGCCAAAATTGCTCCTAGTGATGATAATAAATTTGAATTTTTCGGAGAATGTTCAAGAGCAGTGGTATAAACATTTTCAGCTTCTTCAATCTTTCCTGCTTTAACTAAAGCCCGGCCAAGGTTGTCCCATGCTAGGATATTTTTAGTGTTCAGTTCGACAGATTTTTTTAGTGATTCAACACCTTTGTCATAATCTCCCAGTAAAATTTGAGCATTACCTAGATTATTAAACGCCATACTGCTTTCAGGATTCAACGCAATTGATTTTTTATAACAATCAACAGCTTCTTCTATCATACCTTTCTGGGCGAGTAAATATCCTAGGTTATTATGAGCAGAGGAATTTCCCGGATCAATCTCTAAGGATTTCCTGTAGTTCTTTTCTGCTTCACTCAATTTACCGTCAAGATGTAATTGAGCAGCTAGGTTATTATAATATTTTCCTTCTTTAGTAATATCATTCATAATAATTTCATTTTATTTACTCATTATACCAGATCACCGGCAATTTCAGAGCCAACTTCTTTAGCCATTTTGGGGATATCGATATCCGGGATTTCAAATTTTGCGTCATCTAAGGATAATTTAAACGGCTCGCCTTCTTTATATTTAATTGGTAATGCTACACCAATTTTTAATCCGGATCCATATTCAAACTCTTTCAAAACTTTTCTCCATTCATATTCATAGATCCAGAATGCTTCGAGAGCAAGCACAAACGAAATATCGAGCTTAAATTTCGGCTGAGCAGATACACTTGCTTCAGCATCGAGTTCCAATCCGGTTTTAGGAGTCCAATTTACGTTTACTTCCGCCCTGGCTTCGGCCTCTAACCCGAGTGAACCACCTATTTCAATATTACCCGAAGCGCTGGCAACCGCAATGCTTACCCCCAAACCTGCTCTTGCGAATAACCTTACTCCCGCATCTGCAGGAATTACAAATAATCCTTTCCCGCTGATTGTTGTATCTTCTTCATGATCGGGATTGTATTTTACTTCTAGTCCTAATTCCTTTAAAGTTCCGGGACCAACACCTGCAAAAAGATCAACCCCGCCTGTGATCATCGCAACGAGTCCTACACTCTTAGTCCCCAAAGGTATCGCAAATATCGGAATTTCGATAGTCGGCAGTTTAAATAGATTTTTATCTATCTCTTTACGCGGGAAGAGATCAATTTGATCCGGCAAACCAATTTTGCCTGTTATTTCAAGTTCACCGTTGGGTAAAAACTTAACACCAGCACCTGCTTCAAGCCAGGGTGTCAATTTTAACGTTAGCTGCCCTCCGCCAAATGCTCTTAGTTTTTCAGTAGCACCACCGGTGGGTTTGCCTTCCGCATCTACTTCCATATTAGTTGCACCGACTGTAACACTACCGGAAAGCATTCCGCGTTCATAACCAACAGTACCTTCGATATTGATAACACCGTTTGAATATTCTGCAGATAGTGTCGAGTCTATTCCGGGTATATCCAGTACTGCAGTACCTTTTGCATATAATTCCCAGCCTTCACCTTCTTTCTTTTGTTGAACCTTCGCGTCAACAACTCCGCTCTTTATATAAGGGATGTCTTTGTTAAAATTAAGCTGTCCGCCTATTGTTAATCCTTCTTCTTCAGAATAGACTACATTGAGTGATGCTTCTTCAACACCCGGTATTTCAGGTTTTACCGAACCGTCGGCTTTTAGGATTTTATCGGCATAGGAAACTTTAATATTCGCTTCGTTAATACCCTGTATCTTTCCTTTCCGGATACCCAATTCTCCCTCAGCGCTGAATTGGTCACCTTCACTCTTATATCCGACTTTAATAGATGCAGGGTCAAATAATGTTGAATCAAAATCGAATTGACCTTCAAGTTCAAATCCATCACCGCTGGTTACCTTGCCCATTACACAGCCTTTGCCAACCTTAGCTATTTCAAAATCTGCTTGACCTTCAAAACCTAACCCGGTTTCAGAGTTAGCGGAGAGAGTTAACGACGAGTCAATTATGCTGAACGGATGCGGAAGGGATATTTCGCCTGTGTTGAATTGCTTAAAGATTTCTATAGCACCGTTTTCAAGTTTGAATTGTAATCCTACATCCTTTATTATAGGAACAGTCGGTAAAACTTCGCCTTTAGCTGATATTCCCTGTTCTGGTGAAACCTCAAATTCAGTTAAGGTAATAGGGCTTAGTCCCTTTAAATTCAATCCCTCATTTTTTATAGCAATTTTATCAATAAAGCCGGTGTATGCCGCACCGGGATACCTTGTCACATTACGTTGTTTTTCTCCTTCAGTTTTATATTTAATTCTGGATTTCCCTGATACACTTCTTTCTTCCATTATCGTAGTCAATCCCGACAGTACTTTGCCTTCTTTTCCTTCAGTGGGATCAGGTTCAAGTTGTTTTGAAGTAATTGTAAACGGGCTCAACCATTTTTTCTCATTTGCATAAACTTTTTCAGTATTTCTGATTTTTTTAGGTATCCAGCCGGTTTCAGAAGGGAATAGTAAAAATTCTCTTGAATCACCGAGTTTTGACAATTCACCAACTTGTATAATGGAATCCAATTTTGATAAATTGAAATGTTCGCCTGCGGATATTTGGTCCGGAGTCCAAATGTCGGCTTTTTCGTCAACTTTATACTTGAATCCCGAATCCGGTTCTGTTTCATTAAAAACTAATTTGTAATTTGAAAGTATATTATCAATTTCTTTTTTGGCCGTTTTTTCATTTTTGGATTCAAGATGGCTCTTAACTTTTTCCTTCAAAACTGAATTAATCCTGAATCCGGACATCATATTTATAAAGCCGCTTAATAGGTGCATATTACCCAACTCATCGGCACCGCCTAGCTGTAATTCCTTTATATGATCCACATGATATGTTTTATTCTTACCTGCTTTATCCCATGTTGGCGAACTGAATTCATTAACAGCTTGATTTAGATTCCCAATGACATAACGATTCATTTTACCATAGCCGCTCACAGCATTGAAGACATATAGGTTCGCTTCATTTACTTCAACACTTTCTCTTTGTTCAGTTCTGGCCCCAACCGTATCACCTTTTATCATATCGATTAATTTCGGTTTTACTTTTTCACTGCTGTTAGGACCGACACCTTCTTTCCAATCTTTCTGAGGCTTGCCCAGTTCAACTGTCCTATGATATCCTTTTGGCCGTTCAATAGGTCCTTTATATTCAGGTAAACCTTGCTTGAACGAAGGGATAGGAAGTTTATCAAATTTTATCGTTTTTGCAGCATTATCCATTATCCCGGTTTCAAGTTTTTGTTCCACAGGTGTGGCTTCAGTGTCGGTTGTTTCTGTGTTTGTTGTTTCAGCCTGCTTTTGCACACCTTTTTTCCGGGGAACTGCAGATTGCTGGATAGTATGAGTTAATTCATGTGCTATTAATCTATTTCCTTCACTTGTCCCCGGATTATACTTCCCCTGGTTGAAATAAATATTATTACCATATGTAAATGCCTGTGCACCAACTTCTTTATTCATCTGCACGGCTTCGGGACCTGTGTGAATATTAACATTACTAAAATCGGCACCAAAACCTTCTTCCATTTGCGACCGGGTATTTTCCGGCAACGACTTTCCGCCGCCTTTTGAGTTTTCCAGAGTGGTTTCAATATTGGATGATGAACTGTTCGTTGATTCGAGGGTTTTTAATTGAATGGTAGTTATGTTTTTTGAGGAACTTGAACTTTTTCTTTGTACTTCCTCGGTAGTATCTTCTTTTTTCCGTTTAACCGATTCCTTTACTCCCGGTTCTTCTCTTTCATTTACGGGCAAATTTTTCTTCTTTGGTAAATCGTTACTACCGGCAGAGGGAGAGTTCATAACTCTTTCTGCCATCATGTCGGCTTCTTGTTCAAATTTATCGTTGGATTTTCCTACTTTTAATTTGGTTTGCAAAGATGCTGATTTAATTATGGAGCTTAAATTATTGTTATTACTCAGCAAAGGGTTATTACTACTATGTTGAGTTTTGGAATCATTTAAATGACCAAAACTTTTTTCCGCTTTTCTATTATTTACTCTTTTCGGAGCACTGGCTTTATTGAGAGTTTGTAAAGCAAATGCTGCCATTTGCAATTCTCCATGAAAGATAAATTAAACTGCTTTCCCTTCCTTCCGAAATTCTTTTCGAATCCCGTTTTCAATATCGCTTCGAGGTATTTCAATACTGTTTTTTCTTAGCGCCATCAACGTTGAATACCTTACAACATTCATAATTGAACCGCCGGAGAGTTCATACTCTCTTGCAATATCTTTCAGCGAAACATCGTCTGCTAGTTTTGTTTTTTCAGAGAACCCCTGCTTCCATAGTTTGAAACGCTCGGATTCTTTCGGCATCGGGAAATGGATTATTGATTGAAATCTCCGCGTAAAAGCTTCGTCAATATTGGATTTGAAGTTGGAAGACAAAATAACCACCCCGCTATAGTCCTCTACCCTTTGCAAAAGATATGATACTTCCTGGTTCGCGAATCTATCGTGCGCATCGCTTATATTTGTTCTTTTCCCGAAAAGCGCGTCGGCCTCGTCAAAGAATAAAATCCAGCGTTTATTCTCCGCTTTCTCAAAAACTTTTTCAAGATTTTTTTCAGTCTCACCAATATATTTTGAAATCACCGTTGAAAGATCTATCCTATATACATCGTTACCGGTTATTTTGCCGAGAAGTGAAGCAGTTAACGTTTTTCCTGTTCCCGAAGGTCCGTAAAATAAGCTGCGGTAACCCGGTTTAATTTTTTTTCCGAGTTCAAGATCATACAGCAATATATCCCCGTATTCAATCCATGCTTTTATTTCCAGTACATGTTCCATTGTCGAGTTGTCTAAAACAAGGTCTTCCCACTCCATCATTGATTCAATTCTTTTTGCAGGGAACTCCAGACTGAACACGGGTTTTCTCATTACACCCGTTGTTACAAGGTCTACTATCTCTTTTGATATCCTTAAGAAGCCGCTGTATTCGGGTTCATTTTCCTTAGGGCTTTCCAATTTAATTATAGCGTGTACATAAAAAAAATGGTCGGCGTTGAACAACCGGCTGAAAATAATTCTCTTTTCAACGTCATCACCGGCCAAAATAAACAAAGCTGTTTCACCGGTAGGAAGGAACCCGCCGTATGAATAACCGTTTCTTCTGCCGAACTCGGTAAAATCCCTCGAGTTGGCTGAATTTTTTGTATAGAAAACGTCAAGCAGTTGCGGTTTCAAATGAGGTATCAGACAAAGAACAAACACAACTCTCTCCGGGAGGGTCAAAGCGTAGTGTGAAATAAAGTCGCTGTAAATAGATTCTTCCTTATTTATTTGCGGAGGTTCTATTTCAAAAATATCTTTATACTCAGATTCATGGCCGAAATGCAGTTTTATCCTTGTATCAAGAATTTTATAAAACCAGTCCAGTTCTTTATGCAGAACCTTTGCATTATTTTTTATTATGTCTTCTACCATTCAACGAATAGTGTTTGTTGCATCCACTTTAATTTTATTATTGCTATAGACCACGGCAGTGTATCCAGAAGAATATCAAAAGCTTTTTTTTCAATGTTGAGTGTCCAGCCGCTGCCGGATTTTTTCAATACTCCTTTTCTTTCGAGGAAAGAATTTCTAAGACCCTGCACCGAAGTATTCTTAAGAGCCTGCCAATTTTTGATAATGCTTTCCAGCAGTTGATTGCATTCTTCCTTCTCATTTTCCGTTACTCTCATGTCGCTTGTTATAACTTCGTCTATTCTCATCCCGCACAATAATTTATTTAGCTGCAGCATAAACTCAGGATTAAATTCTCTTTCATTCACCAAGTATTGAAGAATATTAACGCCCCTTTCCTTAAGATTATCATCCTTAAACTCACTGTTCTCTACTAATTTTAATGATTCAAAAAATCTCGGTAAAAAGGGTGCAACCAATACGAGCCCCGCATTTTCAATGTATATTTCATTTTCTTCTGTATCTACAAATTCGTTACTCTCATTTTCGATTTTATTAAAAGGTATCGTTAATTTTTCTTTTCCCTTTTCAGTCCGGATCAAACGGCTCTTCGTTTGCTCTTGCACATCCGTATCTATTTTATCCTTTTTTTTATCGAGTTGTGTTTTACGGATGTTTTTTTTTGAATCATGTTGAGAGATATCTTCCTTTTTTGCTTCATGTCCAATTCCTTCTGCAACTTCTTTCCTTTTTTCCTCGGCTAAATCTATTTGTTCAACTCCCTCTTTTCCTTTTTTTTCTTCACCAGCAAATTCATCTTTAATTTCACTTGTACTTTTTAGATTCGATCTATCCTTTGATTCTAATTTTGTTATAACTTTTTCTTCTTCAGTTTTTATTTCTCTTGCTTCACGTTTTGGTTCAGCTTCTTTTTCATTAACAACTTCACGAGCTTCGATTATTTCCGGCTCAGACTTAGTAATTGACTCTTCTTTTACAGATATGTTTTCTCTCTTTCCCTCAATTAATTTTTCCTCTGCTATTTTATCTTTACTGCTTTCTATATTTCCTCGATGTGTTTGGGTTATCTTTTTGCTCAATTCTTCTTCATCAGCGACTTCACGACTTTCAATTATTTCCGGCCTGGACTTAACTGTTGAAGCTTGTTTTACGGTTATGTTTTCCTCCTTTTCTTCAATTAATTTTTCCCCTGTTACTTCATCTTTATCGCTTTCAATATTTCCTTGATCCGTTTGGGTTATCTTTTTGCTCAATTCTTTTTCATTAGCAACTTCACGGCTTTCAATTATTTCTGGCTTGGGCTTAACTGTTGAATCTTGTTTTACGGTTATGTTTTCTTCCTTTTCTTCAATTAATTTTTCCCCTATTACTTCATCTCCATCGCTTTCAATGTTGCCTCGATGTGTTTGAGTTATTTTCTTGCCCAATTTTTTTTCATCTTCATATATGTGTTCAGTTAAAAGATATTTAACTTTTCCCTTATCGTTAAACTCTTCTGTTTTACTTTTTAGATAATTCTGTTCGATCTCTTTTTCTTTTGACTTAGTCGGAGTTGGGAGCTCATTTTTTTTCCATTTTATATTTTCCGTTGCTTCTGTTCCCGGTCTGCCTTTTTTTAATAACGTTAATATTTTTTCAATTTCATCCGGCTCAATTTTTCTTTTTTTACCAAGATCGTTAATCAAATCTTGTATATCATTTTTACCAAAATTTTCCAGTCTAAGGTTTGAAGCTGCTATGGAGAATAATGCAGCTATCAATTCTACTTCTTTATTTTGTTCTGTCGTTATTGAGGCAGTCATCTTAATTATTTCAATTAGCTTCACGGAAATTTCACCAATACCTATTTTAGTGTTTACTGCAACCTGTTCAATAAACTTTTCAATAATCTTCTTATTTGTAAGAACTTTATCACCCGCAGATAATGAATAGAGATCAAGTGTTAACTCAGGCAAACTGATTAACTGCTGCAGTTCTTTTGCCAATAATTCCGCAAGTCTTTCTACCCATTCAAAAACAAGGATTACTTCATCGCTTAAGTTTTCTTTAATTGCAACAATCAAAAGGTTATATGATTTGCCGTCGAATTGTTTTACAAACCGTTGAATAATTTTTTCCCGGTAAGTGTTTTCCGTAAATAATGATATTATCTTTTCCTTTTCTATTTCCATGAGTTCAAAAAATATCGTATCGAGATTAATTTCATTTTGCTTTTCCACCCACCAGGGAAAATATCCTTTCAAAAGGAAATGCTTTATTAAATCAAAATTAGTCTCCTCGGGACTATGCTTAATGCCGATTTGTTTATGATGAATGTTTTTTATTGCATCATTTATTTTATATTCAAATTCTTCATTGAATTTGCCTAATAATTGTTCTTCAAGTGAATCCAGTTCTATCTCGCCCAAATCAATTTCAATTTTATCAATGACTACCGTGTCGTCATCCGAATACTTACTGCAAATATTATCTATTGATTCTGGAACACCGGTATTTAAAACCGGGGCAAGTTTTTTTTGAATTTCGTAAGCCGTATTTTTGTCATCAGCTTCAAACTCAAAAAGTTCTTTCCGGATAATATGTTTTTTGCTTTTATACATTAATTACTTAGAATACCCCGCCAACACTTCAGACAAATTAGACTTATCACGGTTCATAGCTGCAATCTCGTTAAACAAAGCATCAAGTTTTTCTTTGTCTTCAGTACTCAATTTTTTATAAACTTTACTAAATTCTTCGTTAAAGTATTTATAAACTTTTGTGTTTTTACTCAATTCTTTGTCAGTTGCATAGGCCGTTGTCAACAGTGCATTCAGCCCTGCTTTAAGTAGTTCCATGTTGAGTGATTTTTTATCTGTCAATTCTTTAGTTGCACCGCTGTTTTTTATTTCCTTATTGATATTGTTTATTTCTTTTATAACCGGACCGAAGGTTTCCGTAAACGCTTCCAGGACAGCATTATTTCTTGAACCTGCTCTTACTTTTTCATAATTGTCTGTAAATTCATAGTTAACCATTTCATAAAATTCCAATGCGCTATTGTAATTAGCACTCAGATTCTCATCGGTTTCACGGAGGCTTATGGCTTCGTCTGTATCAAATGTTCCACTAATCAAGCTGCCGATGATTTCAGTCTGGGGTTTCGTCAATTCGGTTAAATTGATATCGATTATATTCCTGTTGTTTATTTGTTCTACCCTTTGAAGTACACCGTCATAAACAATATGTATTTCATACGATCCTGTGGGGACTGTTATTTCATAATTTCCATTATCGTCGGTTATTGCATAGTTGTCTATATCCTTTATGAAAACAGTTGCATTGTACAACGGGTCACCGTTTATTGTTACTTTACCCGTAACCGTAAATTCTTGAATTGTAAATGTTATGATTCCCGTACATCCTGTCTTTCCTTCAAAGTCACCCTTGTAATGAATGTACAGAACTTCAAACTCGGTAGGCAACTCTATGGAGAATTCATTATTGCTTAATAAAGTAACGTTACTTAATCCGTCTACATCCGGTGTTACTTCCGTTAAGGTTACTCCTTTTGTTTTTTCATATTTTTCCATGTTCACTTTCATTATTCTCGTACCTGGTGTTACTCCGATACTCAAATCAGGCAGCGTACATTCTTCACTGTAATCCGGGTCAAGAGTTAAAGTAATTGTTGATGAACATTCTTTATTGGTATTTTCATCATAGGCATGATAATTAAATGTATATTCCTTAACCTCTATCATTCCTTTCCACGGAATGATAGAGATTGTTTTTTCATCCAGAATTTCAGCTTCAGCAATCACAGAACTGGTTTGGTCGAGACTTATTAACTTAACATGAGGACCTTCTTCATTAAAGTCTATTTCGAATTCTTCTCCGGGCAACACTGTTCTCCTGATTTCAGGAAGATTACATTCGCCGTAATATCCCGCATCGAGAGTTAAAGTAATTGAACTGGTACATTCTTTATGGGCCTTCTCATCAAAGGCATAATATGGGAATTTATATTCTTTTGACTCAACTATTCCCTTGTGCGGCATAACGTATATTTTTTTATCGTCAATAATTTCTACTGTTGCAATCAACGTACTTACTTCGCCGACTCTAATTAAGCTTGCGTGAGGACCTTCTTCATTAAAGTCTATTTCGAATTCTTCACCGGGCAATACCGTTTTCTTTATTACCGGCAGGCTGCATTCGCCGTAATATTCAGGGTCAAGAATTAACGTAATTGAATTAGTACATTCTTTATGAGCATTATTATCATATGCATAATAAGTGAAAGTATATGCTTCTACCTGTAATATTCCTTCTTCGGGCATTATATAGATTTTTTGCTTATCGGTTATTTTAACATCCGCTATTTTTTCATCAATCTCACCGAGGTCTAGTAATTCTACATGCGGGCTGCCTTCTTTTTCAAGGTCTATCTCAAACTCCTCATCCGGTCTCACTATTCTTTCAATTTCGGGGAGACTGCATTCGCCGTAATATTCAGGGTCAAGAATTAACGTAATTGTTGACGAGCACTCTTTGTTTGCCTTTATATCAAAAGCGTGGTAAATGAAGGTATATGTTTCTACTTTTAAAATTTCCTCTTTTGGCATTACATATATTTTCTGAGCTCCGGTTATTTTTGCGTCTGCATATTTTTCTTCAATTTCTCCAAGCTCTTGCAACTTTAGTTCATAGCCTTCTTCTTCAAAATCTATTGTAAATTCTTCACCCGGTTTTATAACTTTTTCAATAACCGGGAGACTACATTCACCGTAATATTCGGGATCAAGTATAAGTGTAATTATCGATGAGCATTCTTTCTCGGCCCTTTTATCAAACGCTGTGTAGTTAAAAGTATATTCTTTTACTTCAAGAATCCCTTCACCCGGCGTAATATATAACACGTTATCATCCGTTATTTTTGCTTCAACTATTTTTTCATCTATTTCTCCCAATCCCTTCAATTGAGCATGAGGAACTTCTTCCGTAAAATCTATTTTGAATTCTTCACCGGGTCTTGCTATTCTTTCCAACTGCGGCAGGCTGCATTCGATTTCTTCTTCTTCGTGTTCACCAATTACCAAAACATTCAAATTACAATATCTATAATAGTTCTTGCCTATAACTACGTAGCCAAAGCGGTCTTTTCCCCGGAAACCTTCGGCAGGGAGATATCCTATTACGGGTATATCATTCTTATCCCTTGCTACAACTGCTTCACCTTTTTTGCCCGTTACTAATTCGCTGACAGTTTCTTCGGGATTGGTTTTAAATAATTTCAGTTTGACTTCATTTTTCAATTCAAATTCGTTAAGTACATATAGAAGATTTTTTTCGTCCCGGTATGCAACATCGATGCACTCTTTATCGCAGCAATAAACAATTACCGATACTTTTGCTTCGGCTTTATTAAGCGCATTAGGATCTACGAGCACATAGTTAAATTCGTCAAAACCTTCACCGGAAGGTTCATAATAAACAAACTTCTTTTTATCTTTTTCTTTAACTGAAACTTTTGCACCAAGTATTGTAATAATGTCTTTTGAAATCTCTTTTTCTTTAGGTGATATTAATTGCAATTCAGTTGTAGAATAAGAAACATCATTCCCAAGTACATCAATCAATATCGGTTTATTCTTAACTGTTGCGGCAATATCATCAACAGCATCCAGTATTCCGTTTGTTGCAGTTTTTACAAGTACATACACAAATGCTTTGCCCTTATAATCATATTTGTCGCTCGTTAAAGCATATTCAAACCTGTCGGTTAAGTAATCCCCCTTGCCTTTATAATTTACCGTCATTTTTTTAGGATTGAAGTCAAGTTCAGCACCTTTGTACGATTTATCCCCAGTTAGTTTCCAGGTAAAATCTTTTAATATTTCCGGCGGATAATCCTGGTGTACAATTTTTATTTCTGCCGATATACCCGTATCAATTTTATCACGAATTATTTCTACATAGATAGGAACGGCAACGGGCAACCTTTCAACTTTTATAGGAGGGAATAGACATATATCACAGCAACACAGCGATCTTAAAGCGAAATCAGCAACAACAATTCCGTCTTCGTTATAAACCAATATGAATGTTCCGCCTGATAAAACTCCGGCAATGTGTTCAACACCTGTATATTTTTTTACGTAATTACTAAATATTGCTAAGTCATTTTTTAAAAAATATTTCACCCGTTTTTCAAGAGCCCTGAAGAAAAAAAAGACGCGGTTGGTAAAGCAACAGTATAATAATTTATTGATAACCTTAATGCCGCTTGTAACTTCATTTTTTATGATAGGTATATTAAAATATACTCTCCCTGATGATAACAGTGGAACTATTTTCCCAATAACTTTTAACAGAAGATTGGTTTTAATTAACAATTCGTTTAAGTTATTTAATGATTTAAGAAACTTGTTAATATTTATGTCTTGGAAATCTTCGGGGACATTATTAAGTGATCTTCTAAGAAAGTCGTCGGAATAATCAGCCTTAACAGCTTCAGTTAATTCTTCAGCAAGATCAAGTATTTCGTTAACAAGTATTTTCTTTTTAATATTAAAACCGTATTCACGAATATTCTCTAAAAACCTGGGAACGACACCTCCTTGAAACTCATTAACAACGTTTTTCAGATAAAAAACAAATTCAATTCGCATTTCAGAGTATAAATTTTGTATCTCGTCTATACCGCATTTTTTCATGAATATTTTTTTTAATTCATTTATATCTTTAACTTTATGCGGTTCCAGTTGTAAGGAAACAAGCTTAAAATCGAGATTAAATTCTTTCTTATAATCGTCTATTCTCTTTTCTGCAACTTCAATCTTTTTGCCGACATGTCCCTCAATTCTGAAAAAGGGATAGTCATTAATATTATACGAGAGCGGATCGGAAACGTAAACAGGAATATTACCTGTAACCGGTTCATTATTGAAATAGTAGGATAAATTTTCAAACTGCCTACCCTGCAAAGTATATTCGGGGTTCCAGGACTCCAATAATTTACCAACTGGTTTATACACGAACGGAATAGTGAATTTGCTGAAAGGCTGCGGGAAGTATTTACCCGGTGTAATTTTAATTACTGTCTTTTTATTAACAGGCACAACAAAATTAGTTATCATGTGAATAATCTTTTCAAACAACATCCGCGCCGTTAAGAATTTTTTATCCTGTTTGCTGAAAACCGGTGCTTTTAAAAAATAGTTCCTGTATTGTAAAACATTATGTTTTGCTTCAATTGAAATTTCACCCAGCATTAAATGCCTGGGAAAATCATCGTAGTCTATTCTATAATTACAAAGTAATTCATAAGCATATCCCGAAAACTCATAAAGCGCAAGCAGAAGATCGCTCAAGAAATCATACCAATATTGAAATAGTTGTTCGGCTTTGTTTATCTTTTTAAACAATTTTTCAACTATTTCTTTATCTATATCAAATTCAAGTCCTAAAATTTTCCCGTAAACTTTATATGCATTAAATATTTGACTACCTATTACATAGTAATAATTGTCTATAGCCTTAGAAAATTCACTATCCAATTTCTCTTTTGAATCAACCTGGTTCAATTTGAAATTCTTCGCAGAATGAAGTCTTGTTAAACGGAGATGATTAATTTTATTTTTGAGTCGTAAGGCTTTTTCCAAATTGACGTCCGATAAATCACTTTTTTTGACGAGCAAAAACTTGATCGATTCTTCTCTTTTAATACCTTTATTATCGCAGTCGTTACCTGTACATGTTTGCTGCTGTTTATCTTCAAGATCATAAAAAGCAACAACCACCCTTTGCTCCAGGTCTATAACATTATCCAGCGTTTGGGCATCGTCATTTTTTTCTGCGGCGGGAATTAATAACTTTATATCCTTTAGTTTTTGTTGTCCCTCTGAATCTTCGCCATACCACAAGTCGTACTTGGGCCCTACATGCTCTGTAAAATCAACAAATTTATCAAAGGAAGTCTTGGTATCTAAGTATATTCTATGGCCGTATGAAGTAAGCCCGTGACCTTCATGAATAATTATCTCACTACCTTTTTTAACGAAATAAAATTTGCATAATATACCTGCGCCTATGTATTGAAATCTTGTTTGGCTTGTTTCAAATTCTTGCTTTTCTCTTAGTCTGTTTAATTGCGTGCTTGTTAAAATTTGATTAGTTTCAAAAACAGGGTAGCAGTTAAACTCTTTGTTATTCATTTTATTTACCTTTTATATAATTCCTAGCGATGAATGACCCAGGATAACCTGAGGATCATTTCCTTCCGACCACTGGCAGTCATGCAGTCTTGCAACTGGGTGAATATTTTTTAATGAGAATAGTACTTCTGCAAACTCATTACCTTCAATGCTGTGTTCAATAATTAATGTATTCAGTTCTTTCAGCAGCTTGTCTTTTCCCACTCCTTCTTCGGCACAAATATATAAAGCCCTTTTTTGCATCAGGCTGTTCAACGAGACCAGCCAGTTTTTATAAGCTATTTCAAATTTTCTCATCTGCTCCAGATCGATCCAGCAGATTCTGGGGAATATATGTGCAGGGGTTTCAAGACGTATAGATTTTTCTATGAAATTCATGAAATTAATATCCCTGAACTTTTCCGGCCATGAAGGCATTATCACTGATATCCGATACGAGTAAGGGTCTATTTCATAATCTTTATATTTGACTTCCTGCTTAGCTTTTTGCGTATTAATACCGAATTCAACAAGCCTGTCTATCATTCTCTCAGCATCTTTTTCAAGTTCATAATAATCGCTACTCATCCCTATTATCTCATTGTTGGCAGCTATTAATACAAAATAGTATTTACCGTTTACAGCTTCACGGATTTCAAAATTTTTCTTGTGGACAGAATACATGGGAACAATATCAACACCGTGCTTACACCCCTTCTTATATTTATAACCTTCGCTTTTAAATACAATATCGCCTGAATAGTCTTTTAACCTAAATCTCCACTCATATTTCCTCTCCGTTTTTTTCGGTTTGTCTTTGTATATCTCGAAGTAAAACATTGATTCAACCGAAACACCTTTTCCGGCTTGTTCAATACAAACAGGCAATAAGTCATAAAGATTATCCGGCGGTCTTAATAAAATATGCTCAACAACGTGAAAGTTTTCAACGTCACAGTTTTCACGAAAGAAACTTATCACTGCATCTCTCTCACTAATACAGGTATCCAAATCAGAATATGGTATGCTTTCAACTATTTCCTCTCCGCAGTCATTTAAGAGCTTAAAACAATTTCCTTCATCCTCCGTAGTAATAGAATAACTGTCTAAATTATCCGCATGTGACAAAACGAAATGTAAAGCACTCTCAGCACATTCCCGGCTATCGTACTTAATAATACCTGTAAACAGGATGGAGCCACCCTCAAAAGGAATCTCAATCCTAATTCCGTAGCTTATTTCATCGCCGTCGTCATATTCAACAATATTAACATTGTCCGTCGCAATATTTTTTCTTTCGTAATTTCCAAATCCCAAAAGTCCGCTTATTCTTTTTTTCATTCCCGCAACATTAGTGGTATCCCAAACGAAATTTGAATCAAAATAATTGAAAGCTCTTCCGCGGTTTTGACTGAAATCGGGATATCCCTTGAGATTGGAGTTATCATCAATTTTTTCGGAACCTCGCAGAAAAGCAATTTTATCTTCGATTAATTTCGACGAAGCACGTTCATCAAGGAATATATACATGAACAAACTATAGTCTGTAATTTCTTCACAAAATCTTGAAAGCAAATGACTGAGCACCCTGTTGCGCCTGTCTAAAAAAGTTTTTTTATCTTCCGCAAGTTTTTGATTATCGGTTTTGTAAGCGTTAAAATCGGTAAACAGCGAATCCAAATCCCTAATGTCTGAAAGCACTTGAGTGTAATAAGTTTTATTAATTTCGGGATCGATAGAAAAAATATTTTTTATATTTGTGAGTTGCGAGAGATAGTTGGCAAGTATTTGTTCAAAAAAAAGAAGGTATGCTTTCAACTGTTTAGCCTGGGCTTTTCTTTTCTCCGTAGCCGATTTACGCAAACCGTGCTTACCTATTCCGTAAACCAGCGGGAATTCATTTTGCACCGGGTAATAATCATCCAGGTCGTAATATTCGCCTTCAGGGTCTTCAAGGTCTTTGACGTGCCCTTTTAACCTACCTTTCTTCAGCAGGTTTGTTAATTCCTGTAATTTGATTAAAACTTTTTCGTTATCGGCAAAGTAAGGAAGCGACTCTTTATAAAACGTTATCTGTGATTTTTCCAGGCTTAATTGCGGCGCTAAATTTTCTTTGCTTAATTCTACTTTCCATGTATTATTTAGTTTTAAGGGCTGGTCCCCTTCGTAAGTCGACAGCATCATGTTTTTTACCGCAACAACCCCATCGATATCCATTATAAAATTTATCATATCGGAAACGCGGAGTTCGTCTTTTAGTTCGGCTTTAATTAATTCTTTGCTATCAATAAAGCCGTGTTCAAGCAGCGGGCCTTCAAATATTTGATCTATTGTTCGTCCTTTATCAAGCAATTGTTCTATTGTATAAAAATTTATAGACGGCGAAAAGTATTCGTTCAACCGGTAATATATTTCTGCAAGTACCTCTTCAATGTCGGCATCGTTCGTTACTTCAATGCCTGCACAAACACCGATGTTTTCATATTCAACATCTTTAACTTCGTTAATGTCTTCACATAAATTTCTGTGCCTATGAAATTTGTTTAATATTTTTTCTTTAACGGCAGGTACGTCGGCTTCATCTTCGTATTCAACAATTATATTGAACAAACCTTTTAATTCTACCGATTCGTTTGTGAAGCTGTCCTGGTAAACTAGTTTATTGTTCACCAAATCAGGCACAAAAGGCTGCCCTGTGTTTGAAGCCTTTTTGATCCATGCATTCTTTACACCTTCTATGTCAACCAGCAATTTCCTGAAATCAATAACTGAAACAGGGTTGCAGGGAAGTATTTGCGAAGCCGTAAAAAAGGTAGTATCCTTTTTCTTTATATTGCCTGTGTTCTCCGGTTCTATTTTTTTAAATTCATCTTTATCCTCGGCAAGTATATCAGCAATTTTATTTGATGTTCTATAACCTAAATCTGTAATTGCATAACAAAGAAGCTCGTGAATGGTAATACCGGGGTCATGCGTGTTATAATCCGTCCATATCTTGCTTGCCAGTTTCTCAATATGTTTTATGCCCTCTGCCCTGAGAAATTCGTAATCTTCGCTTTTATCAAGAACCGGATTTTTTTGCATTGTTATATTTTCTTGTTCGGATTTCATTCTAAAATTTCCACTCTGTGATCGGAATACGAAACCAGTATTGATTTTGAAGTTGAAGCAACTGCTTCTTCGCTTTGTTTGGGTTTATTTTTTTCTACGTAATGGAATAACTTGAAGTCGGTTAAATAATCTACGTAACTTCTTTCTTCAATAAAATTTATTATATATGAAGAATGTATTTTACCGCCGAACAAAATATCGTTCCCTTCTGCAAATGCCCACGGCGATAAAAACTTTATTATTTCTTCCTGCAGCTTTTGTGCGTAATAACCTTTATCAATTCCTTCATTGAACTGTACATAAAAACTTACTCTAATCTCTTCGTAGAGCGGGTTTTCTACCTCTACTTTTATTCCCGGCGAAATTAAATCCGTTAAAAATTTTTTAATTTGATCCAGCGTATCAATACTTGTTGACGGCTTAAGCTTATCTATTGCATTTTTGTTTCTCAAATTTGAAATAGGTATAACTGTAACATATCCCGGGGATATTTCGGATTCGGTACCCGTATGGTTCAAACATTTTACTTTATAAATGGACGGAAAATTTTCGAGAATTAATCTTTCGTAATCCCAGATGTTGATTGGACGGTTTTTGTGACGCAGTCTTTCGCTCACTCTTCTGTAAAACTCTTCGCTTTGCTCTTTTACTTTGCCTCCAAAGGAAGCATACGGCTGGGCTACGGATTTTATTTGGGGCACACGTGTTGCGAGTTTTGTAATTGTTTCCGCCTCAAGTGCTTCCGACAAATATGCAGGATCGTTTTTATTATCGCGGAAACTTGCGGCTACTGCCTGCGCTTTTACGTCAATGAGCTGGTTTACACCTTTTGTATTTTCCGGAACGCTTGCCCGCAGCCAATAGTAACTAGAATCAAGCAAGGTATTGTTCTTAGTTGCATCTTTGGAAATATCAAACTCTATAATACCGGTTGTCTTCAGGTTGTTTGTTGTATCGGCAATTATATCCTGCGAGTCGAAGTTTTTCCATTCGTTTTTTGAAAGATAACTCCAATAAATTTTTTCCAGCGCTTTAACTGAAAGATCGCCGCTGCCTTCAGCAATCTGGAAGAGTAGGTTTAAATTCTGCGGAGGCACCAAATCTTTTATGCCTATATATAGCAATCCTTCCTGCACAATATCATCATAAACAAATGCCGGTAAGAGTTTAGCGGTTTTAACCTTGGGATAAGAAGTTGAGGTCGATGATGTTTCCGTGCTTTCTTCTTCTTTATCGTCCGCACTTTCGAAAGTTGTCTCAACAAAACCAAACGGGTGAAGCTGGAAAAGTTGGTCAATGTTACTATCAAATTTCGACTCTGCCTTATAATCAAGTTTAATTGTTTTTATGAGCGGTGTGTATGGAGTATTTATAATAGTCGTATCGCCGTTAGTAGTGCCGGTTGCTTTGTTAATTGCATTCTCGGTTAAAATTTTGCTGTAAATTTTATGATTAAAATCCCTGCCTGATAATTCTAATTTTATAAATCCCTTTTTAAGACTGTTACTGAACTGGGTAAATTCTTCTCTTTCCTTTTCACTCTTGATTCCCGTAAAAGAAAACTTTAACGATTCATATTTTGATCGGGTATCAGTTTCTTCATTTTCAACTTCTTTCCCGTCATTTTTTTCCGGTTCGGTAGGTTCGGTAAATAGAATTTTATTTAATTCTATTTTATTCCATTTATAATCTTCTCTAAAATATGTGTTTACCTTATAATCATTATTATTCTCCGGTATATTATTACTTCCGTATCCTGCATAATAAGATGCAAAATTTGTTTCTAAATCCATCCATTCAAGGTAAATATCAAGATCGCATACCTCTTTATTAAATATTTCGCTGCTGCCAATGTAAAAGCCCGAACCTTTAACAGGAATAGGCCCAAACGGCATGAACGGTTTTGAGGAATCAAGTAAGCCTACATCATTTTGAATAATTAAATTTGTAACCCCATCAACATCAGTATTAATTTTGATTAAACTTATATCGAGACTTTTCAAATATTCGTAGGGATTATACTCTTGTACCAGCAATACTTTTAAAACCGGCCAGTCTGTGACAAAGGCTGCACCAAGCTTTTTACTGTTATATTTTTCTATTGAGGGTTGATCCTGATCAATAAGCAGCGGCAGAATAATTTTATTATCTTCAGCTTTTATTTCGTCATACAAGGAAGCCTCAACCCATTTCTTTGCCCCGCTGAAATAGAACTTCAGACTTTCCTTGGTTAAAGTCTTTTTAAGATTTTTTTCTGAATACCCTTCATCTTCAAATTCAAACGTGATTGTAATTTTTCTTGTGCCTTCACTTAAAAAGAATTGCGGGGAAGCAATAGCAAAACCCATCGAAGCATCGAGCATTGTTGTTTCGTTTTCCTGTTTACCCGATTGGCTTTCACCAAAGGTTTTCCACTTTTTATCGTCGTTATCAAAATCGGTTCCGTTGCCGTCCTTAGAATTAGCCGTTGGAGCTGAATATATTTTCGTTACGTCAATGCTGTCGGTATCATATTTATCCAGGTAAACAGTTTTAAGGCTTGCCACTTCGGAATTATTAACTACAATTTCTTTATTCGTTCCGTAAAAAATATCTACACTGGTATCATCTTTCCCGGCTTTTAGTAACGTATCTTTTTTTACCGCATAACTGCTCACGTTTTTGGCAAGTTCAAAAATTAAATACACGGTATCGCTTTGAGCCGCTTTTTGTTTTAGCTGAAGAAAATCTTTGTAATAAAAGTCAAGATGACTTTTCGTTAATTTGTTAATATGATCTTGAGCGTATTTAAACAACTGGAGAAAGGCCAGGAATAAAGCAAAGTGAGGCTGATGGTAAGGATATTTTTTGAGAGCTTCGTTAAAATATTTACTTACCGAGTTGTTTAGTTTCTTCAGCGAGTTGTAATATTCTTTGAATATTGCATCTATATCATTTAATAAATTAGCTAACTCACTTTTGTCAAGATTAAAACTATAGGTTTTATATTCATAAAATGTATCAACCTGCCAGATGTCGTGAAAACTTTCTTCATCAACACTGGTTAGATTAATTTCATTACTGTTTTTTATTCCCTTTAACCCTATCAGGTTATTCAATGCGGATGATAATGAAGACTGGATAATAATTTCCAGGTCCTGCTTTAAGCTTATTTCTTTTACCGATTGCTTGTACCATTCGTCTATTGTTTCGGCAAGTTTGTATATGTCGTCAAGAATATTTTTTACTTCTGTAATCTCAATAGTATTCGTATCCGACTTTTGTATTTTATCGTAAAGGTTTTTTTTCCTTTTTTCGAATACTGTCATTAATTCTTTATGATCTACATTAGCAATTAAAGAGATAACCGTTGTTATATCACATTTTATAAAAGCAGCCCAGTTTTCAATTTCATCTTTTGCTACGTTGGAATCATAAAACTTTATATAATCTGCGTAGCGGTAGGCAAATAAAATTAAATCATCGAGTTTACGTTCATCTATTAAAAAATAATCATGCTTAAGCATATCAAGCAGTCTTTGCGTCTGGCTTGTTCCGTCCCGTTTAAGCGGATTTAATTTTTCACACTCACATAAATTCATTTGTTAATATCCGATCCTTCTATTTTATAAAAAGGATAAACATAATTATAACGAGTATTGGTGGCTGCAATGGTGAAATCAATATCTATTTTTACTTCCCCTTTTTCATCTGCGGAGGAATCAATTTTTACATCATTTAAAATTATCCTGGGTTCGTGGTAAAGGATTGCATCTTTTATGAGATCCTTTATATATGTTACCAGAGTAATATTAATCGGTTCAAACAAAAGCTTATCCATGTTACAGCCGTAAGTAGGCTGCATTATCCTTTCGGTGATTCTCGTGGAAAGGAGTATTTCAAGGCTGCTGAAAATGTCTTCTTCATTGGAAATCATATTGACACCCTTTGCGCCAATGTTAAAATCTACCGGGAATCCCCATCCGGTTCCCAGGAAAGAATTATTTTGTTTTTCTTTATCCATGTCTATCCGATTACTACTGTAGGTAATCCAACTGCCGGCGCTGCCCCGCATGCGCATACGTCGCCTACTCTCAAAGCCGGTTTTCCCCCGATTAATACCGTTGCGCTTCCCATCGTAAAAGGGCTTACCGTAGGCGCATGTGCAGGCGGAGGAATGGGGCAGGTATGCATATCGCCCAGTACCGCTGCCGGCATCCCGCCTATTAAAACCGTAGGTACGCCCGGTCCCGTTATTACTCCGCCGTGTGTCGATAAATCCGTAACTCTTGCTGCCGGTGGCATTGTTGAATTCCCTTTTAATTTATTTGTACTACCGAACCTTTTACTACAGCCGAAGCACCTGTCGACATTTCAGCACCGGCACTTCCTTCGGCTTTGAACTGTGCGTTTGCAGAGACCGTAATATTTGTGCCTTCTATTTTTACATCACCTGCAGCTTTCATAATTAAATCGGCTGCCGACTCAATTGTTATACCCCCGGAACTGAATTCAGCTTTATTCCCGTTTTCATCTTCTATTGTTATTACACCGGCATCTTCATCAATTGTAACTTTTTTGCCGGCAGGTGTTTCTATTGCTATGCTTTTTTTTCCATCGTTAAAAATCATTTTCATTTCGCTACGTGTAACAAAACCTTTTTCGTTATTGGCGTCCTCAGCAACTAAGGGTGCAGGTTTTGCACTGCTGTTAAGCATACCCAGGATTACAGGATCGCGCGGGTCGTCGTTGACAAACCCTACAATAACTTCATCCCCTATTTCCGGGAGGAAAAACGACCCCCGGTTCTCACCGGCATCAAGAGTTGCAACACGTGCCCATAGCCCGTTATTCTGGTTATCAATTATAGGTATTTTTACAAGTACCCGATTTTCACCGTCGGGATCTTCTTCAAGCTGAGTGGCTGTACCAATTTGAAGCCCGTAAATATTAGGCACTAAACCGGCTGCTGGATTATCAACGATATCTTTGTTCTTATAAAACCATTGATCCGAAAGTCCGAACTGAACATCCGTTTCCCAGTTCTCCGGGTTAATCTGGTGACGAACCCCGCTTACAAAAACATTCCCGTTAAATCTTTCTCCAACTCCTTTCAGCTCAATCATGTTGCCGGGTTTAACACCGGTAAAACCTTGAAACTTTACCCTGCCCTTAATACGTGCCAATTTGCTTTTAAGATTTTTTGCATCTGCCCAGCTTTTTAATTCGGTATCTTCAACGTTACCCGAATGTTTCAATGTATATTCCGAAAGCCCTATTACCTTTGATAAATCAGATGAACTGATATTACCGTTTTCAGTTACACCAGGGTCCGATGCTTCTGCTTCAATAAATTCCTGATCTTTATAATTCCACGAATGACTCTTGACGGATTTAAGTTGTGTGCGAGAATCCATCTCCGCTTCAAATTCCATCATTGTTGAGCCGTATACGAGTGTAAGAACAGGTGACGAACCGGTATCCGGCTTTTTAACAATCAATTTTCCGTCGTCAGCCAATGCCAGTTTCCCGTTCATCTCGGCACGCGATACCAGGAAATCCCAGTCGGTTGAATAATTCTGCACCATCTCTTTATGCTGCAGGTTTGTTGCTTCAACATCTTTTTCAAGACTATAATTACCTATGATCTCTTCAATTATCTCACTGTCTTTGCTGTTGTAATAAATTAAACTTTTTCTACCGACAGTCATTTTTACGGCTTTATCTTTTGCTTCAATAATCAATAACGACGGTTTAAACTTGCGAACTTTTAAGCCGTGCTTAATTATAATACCTTTGAATATTGTTTCATTACTTGAGTGGTAACCTGCCTGAACTTCAATCTCGTTACCGGGTTTGAAATCATCTGTATTGCTGATTTCAAAATCTTCTTTAGCAGGGTCGCCGTCAATAACAACAATCTTTGCACCTGACATTTTGTTAAACGATTTGCTAACATCAACCGAGACTACCTGGTAGGCATTGTTCAACTCGCTTCCTCCGATGAGAATTTTCATAGTCGGAAGATCAGAAGGAGCTGGGGTCGGTATAACTCTATCGCTAGCCATTATTGTTGTTATTTATTACCGGCGGGAATATAAGTGTATCGCCTGTTTGCAAATTCCTAAAGTTTGTTAATTTGTTAGCCCTGGCAAGCTGTATATAATAGTTTTTGTCCCTATACATTTTATAAGCCATAATAGGCAGCCTGTCGCCGTCTTTAATCTGCCTGTAGTGAGTTAAATCGGGTGAAGACTTCCTTTCTTCCGCCGCCCTTCTTGTGTCTTCTATATTCTCCGAAAAAGTAGCATTAATTTTAGCGCGAATTGGTGTAGCATCGGGTTTGAATAATGTATAAGTTACATCTGCAGATTTGAGCACACATTTTGAGATCAGTGTACCCCAAGAAAGTTTTAAATAACGCGGCCTGTGAATGTCCCCGTCCAGTTTATAACACACCCTCAAAAACCAGTCTACTTCAAATTCAATATCCGTGCTTACACCCGATACCCCTGTTGCATCAAGCATGAATTCGAAATTGAATTCACGCGGTTTCATTTTATCAAATACCTGTGCGCTCCCGGAAGTGCCTCTACCCTGTGCATCCTGAAATAATATTTCATATTTGAGAGTATATTTTTCAGGATTATACAACACTTCGTAAGAATCAACCGGACCGCCGTCATATTCTGCCGACCGGTACGCTTCAATCAAAAACTTTTTTATTTCGCCCGCCATTATCTTTCAGTTTTTTCTTTTAATATTTCCAGGACCTGGTCAACGCACTCCATTACAATTTCCTCTTTTTCCAGTTTTTTTCCCTCTTGAGGTTTTTGTGCTTCTTTGTGCTTTGTATTAATTACAGCTTTTATTACTATTTCGTTTATTTGAATTGCCATAGTATTAAATTATGAACTTACTCTTCTAAAGTATTGATATGCTAATTCAAGCGTCTCAATTACAATTGAATTATCCGTAGACTTAAAATCCGAGATGGACCATTTTACCGGGTAGGCATTAATAAAGCTGAAAGTTTCGGAAACCGGTTCGTGCTCTTCATTAAGCAGAGTTACGTTAACTGTTTTAGTTTCGAATTCAAAATTCTCAATAGCGTTTTTGCACCATGATATTAACTCGGAACCGACGAGCAGTCCGCGCTTAAGTACCAGGTTTGAATATTTGGCGCGGCCGGGAAGACGGTGAGAAAAACGATTCTCACCTCCTTCAATTAATTCCTCAACTCCCAGTTCGGAGTTCAAACCGGAAACTTCTTGAAACCTTGTATCATCGGCATCCGATGATATCCCGTCAAATTCAACCCGGAAATGAAATCCAACCGGCGGATAATATGAAGGCATTTAACTACCCGTTTTCGATTGTCAAGCCTTCATGGGCAACTTCAATCGACTCTATTGCAACCTCGTTGCCCGTTGCTTTTAATCCCGGTCCTTCGATTTTAACCGGAAACGCGCTTACTGCTTTCCAGGTCATTACAGGTTCATGGTTTTCGTTCAATAGACTAATTGTTAAATCTCTTCTTTCAACTTTGTTAAGTTTCGTCGTGTTAAGCCAATCGTAAAATTCGTTATCGGTAGGTAATACTCCTCGTTTCAAAGTAATATTACCATACTTCGGAATTCCCGGCATTTTGATGCTAGAGTAAACCGGGCTTAACCCGTCACGGTATTCTATCATTTGTACTTCGATGTTGAGACCGGAAACTTCAGCAAATCCTAGATTAGTACCTCCCCATTGAACCTGAAAGTGAAATACTGGTAATGGATAATCTGCCATTTTATTTTGTCCTTATTTTATTCTTACTCTTTAGCTTTATGATTCAATCATTTTATGAGAGAATTTAAGTATAATAAATTCAGCAGGTCTTACAACCGCCATACCTATTTCTACATTCATTCTTCCTTCCAGTATATCCTGCTGCGTCATCGTAGTACCTAATCCTACTTTAACAAAGAAAGCCTCGTCGGGTTTTGCTCCCTGCAAAGCCCCGTCTTTCCATTTTTGAATCAGATAATTTTCTATCATTGCTTTTACTTTTATCCAGGTATTTGCATCGTTAGGTTCAAACACTGCCCAGTAAGTTGATTTCTTAACCGATTCTTCAACCATGTTAAAGAAACGTCTTACAGGAATATATCTCCACTCATTATCATTACCGGCAAGTGTACGGGCGCCCCAAACCAAAATTCCTTTACCGGTAAAAGCTCTTATTGCATTAATTGATTTACCGGCCGTTACATCAATGTTAAGGTCTTCCTGTTCTTCGTTATCTATCGATTCCGTAACGCCCGTTACGCTGCTGATACTAACATTAGCGGGTGCTTTCCAGACACCGCGTGTTTCGTCAACATAAGCATATAAACCCGCTACGGCGCCGCTTGGAGGTAATATTGTTGATGCAGAGCTTAATTTTTTAATTATTGTTTTGAATACGGGGTGAGCCTCATAAAGAGCGTCTTCATATGTTGTTTCGTATTGATCGGCCGCACTTACTATTTGAGCAACAACCGTGTTAACAAGAGTAAATACATTTGCCAAGTATTTAAGCGCGCTTAATTGTTTTTCAGAGTTTGTACTTCCGGTATATATTGAGTTGTTGGCAGCAGGATTATCGGGGTCACCTTCAACAAAAATATTTCCCCAGTTTGATGAAGTAACGGAAATATTTCCCGAGTCGGTATATAATTTATAGTTTCCGGTTAATGCCGAATCAGCACCGCCGTCATAGGCAATTAATGTTTCCATAGCACTTCTTAAAGTCCCGGCTATTAAACTATCCACGTCGGTTGTTAAATTTGAATTATCCAAAGTACCTGTTGCAGCCCAGTCGTCAATTTGGTCAACAACACCGTAGATAAAATTAAAGATTGCCTTGAATTTTGCAGTATCCGGTCCGGCCTTGAAATCGTCAACAACAGCAGTATATTTTGCTTTCAAGGTTGCTTCGCCACCTTTTAAGGTTTTAAGGTCGCTTTCAACCTGGTCAACGTCTGCGACAGCATTATCAAGACTCGTAACATATCCCTTAACGGTTGAGTCATCCGTTAAAGCCGTTAAAGCAAGAGTTACACCGCCTCTTGAGATTTTACCTTTAATATCCCTGTAATGGATATCTTTACTCAGGTTGGTTTTAAGCCACGGTGTGTAAGCAGCACTGTACTTAAGGTTATTCATTCCTATCTTATTCCTAAAATCACTAACCCCTTCTTCCCAGTCAAAAGTAGAATCGGCCTCTTTTGATTCCATTAAATCAAAGATTGAAAATCTATCCATTAAATCAGCGCATTGTGAAAGAGCTTTCTGCTGAACACTGTATAGGTCGTCACTTTCAAGAAGAACAGCGTCGGGGGAAAGGATCATTGTCGGTTCGTCGTATTTTTTTAAGGTAGTTATTCCGCCTTCCAACTTAGCTTTTGTAACATCGTTACCGTATGATCCTACCGATACTATATAGCACTTGCCCCCGCCGTTATTAAAAAACATCCTGAGGCTGTCATACATGTAATAAGTTGATTCCATTGCAAACGAAGAAACTGTATTATTTTCATCCAGTTTTATTTCGTTAACTGATACTGGCGGAGCTCCGCCGAACAATTCCTGGTAGTCAAGAAGAGAAGTAACTTTAGTCGGTACATTCCGGAGATCATCGGGTTCAAATTCAGTGGCTTTTTCGGTATACCCGATAAAAGCCGGAATGGCTGTTTCTACTTCCGCTACCGAAGGCGGAAAGATAGATATTTCTTCGACGTATACGTCGGGAGTTTTGTAAGTTGCCATAACACCTTCTCTTTGTTATTAATTAAATGTATATGTAAATGTCGGAATAAAACTTATTGCCCTCTGGTTTTCCGTTAACCAAACTTCTTGAAATATTTTTTACCGATGGATTCGGCAAATCATTTAATTCGTAACTGCTACCGTTGTTATTAATTATTAAATCAATACCGGTAATTGGTTCTTCCTGAAGCGGCATCATATCTGTAAAAATAATAGAAATTACATTATCCCCTTCGGAATTTGTAGTTTGATTCCCCGGTTTAAATTCAATTTTGTCATCAATAATTGTAAAATCATCAGGGTCCCTTTTCATATATTTTTCAACAATCGATTTTGAAACACTTAGTTTTAGGTTATCTTTTGTTGTTTCCTGCCTGTATTTTGAAACCACGTAATACCTCCAATAAGTCCTCTGCTTTATGAAAAGTAACTCATAAGATATCTCCGAGAGGTCTTCACGTGTAATTTCTATTATCCCGAACGGTTTTATTTTGAAAATTTCATTACTTGAGTAAAACTTTAAATTGCTTGTCCCATCTACAAACAATTCATATAAACCGGGTTTGTATTTAGCAAGATCAACAAAATATTCACATTCGCCATTGTTGATATCTACACTGTCCTTTTTTATTAATTTCCCTTTCTGATTTTTAATTTCAATAATTACTTTAGCGTTGCCGGATAGTATTTTGTGTACAAAATTGCCGGGTTTCAGCTTAACAATATCATCTTCATGTACCCTGCCGAATTTAGTAAGTCTCTGCTGGTAATCGCCTTCTGAGGTAATATTCGAGAAATAATAAATACCATTTTCTTCAGTTTCTATGGGAAGCCTTGATAAAAGTGTGAAATACGGATTTATGGATTCAACTATAAATGAAAACATAACCTTTTCGTTAAAAGGTTTTACCGCACCTCCTTCTGGGTCCGAGATATAGAAAACCGAGAAACCTTTGTTATTCTTTTTAAAAAGCAGTCCAAGGTTTTTCATAAGCTGCCGGCAATTCTCAGTAGGGGTTATTACTAAGTCGTCTGCGTAACCTGATGAATAATATTCATGATTAAATTTAACATCAAATATTTTCTTAAAAACAATCAACATATTAAATTACATTATCCTCCAAACCAATGGCTTCAATGACCGGAAATTCATCTTTAGCAAGGTCTTCTTTTATTGTGACAAGCCTTATTTTGTATAATACCGAAGGAAGGTATTTAACTCCTATCGAGCCCCAAATATGATTCTGTTGTTCAAAACTAAGGGAGTAGAGTTCTACAATTAATTTTTTAATCGATTCATCCAACCCGGGCGTGTTATCCCGTGTAAAAACGCTCTTACCCTGGAAAAAACGAACGACCCCAGATAGGTATGCCAAGCCCGATTTGTAATCGTTAAAATTGGCGCATACCATTGCATAAAGATTAAGTTTTATTTCCGGGTTTATATGAGATGAATTCCCATTTGTAACTTTTGTTGTCATCTGAGATTTTACAACTCTTTCTTCTTCAATGTTGACTAATGTTAAACCCAGTGAATCACTTGGGATAGCAACGTTGCCGTTGTCTTTGCCGATATTTGTAAGTACTATCTTCTCTGCTTCAGAACTGCTCAACTTAAATAGACTACCGAGGTATGTGTTTATATCTTTAATGAGAAGGTTTAATGCTTTGTCAATCATCTACCTTCCTTTTGATAAAATGGATTTTAAATATTTTAAGTACGATAAAAATAATGAAATTTAGAAAAATAAAAATTTAACTGAACATAATTAATTACTTTAGATATGTCAAGTTATTTAAAATTAAATATGATAGTTGTCAATAGATTGAAAATCTAATTAAATAATAAGCTATATAATTAATCTAATTTGGTATGTTTATACTTTTACACCTCTTATATTATCGCAACAAAATTGCTGTGAATTTGCTATATTTCTTTTTATGAAATTATATAAAACAACATACTTGCTTTTTATTTTGCAGACTATTTATTGTCAAAACCTTTCACGCCAATTTGGCAACTTCTCCGAAGCTGTTTCATTCGCAGTTAATAATATCGGGTATATTTATGTTTGCGATTCAGGCAATAATGAAGTCATAAAATTTGATTCACGCGGTAAAAAAATAGTCTCAATAGGCGGCTACGGCTGGGAAGCATCAGCCTTTGACTATCCTTCTCATGTTTTTGCTTCGCCGTTAAATGTTTATGTTACGGATAAAAATAATAACCGGATTCAGATTTTCGACAAAGACCTTAATTATCTTTCATCAATAAACTCCGATGAAAATACGGATTCGGATTATTCTTTCCACTACCCTTCCGAAACAGTTGTATCGGGGATTGGAGATTTGTTTATTCTTGATTCGGATAATTCACGAATTCTCAAATTTGATTTAAAAGGGAATTTTATCTTGGAAATAGGCGGAAATAACGCAGACGAATCCTCCCTTTCCGATCCTGAATCTTTTGTAATTTCAAAATATCTTAAATTATTTGTAGTAGATGATAATAAAATTATAGTGTTTGACCAATACGGCAATTTTCTTTCCGAGTTTGAATTTGAGTTCACCATCAAAAAAGTAAATGCTTTTGAAAATTATTTACTGTTAATAAATAATTCGGAGATTATAATTTATAATGTCAATGAATTAAATAAAGATCTATTTCATGTTTCTAACAAGCAACTAAATAGCAAAGATGAAATTAAAGATGCAATTTTGAAAAACAATAAATTGTATGTGCTTTTTCCTACCCAGATCAACGTTTATGATTTTGTTATTAAGTAAGCCTAAACTTAACCTCATAATATTTTTTCTATTACTCTTTTGGCTTACAGGTATTTTTTTTAATGTATTAATTTCCTTTTTTCATGTCTTAGTTTTTCTGCATCCTTTTGTAAATAAGTGTTTCTCTCTTGTTTGTCATCAGGATAATGAAAAGTTAATACGTGTATTTAACCTTCCTTTATTAGTTTGTGCCAGATGCAGCGGAATATACATCGGCTTGTTCGCATCGTCTTTAACCAATTTTTTCATTACAAAAAAGATTAAGGTCTCTACAAGATCACTAATTATTTCTTCGTTGCCAATGTTATGTGATGTAATAAGCAGCACCAGCGGTATATATAAATATTCAAATATTGCTGCTTTTATTACGGGATTATTTTTCGGTACAGTTTTATTTTTTTATTTTTACAATGTCATTCAAGAATATTTTGCAAAAAACTTACGGGAAAATAATTGAAAAAATATTTACCCTCTTTTGTCTGCGGGTTCGGAGCAGGAGTACTACAGGTTGTTCCGGTTGCCAAAACTTTCACCTGTTGTTTAATAATTCCTGCGGCTGCATTCCTGGCTATTTATTTAGAAAAAAAATCAAAGTCGGAAACGGTAGAGATAGATTTAAAGAAAGCTGCAATGATAGGATTATTTACCGGGTTATACGCAGCATTGTTCGGCAGTTTTTTTGATTTGTTTATTACCCTGGTTACAAAAAGTAATGATATTGTCGCTGCTTTTACAGAATTTCAAAATCTTGTAATAAATATGCCGTTGGATGAAACATTAAAAAACGATGTATTGGATTCAATGGCAAATGTGGCTGATGAAATAAAAGGAACGGGCTTTTCGATTCTTTATTCTATATCGGTAATAATTAACAACTTTATTGTTAATCCCATCTTTGGTGTTATAGGAGGATTAATCGGCGTAAAAGTACTTAATTCTAAGAATCCAAACATGAGAATCTGATAAATGATTAATGCGGCAATTTTCTTTCTTCATATAATCTTTGCATTAATCATTTTTACAAAAAAATGGCAGGATGAAAGTTTAAGTTCCGCTTTTCAAAATTTACTTTTAATTATAATTTTATTTTCCGTAGGCTGGCCTATTTCTACAATGATTGTAAAAATATTTGCAGATGCCGAAGGCCTAGGAATTTATTTTAATAGGGACGCCATTGTTTTATCTGTTTTAACAATCGGGGAATTTTTCTTTTACAGGGTTTATTACAAAAGAGAATTTTTTATTGAAGCCGGTACGGAAAAATAATTACTGCTGTTTGCTCCACTTGTTTTTGAATTGGCGATAAAGGTTCAAACCTCCATTGTCTCAATGAATTTATTGCAGCCATCTCTAACCTTGTATCGGCTTTTATAAGCGGAAAGATTTTTGACACGCTGCCGTCCGGTAAAATAGAAAATTTCAGTTTAACGTCAATCTCTTTGGAAACGCCTTCAGGATATGCCGGTAAACTGTAACTGTAAATTTTCCTTATTCCCTTTCCGCCGAAATCAATTTCAAACCCGAAGTTACCTTCTCCTTCGCCTACATTTTCTTTGCCTTTACTGCTTTCATCTTCATCGGTTAAAAGCGGTTTTACTTTTTCCGGTTCAGGTTCAACTTTTTCTTTTTTTTCCTTTTCGGCTATAACGTTATCATCATCTGTATTTACTGCTGCAGGCAGATCAACTTCTTTTTCTTTTTGCTCTTCTTTTTTCTCTTGAACTTTTTTGGGGATGTTGTCTTCTTCTTCCTTTTTTTCACTTTTGGCACCGGACGAACTAACCTTGCCGTATGTACCGAAACCAAGTGTTACAAACTCAGCTTCGTCGGCTTCAATTGTAATATTGATTAATGTAAAAATACTTACAACTATTAAATGAATAGCTAATGAAATAAAAAAAGATATTTTATTGCTTCTCTTTTCTTCCATCAGAATGACTGCTTTTCAGTTTCAATTGTAAATTTGTTTATGCCTACCCCTTTGGCGGCATCAATTACTTTTATTACAATATCTATATTCACCGATTTATCCGCCCTGATAATTAGATTGCCCTCCGAAGGATTATCATTAGCCTGAACCAGGCTCAACGGCAACCCTTCAATAGTAACCTCTTTTGCACCCAGAAAGACCCTGCTTTCTTCATTTATAGTAACTACCAAATTGGAAGGATTCGTCTGTTCATTATTTTTTGCACCGGGCAGTTTTACTTTTACCCCTGTATGAATTACAAACTGGGAAGTAAGTAAAAAGAAAATTAACAGGAGCAATACAATATCCGTAAGGGACGAAAAGTTAAAGATACTTAATGGTTTGTTCTGCATTTGATATTTCATTTAAGCCCCAGGTGTTTTTTTCTTACTTTCTTCAACCAGGTCCATTATATCATTTGATACCACTTCCATATCCAGCACCAAACGATTTGTTGCCGATACCAGGTAGTTGTAAAATATAAAAGCAATAATACCAACCGCCAAACCAAATGCTGTTGTTAACAATGCTTCCCAAATACCGCCGGCTAAATCACTGGGGTTTGCTGCTCCCTGTAGGTTTTCTATTTTGATAAAAGCCGAAATCATACCTGTAACGGTTCCTAAAAATCCCAGTAAAGGGGCAACACCCGATATTGTAGCAAGAACAGACAACCCTTTTTCCAATTTATTTATTTCCTGCTTACCGGCATTTTCAAGAACTTCTTTTACTCTTTCTCTCCCAAGGTTATGTTTTTTCAAGCCTTTTTTTACAATGTTTGCAGCCGGTGATTTTTCTTCATTACAAAAATGGATTGCACCTGCAATATCTTGTTTTTTTAGGAATGTTCTAATTTTTAACATAAAAGCAGGCACATTTGATTTTGATCTTTTTAGAACAATGTACCTGTCAATAATAATAGCAATTGCAATAATAGACGCTAAAAAAATAGGCAGCATTAACCAGCCGCCTTTTAAGAGGACTGAGAATAAATTCATAACTTCCCTTAAGATTAATTAAAATTTGTGTTCAATTAAATAGTTCTGTGCTGCTTGTTGAGAATTAAAGTCTCCTATTCTAACTCTATACCATGTTCCACCTAATTGAGGCAAATCTGCTTCAACAATAAAGGCATTGTGTCCCTGCTGTCTTAGTGATCGGGCGTGTCTTTCAGCTCTAGACTTTGACTTAAATGAAGCTACTTGAAGCATGTATTTGTTACCGTCAAAATAAATATTTCCATTAATTCTTTTTTCGTTTGTTATTACCCTTATTTCAGGGGTTATGTCCAAAGTTTTATCAGGTTGCTCTTGTTCTGTTTTTAGTTGCGGAGTACTTTCCTCCTCAATATGCTGATTGTTATCGGTTGCTTCTTTATTAGTCGTATCAACCGTTGCGTTTTTATCATCTTCTAAAAAAGCAGCAATTGCCGAGTCCTTAACCCCTTCTGTTTTTTCTTGAACTACTTTTGTGGAATCTTCTGCTACTATTTCATGTGAAGAATCGGAATCATCGAACAAGAAAATATAAATACCAATAATCGCGATAATTACAAACAGCGATAATATTATCCAAAAGGATTTACCGAAACCAATTTTTTTCCAATCTCCTTTATTAGTCATATCTCTAAATTTCAAGATTCTTTTCCCCTTAGTTTTTTCTTTGGGTTTTTCTTGTTCCACTTGCTCGATATCCTCTTCTTTTTGGTCATCGTTTTTCTCCGGATCACCCGACTCTTCCTCTTCTAAAGGCTCGGTAGAATTATCTTCTTCAGCCACGGGTTCTTCAACTACTTGTTCGTTATCAGGTTCAATATTTTCCTCTTCATCTTCTAAAATATCCTCATCTTTTATTTCAACTTCCGGCTCATTATTTTCTTCTTCCTTTATGACTTCAGTGTCTTCAAATACTTCATTTTGTATATCAACATCAATTTCATCTAATTCGTCTTTGCTTAAGAACTCTTCTTTTAACTCGTCTCCCCAGTTCCATTCAATCTTAGGTTTATCATCATGATCAGATTCTACATCATCAATTTCATCTTGTTCCTTTAACAAACTATCAAGCAATTCGCTGTCGGATTCACTTAATTCATTTTCTTCATTGTCCATTTCATTTTCAATTTCATCAAAAATGTTTTCTTCTTCTTCCACAGGTTCTTCCGTTACTTTTTCTTTTTCTGCGGGTTCAACTTCATCTATAAATTCAAAGTCTTCTTCTTCCTCTAACTTCTCTTCTACATCTTCAACCTTATTATCTTCTTCAGTTTCTATAACTTCTTCTTGATCCTCAACCGCATCATAAGTATCGGCAATGTCTATTTCATCTTCTTCATCTAATACACTTCCATCATCAGGTTCTGTTTTTTCATCTTCTGCTAATTCAGCTCCCCATAAATTAAAATCATCAAGTTTAACAGCGTTTGCAATCAGTTCGCCGATTCTTTCGTTTATCGATTTCTTTAAAATTGATTTTGAGAAATCATCTTCACCTTCCCCGCCTTTGTTAACCGGCAGCATAGGTTTACCTATACCAATACTGAAAACACTGTCGTCGAAATCTTCTATATCTTCAATCCCTGTATCAACATCAAAGGTAACATAAAGTGAACCGCTGTCTTTTACCGATTGAATATTTTGGGGCGAATAAAGAATTGTTTTTTTACCGGCTTTTTCGTCTTTGATATGAAAGACACCGAGATCTGTAATTTTTATTGTTTCTTTTATATTTAATGAATCGGCAAGCTTGCTTAAGAACAAGTCTAAAGCCAATTCCTTATCAGATTCTGAAACCCCCAGGATTCTGATAACCTCTTTAGCTAATAAATCTTTATTCATATTTTACATCTAATTAACATTAGGACTTTAAAATAGGAATGATTTTGCAATTTTACCAACGATATTCTATTCCTAATAAAGCATCAAACGGTTTGTCTTCGTAAAGGTTATAGATAAAGTTTTTGCGGAATAAAAGGTTATTCAGATCAACAGTAAATTTAAGAGATTCGGAAAAATTATATCCTAAAGAAAACCCAAGGTTAATATAGTTCGGCATCTTTTCGTTATTTGATATGTCCGTATATGTTTCAAGGGAAATGTTAAATTTTGTTCTAAATGAAAAACCGTTTTCCATTTGATAGGCATAAATTAAATTGGAACTTACCTTTGGATGGTAAGGGATAAAATCATCATCTGTGTTTGTAGTCAGGTTGAAGTTTGTATTTGAATAAAACTCTCCAAAAGGTCCGAGATGAAAAAGAAAGTTTAAGAAAGCAGTAAGCTTTTCAGCTTCTTCGGCAACCTGTACTTCGAAATAACCGGGGTTAATAAAATCTTCAAAGTAAAAGTAGTTTTCAATATTAGCATATTTGAAACCGGTATTAATTTCAAAATACTTATCGTACTGGTATATCAAGGATGCATTTATATTATCACGGTATGTTGAAAAAATATTTTGAAAATCTCCGACAATAAAAAATCTATTATGCAAAAACATATCATAAAAAGTTGTAAATTCGGCATGTGGTGTATAGCCGGCAGTTAATGAAAGACCTTTACCAAACCGGGCAACAAAAGAAGCATTAGGCGAAAAGTAATCATTGGAGTCCTGTTTGGTAAAAGCAGTTCCAAGGAATAAAAGGAAACTATCGGACGGCTTAATAAAAATTCCTCCGCTTGCATTATAAAAATTATTATCGAAATCCTGTTGTTTAAAATTACTTAATGATTGCAGTTTATATTCACCGTTAAATTTAATACCGAATCCGTCAAGGTTAAATTCAAGAAACGTTTTGCCGTCAAAAAAGTTCTCCTTTAATGAAATATCTTTTAATTCGAAAAGCCTCCCGGCTAAATCAAATTTGTATTTAAATCTATTGTTGAAGAAGTTTGAAATCTTGACTGATGTAATAGTCTTTTGCGTTTCCCTATCGTATGAAGGGTTAATAGAACCGTAGAAGTTATAATTATTCCTATAATACATCCCTTCCATTGAAATACTTAAACCGGGAAAAAAATCGGAATTGCTGCTGACAAAAAAGTCCAATCCGAGTTTTGCACCGGACTCGTTGTAGTCTGAATAATCAACAAAATCCCTAATATTAGACCCGAATAAGTTTGTCGTAAACAAGAAATTTTTAGTGCCTGCGGCTATATAAAATTCACCAGTCGGGAGGTAATTTAATCCTGCCCCTAATTTAAGAAGCCCGCTGTTGTTTTTATTTTCCCGGAATAGTTCCACTTTATCTTTTTGAGGAGATGAAAGATCCGTAATTAAAAAACTATCCGAAGGATAAGTAGGGTTTAAAAAATTTCCCGATAAAGTTGAAACCAACTGAGGCCTTTTCTTTTTTTGTATCGGGATATCAATATTCTGAACACCCGTAATTACAAACTCGGGTAATTCTACGCTTTGATTTTCTTTTTCTTGTGCAAATAGAAAAGCACCTGAAACTACCAACAATATTAATATTAATTTTTTCATAGTCTGTTTAGTTTTTCTCTAGCTTCTGCCCCGAATGCATCATTTCTATGTTTCTTTATTACAGCCCGAAACATTTCGCGTGCATTTTTTTTGTCACCCAGTTTGACGTAACAATCGCCAAGTTTTAATAATGATTTTGTGTACCATTCATCGTACATCGAGAAAATTGATCTTACCCTCACTAAAGCGGAAATAGCTTCGTTAATTTTATCCTGGTTAAAAAGTGTTAATCCGTAATTGTATTGTGCTTCGGCACCAATATCATCTGTTCTCTCGGCGCCCAATTGTTTGAAGAGGAGTTCGGCATTTTCATAGGATTCTCTTTCCAGTTCCAATGTACCGAGTTCTATTTTTGCTTTTGCGGAAAAAACCGTTTCCCGGAAAAACTTAATAATTCTATCAAAGGTGTTGTAAGCCGATTGAATATCGCCGTCAAGCTTTTGAGCAACTCCTTTAAAGTAAAGCAGTTCCGGAACTCTAGAAGAACTTTCAAAAGCATTTATAGCATAGTTATAAATTTCTACTTCTTTGAAATAATTTTTTTCTTTGTTATAAATTGCGCCTAATTCTAAAACAGATGAAATCCCTACATCCGACTTTAAATGATTATCCGCAGTCAATTGGAACATCTGCTTCGCATCTTCTGTTTTGCCGGTATTTAAATAGCTCTTTCCAACCCAGTAATATGCATTCGGTACATAACTGCTTTGCGGGAAGCGATTAATTAATTCTTTGTAACCCTCTGCCGCTTTTGCATAGTTACCCATGCTGAAATAAATTTCACCTTTCTTAAAAAGTATTTGATCGGCAAATTTTGAATCAGGGTTATTGTCAATGAAAATATCAATTAAGCTAATAGCGTTGTCGGGTTGGTCTTTGGCAATATAACAATATTGAATGCCGTTGATTGCGTCAAAAACATATTTAGTATCAGGATATTTATCAATCAATTGCGTGTAATAACTAATTGCAGAGTCGTAATCGCCCAGGTTAAAATATGAATCGCCTATAGAATAATAAGCAATAGGAATAATCGGTGATTTAGGATATTTGTCAAACAACATCAAATAATTTTGAATTGCTTTATTAAAATCGCCATGCTGAAAATAAATCCAGCCAATTAAATATTGCGAGTCATCGCTGAATCTTGAATTTCTAAATCTCCGCTGTAAATCATTAAGTGCTTTAATCGCTTCCGCGGTTCTATTTGCTTTAAATAATGCTTGAGCGTACTGGTAAAATGTAAAAGCATCATTCAATTTATCGGTAGAGCCGGAAAACAATTTTGCATAAATATCGCTTGCTTTGTTGAAGTTTTTAAGTCCATAATATGATTCTGCCAGCCTTAAACCTACATCAAAATAATTATCATTATCGGGATATTGCTTTAAGTATTCTTCAAAATAGTAACTCGAATTTGCAAAATCTTTCATATTAAAATAAGCATACGCTTTTCCGTATAAAGCCTGCTTTTTTAAGAGTTCATCCGATTCATCAATTCTGTTATAATGAGTAATCGTATTTTCGAATTGACCTTTTGCAAAATAAACTTCTGCCAGGTAAAAGTTAACTTTACTTTCTTCGAACCTCGGGTTCCGGGAAATTAATTCGTTTAAGTTGAGGCTTGCATTTTCAAAATCGTTTAAATAGTATTGTGAAATACCCAATCCCAGCAACGATCTATTTAACAGTTCCTCATCCACCCCATCAAGTTGTTTGGCCGAATAGAAATAATCTTTTGCAGTCTTGTAACTTTTTCGGCTTAAATATATTTCACCTAATATTGTCAATGATCTTGCTTTAATGTTTAACTCTTCCGCTTCGGAAGATTCGACAAGATATTTTTCAGCATCATCATAATTTTGTCTTTGGAAATAAATTATACCGGTATTAAACAGCGCTCTTTTTCTTAAAGTAAAATTGTCATGTTCCAAAACTAATTTAAAGATTTCCAGTGCATCTTCGGTTTCACCTAAATTTCTTTTACACTCACCGCTTAGATAAAGTGAATTTTGGGCAATAGTGTCATTAGCCGAGTTGGCAAGTTCGTCAAAATAAGTGAATGCCGTACTGTAATCATTCATCTTAAAATTAACCCATGCAAGCCCGTATTTTACTTTATCTTCGGAAATTTTTTCAGGATAGAATTTTAAAATATCATCATAAGTGTCTGCGGCGTTCTCATATTCTCTAAGCTTATAAAATGAATTTGCCAGTATAGTCTTCGCTTCTACTTTTTGCTGAAGAGGAAGCTCATTTATTAACGGGTCACTTAACTCAATTACTACGTTGTCGTATTCTCCCAGATTAAAGTAACAAATACCAATTCTCAGCTGTGCCGAAGGTGCAAGTTCACTTGATTTATGATATGATAAAATCCTGTCATAATAATAAACCGCTTCTTTATATTTTTTTAATTTTTCTTTAAGACTTGCAAGAGAATAAATTGTGTAATCCTTGTAATTATTACTTTCGGATTCTAATGCTTTGGTAAAATATTCTTGAGCCTCTGTATAACGGTCTTCCGAGAGATATGATTCACCAATCCAGTAAAGTGCCGAGCCGGTCTTCCGGTGGTTAGGATAGTCTACCACAAGCTCAAATAATTTTTCACGGGATTTCTCAAATAAATTTTTTTCATTATAAATTGTGCCTAATGTGTATAAAGCCAAAGGCCTAAATTCCGAATGAAAATATTTTTGAAGAAAACTTTCGTATTTATTAACCGCACCGTCTAGTTTGTTTAGCTTTTCAAGCGACTTTGCGATGTAAAACTCAGCGGTTGAAATAATCTCGTCATCAACAATACCGGAATTCAAAAGAGATTCAAAATCGGAGATTGCTTTAGCATAATCACCCTTGTTAAAAGCAGTCACACCTGTATGGAAATACTCTGATAAATCCTGGGACATCAAAAAAGAGGCGAATAAAATTAGTAACAGAAAAAGTTTTTTTATCATATTAGTAAACACAATTATATAAGATTAGTGTAATTCCACTTGAAAACAATGCTGCCGAAAAATTTACGAAATCATTATTAATCCACCTATATCCTCTTTCAAGTTCGGCTTCGGATTGGCAATGGATTCTTTTTTCCGTGATCTGCAAACATTTTATGCATTTATACCGGCTTTGTAATGCAGCGCCCATAACGCTGTCAAATAAGTTACCGAGCATGCCTGAAATAATTATAATCAAAAGATAATAAATACCATTGTTATTTATCCAGTAATAACCTGAAAAAGAGAGTAATAAAACACCGGCGAAACCGCCTGCAAATCCAATTACTGAAATTCCGCCTGATTTTCCCTGATCTATTTTTTTTAACGATAAAACATTATACGTCTTCGTCTTAAACATGGTTCCTATTTCTGTAGACCATGTATCCAAGCAGACCGCAGCAAAAGAGCTAACGTATAAAAAATAAAAGAGGTCTAAACTTACAAATTGATCAGCTATTAAAAATACTGCTCCCAATCCTCCGTTGGCAAGTACCTGCCAATGATCCCTGGTACTTGTTTTTTCAAAATAAATTTCTGAGTTGGACTTTGTTTTTCTTTTTAATTTGGAAAGCAAGCTTGAGAATATGAAAAAAGTAAAAACCGGCACCGACCATTTTATTCCGCCCAAAGAGAAAATTATTACCGCCAGTATAAAAGTTGCCAGTGCTCCCGACCTTGTTAGGAATTTGAATTTCAAAGAAATTAATACAATGAATAACCCTGCAAGTACGGAAATTAATATTTTTTCCACATTTATTACTTTTTAATGAATAATAAATTGGAATGATTAATTTAGACTAAAGAAAGGAAGTAAATTGAGGTTGTTTCAAATGCGACACAGATTATTAATATGCATCACATTTGAAACAGCTTCAATAAAAATTTTAATTCATTTGTTTTAATTCGTAATCACACAACTTTGCATACTTAGGATCTTTTTTTCCTGCAGTGAATGCTTCTCTTGCTTTGGCAACATCATTTTTACCTAAGAATGCTTTCCCTTTATAATAAAGAGGTCCCCCCCTGCTGATTTTTTTCCTGTTATTTAAAGCATTATCGGCAGCAGTCAATGCTTCATCAAATTTGGCCAAATCAACATAAATTTCTGCAAGCATAAGATATGCTGCATCAAGAGGTGATTTTTCGACAGCTTCTTTTAAGTATTTTATTGCCTGATCAAATTTACCGTCATTCTTTGCATTATTACCGAGTTTTGTGTAAGCTCTTGCAAAATATTCTTTTGCCTGGTTTTTATATTTTGGTTTATCTGTTAATTCTTCAAATTTTTTAAATGCATCTGCAGCTTCCTGGTATTTTCCATCGGCAAAATAAGTGCCGCCAAGACCGTTATATGAGAGGTCAAAATCAGGATTTGATTTGACACTTTGGCTAAAGGCTTCTATGGCTTCAGCATAATTTCTCAATTTTTTTAAGGTAATACCCTTTTGGTAATAAATCCTGTAATCATTTGATTGTTGAAGAGCTTCGTCGTATTTTGCTACGGCACCTTCATAATTTCCGGCTTTTCTTAATCCATTGCCTTCATTATAAAGTTTTGCCGCATCCGGAGCTTCTTCTAAGGTTTGTGCATTTAAAAAAGCAGTAAAGAATAGCAAAGTAGCGGTTGCAAGTGTTTTTTTCATTGTTATTTCCTTTAATTATTCACAGACATACTTAAAGTTTCCGAGTGCGGAAGAGGGGACTTGAACCCCTACGCCCTGACGGGCACTACCCCCTCAAAGTAGCGTGTATACCAATTTCACCACTTCCGCAAGATTTGGAAGTCGGAAAATAGTTTCTAATTTTGCAAAAATCAACACTAAGTTGAGCACTCGTTGTTAAATTTAGATAATAAAACAAATTATACTAATTTTTGTTCCGTTTAGAGAAAAATTTTTCTATAGAGATGAATTTTCGACCCAAATGTTGCATGCTTTAAAAAGGCTGACCAGGCAGGAGCCTGGTCAAATTTAGTCGCGAGGGTGCTAATCTTTTGACTAAGAGGGTATTATGATATGTTACCCATATTATCGCACCCTCTATATAAAAGTTTAGCATAATTTTGATACTATTTCGGGTTTGTAGGACGAATATCAATCTCGGACATATTTGCACGTACCGGAAGTTTAATGGAAGCTGAAACAGCTTCAGCTACATCCTCCGGGAGTAAAACTTTTTCGATTTTTTCCGGCTGCATGCTTGTACCAACCAGCATATCCGTTGCAACAGACCCAGGACAAATTGTTACAACCCTTATATTAGAGTTTCTGCGAAATTAGATATCTAAACGTTTTGTCATTTCGACTGGAGGGAGAAATCTTTGAAATCACACTCTAATTGAAAGATTTCTCACCCAAAAAACGGGTTCGAAATGACAATTTTTATTTTGCAGAAACTCTATTATATTCCCTTACTTCAAGCAATTAATGATTTTGAAACTCCCATTACGGCATGCTTTGTTGCTGTATACATAGCCCCTCCAACAAAACCGTTTTTACCTGCTAATGAAGATATATTAATTACAGACCCGCATTTTCTTTCGATAAAATGATTTATAATAGCTTTTGTAAAATTGTAAATTCCGTAAAGGTTTGTATCTACCTAGCATTTAAATTCAGCGAGATTGGAATCAACAATTTTTTTGAAGTAAGCAACACCTGCATTATTTATTAAATGGTCTATCTTGCCAAATTTCTCAATCACTTCTTTAATAGAATCAAAAACAAATTTTTCGTCCGCAACATCACCGGAAAAAATTTCTATTTCGTTGGAATCATTTTGTAATTTTTTTTGCTTCTTTAAGTTTGTTTATATCTCTTCCGACTAACGCCAGTGAATATCCTTCTTCTGCTAGTTTTCTTGCAATCGCTTTACCTATTCCCCTGCTGGCGCCCGTAACAACCGAAACCTGGTTATCCATTACAAATCCCCCTTAATGGGACGTAACACAATGTCTTCAACAACCATGTTTGAATCAATGGAATAAATATCATAAACTATCTTTGCAATATTTTCAGGTTTCATCATCCGGTCGGAAAACTTTTCCAAAGCATTATTCGGCCAGATAGGTGTCTTTGTTGCACCGGGTATTACATTAATAATCCGGATGTTCCTTTCTCTAAGTTCTTCTCTTAGAACATTTGTATAAGCTAATAGCCCGGATTTAGATGCTGAATAAGCACTGGAGTTGGGAAATATTTTTTTCGTCACTACAGATAATATATTAATTATCGTACCTCTTTTTCTTTCAATCATTTGTGGTAAAACTGCCTTAATCATAAAGATGGCACCCAAAAGATTTGTTTCAATAATTTCTTTTATCTGTTCAACGGAATCTTCTTCTGCCTTATCGTATGATGTTAAACCCGCATTATTAACAAGGCATTCAATAGAACAATCTTCTTCAAGTTTTTTAGCAGTTTGAATTACCTCACCCGAGTTGGAAACATCAAGAGGAATAACATCAATCAATTTGTCTTCAACTTCAATCTCTTTTCTAAGTCTTTCAAGAGTTTCTTTACCCCTTGAAGTTAAAATCAAGTTTTTCCCGTTTTTATAAAACTCTTTTGTCAATTCTCGACCAATACCGGTACCGGCTCCTGTAATCCAAACAAAATTTTCGTCTTTACCCATTAAATTTTATCTCTGGCAATTAGTTCTAAAAATTCGGTCCTTGTACGTGAATCTGTTTTGAAAATTCCGCTCATGGCACTAGTGGTTGTAATTGAGTTTTGTTTTTGCACTCCCCGCATCATCATGCACATATGAAATCCTTCACAAACAACAGCAACTCCTCTGGGTGATAAATATTTATCGATTGTTTCCGCAATTTCCTTAGTCATACGTTCCTGTACTTGAAGTCTTCTTGCAAATACATCAACAATTCTCGGTATTTTGCTCAAACCTACAATTTTCCCATTAGGAATATAGGCGACATGTATTTTACCGTAAAAGGGTAAAATGTGATGTTCGCACATAGAATAAAAATCTATATCTTTTACGATGACCATTTCATCGTATTCCTCTTCAAATATTGCCCCATTAATGACTGTGTCAATATCCTTTTTATATCCTTGTGTTAAAAAATCAATTGCTTTTGCAGCACGCATCGGCGTTTTTAATAAGCCCTCCCTCTTGGGGTCTTCGCCTATTTCTTCAAGAATTGTTTTATAGCTTTCCGATATTACATCAATATCCGGGCTATTCTCCTTTATATTCAACATAATTGTTCTCCGTTTCATATAATTTAATTGAATAAAGCTTTCCCGAAGGGATCTTATCAGCCAGTTGTTTCCAAATTTCAATAACCAAATTTTCCGAACTGGTAATTTTTCCTTTCATAAATTCTACATCCAAGTTCAAATTTCTGTGATCCAACTTTGAAGTTACATTATCCCGAATAATTTCTTTTAATACGGATAAATCAATTACATACCCGCTTTTAGGATTTACTTCGCCCGCAACAACAACTTCTAAAACATAGTTGTGGCCATGCCAGTTGGGACTGTTGCATTTCCCATATAATTCCGCATTTTCTTCTTCAGTTAATTCAGGATTATTCAACCTATGGGAAGAGCTGAATACTTCTCTTCTAGTAACATATACCATTTTCTTAGTTTAACTCTTCTAAAATTTTTCTTACTTCTTCTACGTGGCCTTTAACTTTTACTTTGGGAAATATCTTTGCAATCTTTCCGTTTTTATCAATTACAAAAGTTGTTCTTTCAACTCCCATATATTTTCTGCCGTACATACTTTTTTCTTTCCAAACGCCATATTTTTCAACTACTTTTTTCTCTTCGTCTGCCAGAAGCTTAAAGGGTAATTCAAATTTATCGCTAAATTTCTTGTGAGATTTTACGGAATCAGGGCTTATGCCGAGAATAACTGCATCCAGTTTGTCAAAATCCGGTATGGCGTCTCTAAAATCACAAGCTTCTGCAGTACATCCGGAGGTGTTATCTTTCGGGTAAAAATATAAAACAACATTTTTACCGGCATGATCTTTTAATGAAACCTTGTTCCCGTCTCCGTCCGATAATGTAATTGCCGGAGCTTTTTTCCCTTCTTGTAGCATTTTATATCCTTTTGAAAATTTGAATAACAAAACTCCTTTGGATGTTTTTTTCAAAGGAGTTTTAAAAAGTTAGGCTAAGTTTTTTAACGCTTCTTTAATAGCTTCATAATTCGGCTCATCACCGGGATTTTCAAGGACCTCAGCATACCTAATAATTCCCTCTTTATCAACAACAAAAGCCGATCTTTTTGCTACGCCGTTTAAGTCCAGTTTGCCCGGGACAAATACTTCATACATTGCATCGTATTTTGCAGCAACTTCTTTGTTAAAGTCACTTAATAAGGGAAAGTTAAAATTAAATTTTTCCACCCATAGCTTTTGTGCAAACGGACTGTCTACGCTAATTGCCAATACTTGGGCGCCTAAAGAATTGTAATGTGATAAACCATCCCTTGTTGTACATAATTCCTTTTCACAAACAGAAGTATTCACAAAAGGAAAAAACAAAATTACAACATTTGTTTCTCCTTTGAAACTGCTTAAAGAAACCTCTTCAAGGTTATGGTTTTTTAGTTTGAAATCAGGTGCGACATCACCGACTTTTAATGCCATATTTATCTCCTTTATATTTTTCTTCCTATTTTTACTTTTACTTGAAATTCTACTTCGCCTTCCGAAGTAACTCTTCCTCTTTCTTCTATCACTTCAAACCAGGATACCGGTTTTTCTTCATTTGCTTTTTTAACAACATCTTTAACCGCTTCGCATGAGCAGGATGTGGATGTACCAACTAATTCTATTATTTCGAATGAACTCGACATAATAACTCCTTTGATAATGATAAAGTTTCACAATTTATAACAAACCTGAAATATTTAAAAACCCATAAAAACGAAATGAAAAAATATGCTTTTTTCGGATAATTTACCTCATCTAAAATAGGACATTATGATTTTTTTGGAAATAGGATATTATTTCAATATTTTTATAGAGATTAAATCCAAATAAAAGATTAATTGACTTGAAATATCCAAAAGCACACGAAGAATTTAAAAGTTTTCTCAAACATGAAAAACATAGGATTACCCCGGAACGATTTGAAGTATTGGATTATGCTTTAGATCAAAAAGGCCACTTTGGCGCTGATGAGTTATACATAGCAATGAAGAACGATGATTCAAATATTTCGAGAGCAACTGTTTATAATACAATCGAACTATTGGCACAATGTGAATTATTAGCAAAGCGGCATTTCGGAGAAAACAAAACAAGGTACGAATCAAACTTTAACCGTAAAAATCATGACCATCTGATTTGTACCAGTTGCGGTAAAATAAAAGAATTCTCAAATCCTAATGTAGAAAAACTTGTTAAAGAAATTTCCGAAGAGTTAGGTTTTGAAAATACCGGTTATTCGTTTAATATTTTCGGTAAATGTAACAACAAAGATTGTGACGAGCATAAATGTTAAGAATCAGGAATTAAATTGAAAAAATATATTCCCAAATATCCTTTGATCTGGCAGAAAGACGATTTTTTTATAAAAATCTTCACCTCTATTCCCAATCTTGCTACGGGGATTTTACTAACTACAAAAAATGACAAATTTGTAATTGATCCCGGTGACGGAATCTTAGGATATCTAACAAAAGAAATAGGGCCTAAAAAAATACTAGATATTAATGACGTTTTTATAAGCCACGGGCATCACGATCATGTAGGCGGGTTATGGTCTTATCTTACTTATTTATCCGTAATGAAAAAAAAGAAACCGCTTAACATTTATTACCCGAAAGGATGCTTGGAAATTATTTCCATTCACAATGCTTTCCAGCAGGTTTATTCGCACGAATTGACATACCAGATTAAATTAATTGAAATTGATGAACCTGTTACATTGATGTGTAATTCGTTAAAGATTGAGCCTTTCAAAGTAAAGCACAGTGAAGTAAATAATGAAGGCAAAATTGAATACATTCCTTCGTTAGGCTTTAAATTCATTTATGACGGGAAATCAATTTGTTACGGCGGCGACACTGCTTATTGCGAAACTTTGGTGGAAAAATCAAAAGATGCAGATCTTGCAATAATTGAAGCGGGTGCAGAAGACGAGGAAGAAACAGATTTGCATATGACCCAGGAACAGGCCATTCAAATTGGTGAGACCGCTAAAGAGTATTTTTTGGTGCACGTACCGGAATAAAATTCATTTTGTCTTAAATCTGTACTAATCACAATTTAATCTTTGTTACATCAGTTCCCTCTTTTGAATCAACATAAATCTCGATTTTTAAGCAGTTAAATTCTCCGGCATCAACTTTGCCGAAAAAGGAATTTTTATTAGAAACAAGCTCCATCTTCTAGTGCCTGAGTAATTTTTTTCCCAAAATTATTTCGGAGAGTGTGTATCTTTTGGATTTGTATTAGGCATAAACCTCCATAACCCTTCACTATAGATCACAAATTTGTATGCCTAAGACCTTTTGTTTTTGAGTACTAATTTTTTAGTTAAAAATAATTATAAAATTATATATTCATATTGACTTCATGCTTTAAATTACACATTTTACTTAACAGATGTGTCTATCTTTTTCTTATAAGGAAGGACATTATGAAAACAAAAAATGCTTTTCCTATTCTTCTAATTGGAATTATTGCTTTTTATTTCGTCATCTGTAATTCCAATGAAAATTCACTGAACAGTACTGAAAATCAAATTAGTCCTCTCACAAAACTTATCTTTGGACAAAACCTTTTGCTTGAAGCAAAGGAGAATAACATTTCAGTTCATAATACTGCCGTAGAAGAACTTCTCTATGATTGGAGTTTTTCTATCTGTGTGTATGAAAAATGGCTTTCGTATATGATAATTAATAAAGGTAGGAGCTTATGCTCATCTTTAACAAAAATAAAATATGGAGTCATGATATGAAAACAAAAATTGTGTTTTCTCTTCTTCTAATGGGAATTGTTGCTTTTTATTTTATTGCTTGTAATTCTGATGAAAATTCATCAGCCATTACTGAGAATCAAACTAGTGCTTCCAAAGAGATTTCAGGAACCGAAGTTAAACAGAATATCGAAAAACTTGCCTTTGGACAGACTCTTTTGTTAGATGCAAAAAAGAATAATGTTTCAGTTTATCATGCAGTCTTTGAAGAATTGCGTAAGAATTGTGAAGGCTTTGATATGTTTGATATAACGACGGAGAAAAGAAACGCCTATATATTGGAACGCGTAGAAATATTGGAAAAATATTTCCCCACCTTAGCTAATCATAAAAATTCAAACACCACATATTCAGAGGATTATACTGTTTTATGTATGTGTCTGATATGCGGATATATATATGACGAAAGAGAAGGCGATCCCGACAACGGAATTCCACCAGGCACACCTTTCAGTGAACTACCGGATGATTGGAAATGCCCATGTTGCAAATGGGGAAAAGGAGCCTTTTGGTGTCTATAATAATATCGCTGCAAACAAAACCAACACAAAAAGCCGCTCATTATGCAGGCGGCTTTTTAGGATTTAAATAGTTATGGTGTAATAGGCACGTTACAACCTGCTTCCAACTTGTTTCTTGTTTTCATCGCTTCGTTCAATAAAGATTGGGGTGTATTGTTGTTATTTATAATTTTATCAACGGCATCAATAATTTCACCACATCCTTTGTTATAAGGAGGCTTTGCATAATCACTATAATATACTTTTAAGATATTTTGTTTGTAGGTCAGATTGCTGGCAATCCGATCTACAATTAAGTATTGATGATAAGTCAATACAAACATTTTGATTTCGGAATTAAGCCACATTTATCAGCCGATGTGGGAATCTCGGCAGGCAAAAATCTAATCTATATGTAAAAGCAACTTTTTGAAATTTAATTTTTTTCTAAGTAAATACTTCCATGGTCAGCTCTAAGAATAATCTTAGAATTACCGTTCCCTAATTTTTCATTCACTTTTGAAGAGTTGGTTCCTTTCTTTATTTTGATAGGAAACCCGGATTTGATCTCACCGTGAGAGACATATAAATTAATTTCACCGTTATAACTTCCCGGTAGTGCAAATTCAATATTCCCAAAATCATTTTCAATATCTACTAATTCGGGAACTCTTAATATTCCTATTATAACGGGGTCACTCCTATTTGTAATAACAATCTCTTTTCCACTAAATTTTTCCAGTTGAATTGTGCAATAATTTGTTCCCGATTCCCAATTACCTTTTATATCACTGCCTATTACTGTTGAACTCCTGGAAGTTAAATTAACGTTACCATCAATAGATTTTAGCGTAATATCGGAATAACTGTCATCTATAACAACATTACCCGTAGCTTTTTCTATAGATATATGCCCGGACCTGTCCGAGATTTCAATGTCCTTCCCTTTTATTCCCGAAACACCGTTGATATTGCAGGTTGTATACGGCGCATCAATTCTAATTCCTTTTACATTTGTAACATCGAATTTACCGCTGCGGTTTTTTAAATCCGCAAAACCGTTTATGTTTTTTATTATAACGTCGGAATAATCAGCCGACATCTTCAAATCGGAATCAATATCTTCAACATTAACATTAGCGCTGCGTGTTTTAACATCGAGTATTCCTTTTACTTTGCGCACATCTATCTTAGAATAATCGGCTATTATTTTTATCGGACCTTCAAAATTATCAACAGTAACATTACCGCTTCTCGAATTTAAATTTAATTCTCCTCCCGAATTTAAAATAAAGTTATCACCGTAATCATTTTCGATTGCAAAAATATTGCCGCAATTATTTAAGTAAAGTTCATTGCTTCTGCCTATTAAATTTATTTCACCCAGCATATCATCAAGCCGGATAATGCTGTATTTAAAATCTGCTTTTAACGGGTTTGCACGGGGCACATAGATATTGCCTTTAATCTCTTTTGAGAAATCAAAATAAAATCTCCCCCTGAAAATATCCCAAAACGACCAGCCGCCGTCAACTTCCTCTTCATCAAATTTTATCACCAATTTTGAATTTCTATGCTTTTCAATAATATCGAAATATTCTACGTACTCGGCTTCCAGTTCCTCATCGCTGGAAGTAACCTTAAGCCGGAGATCAAAATACACTTCGTCCTTATCCCACGATTTAACATTTATATCAAGCCCGGATACTGTTTCTATTTCAATAAGTTTCCCCGGCTCAATGCTGAAACTTTTCTTAATATTTTTATGCCCCGCAGCATAAAGCATCACACTTACCTGAATAAACAATATCATAAATTTTAACGCTTTCATCTTTCGTTCTCCTCTATAGCAATAATTGCATTTATAATTTCCAGTTTCATTTTATATAATTCTCTTAACCGTCTTTGCTTTACCGGCGATTGGTTATACGAATCTTGATTTAATTTTAAGTCTACAATTGCATCGTTAATAGACTCAAGCCCTTCTAGCTGCACCTCTATCAAATCGTCTACATTTACGGATTTTTTCTTACCGGATAAAACCATGGGTAATTTATTTTCAAGTTTATCAATTGTTTCATCGTAAACACGGTTGATTCTTTCGTCCAGAGGTCTTTTACTTTCGATAAAGTTCAGGACTGTACTTCTTATCCCGATGAATGAAAAAAACAAAATTACGGCGGCTGCCATGCCGAGAGAGAAGCTTCTAAAATCTAACCCATAATACGATTGTTTTTCTTTCCTTATTTCTCTCCTGACGGAATTCCACATTCTGAGCCTTGTTTTGAAATCCGGCGAGTCGCTTTTCTTATAAAATTCGTTCATGTTAATCATTTATATGCATCTCCTTTTGCCATCTCTTTTTTAAGTACTGTTTTGTCCTGCTCAATGATGTCCGTGAAGCTGCTTCGCTTATGTCTAGTATCTCCGCAATCTCCGCATGGGAATAACCTTCAACTTCAAAAAGGATGAAGATTGCTTTTTTATTTTCATCAAGCTCCTCCAGCAGCCACTTCATATCAATATGCCATTCAAAATTTTCCTCTTTTATTAATGAACTCTCGCAATCAAAATTATCAATGGAAATAGTCTTTTGCTTTTTGGGGTTTCTATAATCGGTTTTCATCTCATTTATACCGATGCGGAACAGCCATGTAGAAAATTTCGATTTATATTCGAACTGGGAAATATTTTTATATGCTTTTATAAAAGTAAGTTGGACCCAGTCTTCGACAATATCTTTATCGTTGTCGAATTGCATTAAAAACCTGTATAAAGGCTTAACATTATTATCGTATAATTTTTTAAATGCTCCTGTATTACCATTCTTTACTTTTTCAATAAGAATATTTTCCAAATTACCCCGCTTTAACCCGTTTTGTTGTTAGATGTGAGTTTTTATTCCAATGTTACATTATTTATCTAATGAAAAAGAAGATTTTAGTAAAAAAAAGCCGTTTCGACAAAATCTCTAATAATTATATTATTTTCATGAACTAAGTTCCAATATAATTTGCTAAACTCCTATCGCAGAGTTAGCTCTAGATAAACAATTTACTTCTTTTTACTACATCGTCAAAACTATGCTTCCGGTTTGTTAGTAGATTAGATTGCTGGCAATCTGATCTACAATTAAACGTTGATGAGAGATAACTATAAGTATTATATTTGTGGAATTAAAACACATAAATCAGCCAAGGAGTGGGCCTCGGCTGGCAGAAAGGATATAAAGAATCAATAAAATTTTTGGAGGTTACTTAATTTGGAATCAAACAAATTTTTGAGATTAAAAAAATGGCACAGAGTATTAATAGTATTATCCGTTTTAATCATACTTTTAATCATAGTTTGGCCCAAAGTGCCTAAATCTCCCGAAAAAGTAAATAGTATTGGTGAACTTGAAGCATACATAAATGAACTTGTGGAATTTGGTATCCCGCCTGGAATGACTCTGGTTGTTGTAAAAAACGATAGCATAATTTATAACAAAGGATTTGGTTGGGCTGATAAACCAAACAATATAAGGGCTTCATCCAATAGTATATATCATTGGTGGTCGTGCACCAAGATTATAACTGCTGCTGCAATTCTGCAGTTACAGGAAAAGAATTTACTATCCGTAAATGATCCGGTAATAAAACACTTATCCTTTTTTGATGTTAAATATCCTTCGGAAAACTGTGATATAATTACAATCAAACATTTATTAAATCATAGCTCCGGTTTACCCGATCCTGGTTTTAATGTAATGAGCTGGATACACCATGAAAATGATAAACCTTTTAATCAAACAAAATTTCTAAAAACTGTATTGCCGGAGTTTTCAGAACTTCAATTTGAGCCGGGTAGTTATACATCCTATACAAATATTGGTTATATGGTATTGGGTGCAATAATAGAAAATGTTACTAATCAATCCTATGAAAATTATATAAGAGAAAATATTCTTCTACCTTTGGGTATGAATCATACTGCTTTTTTATATGCAGATAGTTTAAAAGAAAACGAAGCAGCCGGAAGCCACCCTCTTTTTGATTTATGGACACCACTCGTTCCTTTTATTGCCGGTTCTTATGTGCGTGAAATTTCAGGTGATCATTTGTGGTTTAAAAGAATTTATACAGATCAAACACCTCCAACAGGTTTAATAGGTACTGCAACAGATGCTGCGAAATTTGTTATAACTTATTTAAACGGCGGAAAAACAAATGGAAGCAGAATTCTTTCTGAAGAATCAATCCATTACATGACAACAGAAGATCATATAAATGCAAAAGAAAATAATCCCGACTATTATATTCGCCAAGGAATCGGCTGGCAAGTATTTGAAGAAGGCGGCAAAATATTACAACACGAAGGTGGAGGATTCGGATTTTATACAATAATAAAAGTACATACCGATAAAAATTTGGGATTTGTATTATTTACAAATGACTTTAAATGTGAAGGCTGGCGGATAATTAATCTTGCTGATCAAATTGAATGGTAAGTAGGACAGATTGCTAGCAATCTGTCACATTTGTGACATTTCAAAAGAACGTTTTGTATGACTGTCCAAGGAGAAATCTCTATCTCTGCGTAGGTAAAAAAAGAGTTTTAATTCAAATTCCAACCGTTTTCAAGCAATAATAAATAGACATAACCTATCCGATTCACAGATCCTGTTCTAAAATAGGGAAATAACCGGTTCAATAGGGCAAAGAACATGATTAAATACTTTAGGAATATCGAATTTGCCGGTAATTATACACAAACCAAATTGGTTTTGGGATTTTGCCATAAAGTCCTCTCTTTTTAAGAGAGGATTTAGGTGAGTTTTAAACAAAAACAAAATCCCAAAAACAATTTGCAACAAGTATATTTACTATTAACCGGTCAAAAAGCAGATTTTGGTCATAAACATTTGTTTAAAGCTTCCTTCACCGATGAGTGGAACCATAAACGTTTGTTTAAGCCTTCCCCGCCGAAAAGTCACTCCATAAACTTTTGTTTACAAGTACTCCAACTCTTCAGGCTCATAAAGTTTTGTTTTTATTGATGATAATAACGAGATTGTAGAGATTACCGGATTTAGTGAAGAAGCGATTAAGAAAATTAATCCGAGTTGATCGGCAAAATTCTTTTTGGACAAAACATCTTATCATTCCTTATAACCACATCATCAAATCGATACATCCAGAATTGCCTTTTCTGATTTTCAATATTGTTGCTGATGAAGTTATTAAAATAATCTGATCTCTCTTTTTCTAATTCATCCAGTATATCCCCCGTATTTTTTAATATCTCTCATGATAAACGATATAATGGATTAAAATAAGAATTATGTTTGTAGAACTGCAATAGAAAACAGCCGAGGAATGGTCATCGGCTGGCAATGAATGTAAATCGTCGTTCTACGGCTGCAATCTTCATTTTGTGAAATTTTTTGTCATTCCATCAATGCGGCAGCCAATTCTTGAAATCTTTTGCCATTCCGCTAATTTAAATTGTTATTTCCGCAAAATCTTTTTCCATTCGGAATAACTTCTATAAATCTGATATTTCAAAAACTATCTTTGCCAATGCTTGAGATATTTCAACCAGTTTTGAACAGTCTATTAAACTAGGTACATCTTTTTCTGTGTGTGTTATTTTCTGAGAATTTATATTTTCTATAAACCATTCGGATGATACGGCAATTGCAGGTCTGCCGTATTGAACGAATATGCTATGGTCACTCTGCGGCCATTGTCCACCCTCTTTTATTCCGTCATATTTCTCCATAATCGAATAAATTTTTTCTTTTATACTGATTGGAACATTATAAAAAGAAATTGCAGATTTACCTTCCTTATACCCGGCACCATCAATATTGATGTTTAACGTAATATTACCAAACCTATTTTTATTTGCAGCAATGTAATTCATTTGGCCGGGGACCCCATAATAATCTTCACCATTTAATGCCACTATTTCTATTAATACGTTATTAGTATAATTTTTCAATAAATCTGCTAAAAGCAAAAGAACAATAACGCCACTGGCATTGTCTAGAGCACCGGGAGTCCCCTTTTTTGCATCTATATGTGCAGTAATTACGATTCTCTTTGAATCATTATTTCCTTTGCGTGCTAACACATTATAAGCCTTTGCCGGAATTCGTTTTGATATGGACTTTAAGCTGGCTTTTTTACCGTTATTAGCAATAATTTTTTCTCCTACTTCTTCTATCATATAAACAGAAGGTATATCGAAATCCCCGTCTTCAATTAAAGGAAATGGATAAACTCCACCGGCTAATCCAGCGTTTCTTCCGGTAGCACAAATTATTGCCTGTGCTTCACTCTTTTCAAGAAAAGTAATTATTTTTTGATGTTCGGCAGGGTTATAAAAAACAAAATTTTTAGGCATAAGTTGTTCTTTTGCAATACTACCGTGTAGAAAAATTATTTTGGATTTTGCTTCGCACTTTTCAAGTTCTTGAATACTTGATACGGCTACAATATCAGCAATTACGTTACAACCAAGAGAATAGGGGCTGACAAACACTTCGTAGTTGATTCCATCAATTTGCAAGGTAGCACCACTCTCTTCCCAATCAATTGCATCAAACGATGGCATCTCTGTAATCCAACCCAGCCGGCTTAATTCGTTTTCAAAAACCGTGTTGCAATAATATTACCTTTACTGCCTACCGGACGTTCAGCAATATTTACACATAATTCATTAAGATAAGTAAGTGCTTTTTGTGTTAAGTCGTTCATATATTACCTCAGAAATAATTTTAATAAATGAGCGAGGCATTTTACCATAGATAAGTTTAATTTGATTGTATAAAAACGACATCACTATTATCACATTTTTTTATGAGTTCTATAGGTGTACAACCGGTATATGTTTTTAATTTTTTTATACAATGAGACTGGTCGTAGTATCCTGCTTCATACGATACCTCAGTGCTATTCATTTTGCTTTTTACTAATTCAACTGTATTGCCAATTCTAATATATTCTGAAAACATTTTGGGTGTTATACCTACATATTGTTTAAACAAACGCTGGATTGTTTTCTCAGAAACATTATAATGACTATAGATATTATTAAGTGGCAGTGTGCCTTTGGCCTTAGTTATTTCGTTAATACAGGATTTAACCAGCTCATATTGTTGGTAGTTACGATTAATGATTTTTTTTAACAAAAATTTCTCAATTATTCTTATTCGTTGTACAGCATCAGTTGAACTAAAGAAATTATCTTCATACTCTGACCAATCCTTAAAAATATCGAATATTTTTATAGAATAATCATTTATCTCATCCAGAGAAAAAGGAAAAAATAGTGATGCTGAATACGGGTAGAAAACCACACCAATTGAATACGAAGGAACAGAACTCTTAATGTTACTATAAATTGTTTTTTGACCGCATACTAAGAAACTAGGCTGACGAACAATTTCTCCATTTGATTTATTTTCTATAAATGGATTTTGGCAATGAAATAATATTTGAATTTCTCCGGTTGGAAATACTAATTCAGTATATTCAGTCGAAGTATTTTCTAATATCCAGTAATATTTGATATACTCAAAAAGAAATATAGATGGTTGATGTATTCTAATGATCATTTGTATTCCTGCTCATAGAGAACCCTGCCTTAAAATAATGGCGGACAGGCACTTCTCGACGAGACCTTTTTATATTAAATCAGTCAACTCTACACCAACATAACCTGTATCAACTTCTATTACCGAGAGTTATCACCTAACGTATAATTTACAGCACTTGACGGTTAGTAGGACAGATTGCTAGCAATCTGTCCTACAAAACTTTTACAAGTTTCTCAACTACAAAATCCAGTTCTTCTTTTTCAATTGTTAACGGCGGAAGAAGTCTCATTACAATTGGTCCGGCAGGCAAACATAGAACTCTTTCTTCCATTAATTTCAAAATATACGGCTGAACTTTTTCTTTTAATTCGATCCCGACCATTAAACCTTTGTTTCTTATTTCTCTTACTTTCGCAAGGTCGTGCTCTTTTAATTTATTTACAAAATATTCACCCAGTTCAACTGATCTTTCCGCAAGATTGTTTTCTATCATAAAATCAATTGAAGCAATTGATGCAGCGCAGGCTAACGGATTACCGCCGAATGTTGAGCCGTGCTTACCTTTCGGTACTTCAATTTTATCTGAACAAACAGTAGCCCCAACCGGCACGCCACCGCCCATTGATTTTGCAACGCACATGATGTCCGGCTCAACGTTATAATGCTCACTTGCAAACATTTTACCTGTTCTGCAAAAGCCTGTTTGTATTTCATCAACTATAAATAGAATCCCTTTTTCATTGCAAAGGTTTCTTACTTTCTGCACATAATCTTCTTTTGCAATGTTGATGCCGCCTTCGCCTTGGATTAGTTCGAGAATTATGGCCGCGGTATTTTCGTTCACTGCATTTTCTAATTTTACAAAGTTATTATACGGTACGTGAACAAAGCCCGGCAATAAAGGTGCAAACGGTTCTTTATATTCTTTTTTTGCTGTTGCCGTCATTCCCCCGTATGTACGCCCGTGAAAGCCTTTCATCGCGGTAATGATTTCGGTTTTCTTTGTTGTATAACGGGCGAATTTGATTGCTGCTTCAATGGCTTCGGCACCGGAGTTGCAGATAAATGCTTTTGTTAAACTTTTGGGAGTAATTGAAATTAGTTTTTCCAAGAACTTTGCTTTTGTATCATTGTAAAAAATTCCCGGACATGTAATCAGTGTTTCAGCCTGTTTGGTTATAGCTTTAACAACCGAATCATTCGAGTGCCCAACGTTTGCAACGCTTATTCCCGCTACACAATCAATGTATTCATTGCCTTTATCATCCCAGACTTTTGCGCCCTTGCCTTTTACAATTGTTACTTCCCTTTTGGGATAAACATCAAATTCATACTGCTGCTGTAATTCCATAAAGTTTATCATTGTATTATTGTACCTCCTCCGTTAAGTGCATTTGTTACAGGATTATCAATTCTGCCGTCGGCAATAATGACGGTAGTTTCGCCGTGTTCAAATAATTTACGCAATGCTAATATTTTTCTTTTCATTCTTCCGTCAACCTGGGCTTCTCTTTGTTCAAGTTCGGCTTTCGACATTTTTTTAACCACCGAGTCCGCATCATCTTTATTCTCAAGGTACCCGGGAGCTTCAATAAACTGTATAATCTTCTCTGCTTGTAATTCCTTTTGTAAAACTGCAACTATATCATCGTTCTCAGAATTGATTGCATATCCGTTTTCATCAATAATGGGCACAGTTAAAACGGGTGTAAATCCATTTTCTAAAAGCAGTTTTAATAGATCAGCGTTTATTGATCTCGGCTTGCCGGAAAAGTCACGGACAATTTTTAACTTGTTGTTTTCCCTAATCCTTATACCTTTATTCCTTTCGCCCTGTACTGCTCTTCCGTCAATGCCCGTTAATCCGACTGCGTTGATCCCGTTACGCTGACAGAGTTCAACTATCCTTTTATTTTTATAACCGGAATAAGCCATCATCATTACATCAATTGCATCTTCGTCGGTGAACACGGATGAGTAGCCTTTAACCGATGTTAATGTTTTCTTCGGTTTGTTCAGTTTCTCCGCCAGGCTGTCCCTGAATGCATTCGCTCCGTGAACAATAATAAATTTTCCGTTTAGCACAGATAAATCTTTAATAATTGCTTCAATGTTAATTTTTTCTCCGCCGCCGATTTTGATAATAAACATATTTCTTATTCCCTTTCGTTTATTGTCATTTATGGTCATTTGTAGTCACTTGTCGTAAAAGCACAATGAATGACTACAAGTGACTACCAATGACTTATATTTTTCTTACAGAACTATTCTCAATTTTTTCCCATCCGCTTTCATTTTTAAACGGATCGGAACAAATTATTATTTTGCCGTTTTCATTTTTTGAATGCATTGTAAAGTAATCCGGGTCTTCCGAGAAATCCGAAGATACGTATGCATTATTTTTATCCGCCAAAATGATATTCATTGCGCGTAAGTATTTCGTTCTCTTTTTAATTTGTTCGACACCTTTCGCAAGCATGCTTTCTGCGTCGTCTTTATCAAACTTTTTGATAAAGTTGAAAATCTTTTCCGCACCTATTCTGCCTTCTTCTTTTATACGTACTCCCCTTAATTCACCGTTAAATATGAAAATATACTTGTCGTCGTAAAAAGGCATGTTATTTTCAACTACAATATCTTTATCCTGGAAAGCACTGCGTGCATGGGCGACCAACAATGTTGTCATGCCGAATTTTGAAAAATCATCTTCCCAAACGGGATTAATGTTTTTATAATATTTCCATTCGTTATTTACCAGGTAAGCACAACCCCAGCCGTGCCCTTGATATTCTTTACTGTTCTTTGAAATCTCAGCAAATTTTTCCAGGTAATGTTTTATTTCGAATTCTTCTTTTGATCTTATGTAAAGTAATCTGCACATTTTTATTAATGGAACGCAGATTTTTATGATTATTATGATCTATTAAGATTTAAAATCATAATGATCCGCGTTCTATTCCTCTTTTAAATTGGATGTAAACCGGGAAACTCAAGTCCCGTTGTTTCATTAAAGCCGTGCATTATGTTAAATGCCTGCAAAGCCTGGCCCGCCGCACCTTTCATTAAATTATCAATCGACGAAATAACAACCAGTCTGTTTGAATATTCATCCTTCTTAAACCCGATGTCACAATAGTTAGTGGCAATTAACAGCTTCGGTTCGGGATAACGGTAATTCCCTTCCCGTTCTTTTACAATTCTTATAAAGGGTTCGTTGCCGTATTCTTTCCTGTAAACTTTCCAGATATCTTTTTCTTCGAGATTATCATTTAAGAAAACATGAATAGTTGCAAGTACCCCGCGTACCATATCAATTGACGTTGCAGATAGGTTAACATTCAACTCTTCACCGAAATTAAGCTCCTGCAAAATCTCTGCTGTGTGCCTATGTCCGGTGGGTTGATAAGAACGCACAGCCCCGCTTCTTTCCGGGTGATGCGATGAATCCGACGATTTATTGCCCCCTTCACTTGAACCGACTTTAACTTCAATAATGATATTCTTTTTATCAATCAAATTATTTTTAACCAACGGGTACAATCCTAAAATTGAAGCCGTTGCATTACATCCCGCGCTTGAAATATAATTTGCGGTTTTCATTTCTTCACGGTGTAATTCGGGAATGCCGTAAACAAACTCTTTCATTAACTCTACATTTGTATGAGTTCCTTTGTACCACTGCCGGTAAAGCTCAGGATCGTTCAACCTGAAGTCCGCACTTAAATCAATGATTTTCGGTGCGAGTTTTTTTAGATTATTTATTTTGCTCATACTGCTGCCGTGCGGAAGACACAGAAACAGCAGATCACATTCCTCCAGTTCAGTAATTGATGAAAATTTAATATCTGTATTCTTTCTTAAATTCGGATGAACTTTATAAACAAATTTACCAACCCAGCTTTCGGAAGTTACCTGTTTAATTTCAACATTGGGATGAAACAACAATAACCGGATTAACTCGCCGCCCGTATATCCTGAAGCTCCTACAACAGAGACTCTCACTTTATCCATTACTTCCCTCCGCAACTTTAATTACATAATTTGCAATTTCTTCGGGGATATTTACGCCTGTTGTATCAATACTGTTCTTAAATTCCATAGTATAGTTTACTTCATTAACCTGAAAACCATCTTCTGTTTCGAACAAGTCGCACGCAACAACTCCGCCGCCCACGGCTTTAGCAGCCGCAACCGATAAATCGTTTATTTCTTTTGTTACTTCACATTTATATGCTTTTCCGCCTCTTGCCGTATTGGTTATCCAGTGTTCGGATTCACGATAAATTGCAGCGATGCATTTGTCTCCAACAACAAAGCTTCTAATATCTCTTCCCTTTTTCTCAATGTATTTTTGAATATAAAAAATTGAGTGGTGATATGTACCGAGAACCGTTTTATGTTCAAGTATAGACTCTGCAGCATCCCTGTCGTTTACCTTTGAAAGGAGCCTTCCCCATGACCCCACTGCAGGCTTGAGTACAACCGGGTAGCCCATTTCTTCAATAGCTTCAATTGCAGACTCTTCAGTAAAAGCCACTCTAATTTCAGGCTGCGGCACTTTATGTTCTTCAAGTGCGACAGATGTTAGAAGTTTATCACCGCATATAGTTGCAACTTGTGTATTGTTGACACACTTAATTCCCATACTTTCAAACAATCTTATTGAGTGAAATGCACGTGAGTGATTTATACATCTTTCAACAACAGCGTCGTACTTATATTTATCTTTTCCCAAATTAAATTTAAGTTTTCGGTCGTCAATTAATTCAAGATCAACATCGCTTTTCTTCTTGAATTCCTGTATCAAAAGTTTTTCATCTTTTCTAATTAACGAATGCAGCATACCTATTCTCATTTTATACCTCTAATTATTATTTAATATGGGATTAAACAAAACCAGAGTGATCCGAAAATCACTTGGTCTTTTTATAGAAATGTTTAGAATGTTTTATACTTTCAACAACTAGCGGAACTTCGGATAGTTCAACAGTTCTTCCGCGCTGGCCTATTTTTTTAACTTCATCCAGTACTTGAATTTCTTCTTCGGGAAGTAAATCAGCAATATTCAATATCTTTAATGCATACTTAATTGAAGCAATCCCCGACATGTGGTCAAGCGAAAATTTTCTTTGCCTATTAACCAGTTCGGGATTTAAACTTTCATAGTGCATAGGGTTCTTTGCAGCGGCGTGAGTATGTACGCCCGCACAATGTGTAAAAGCATTTTCACCAACAATAGGATAATTCTTTGCTACGGGGATTCCGCAATGCTTACTTACAAAATTATATAACTCGGGCAGCTTTGTTAAATTGTAATTAGCCTGGTTAAAGCTTGTATTCAACAAGACCAATAATTCGGCCAGATCAACAATACCGGCTCTTTCACCTAAACTAAGTACGGTCGCATCAACAATGTCGGCACCTGCTCTTATGCCGTCCAATGCATTTGCAAGTGCTAATCCCCTATCGTTATGGCAATGAACCGCTATTTTTGGTTCACAACCGTTTTCTTTTAATGCGGATTTTAGCCTGGTTACAAAATCATAAAAATTGTTCTGAGACCCCGGGACCATAAAACCTGTAGTATCCGCAATGCTGATTATATCGGCACCTGCTTTTACTGCGCCGACAGCAGCTTTTACAACATTTTCAAAACTTGAACGCACCGTATCTTCCGGCGTATATCTAATCTGTAAATCCGGCTTTTGTGATTTCGCATAACTTATAACTTCGGAAATTTGTTCAATTGCCTGGTTCAAATCTTTTCGAAATACACCGTTTAATCTTTCGTCCGAAACGCAATAGAAAATCCCCAGAAAATCAACGCCGCATTCAAGCGCTGCTTCTACGTCTTTTTTAACCGAGCGTGAATGGGCACCTATAACCGAGTTAAAACCTTTACCGGCAATTGTTCTAACGGCGTCATAAATTTCCGACGTAACAATCGGGTGGCCTGCTTCAATAATATCAATTCCTATATCGTTAAGCAGGTTCGCAATTTCAAGCTTAATGTGTTTATCAAAATAAACACCCGGAGTTTGTTCTCCTTCTCTTAATGTAGCGTCAAGAACCCAGATCAACTTATTGACCCCAGTCTTCTTCTTCTTGGGGAGCTTCAGCAAGCGTAGGAGGATCCAAGCTAACTATTTCAAGCTCCGCACCGCATTCGGGACATTCTAGTAATTCACCTACTACGGCATCTCCCGGCAATTCAATTTCCGCACCGCATACAGGACACTCTGCTTTCATGGTATTTCCTTTAGTTTAAATTTCTGCGAAACTATAAAAAAATATATTGGGATGCAATTTTTAATTTAGTGTTAAGTACTGTTAGTTCCCTTATTTGAATAATTTTTCATAAAATTAGTTGTTAATACCAATAATTATTCAAATAAGATGTTTTATATTGTTTTAATTCATCTTAATTTGCATGAACGTTTTTTTTGAATTATTTGTTTTGCAATTGTTAATTGAGTGGAAAAAATGGAATCGGAACCGGTACAAAAATATAAAAAAGAGTTATTTGATCACTTCGGTTATAACTACGGTTTTGCCGCGGATTTACTTGAAAAATATTTTCAAGATAAAGATTCAATTTCAGGTTACTGGAAAAATTATTTTGATGAACTAACAAACGGCAGCGGTAAATCTCAAAACCAAATTAAGACAAAGTCGAGATCAGCCAATATTAAAAGTATTAAAAAGCCTGCCTCTGCTGATTCATACCAAATTTCCCGGGAGGATGAACCCGTAGTTATCACAGGCGTTGGTGCAAGAATAATTGAAAACATGGATAATAGTTTAACCATTCCAACTGCTACTTCGTTAAGAACTGTTTCGGTTAAACTTTTGGAAGAGAATAGAAAAATTATTAATCAGTATTTAAAAAGATACAACGGCGGCGGGAAAGTGTCGTTTACGCATTTGGTTGCTTTTGCATTAATTCAAGCGATCAAAAAATTCCCCCAGATGAATTATTCATTCGGTTATGTTGACGGCAAACCGAACTTGATAAAAAAACCTTACATCAATTTCGGTATAGCAATAGATTTAACCCGTAAAGACGGTTCAAGAAATTTAATGGTGCCTAATATCAAAAAAGCAGGTAAGATGAATTTCTCCGAATTTTATAATGCCTATAACGCATTAATTGCGAGAGCACGACAAGGCAAAATTGAACCGGACGATTTTCTAGGCACAACAATTTCATTAACAAATCCGGGCGGAATCGGGACTGTATCTTCCACTCCCCGTTTAATGAACGGGCAAGGCTGTATAATTGCCGCAGGTGTTATAGAGTACCCTGCAGAATTTAAAGCTATGAATCAATCCGCACTCGCCTCTCTGGGTGTAGGGAAAGTAATGAATATTACAAGCACTTATGATCACCGTATTATTCAAGGAGCGGAATCGGGTGAATTTTTAAGATACATTGACAATTTGCTGCTGGGCGAAGAAGGATTTTATGAAAAGATTTTTGAGGATTTAAAAATCCCGCAAAGACCTGTTGACTGGAATGTTGATACAAGCAACAAAGGTTCAAGCCTTGGTTTTAACAGCCGCGAAGATATTGAGAAACAGGCTATCATTCTCCAGTTGATAAATATGTTTAGAGTTAGAGGCCATTTAATTGCCAACCTCAATCCCCTTTCAACGGAAGCACAGTATCACGAAGAATTAGATCCCGCTACTTACGGATTCACAATATGGGATTACGACAGGGAATTTCTAACCGGTACATTAGCCGGTACAAAAACTGCGACTTTGAGAGAGATACTTAAAATTCTCCACCAAACTTATTGCGGAAAAATCGGCGCCGAATATATGCATATTCAGAACCCAGCCGAGAAAGCATGGCTCCAGCAGATTATGGAGCCGGTACGCAATACGCCTGAATTTTCCGTTGAATGGAAAAAAAGAATAATGGAAAAACTGGTTATAGCAGAGGGGTTTGAGCATTTTCTGCACTCAAGGTTTATAGGCCACAAAAGATTTTCACTCGAAGGATCGGAAACTTTAATCCCGGTGCTGGATCATATTTTATGCCGGGCTACGGGCGAAGGAGTTGAAGAAGTATTTCTCGGCATGGCTCACCGCGGCAGGCTGAACGTTTTATCAAACATTATCGGCAAACCTTACGACATTTTGTTTTCCGAGTTTGAAGAGATTGTCGATATTGAATCGCGCCAGGGTTCGGGCGATGTAAAATATCACCTGGGCGCAACCGGCATTTATAAAACAATTGACGGAAAGGAAATCCGTGTTTCGGTTGCTTCAAACCCGAGCCACCTGGAATGGGTTAACCCTGTTGTTGAAGGAATTGTACGCGCCAAGCAGACCAGGAAAAACGATACGGCAAGAGGCAAAATAATTCCTCTTTTAATTCACGGCGATGCTGCCTTTGCTGGCCAGGGCGTTGTAGCGGAGACGCTCAACCTATCGCAGCTTAAGGGTTACAGGACAGGCGGAACAATTCACATAATAATAAACAACCAGATTGGTTTTACAACCGGGCCGGAAGACGCACGATCTTCACCTTATGCAACCGATGTTGCCAAGATGGTGCAAGCGCCGATAATTCACGTTAACGGCGACGACCCCGAAGCCGCTGTTTGGGCTTCGCAGGTTGCGCTTTCCTACCGCCAAAAATTCAACAAAGATATTGTTATTGATTTGTTCGGTTACAGGAGACACGGCCACAACGAAGGAGACGACCCGGCTTATACACAGCCCGTGATGTATAAAAAGATAAAATCACAAAAATCCGTTAAACAGATTTACCAGGAAAAAACTATAAAAGAAAATATATTTTCGGAACAAGAAATAAAAAAACTTGATGATGAAATTTATAAAACGCTGGATGAGCAATTAAAAAAATCAAATAAGGTTACGAAAAAGTTTTATCCCGACAGACCGTTGGCTTACCGGGTTGAAGAAGTCGGCAAGTTTAGAACAGGTAAAAGTACCGGTGTTGATATTGAAATCTTAAGAAAGATCGTAAAAGGAATTACAAAATTTCCCGATGATTTTCATTTAAATCCCAAACTGAAAAAGCATATTGAAAAACGTAAGGAACTGCTGACGGGCAACGCAAGAATTGACTGGGCTTTCGGCGAAGCGCTCGCTTTCGGTTCATTGTTACTGGAAGGTATACCCGTCAGGCTAAGCGGGCAGGACAGCGCACGCGGTACTTTCAGCCAAAGGCATTTAATTCTTAACGATATGAACGACGGCAGGGACTATGTAATTCATAATAACATCGACAATAATCAAGCTTTGATAGAACCGCTTGACAGTTTGCTTTCCGAAGCGGCGGTAATGGGATTTGAATTCGGGTACAGCGCGGCGGATCCGCTTGCACTGGTTTTATGGGAAGCGCAGTTCGGCGATTTTGCTAACAGCGCACAGGTTATTATTGATAACTTTATTGTTGCATCAAAAGCTAAGTGGGATTTGCCGAATAACATTGTTCTGCTTCTTCCCCACGGACAGGAAGGACAGGGACCCGAGCACAGCAGTGCAAGGCTTGAAAGATTTTTAACCCTCTGTGCGGAAGATAATATTTATGTATGCAATCCTACAACTCCGGCTCAATACTTTCATTTGTTAAGAAGACAGGTTTGGAGCAAAGATGAAAAACCGTTGATTATTTTGACTCCGAAAAGTTTATTGAGATTGCCGGATGCAAGATCCGAGATAAAAGACTTTACAGACGTTTCTTTTTCCGAAATCATCGATGATAACATTAGCAAAGAAGAAGTTAAAAAAATTATTTTAACTTCCGGCAAAGTTTATTACGACCTTGTTAAATTCAGGAATATTGAAAATATAAATGATACTGCAATTGTAAGAATTGAACAGTACTACCCGCTTAAAATAGAAAAATTAAATCAAACCATATCATCATATCCAAAAGCTGAATCTATAAAATGGGTGCAGGAAGAACCGCAAAACATGGGCGCATGGAATTTTATTTACATGAACCTAAAAGATACACTCCCTTCAAATCTCGAGATCAAATATACGGGCAGAAAAGAAATGTCCTCACCCGCTACCGGCACAAACAAAGAGCATCAAAGGACTCAGGAAGGGCTAGTTAAAAAGGCTTTTGAATAATCTCTACCGGATAAATTGAGTTGTAGGTGACGCAAATTTTGCGTCACCTACAACTCAATCACCTCTTGTGATTGAGATAACATTCTGATTCTTTCTCAAAAAAATTTTCTTTAGATTATCAATAGAAACTTCTGAAAAAAGTTATCTTGTTAAATGTCGTTCCCACGAAAGCAGGAATCTACAAGAGTAACAGAAGATTCCCGTTTCCGGTGGAATGACGTTATGAATTTTTCAGACGTCTCAATAAATATTAATAATCTTCCCATTATTGAAATCTTATTTAATAAATCTTTTGGAATTTTATAATAGAAAACAGATGACCGTTCGTATTGCCTATAAAACATTCCTATTATCAATATCTTTAGTAATCGTTTCTTGCATTAATAATGGAGAGAAACATCTAAATATCAGCGACTCTATTATTAAAATGCAAAGCAACTGGCAATTCAGGTACGGCAAATCACCCTGTGATTCTAACAAAAATTTAACCTGGTTAAGTAACGGTCTTGACTCACCCGGCTGGACCAATATCAAATCAGTAAACGAAATTCCGCGTGATAAAAAAAACAATACCCTTTGGATACGTACGGTTCTGCCCGATAAAAATTTGATTGATCCCTCAATTTATACCGGTGATATTCAACAGATATTTCAAGTTTATCTTGATAACAAACTAATTTACCAATTCGGTAATTTTGATCTGTCGGGTAAATCAATCCCATTCGGACATACAGTTCACTTAATACCGCTGCCGGATAATTTCCAGGGTAAACTACTTACTTTCAGAATTTACTCCAATACTCATAGTATTGGATTTTATAAACCCATAATACTCGGAGAAGGTAAAGTTATTTTCAAAGATTTATACTTCAAAAATCTTGATGAAATGCTATTTACTGTAATTTATCTTTCAGCGGGATTAATTTTATTATTCACTCACTTATTTTTTAAGAGCAGTAAACTGTTTTTAGGACTATCAATTTTCCTTCTGCCACTTGGGATATGGACAGGAAGCAATTCACCATTTCTTCAATTAATGCTTAGGTATCCTTATTTATTTTATTGATACCATCTCAGTTTACTCATTTGCAATTGGACCGTTCTATATTGTCGAACGGATAATTGACAATAAATATAAAAAAATTATCCGCAGACTCTGGCAGTTAAATGTATTATACTTGATTGTTAGTTTAATAATAGAGATAATTCCGGGCAGCAGTTTCGCATATCTTTTCAACTATTATTTGGTAATACTTTTTGTAATCTGTATTTTCGGTTTTACCGTAATGATATTGAGCGCAAGCAAGGGTAATTTTCAAACAAGACTTATTGTTATCGGATTTGTATTTAGCTTCGCTTGCGGTATCCTTGAATTATTAATTTATTCCGAAACTGCCGGGACTTACTCGCCCATACTTGTACACATTGGCAGCGCAATTCTCGTTTTAATGCTTACCCTTGTATTATTTTATGAATTTAAAAAAGCGCGCGAACAGAAAGAACTCGCGCAGCAGCGTGCTTTGAATGCCGTAAAACGGGAAAAGGAAACCCGTCGTAAATTCACCCAAAAACTTTTAAACGTGCAGGAAGAACAGTGTAAAAGAATTTCCCTCGAGTTGCATGATTCGGTTGGACAGGATCTTCTCGTTGTTAAAAATCTAATCAGCTTCGGGAAAAAGAACAAAATAAACGTTGTTGAAAACGATAAATATTTTAAATCAATTTTAAATTCAACTTCACGGGCTATTGAAGAAGTAAGGGATATTTCAAAAACCCTCCACCCTGTTCAGCTTGAAAACCTTGGACTTACACAGGCGTTGAAATCATTAATAAGCAAGTTTGAAGAATCAATACCAATAAACTTTACGTACGGCGTTGACAATATTGATGGAAATTTAGAACAGGAAAATGAAATTCATTTATACAGGATTATCCAGGAGTCGCTTAACAATATATCAAAACACTCTGAAGCGGATAAAGTTGAAATAAATATTTCAAAAGAAAAGGACATGATAATAATATCAATTAAAGATAACGGTAAAGGTTTCGATACTAATAGTGTTGTAAATCAATCAACAGGATTAGGGCTCAACGGTATTGCAGAGAGAGCGAATTTATTAAACGGTAATCTGAAAATAAATTCAGAACCAAACAAAGGAACTGAAATTTTTATCTCAATAAAAATATGACCGAAAAGAAAATAAAAATATTAATTGTTGACGACCATCCGGTTTTTAGAACTGGTTTAAAATTTGCCATTAATTTTTTGGAAAGCGCCGAAATAATTGGAGAAACAGACGACGGTGAAGAGGCGATTGAATTGACAAAAAAAATACTGCCGGAAATTATATTGCTCGATATTTCAATAAATTCAAAAAGCGGTTTGATTGTCGCTAACGAATTGTATCAAACACTCCCCGAAGTTAAAATCATTTTTTTAACAATGCATAAAGAAGAAGATATCATTAATGCTGCATTCCGTTCAGGCGCTTCTGCTTATCTTTTAAAAGACGACGCAATGGATGAAATTAATAATGCAATTGCATCTGTTTTGAATAACGAAAAATACATCAGCAAAACATTGAACAATTTTAAAATCCCATCCGCCGTTAAAGAGCATGATCTGGATTTATTAAAAATTCAACAGCTTACAAAAAAAGAACGTGAAATATTAAAGCTTATAGGCGAAGCAAAAACAAGCCGCGAAATTGCCGATCAACTTTTCTGCAGTATCAGAACCATCGACAACCACCGTGCAAACATCTGCGCAAAGCTCAACCTTTCCGGCAATAATGCCATAGTAAAATTTGCAATTAAACATAGGCTATTGATATAACTGTAGGTGACGCAAAGTTTGCGTCACCTTTATAAACATGTTTTCCCAATCACACACCTTTAAAAATGAGTACCGGTACCTATATCAATTATCCTGCGATTGCTCTAATTTTTAATTAGACAAAACTATCTTAAAAGGCAACGGATGAGGTTTTACTTTTCTTTCACTATAATAATACGGCATATATTATATTTTTTATCTGCTTCTTTAATATTTATTAATTGTACACAAGAAACAAACTCTCTTAGAACTCTCAACGGTTCCGTTCTTGAAGCAAAAACTTATCAACTCGAATTAAGCGACACGAACAAAATACTTACAAAACTTAATGACCTTTATTCTCTTAACACATTCGACGATTCTCTCATAACCAAAACAGACACTATATTTCACAAAATCCCTAACCCCGGTGAATACGAAAAATTATTTGGTAAAGTTGACCAAACAGTTATTTACAACAGCAATAAAAATGTAAAAGAACTTTACCGTTTTGAAAGCGAGAAGGTATTTCTCGCAGGTTATGTTTACGATAATGATGAAAAGCAATACAATAAATTTAATCCCCCGCTTATCATACTTCCCCATGCGGATACAATAATTGATACAACCTTTTCACTTATGATGAAATGGAATCCGCGAAAGAAAATTTTTGAAGGCGGGTTAAATACAAAATCCTCAGTAAAACTGATAAAGCGAGGAAAGTTACAAATAGAAAACGTTCAAGAAGAGTTTTACCTGTATGAGCTAACCATACAGCAGGACACAAAAATAAATTACGGAGAACAAGGTTTAATATTACCGGATGCAATTACGCTTAAAAGCAATCTACTCTATCTAAAAGATAGAGGTTTAATAGCTGAATGGTGTATAAGAATAAAACAAACAACCGGAAAAGCAAATAAAGGTGAACCGACAAGAGAACCTTATTTGGAACTGAATAAATATTACAAAATAAATAAAGAAAAAACAGAATAATGAAAAGGCTTTCTTTTACAACTCTATTATTAATTATAATTTTTTTAATACCGGCAAACCGGGTGATACTTTCCCAGCAATTAGTCCAAAGTTTTATAGAAGGAAATATAAGCGGGGGTGAACAGAGATTTGGCCGGTCGCTTTCCTCAGCCGGGGATGTTAATGGTGACGGTTACGATGATGTTATTGTTGCGGCATACGAATATAAAAACTCCACTGGCTGCGCTTATATTTTTTATGGCGGCTCAAGCATGGATAATACAGGGGATGTTATTATTACCGGGGAGAGTGAAGGGGATTACTTTGGCTGGTCGGTTTCCACTGCCGGAGATGTTAATAATGACGGTAAAGATGATTTTATTATCGGGGCATACGGACATGCCAACAATAGAGGACGTGTCTATATTTTTTTCGGGGATAGCAGTTTATCTTCCAGCATGAATGCTGATGATGCGGATGTTATCATTGCCTCGGAAAACGGAAGTAATTCTTTTGGCATATCGGTTTCCCACGCCGGGGATGTTAATGGTGATAATATTGATGATGTTATTGTCGGGGCATCATATTATTCAAGCGGTACAGGTCGTGCTTATGTGTTTTACGGTGGCAGTTTATCTTCTGGTATTGATGCCGATAGCGCGGATGTTATCGTTGAACCGTCAAGTTATGGTAATTCTTTTGGTTGTTCTGTTTCTTCGGCCGGGGATGTTAACGGTGATAATATAGATGATGTTATTGTCGGGGCAGAAGGATATTCCGGCTATACCGGGCGTGCTTATATTTTTTACGGTGGTTCAAATATGGATAATACAGCGGATGTTACTATTACCGGAGGAAGTTCAGAATTTTATTTTGGCCATTCGGTTTCCTATGCCGGGAATGTTAATAATGATAGTTACGATGATGTTATAGTTGGAGCATACGGATATGACCACAATAGAGGCCGTGCTTTTATTTTTTACGGCGGCAGCAGTTTATCAGGAAGTTATCCTGCTTCTTCTGCAGATGTTATCATTAGCGGGGAAAATAGAGATGATTACTTTGGTTGTTCGGTTTCTTCGGCTGGTGATGTTAACGGTGATAATATAGATGATGTTATTGTCGGGGCGGAAGGATATTCCAACTATACCGGGCGTGCTTATATTTTTTACGGCGGTTCAAGTATGGATGATACAGCGGATGTCATTATTACCGGGAGAAGTACATATTATTATTTCGGCCATTCTGTTTCCTACGCCGGCAATATTAATAATGATAATTACGATGATGTTATTATAGGAGAATACAAATATTACTACGAGAGAGGCCGTGCTTATATTTTTTACGGAAGCAATAGTTTATCCGGAAACTTTGATGCTTCTTCGGCGAATGTAACCATTACCGGGGAAAATGACGGTGATCATTTTGGCTGGTCTGTTTCCTACGCCGGGGATGTTAATGGTGATAATATAGATGATGTTATTGTTGGAGCACCCGAATATAACTACGAGAATGGCCGTGCTTATATTTTTTACGGCGGTTCAAGTATATATACGGCAGATGTTAAGATTACCGGAATAAATACAAGTAATCAATTCGGCTATTCTGTTTCCTACGCCGGGAATATTAATAATGATAGTTACGATGATTTTATCGTTGGGACAATCGGATATTACGCTCCCGGCCGTGCTTATATTTTTCACGGGAGTAGTAGTTTATCCTCATCCATCAGTTCTTCTTCGGCAAATATTGTAATTACCGGGGAAAATGGAGATGATAAGTTTGGCAATTCTGTTTCCTACGCCGGGGATGTTAATAATGACGGTTACGATGATATTATAATCGGGGCTCCCAATTATCCGCTTAACGGCCAAACATACATTTATTCAGACAACAACGCCCCAATGCCCGTAGAATTAACCTCATTTACCGCTCGTTTCGACAAACTCAACGACCAGCAAAATTGTGTTGTTCTTAACTGGCAGACTGCAACGGAAGTAAATAATTACGGTTTTGAAATAGAACGTAACACCCCCCTTCAATCCCCCCTCGAGGGGGGAATGTCGGAGACAAGGGGGGTGTGGGAAACCCTCGCTTTCATAAACGGTCACGGCAACAGCAACTCGCCTAAGTCTTACAACTTTACAGATAAAACCGTTACAGAAGGTAAATATCAATACAGGCTAAAACAAATTGACTTTGACGGGTCATTCGAATTTTCTAACACCGTAGAGATTTCTTTCATAAACTCTCAAACACTGCCGGCTGAATTTGAATTATTCCAAAACTACCCTAACCCGTTTAATCCAACAACAGCTATACAATATTCAATGCCGGAAACTGGATTAGTTTCATTAAGGATTTATAATTTATTAGGACAAGAAGTAAAAACTCTCGTATCAAAAGAACAAACAGCGGGTGTTTATAATGTTCAATGGAATGGAGAAAATAATGTTGGACAAAAAGTTACATCCGGTATTTATATATATAGAATAGAATCAGGCAAGTTCGTTGACTCTAAAAAATTAGTATTGCTTAAATAATTTAACAAGCAATACCGAGCAATTTGTTATTAACTTAAAAATTAGGAATCAAAAAAAATGTCAAAATTATTTTATGCTATATATACACAAGCCAAATTGGTTTTGGGATTTTGCCATAAAGTCCTCTCTTTTTAAGACCTGCCCGCCGTACGAGACTTTGGGAGGCGGGGAGGATTTAGGTGAGTTTTAAATAAAAACAAAATACCAAAACCAATTTGCAACAAGTATACATAACGTTATTTTTACTAGTAGTTGGTTCAGCCATAATAGCTTGCCAATCATCTTTTTTTTAAGAATTAATTTAGGAGTAAAGATTGCAGATGCGGCTTTTACTTTTTATATTAATAAGTCACGTTACGCAAATTGTATTGTATTAATCATAATCCTAATCTTAATCATAATCTTCTTTATCTTTTTTTAGAGTATGATTAGGATTAAGAGTAAGAATTCCCTGCGTAAGGTGAGTTAATAAAACTAAATAATAATTGAAAGAAATTAGCATCCGGAGGTTATATGCTATTCCGAAAATGTTTACTGATTTTGTTAACAGTTTTTACAACAACATCTTTCTGCCAAAACTTATTAAAAAATTATTCAAATAATCTTAAAGAAACTCAAGTTTCAGGAACTGCTTTAACAGATGTATTTTTGAATAATTATCAATTATCATTAACAACAGATTTTTCAATTGTTTATCCAACACAAACAGACACGTTTCTTGTTGGTGAAAAAATTAATCCAATTATAACACTTCCAACTGATATAATAATATCGCCCATTATTCCGTCAATTGCAGACTGGTATACAGAATATACTATTGATGATGGAGCAACTTGGATAAAAGCTGATAAATTAAATAGTTACAGCTTTGGTATTGAGTTTACAATTCCGGCAGAAGTTACGGATCAATGTAAGTTAAAAGTGACTCTAGAATATTACAATGAGCCATCAACTACAGTAACAAAATCTGCAATAAGTGAACCATTTACAATAATTAAACCGGAAGGTGACTGGGAATTATTTACCGGGACAATTGCTGAAACTTGTAAAAAAGTAAATGAATTTGCTGAAGATAGTGATAATAATATATGGGCTGCAACGGGTGAATTTAGTAATAGTAATCCCTATGAATATTCAAGTGGATTATTGAAATATGACGGAACAGATTGGAATATATACGATACTACAAATTCACCTTTACCATCTAACTATATATCATCAGTTTGTATTGATTCCTCCGGTAATATTTGGATTGGTACATGGCCTACAGTTAATGAATCGACATTAGAAGAAACTGGGGGATTAGTAAAATTTGATGGTACAAACTGGACGGTTTACGATCTGGATAATTCAGATTTACCGTCACTATGGATTTCTCATGTTGAAACTGATCATAATGGTGATATTTGGGTTGCTTCTAGTAATGAACATCCTTTAGCTACTACTAGTGATATCGTTTATCATATTTCAAAATTTGATGGAACTAATAACTGGGAAGTTACAGACAACTCAACGGTTACTGCTCTATCTTATGTAACTGATATTGAATTTGATAATAATGGAAATATGTGGTTAGCTACCGGTGTTTCCGATTTAATTTATGCACTGGCGTTAGGTGATCAGGCTAATGGAATTATTAAATACGATGGCAGCAGTTGGGAAGTATATAAGACCAGTAATTGTGATTTATCCGGAAACAGTGTTTTTGATCTGGAATTTGACAGCAATGGAGATTTATTTGTATCGTCGTATGATTCAGACGGAAGTATTACTGGAACATCTCTACTTCAAAAGTTTGACGGAAGTCAGTGGAGCGAAGTATACTCTCCAACCATAAGCACTGTTGCAGGCATTTCAATATCTATAGAAATATTAGGAAAAATTCAATTTGATAATAACCAAAATTTATTATTTAGCAGCTTATGCATGTCAATGGATGGATCAGGCAATTATCAATTCACTTCCAAGTTATACTATTTCAGTGATACTGATTCAATTTTTTATACTTCAACAAATTCTGATATACCAGAGGGTGTAGTGCAAGCAATTGGTATTGACCATAATGGCCATAGGTGGTTAGGAACTATTGAAATGGATTTTGGTAGTTCATTTACTTATAATGATTCTCATATAGCTATGCTGCAATTAGACGATGATACCAATAATGATCCAAATCCGCCTAATATAGGAGAAGTAATTTTTACAATTGGTTCGGAAACCACATTTAATGGTGCCATGGTTACAGTACCTGTTAATCTTCAATTAGGCACTGAAACATCAATTGAACCATATACACTAAGCGGTAAACTGAGGTATGATAATAGTAAATTAAGTTTTAATTCTGCCTCTTCCGGGAGTGCTGGTATATTGAATTCTTCAAACTGGTCTTGTACCGGTTATTCTACAATACCCGGAGAAATTGATTTTATCTTAAGCGGATACACTCCAATTGCTGAAGACGGCTTGATGTTTCAAATTAATTTTACCGTTGCTGATCAAAATCCCGGTTCTACCGAAGTATACGGCAATATTTCCGAGTGGAAACTCAATTATACCAGCTCAATAGTAACAGAAATTAATAGCGGTACCATAACGTATACAGCTCCATCAGGAGAGTCTACCTTACGTGGAGATGCATCGATGGATTTCAAAGTTGATGCAGAGGATATAACAGTTATTACAAATCATCTCTATTTGGGCACTGCTCTTTCAGCACAGGCAAAAATAAATGCCGATGCCGATTTAGACGGTTCCGTTACTCTGAATGATGCTACTGCAATCGCATTGTATATTGGACTAGGTAGCTGGTCAACCGGTACAGCACTGTTACCGGCAACCTCATCGTCAGTTTCTATTCCAACTGTTGAATACCCAAGTGATAATTTAATATTATTGCCAATCGAGATTAATAAAGCTGAAAATGTTCGTTCATTTAATCTATTTGTAGAATATGATCCGGAACAAATTACATTTCAAAATTTTTCTACTAATCTTAAAGAAGATGAAGGATTTTATATAAATGCAGCAGAAATTTCTCCAGGTAAAACACAATTTTCATTCTGTTCTGCTCAATTAGTCAATCAAGAATTTGAGTTAGGTAAAATTGCGCTGAAAGGTTGTGATGATTCAATTCCTACAGGAACAACAATAAAAACTGAATATAAAGTTAACGATGGAGAAACTAAAAACGGTCAAGAAATAACCTTGGAGATTACTGGAATTAAGGACGAGGGTAGTAATGTTATTGAAAACTATCAATTATTCCAAAACTACCCTAACCCGTTTAATCCAACAACTACTATAAAATTCGCACTTCCCTCTTCTTCACAAGGGGGAGCGAGGGTGAGGTTAGTAGTCTACAACTCACTCGGGCAGCAAGTTGCAACCCTTGTGGATGAACAAAAAGCGCCGGGATTCTACGAAATAAAATTTGACGGAAGCAATCTTTCAAGCGGTATTTATTTCTATAAATTAACCTGTGATAACTTTACACAAACTAAAAAACTGCTGCTATTGAAATAAATATTTTCCTAAATAAAATCATCACTTTTTAGTAAGGGTTCAGAATGCTGAATCCTTGCATTCAAATTCACAATCCCGGCTCTCTTCACTCCCGTCTCCTTCACAAGGAGAGGGGCCGGGGGTGAGGTCGTTTGTCTCCCTAAAAATCAGCAACTCACTCGGGCACTTCGTGTTTATAAGTACGTAGTGACAACTCCCGCCAAAGGCGGGTAAGCATGAATTGCCACTACAAATTCAGTAAACGACATTTTCCCGCCTTTAAAAATGAGTACCGGTACCTATATCAACTTCCCTCCCTTAACTCTAATTTAATTATTTATTATAATCATCTTTCAGGACACTAGATGCAGATATACTTTTCTTCCGCCCAGGTAATACGACATATATTATTTTTCTTATCCGCCTCTTTATTATTTGTTAACTGTAATCAAAAAACCGGCTTAAACTCATTTAGAACTCCAAACGGTTCTATTCTTCAAACCAATACTTATCATCTTGAAATAAGCGATACGAATAAAATACTTACAAAACTCAATGGTGTTTATTCTCTTAACACATTCGATGATTCTCTCATAACCAAAACAGATACAATATTTTACAAAACACCCCAGTCCGGTGAATACGAAAAAATATTCGGTCAAGTAGATCAAGAGGTTATTTACAACAGCAATAAAAATGTAAAAGAACATTTCCGTTTTGAAAACGGGAAAGTATTTCTTGCCGGTTATGCTTACGATAATGAAGAAAACCAATATACTAAATTCAATCCCCCGCTTATAATACTTCCCTCTGCTGATACAAAAATTGATACCGCTTTTTCCCAAATGATGAAGTAGAATCAGCAAAAGAAAGAATTTGGAGAGGAATTAAATACCAAATCAATTATAAAACTATTGAAGAAAGGAAAGATACAAATAGAAGGTGTTCAAGAAGAGTTTTACTTATACGAGCTTACAATACAACAAGACACGAAAATAAATTACGGCGAACAAGGTTTAATATTACCCGATGCCGTAACTATTAAAAGCAGCCTCCTTTATATAAAAGGCAAAGGCTTAATAGCAGAATGGGGCAAAAAAATAAAACAAACAGCAAAAAAAATGAATAATGGTGAACCGGCAAGAGAACCATATTTGGAACTGAATATATATTATAAAATAAATAATGAAGGAACAGAAAAATGAAAAGGCTTTCTTTTTTAATACTATTATTAGTTATAACATTTTTAATACCGGCAAACCGGGTAATATTTGCACAACAATTAGTACAAAGTTTTATAGAAGTAAATAATACTAATGGGATCGCAGATTTTTTCGGCTGCTCAGTCGCCTCTGCCGGTGATGTTAATGGGGACGGGATAGGTGATATTATTGTTGGAGCACATTCATATTCTCTTTGGACCACACGGGCTTATATTTTTTATGGCGGGGCAGCTATGGATGGTACTCCGGATGTTATTATAACAAGAGAAGATACAGGTGAGCATTTTGGCTGGTCGGTTTCTTCTGCCGGTGATGTAAATAATGATAATATAGATGATGTTATTGTTGGAGCGCAATACTATTCCAGCTCTACCGGCCGTGTTTATATTTTTTATGGGAGCAGTACTTTATCTTACAATATTGATGCTGCTGATGCTGATGTTATTATTACCGGGGAAAACGAATATGATTATTTTGGCAGCTCAATCGCTAGTATCGGTGATGTAAATAACGATAATATTGATGATATTATTGTTGGGGCAAATTATTATTCCAACGGCGATGGTCCCGGCTGTACTTATATTTTTTACGGGGGCAGCTTAAATTCTACAATTGCTGCTTCTTCCGCTAATGTTATTATTACCGGGGAAACTGACGGTGATTGTTTTGGTTATTCGGTTTCTTGCGCCGGGGATGTTAACGGTGATAACAAAAATGATTTTATTATTGGAACACCCGTATATTCCAGCGGTACCGGCTGTGCTTATATTTTTTACGGGGGTAATTTAGACTCTACAATTGCCGCTTCTTCCGCTAATGTTATTATCACCGGTGAAAATGAAGGTAATTATTTTGGTCTTGCGGTTTCTTATGCCGGGGATGTTAATGATGATGATATAGATGATATTATCATCGGAACTAGAGAATATTCCCACGCTACCGGCCGGGCATATGTTTTTTACGGGGGCAATTTAGACCCTACAATTTCTGCTTCTTCCGCGGATGTTATCATCACAGGTGAAAATGAATATTATGAGTTTGCTTATTCAGTCTCTTATGCCGGGGATGTTAATGGTGACGATATAGACGATATTATTGTTGGAGAACGCTACTATAATTACAGTGATGGCCGGGCATGTATCTATTACGGGGGCAGTTTAGATTCTACAATTACTGCTTCTTCCGCGGATGTTATTATCAACAGCGGAGAAGATGAAATATACTTTGGTTGTTCGGTTTCTTACGCGGGAGATATAAACGGCGATGATATAGATGATGTTATTGTTGGGGCACGAGGAAATTTCGGTCATTGCGGTCAGGCATATATTTATTACGGAAGTTCAAGTATGGATAACACTCCGGATATTAGCCTTGCAGGGAAAGGCGGGGATAATTCTTTTGGCTATTCCGTTGCCTATGCCGGGGATGTTAATGGTGATAATATTGATGATATTATTGTCGGAGCGCCTGGATATTCCAACAATACCGGCCGTGCTTACATTTTCTACGGTGGTTCAAGTATGGATAATACAGCCGATGTTATTATTACCGGGGAAAATGAAGATGACGAATTTGGTTTTTCGGTTTCCTCCGCCGGGGATGTTAATGATGACGGTTACTATGATGTTATTGTCGGGGTATATGAATATTCCAATAGAACCGGCCGTGCTTATATTTTTTGCGGGAATAGCAATTTATCTTCAACCATTAATGTTGCAGATGCTGATGTTATTATTACAGGGGAAAATTCTTATGATTATTTCGCCTATTCGGTTTCCTCTGCCGGGGATGTTAATGATGACGGTTACGATGATGTTATTGTCGGGGCATATGGATATTCCAACTATAGAGGCCGTTCTTATATTTTTTACGGCGGTGAAAATATGGATAATACTGCGGATGTTATCATTGATGCTACTGATAATTTTGGCTGTTCGGTTTCTTACGCAGGAGATGTTAATAATGACGGTTACGATGATGTTATTATAGGGGCAGATTATTACTCCACCTATATCGGCCGTGCTTATATCTTTTATGGCGGTGAAAATATGGATAATACTGCGGATGTTACAATTGATGGAGAGAACTCTAATGATTATTTTGGCCGTTCGGTTTCTTACGCAGGAGATGTTAATAATGACGGTTACGATGATGTTATTGTTGGGACAGAAGAATATTCCAGCTCTACCGGCCGTGCTTATATTTTTTATGGCGCTGAAAATATGGATAATGCGGCAGATGTTACAATTGATGGGGAAAATGCCGGTGATTATTTTGGCTGTTCGGTTTCCTATGCCGGGGATATAAATTATGACGGTTACGATGATGTTATTGTTGGGGCAGATGAATATTCCAGTTCTACCGGCCGTGCTTATATTTTTTATGGCGCTGAAAATATGGATAATACAGCGGATATTACAATTGATGGGGGAAATGGTGATCATTTCGGCGTTTCGGTTTCCTACGCCGGTGATGTTAATAATGACGGTTACGATGATATTATAATCGGTGCGGATTATTCCGGCTCGGTCAATAACGGCAAAGTATACATTTATTCAGACGACAGCGCGCCGCTGCCGGTTGAATTAACCTCATTTACCGCAAACCTTTCTGATGATAAAGTAATCCTTAATTGGGAAACCGCAACGGAAGTAAATAGTTACGGTTTTGAAATTGAAAGAACCACCCCCGCCTCCGGCACCCCCTCCTTTGAAAGGGGGCTGGGGGGTGGTTGGAAAACTATCGCTTTCGTCAACGGTCACGGCAACAGCAACTCACCAAAGAGTTACAGCTTTATAGATAAAACTGCAAGGGAAGGAGTATATCAATACAGATTAAAACAAATTGACTTTGACGGAACTTACGAATTTTCTAACACCGTAGAGGTTTCTTTCATAAACTCTCAAACACTGCCGGCGGAATTTGAATTATTCCAAAACTACCCTAACCCGTTTAATCCAACAACTACTATAAAATTCGCACTTCCCTCTTCTTCACAAGGAGGGGGAGCGAGGGTGAGGTTGGTAGTCTACAACTCACTCGGGCAGCAAGTTGCAACCCTTGTCGATGAACAAAAAGCGCCGGGTTTCTACGAAATAAAATTTGACGGAAGCAATCTTTCAAGCGGTATTTATTTCTATAAATTGACCTGTGATAACTTTACACAAACTAAAAAACTGCTGCTCTTGAAATAAAAATTTTCCTAAATAAAATCATCACTTTTTAGTAAGGGTTCAGAATGCTGAATCCTTATATTCAAATTCACAATCCCGGCTTTCTTCACTCCCCTCTCCTTGCGAAGGAGAGGGGCCGGGGGTGAGGTTGTTCGTCTCCCTAAAAATCAGCAACTCCATCAGGCAACAGGTAACATACTTCGGTGTTTATAAGTAGTAGGTGACGCAAACTTTGCGTCACCTACGTTAATCATGTTTTCCAATCCCTCACCTTTAAAAATGAGTACCGGTACTCATATCATTTCCGGCTAACAAACTCTACATTTTGTTATTGCAAAACCAACCTTGTAACTAGATGAAAATACTTATTGCAGACGATTCACAGCAAATTCGCGAAGTTATAAAATCGGTTCTTTCTGTAGGTAAATATGATTTTATTGAATGCTCTGACGGCAGCGACTCTGTTGAGCTTTACTTCCGGCATCACCCCGATATCGTTTTAATGGATATCAATATGAAAAAGAAAAACGGCTTAACAGCTTCACACGAAATTTTAGACAAAGACCCGAACGCGAAAATCATAATAGTTACGCAGTATAATGATGAAAAACTTAAAACTGCCGCAAAAGAATTGGGCATAACAGGTTATATAACAAAAGATTTTATTTATGAATTGGATGAATATATAAATAAGCATGTATTACATGACTGAGTGAAAACAATTAACAACATAACAAAGTAGGGGTATCATCGCGAAGTCTTTCTTAAAGGCATTAGCATTATTCAATGTTTGTCATTCCCGCGAAAGTCAGCCTTGCCGGCTAGGCAGGCGGGAATCCAGATTATAAGAGAATGGATTCCCGGTAAAAGCACTCGGGAATGACAATGTATACACAAGCCAAATTGGTTTTGGTATTTTGCCGTAAAATCCTCTCTTTTTAAGAGAGGATTTAGGTGAGTTCTAAAAAAACAAAATACCAAAACCAATTTGCAACATGTATATGAGAGTGTTATCGCGTGTCCCGGCGATTCGCATAAGCTTCAACTTAAAAATGAATGTAATGTTTTATAGCTCCGGCATTCAGAGTGTGTTGCATAACTAAATAATAGCCCGTGGCTTCAGCCACGGGATTATTAAGATTCTGAAATCTATAGGCTTTTCCCGGTGGGGATCACTTACGTGAAGCCTCATTTAAGCACTCTAAATGGGGCTATCCGAAGGATCCCTTTTCGGGAAGACCTATAGGTGTATGCCAATCATCCTTTCCCCAACTTTCCCCTAAAGGGATTCTTTAAGAAAAAGTTGTGTTTCTCTTGCGCTTATTTATAAACCAACTTCCTTGGAGGAAGTTGGTTTATTCTATTATTAGTTACACAACACACTATTCATACCGGAGGCTAGTGTTATGTCAACAATAAAGAATCGTAAACTCCAAGATTGTCGAAGGAACGTTTTGTGTGAGTGTCCATAGGACTCCTCCGGAGAGAAATCTTTATACATGTTTATTGGATAACTCCATGTTAAAGATATCCCACCCAAAAGATGGCGGGCAAACTCCTCACAAAATAATGTTCGTCGATATGACAATTTACCCCGAATTATGCATTAGTAATTTAGAATATTCTTAACTCATTGTTAGATAATATGATACTCTAATGCAAAGCATCAGAAAATGGTAATTCTTCACAAATTATTAACTCCTTTACCTCTAATGGGTTAGGAAATAATTACAATATTCTATTGCATAATCCGGGTTAAACTCATATTACTACCAATTTCACAGAACAGGTTTATTCGTTTTTTCATCAAAAAGAGCATTTATCAAAAAAAGTTCTTATTAATTAGAAAA